>JAEYWY010000019.1 GCA_023428695.1 Bacteroidota bacterium
CCAAGCAAATGGGCGATACGTGTGGCTTCTTCAGCCGTCAACGGTTGAGCTTCTGCAGCGAAGACCAGCAGACTAAACAACGAAAGCAGGATGAGTCTCATGGAAGGCGTGTACTACATTAAGATAACATCGAAGCCGTCTATGCACTGTCACAACAACGGAACGGCCCGACGACTACCAAGTAAGGGATTATCTACCTTCGAGACAAGTATTCAATCAATAAGAAAGTTTGCCGGCATACTTCTTTGTCCGCCCATCGTTGATCCTGCCTTTCCAGTTCAAACCAAATCCGAAGTCATACACATTGCCTCCAGAATCTTTATGCGGTTGCATATCGCGCGGGATGTCTTCAAACTGCGACTCAACAGTTTCCATGTTCGCCGGCATTTGTACTGGTAACAAACCGGAAGGCTCGGCTTTGCCCGAAAGTATATCGAATATGGCCTGGTGCTGGACGCCAAATGAAAGCAGGATGCCATCGACTTTGTTTTCAAACTCGTGAAATACCATTGGCTTGGTTACGTCAATGACGACAACGACGGGTTTTCCATTCATACGCTTTTGTGTATCGAGAATGAGTTCGAGGTCCTTCACATTTGCTGCTGTTACCGACTTGTTCCGATAGGAACGATCCGTAATGGTGCTGTCGATAACAGGATCACCGGCGGCAATGCTTTTTGTCCTTGCCGTTGAGGCCACATATGGTCCGTATTGCAAACTGACAGGAATATATCCGTTGCCTCCTTTGATGCGGTCCTCGCGATCATAGCCTGTACCTGTTTCAGGACTGCTCACAAACACGATGGCAAAATCTGCGCGCCCGGGATCGTCAGTGACGTTGAAGTAGCGATTTGCGAGGTCTGGGTTAACGGGATCTTCGATGCGTTCCGGCGTAACGTTTCCAAACCAGTCGCGCATCGAAGGAAAGGTTCGCTTTGGAATGTAAACCGTTTTCTTCGTCTTTAACGGAAGAACGTTGCCGCGATTCTTGACGAGCACGACCGATTTCAATTGCGCCTCAAATCCCGCTTTCATAAACTCCGGCTTGCCAACGGTTGCCCTGGACGCTTCAGGGTCGAGATACGGATTCTCAAACAATCCCACGCGGAATAAGTTCCGAAGCAGACGTACTCCAGATTCTTCAATACGCTTGCGCATAAACGCTTCACCATGTTCCTTTACACCTATCTGGTAAGCTTCAAGTATCGGCGCCGCCACATTGTTGCCACCGAATTGATCAACGCCGGCCATCAGAATCTTATAATGACGTTGCGCGATGGTGAGTTTCTCCGCACCCCATGGTTTACCGCGAAATTCATCGGGATATTGTCCTTCATTGCCCGTAATACCCCAATCGGTGCAGACAACGCCTTCATAGTTGTACTTCTTCCGCAGAAGGTCGTTAATGATATACTTCGAATACGAGTTGCCGACATTCTCACCATACAAAGAATCGATATTGAATGAAATTGTATAGTAAGGCATGACTGCCGAAGCCATACTGGTCTTTCCTTTTAGTTTGAAAGCACCTTCGGTAAACGGAATCAGATGATGTTTGAATCCACTCCCCGGGTACACGGCAAATTTTCCGTAAGCAAAGTGTCCGTCGCGCCCGCCTTCTTCAGGACCGCCACCGGGCCAGTGTTTCACCATTGCATTCACGCTTGTGAATCCCCAGCCATTTTTGATTTCATCCTTGCCGGAAGATGTTTGAAACCCATCAATGTAAGCGCGACCAAGATCCGCGGAAAGAATCGGATCTTCACCGAACGTGCCGTCAATACGGTTCCAACGAGGTTCTGTGCCGAGGTCGGTTTGCGGTGACAGTGCCGTCGTAATTCCCAGGGCGCGGTATTCTTTCGAAGCGATTTCACCAAACTTCTGAACGAGAGCAGGGTCAAACGTTGCAGCGAGTCCCAACGCTTGTGGCCACATGGAAATCATACCACCGCTACCCAGGTTGTACTCTGCCTTTGCAACAGCGGTATGCCGCGGGTCGGAGCTGGTGTTGATAGGAATACCAAAGCCTTGCCCTTCCACATGTGCCTGTGCATTGTTGTTCCACATGGCGGCTACCTCCGGAGATTCTACCGTTGTGATAAGCACGTGTCGCAGGTGATCGTTGGTGAGGAAATTCTTTTGCTGATCGGAAAGCTGTGAAGGATGAGCATCACTTTCGCTTAAGGGTTTGCCATCGTACGTTCCACTTCCGAACCCTCTTTCGCGCGCGGGGATTGATTGATGCGAACTATACAGCATCAGCCCTGCAATTTGTTCCACCGACATCTTCGAGGCGAGGTCGCGTGCACGTTCGTCAACCGGCAGGCGCCAGTCTTCGTAGCGGTCCAGGCTTCCGTTCCGGTTCAGGTCTTTGAAGTAGTAGCCGTCTACCGTAAGCAGTTTGACGCCTGACGCAGGTGAGTACCCCAGCGCAGCTCCGCTTTTTGGTTGTTTGACTGCAATGTATTGTTGCGACTGCGCAACGATTTGACTTGTGGAAAACAAGAGCAGGGCGGCGAGTACGATTCTCATGGTGTGAAGGCTTTGTGTAAAGATAACACAATCATGGAAATACGCGACCGCCTCCGGGATGGCAACTACTTCAGGTGCTCTTTGAAGAACTCAACCGTGCGATTCCAGGCGAGTTCAGCAGCCGCCTTGTCAAAACGCGGCGTGGTGTCGTTGTGGAATCCATGATTGGTATCCGGGTACATGTGCATAGTGTACTTCTTGTTGTTTTCCTTGAGCGCGGCTTCATATGCGGGCCAGCCTTCGTTGACGCGTGTATCAAGTGACGCGTAGTGAATGAGAAGTGGCGCTTTTATTTGGGGAACGTCTTCCGGGGCTGGCTGACCTCCATAAAAAGGCACTGCCGCATTGAGGTCTGGCAAACGGACTGCCATTCGGTTTACGATCCAGCCACCGAAGCAGAAACCAACGGCGCCAACCTTACCGTTGCAGCCCTTGTGTTTTTTGATATATTCATAGGCGGCGATGAAGTCTTCGAGCATCTCGTCGCGATTTCGTTTGCTTTGTAAGGCGCGACCTTCGTCGTCCGTTCCCGGGTATCCGCCCAGAGGTGTCAGGGCATCCGGTGCAATTGCAATAAATCCAGCCAACGCCGCACGCCTGGCGACGTCTTCAATATGCGGATTCAATCCGCGGTTTTCATGAACAACGACGACGCCGCCAAGCTTTCCTTTTGCTTTGGCTGGTTTTGCGAGCAGCGCCTTCATGGTACCACCGCCTTTAGGCGATTCATAATTGATATATTCTGAAACAACTCTCGGGTCGTCCTGGGCGATTTGGACTTTGTGTTTGTAGTCCGGCATCAGAAAACTCATCAGCGATGCAACCGTCACGCCGCCCACGGCATAGGTGGAAAGCCGTTCAGCGAATGTTCTGCGATCGATGCGATTGTGGGCGTAGTCGTCGTAAAGGTTGAATACTTCCTGGCTGAGGTCATCTTTTTTGAGTGGGTTCATAGGGTAGGATGTTGATTAGATGAAGGTACGATGAAGTTGTGATGAAGACGTAGGTCAACACGTGAACGCTCTGGTTAATATAAGATAATAACATTAACTTACTAATGGATATTCTGTCGGGCCGTATGAAGACGATGCGTTCGCCTGACCCCTTGATTTGGCCGGCGTGCCGGGGCTGTTGCATGCCGGTGCAAATGCAGCAGACAGGGTATGAAAATTTACCGTATCCTGGCTGAGCACAAACTATGTTTGCAACCTGCTACAACTCTATGCCTGCACGGTATCTCCTTCTGGCGTTATTGATCCTGACTGCGACTGGTCTTCAGGCGCAGGGAAAAATCAGGGTTGAGAAGAAACGGCCATTGTCAACCGAAGAGGGCACACCGATTACACTTACGCTGGACGATTTCAAGGTCAAAGGTCCGGGCGAAAATGAATACCCCAGGGACTTCCGGCTTGACGTTCTTGACGGCGATCGGTATTCTGTCTCGAATACTACGGTAACACCGGAGCCGGGATTTAACGGCAAACTCAAAGTGGCGATTCGGATCCGCAGGATAAAGAATGGCAAGGAAGTCGCGGCGAGTGACCGGACCAATATTGATCTTGACGTCAAACGAAAGGCGGCAAACGACAAACTGAAAATCACAGGTCAGAAGTCGCTTTCAACAGAAGGGACCACTCCAATTACACTTCAACTTACCGATTTTACGATCGAAGGCCCCGGCGAAAAAGACTATCCCCGTGATTTTGTGTTGCGCGTCTTTGAAGGCAAGGACTACACGGTGTCGGGAAATACTGTCACGGCGAAAGAAGGATTCAAAGGCAAACTCAAGGTCGAAATCCAGATTCAACACGTGAGAGGCGACCGTGTCGTTGCAGAAAGCGATAAGAAAAAGATCGACATTGAAGTCACGGCCGCATCGACGCCGACGCCACCTCCGGCAAAGAACACACCACCTCAGATAATCGCGCAGAAGACAATCAGTATCGAAGTGAATCAACCCGTTGCAATTGTCTTTGCTCATCTCACGGTTGTTGATCCGGATGATGATTATCCAAACGGATTCTCGCTCAAACTTTCAGATGGCCCTAATTACAGTCTTGGCGAGGGCAATAATGTTGTACCCGGCCAGGACTTTGTTGGCACGCTTTCAGTACCTGTAATCGTAAATGATGGCGAGGACGACAGCGACGTATTCCAGTTCCAGATTTCCGTTGTTAAAAGCGGGTCACAACCAGAACCAGTTCCCGGCGGGCCACCGGTTTTCGTGACGTTCTCGGAAGATGTCCTGCATTACAGTGTTGGTGATCCTGGTCTGCCCCTTGCAGGTGAAATTGAAATTGACGACCCCGACAGTAAGGAATTGTTTTACGCCGAAGTCTTCTTTGACGGGAGTACGTTTCTTGCGGGCAAAGACCAACTGGCGTCGTGGTCGGAAGGAGCATTGTCGTCTGTCTACGACTCCGATGCAGGAATACTTGTCATCTTTGGCCGTGCATCGCTCGCAGCTTATCAGCAGGCACTGCGGTCTGTTCGTTACACGTATGCTAATGACACGGTGCCCTCGCAACGTCAGCGCGTGATTCACTTCAGGTTGAATGATGGCGAAAATTTCAGTGTAGTGAAATCAAAGCGGGTTACAATTGCCGAACCGCTTGTACTCGACATTCCAGCCGTTTTCTCCCCGAATAACGATGCATCGAATGATGTGTGGCTTGTGAGGCCCACGCGCAACGCGGATAACGTCGCCGTTGTAATTCGCGTCTTTGACCGCCGTGGTGTCGTTGTCTTTGAGACCTCGCAACTTGAACCCTATTGGGACGGACGCAGGAATGGCAGCGACGTGCCGGAAGACACGTACTTTTACATTATCGAGGTATTGTCGGGAGCAAATAACACACGGTATCAGGGAGTCGTGACCGTGCTGCGTTGACTTAGCTTGCTGTTTTTGCCGTGAGCACAGGCACTTCCTTTCTCAGACCTTTCGCCTGCAATTGAGCGTTTACAATTCGCACCAGCTGAAGGGAAGCTTCGATTTCATCTTTTTTGATAGCCACGCTTTCAATGTTGAATCCGAATGGCACACCGCGCGCGATGCAGTGACCGATGAGTTCATTGGCTATCGATGACGCTATGCGCAGTGAACATGCAATCTGATCCTCGCTGGCAGAAAGCTCTTCGCGAATTTCTGCGGGAACAAATATCCCCAGCCACTCCATGAACTGCAGCGTCTTCGGGGAACCGCATATCGTCAATGTAAAAATGATGGCAGGAACTTCAACACCCCGGTCCTTGCATGCGGTAACGAGATCGTCAACGACACGCTTTGCATACTCGACATGGAAGACGCACTGTGATATAAAGAACGACACACCACCGGCAACCTTGTCAAGAATCCTGTGTTGCTCATCCTTAAGTTCAGCGTGACGCTCGGGGATTGTTACGGCACCAATAACAGATGATGCTGAGTAATTCTTTTGCCACACTTCATATGCTGCCGCAAGCGTCGTCCTGGGAACATAGTCAGGTGATGGAAGGCCCACGAACACAGGAAAGAATCTGTGGCGATTAACATCTTCTAGCCAGGTGCTGAGTTCATCCAGCTCGAACATACCTGCCGCGCGATAAATGATCTTCGAAACGGGAATATGCTTCAGATACTGCGTTGCATACTCCAGCGGATCGAGTGAACTGATAAATGGAAACGGTCTCTCCTCAGTCGTGCGGGCAGACTCATCCTGGACATCATACACGACTAACGCATCAATATCGAGAGTCGACAAATGTTGTCCGAGCTTTTCGGCACTTGTTACCACCTTATCCAAAGGCGTGTGCACCTTCGGCGGACAAATCCCATAGATCAGGACACCTGATTCACGTTGACGAACCCTGGAGTAAAACATATCGATAACTGAAAGAAATTCTGCAAAAGTATCGAAACGTATAACGATAACAAACAGTCCGTCACTTTACCTTTTAGCTAACGAATGTAAGTCATCTCCTCATCTGTGCTTTCTCTGTGTCTTCTGTGCTTTCTGTGAGCCCTGGAATTGATATCTCCCTCCAACCGTCGGATACAACTTCACAACATTCCTCTCCGAGAAGATGTGGTAGGCCAAATTGATTCGCGTTCCAATTGAGAAGTTACCCCGCACCTTCACCCACACCTGCGGGTCACCAAAGAACGCAAACTTCTTCCCCGAGAAAGACTCCGTATCTGCAGTACCCCGATTATTATTCTCAGTCCAGAAAACAAGACTGCCCGATACGAGTATGCGCCAGTCAAAGAAACCCCGCCCGAAGTAAAACGTGAACTGCGGATCTATGCTCGCCTTTTCAAAGGCATTGTATCGCACCTGTAAGTTACTTGCGAGCCATGCGCCACGCCATTGAAAAGGATAGGAGATACCGACGCCATACGCATTCGCGATATGAAACCCGAATGACGAAGGTGTCACCCCCAATCCGCCGCTGTAGTTCAGAGAGAGAAACACCTTCGGCCTCCAGAACCTTAATGACTGCGAAACCTGTGTGAACACCTGACTCACGTTTGATGATTCACCACCGAGGTCGGCCTGTATCTTGAACAGGAAGGAGCCGGTACCTACTGTGTCGATGTTTTTGAAATATTCAAAGCTGAACGTCGGGAAGTTACGTGGATGGTGTCCAGGATCAATAGAATGTCGAAAGTCATAGTGAAGCTGGATGTTCTGGCTTAACACGGAACAGGTTATTAACAGCGTTAATGGAAAAAGCAGTTGTTTCATAGTTAGCAATTCGAGCATGGCAAAAGAATGACGAAACGCTGCGGGATCACGGAAAGCAATTGGAAATCCTGCAGAAATGGCGTAGAATTCTGGAGTGAACGGTGATAAGGACCAAATATCAGATCTGACGAACCGGATTTTTGTGAGGCTGTTCCGGGATGCATGTATGCGTTGCTTCCGCAGAAACATTAACCAGCCATTGACCGAATCGGAGAGCAAACTGATGTCGACGCGCATAGAGGAGCAGACCGGGCTGGTGATTGGCGCGAAGTCAATCCGGAATTACTCCCTGTTTGCTTTTGGCGATGGAAAGGAAGCCAACCCTTCAATTGCCACACTAGACACCCTGGCGCGGTATGTTGCAGAGGCGCCGGCAACGGATGAAGCGAGTCGCAAGACGCACGAGAGTCACTATCCGTATTGGTTTGCCTACAAGGAGCAGTCTACATCGTCGGGTGGAGACGACCCTGTTCCGCGCAGGTCCACGGTTCAACCGCAAACAAGAAAAACGTTACAGACCGTCGCTGTTTTTGGTTTTCTGGCATTGGCAGTCGCGGTGGTATTTGTAACGAACAGACGCAGTAGTCCGCGCCAAAGCTTTGCTGATGATTTCGATGACGTATCAGCCCATGCCCTTCGAGCCCACGGTTGGACTGTACGCGCCGACGACGCTGATTCCTGGACAAATCGCGATCAACGGCCGGAACATCTAACGCTCTTCACGTTACCTGGTGACAACTGGACCAGTGAGCGCAAAACACAGGGCATACAAAACCTGCTAACGCGAAAAGTGTCCGGCACCTGTTGGATGACCGAAATCCATCTGACAGAATTTTTTCCTTCACGCAATTGGGAGCAGGCGGGATTACTGATTGGAGAGGATGCTGATTTCCGCCAACGATTTATTCGTGTGTCGATCGCGTACAACGATTACTTCGGAGGATATGACCAGGCTCCTGAAATCATTCTGCAGGGAGTTACGTCGAAACAATCCTCTGAGGACACGAAGCCGGAGGAGTTTGCCCATGTTGTATTGTTCACGCTGGCGCCGGGTACTGACAGTCTTGTGCGCGCGAATCTTTCTCACGCGGCGATCAGAGTTGAGCGCAACAACGACACGTTCCGCTTTCTGTTTGCTGCGGGTAGTGATGTCTTTGCGTTTCGTGAGGCAGCAACGCTCACGTTCGACATCGATGCAAGGCACATTGGTCTCTTTGCTACACAGGGTTTATCGGAAAATACGTCATACGCACCGGCGAGTTTTGATTCGTTTTCATTTGCAGAACTGAAGTGCACCGGTGGGAAGTGATATCGGGAACGTTCGGACACATTCGTTTAGAACAATTCTAATTTTAGCAATTTTTATATTCAACTGTTTTGTGTTACACGATGGTTAATATACCTTTGCGTCAGCATTTCACCTCTGTGTTCAACTTAAAAATGGAGGCAGCTATGTTGGAAGTAAGTTCACATATCACCCTGAAGCAGCGCTGGTAAAGAAAAAAACCAGATCCGATACTGCTTTGTCTTTTTCAAAATCAAATAGATAAAAACTAACAAGCCCGCACAGGCTTGGCCATGATTTCTTTCATGCCTTTTACCTACAAGGCGTGCTTGGTTTTTCATGCGCAAGACTCAGCACAGGCATGTAGCTGGCGTGCTACGACTATGGGAAAACAAAAACTCAATATTAGAGACTTGTCAACGATCAGTTTTCCGTCGGCAGTGGCGAAGAGCCTTTCATTAAATATTATGAACAGGCACTTTAAGCATTTACCGAATACAGATAAGCTGATGCTGATAAAGAATGTACTTGATAAACCTGGTGAATATGAAAATGATGAGCGCCTGAGTGTGCTTGCTTATAAGCTGTCGTCGGGTGTTGAATGCGACGTATTCAGCACGTTCGATCTCGATGAGGAACCAAAACACTTTGACGTGTTTGGAAACAAGCATATCGACAACAATGCGATCAAGCAAATGGAGATGGTCATGCGCCTGCCTATTGCTATAAAGGGCGCGTTGATGCCGGATGCGCATCAAGGCTACGGAATGCCGATTGGCGGGGTCATCGCTACACGGAATGAAGTAATTCCGTATGGGATTGGTATGGACATAGGATGCAGGATGGCACTGAGCATTCTTGATCTGCCTGCAAATTATGTTGGTCATCGCAGTTATGAGATCCGAAATATATTACGCGATCACACGCATTTTGGCAATGACGGCGAGCCGGAAGTAAAGCAAAATCACGATGTTCTCGATGATCCGACGTTTGGGGAGACGCCGTTGTTGAAAAAGCTTCATGGCAATGCTGTAAGACAGCTAGGAAGTTCCGGCGCAGGTAATCACTTCGTCGAGCTGGGGATTATTGAAGTCGCTGAACGAAATCGCCTTGGCATTGATGCGGGTAATTATGCCGCAATACTCTCCCATTCGGGTTCGCGTGGGTTGGGTGCGAACATCGCTCAGCATTATACGACAATCGCAATGGATAAGTGCCGGCTTCCGCGTGAAGCAAAACACCTGGCGTGGCTGAACCTGGACACCGAGGCAGGACAGGAGTACTGGCTTTCGATGAATCTCGCAGGTGTGTATGCAAAGGCGTGTCACGATGTGATCCATCGCAACATCTGCAACGCACTGGGTGCACGCGTGATGACGACGGTTGAGAACCATCACAACTTTGCTTGGAAAGAAAAGCTCCTGGGTGACGAGTATATCGTTCACCGTAAAGGCGCGACTCCCGCCGGGGTGAATGTGGCGAGCATAATCCCGGGAAGTATGACGACGCCGGGCTATGTCGTCAGCGGATTGGGGAACGAGGCGTCACTGAATTCGGCGGCGCATGGTGCGGGTCGGAAGATGTCGCGGCTCAAGGCGCGGACTTCCATCACGATGAGCAGCCTCAAAAAGCTGCTGCAGAAAGAAGGCGTCATGTTACTCGGTGGTAGTGCCGAAGAAGCACCGATGTGTTATAAAGATATTGAAATGGTTATGAAGAGTCAGGCGATGCTCGTAAACGTAGAGGGAAGGTTTTTCCCACAAGTGGTACGAATGGCCTGATTTCGAAACTGAAACAGTTAAGAATAAAAAAATGGAAGCTGTATATACGGAACTGATTGAAAAGAAGAAGCGACTGAACGACATAACGACTGCGCTCAAGGAGAGATTCCTCGGTCTTGATGATGTGATCGACGAGATCATGTCATTGATGTTGCCGTGGTATCTCTTCCCGCAGGCGCAATTGCGTCCGACGATCATTAATCTGTGGGGACTTACCGGTTCGGGCAAGACTGCGCTTGTGAACGCAATCGTGGAATTGCTGGACTACCGCAAACTTTACAGTCACCTCGACATGGGCGAGTTTGAATCAGATTCAGCGTCGTGGATGAAGAACATTCTGACGGATGAACTGGAATTCTTTCACGAGAAGTCTCCTGTGATTTGCCTCGATGAATTTCAATTCGCCAGAACAGTGGACGGTGATGAAAAAGAGCTTGGTAAAGACAAGCTGCGCGTTATGTGGGATCTGCTGGATTCCGGCAAAGTCGAATACATTTCTGATTCAGGAACATACTATCTGTTCAAAGCTGAGAACTGTCTGATCCGGATGGTCAAAGCCATTCAGGCTGGGCTCATCATTGAAAACGGAGTAATCACTGGCGGATTTGATGCGTTTAAACGGTACTTCGACGGATTCCACTTTGAATTCAATAACCGTTGTTCTGCGAAGCTGACGGAGAACTATTTTCTCTCCGACGATTTCGTCATGTCGGTGTGGTATCTGTTTGAAGGCGACGACGTTTCGAAAGAAGAAATCCGCGAAAGAATCCGCAACGCGACGGCTGGCGACATTCAGATGTTGCTGCATCAGGGAATGTCGACGCGGCCGGCGACGAAGACGCTGGACCTGTCAAAGGCGTTGATCTTTGTCTTAGGCAATCTGGATGAAGCGTATGGCATGAGCAGGAATCTGAATCCTGATATCAGTGCCGACGAGTTTCATGAAGCAACATCGAGGATTACGATCGCCGACATTAAGCGTGCGCTGAAAAGAAGGTTCAGACCTGAACAGATCGCGCGGCTCGGAAACAACCACATCATTTACCGGTCGTTCAATTGCGCCCAGTTCCGTGCGTTGATCCGCCAGGAGCTTACAAGGATTGCAAGCTTTGTGATGACGCAATTTGGATGGAAGGTAGTCTTCGATGAATCGGTGATTGACATCGTTTATTCGGAAGGTGTGTTTCCCGCACAGGGGACTCGTCCTGTTTTCACAACGGTAAAAAACCTGGTTGAATCGCGATTAAGTGCGATGGTTGTACAGCTTGTGGAAACGCAAATGAATATCGACCAGGTAAAGTGGACGTATGCCAATGGACAGTTTCACTATCAAATCATGGATGTATCCGGCAATGTTGTGCTTTCGTTTAACGATACAGCAAAACTGAAGCTGGAGAATCTGCGGAAGAGTGTGGATCCGGAAATCCAGGCACACGTCGCTGTGCACGAGTCCGGTCACGCAGTGCTTGCTGCGCTCACCTTCAGGATCATCCCGTCAGTGGTTGTCTCACGGACAGCATCCGACTCGGAAGGATTTTGTCTTATCAATTTTCCGAAAGGACCAATGACAAGAGAAACGCTCAAGAAGGACATTATGACTACGCTTGGCGGTTACATCGCGGAGAAGATGATTTTCGGTGAAGAGCACACGTCCTCCGGAGTTGTCGCTGATATTGAAGAAGCGTCGCGCCTGGCGAACAACGCGGTAAGAAATTATGCGATGGGCAGCGATCCGATTCACCTCGTTGTGGGTTCGAAAGATGCGGATGCTTTCACGACATCGCGGAGGTACGACGTACAGGCCATAGCGATCATCCGTGCTTGCGAAACACAGGCGCGGGCGTTGCTCGAAAGGAATAGACTCCTTCTTCTGAAAATGGCTGAGTACCTGACGACGCATTCGCGAATGGAAGCGCCGATGATTGAGAGCTACATGAAGCAGTATTCGGTTGAAAGCTGGGTGAGGACGACTGGCTTTATTGCGAAGGATCAATACTTCCGGTTTAACACGGCGGTGCAGGCACACCTTGCGCTGCTCGAAGGCGAAAGTGATCCGTTTCCGGTGGAATCATTTTTTCCGATGGAGACAGAAGTGAACGATTGAGGAGGTGCCGTGCGAAGTTTGTGGGTGGTCGCAAAGTTAGAACCCCCGTGAGCGATCGCAGCGGCACGACGCCTTCGTTCCGGCACTATAGACGCGAGTTTCGGCGGCGGTGTCCGCTAATCGGTTTGATGAAATATATCGAAGGCGGAGTATAGCAGAGAGCGCGACCCTCGCCTACGCTCCGGCGCTCATGACTAACGCGAGCTTCGGCGGGCGCGGCCCGTAATGGCTACAGCTAAAGACAATGTGAGGCGGGGGGCACGGCCAAATACTGCTCATCATATTCGAAAAGATGTACGTTGAACGGATCGCAATTTTTTCAATGAATTCATAATGGCTAAATTGAAGAATGATCACCGATAGCATTACGCGCAGCATTCAGAAGAAACTTGGTATCGACCTGGTCGACATTCTTGCAACAAAGCTGACAGGCTCCGAGCTGAATTCGCTGCTGATGAAAGTGTTTGCCGAACGCGCTGCCCGGATGTCTCCCGCTGAATTGCTGCGTAGCTACGAAATAAATCGCTTTGCCCAACCTGCAGAGACGGACTACATCCGGCTTCTTCAAAAGTCGGAAGAGACGTTGCGGATTTTCAATGAACGTGGATTTGTTCCACGACAGGTTTCGCCATTGGTGCCGTTGGGTACATGTTCCGTTGTGGGTGTTGTTGATCAGAACAAGATCGTCTCAGCGACACGTAACGGTGAGGTACTGGCGGATGCCACGAATGCACTTGCTCTGGAAGTTGCGTCAAGAAGAAAAAGCGAAGGCAGACAAGCCACGCTGAAGTTCTGCACCGTGCAGCGACACATGCGCGCTCAGACGATTACTGTAAAAGGATTCTCGCCGCATTTTACGATCGGATGCCTTGTTACAGCGGGAAGAGATACAGGTTCGTTTGGTTTTGAATTTTCCACAGTGGCGGATCATTTGCTTACCATGTCGACGATGCTGAAGACAGTGTTTGGCATTGACGACATGCACATCAGACTCCAGCAACGGGGTAACTATCCGCCGGAGTTTCTGGACAAGCTGGCGCAGCACCTTACTGCGGAGCTTTCGCCGATGGCCGTGGATGTCGACCGCGACGCCACGGAAAACACGTATTATCACGGCGTGCAGTTCAAGGTGGTCATTAACAAGATTGGTCGTCAATTTGAGATCGCCGACGGCGGGCTTGTTGACTGGACGCAAAAACTCCTCAACGACAGGAAGGAACGCTGCTGCATCTCCGGTTTTGGATTGGAGCTTCTCAACAAAATGGATGAGGGGCTGATTTGAAAGGGCCGACCAACCACTAAAGACCGCCAAATTCCACTGATTTGACCCTTTTATACCAGTAAATGCAATATTGTTGCATTTGCTTGGGAATTGAATTTACTTTGGCGCCGGAATCCTGATCTCCCGTGGCAAGTAACTATTTGAAGTCTGTGTACGCTTACGTAGCCGTTCTGCTGGCGGTCGTCTACTTCGCGGGCGCGTTGCAGCTGAGCAGGGTTCACTCGTTGCTGCACAGCCATGATGCCGTTGTCACGCACTCGCATGAGCAGGAGGAAGATCCGTGTCACCGGTTCATCTATCACAACGACAACACGGGAGGCTGCCACCACGATTCGCATATCGTCGCCAATGAAAAATGTGCGACATGTGATCTTGCTTTTCAAACTGGCGTCGCGACCCTGCCGGTAAGTGCTTCCCTTGAACCCGCGATTCACTCCAATGAATTTTTGTCGGTAATCACATCGTTCGTTAACCTTGCGCTCAGCCTTTCGTCTTCGCGGGCGCCACCGATGGTCAGCTGACTTTTTCTTTAGCTGGCCTTAAATTTTATCCATCCTCATTTCACGTCGAACACATGTTCAGGCATTTTATGCTGTCGTTGCTGATGATGTCTTCGTCAATCATCACGCAGGCGCAGACACCATGTACGAGTTCTCTTTCTGGTCGCGTTACTGACGACACTGGTAATCCGCTTCCCGGTGCAGGTATCATATTATCTCCTGGTGACATCGGGCAGGCTACTGATGCCACGGGACACTTCGCGTTCAGGAATCTTTGTCCGGGTACGTACAGAGTTGCCGTTCACTTTGTCGGGTATGCAGAAGTAACGCTGCGTCTGCGAATTTCGGGAGCTACTGAACGAAGCTTTGTGCTTGAAGAAGCGGTGACCGAATTAAATGAAGTAGTTGTGCAACATCATGACGCCGCGAACACCGAGCATGCGACAAACTTTGTTGAGATCGATGAACGCGCGTTGTCCGAGAATGCAGGCAAGGCACTCGGCGAAACGCTTAAGGCGATCCCTGGTGTGACAACACTGCAGACCGGCCCGGGAATTTTCAAACCCGTTATTCACGGTGTGCACAGTCAACGATTGCTGATTCTGAATCACGGCATCCGGCATGAGGGTCAGCAATGGGGCGCGGAACACGCACCGGAGATTGATCCGTTTATTGCATCCAACATTGTGGTGATCAAGGACGCTTCCGCGATCAGGTTTGGTACGGATGCACTCGGTGGCGTTGTCGTGGTTAATCCCGCGCCGCTACTGGAAACAAGTGGATTGACCGGAACACTTGCCACGGTGTTGCAAAGCAACGGACGTTCAGGAACATTGTCGGGTATGCTCGAAGGCGGAATAAGAAATCACGATGGCTGGGGCTGGCGTGTACAGGGTACGGCGAAACGCGCCGGTGATTTCCATACGCCGGACTATGTGCTTACCAACACCGGCATTGAGGAACTGAACTTTTCTGCCGCCGCCGGATACCACACGCAGAATAAAGGTGTGGACTTTTTCTTCAGTAGGTTTCAATCGGAGAACGGCATCCTTCGTGGTGCCGCGATCAGCAGCCTCGATGATCTTGTCAATGCGATGGAACGCGACGAACCTTTGTACACGTCCGACTTTTCTTATCGGATCCGGGAGCCACGCCAGCATGTGAGCCACAATCTCGTCAAGATAAACGGTCACGTCAGCGGGGAGTCGGGTGAATGGCGGATTCAATACGCATTTCAGAATAACAATCGTCAGGAGTATGATCTCCGGATTGGTGATCTTTCCAAAATTCCCGCGATCAATCTAAAACTGAATACCCACACCGTTGACGCGGAATGGGAGACGCATCATTCGGAAAACAGAACATTTTCTGCCGGTGTGAATGGTATGTATCAGGCAAACCGGAATGTGCCCGGCACACAACGAATTCCTTTCATACCGAATTTCGACAACGTGTCTGCCGGCGTGTTTGGTACAGCGAAATTGTTCCTTAACACCTGGACTATCACGACAGGACTACGTTACGATTTCCGCAATTACCTGGTTAAGGGATTTGATTTCAAGAACACGCGTTACGACGCATCGTTCAGTTTTAACAACGTAAGCGCTGCGCTTGGTGTAACACACAGCCTCGCATCGGAGCAGTCGCTGAGTCTGAACGTCAGCACTGCGTGGCGGCCGCCGCATGTTTCGGAGTTGTACAGCGTTGGTACTCACCAGAGTGCGGCTGCGATTGAATTCGGACTCATGCTTGATCGTGAGACAAATGAAGTGCGCGATTTTGACGACGTCGACTTTTCTTCGGAGCGGGCACTTAAAGCTGTTGTTTCCTACATGCTTACGAAAGACGGAGTGCACCTTTCAGTAACACCTTACGCGAACTACATCGCGAATTATATTTACCTCCGTCCGCGGGGTATAACGCGCACGTTACGCGGCGTCTATCCATTCTTCCGGTACGAACAAACCGACGCGCTGTTCCTCGGCGCCGATGTGGATATGACAATCAGGTTGTATCGGTACCTTACCGCGAAGCCGCGCGCGTCGCTGCTCAAAGCTCGCGATATTGTCAGTGACAGCTACTTCCTTTACGTACCGTCAAACAGGTACGCCCTGAATCTGCGTTACGAACGGCCATCGTTATGGGGACTGAAGAACGCGTATGTGGAGTCGGGCGCTGAGTTCGTTTTGCAGCAGAAGTTTGCGCCGCGTGTTGTTACGGTGCGTACGATCCGTGACGCGGATGCCAACGGAGGCGATCCCTTCGAAGACGATTCATCCATCTTTGATTTCGCTCCCGCTCCCGACGGTTATACGCTGGTGGACGTTGCGCTTGGATTTTCGATAAGCCGGGCGAAAACCCAGTACGATTTCAGGCTTGCTGCCGAAAACCTTTTCAATCAACGCTATCGTGACTATACCAATCGCTTCCGCTATTACGCCGATGACATTGGACGGAATGTGATCCTGTCAATCAAATGCATCTTTTAAATACTCAAATGAGAAAGCGCTTCAATCAACGAATCCCAAACATATTGTTGTCACTGTTGTCACTGGTGCTGCTTGTGTTCGTCAACGCATGCAGCGATGACATTGAACCGGTGCGCGAAGACATGCCGGAACTTATCACAAAGGTGACGTTCACGTTCACTCCAGATGGCGGAGGAACGACTGTGATTGCAGCGGCTTCTGATCCCGATGGCGAAGGTGTTCAGGATCTCACAATCGACGGGCCGATCAACCTTGAGGCGAACACGACGTACACATTAACCATTGGGTTGTTCAACGAACTGGCAGGTCCGGGAAGTGCTGAATACTATATCAGCGACGAAGTCGAAGAGGAGGGAGACGAGCACATCTTGTTCTTTGCGTGGACGAACAATGTATTCAGTGATCCCGATGGAAATGGCAACATCGACAACCGCGCGGATGCCGTAAACTACAACGATGAAGATGTGAACGGCCTGCCACTCGGATTAAGTACGACGTGGACGACATCCACCACCGCATCCGGCAAGTTTCGTGTTGTATTGAAACATCAGCCTGAATTGAAGTCGGAAACGTCGACAGTCGACGAGGGTGAGACTGACCTGGATATCGAGTTTGATATCAACATACAATAACGACGAATATGGATGTGACGATCATTGGTGGCAGTTATGAACTTCACCGATGAGCAGCGTGCAAAACTGATTGCGCACAACGTGGAGGTCAATGAATCAAAGGTGACAGGCGTTGAACATCGGGATGGCTACCTGACGCACGTGATCACAGACCGGGGTCAGGTACAACGAGATACCGTGTATTTCAGGGCACCGTTCGAGCAGCACAGCGCGATACCGGCCGAACTCGGTTGTGAGTTCACGGAACAAGGGTATCTCAGGGTAGACGCAACGCAGAAGACAACCATCGATGGCGTGTATGCCGCGGGTGATAACTCATCGCCGATGCGGTCCGTTGCCAATGCCGTCTCTACAGGAAACATGGCAGGCGCCGCGGTAAACCGGGAGCTCGCCATGGAAGTGTTTTGATGTGTGATCAGTGACTACTCATACCGCAGCGTCGTCGCGGGATTGGTGAGCGCTGCCCTGAACGTGTGAAAGCTGATGGTTATCGCCGTAATCGACAACGCAACAAGGGCAGTCACGATGAATACCATCGGACTTAACTCAACGTGAAACGCAAACCGCTGCAGCCAGGAGTCCGCAACGCTGAGAATCAGCGGAAACGCGATAATATTTGAAAGCAGGACGAGGAGAATAAACTCCGTTGACAGCAATCGCGCAATAGACCAGACGTTGGCGCCAAGCACCTTGCGTACGCAAATCTCTTTGGTCTTCGATGCCACGAGGAAGGAGACCAGTCCGAATAAACCGATAACTGCGATCAATATCGTAACCGACGAAAAGATCGCGAATACTTTAGCGATGCGTCTTTCCTTGTCGTATTGTCGCGCGAACGTTTCGCTCAGGAAGGAGTAGTTGAATTCATTTTCGGGGAAGTATTTCCTCCAGACGGTCTCAAGTGTTTCAATCAGCGTTTTCGTATCGGCAGCCGTATACCGGATCGCATACAGGTTGCTGTACGTGGTATTGAAATCAATTGCATTCAGCGACACTTTATTCTGGAGGCCCTGATCGTGGTAGTCTTTTACAACTCCGATAACGGTGCCGGCAGGCGTACCCGACGGACTTGTGATTTTCTTTCCAATTGCGTTTTCGGGTGTACCCCAGCCAAATGCTGATACTGCTGACTCATTGATGATCAACGCGTCGTCGTCAGAAGGTCGCGCTGGATCGAAGTTTCGGCCTGCGGCCAGCGTGAGGTCGAGTGTCGCAAGATAGTTTTCATCCGCAGCGATGTAGTGCGTGCTAACGGCATCGTTACCCGACTGGCCTTCGGGAAAAGCAACCTGACCGCGCCACCCCGATATCGAGGGAAGTGAATTGCAACGTGTGACATTCTTCACGAGTGACTGTGCCTTCAGATCATTAAGGAAAGCAGTGTATACACTGGGTTCAACGCCACGAATATGTGCTGCGCTGACGACAAAGACTTCGTCGCGCGTAAACCCGAGATCGCGGCGCTGCATAAATTCAAGCTGATCGAGTACGACGATGGTTCCGGCTACGAGGCTCACCGAAATGGTAAACTGCACGACTACAAGAGTCCGTCGCAACACAGCGCCGCCGGAGCCTCGGTGCATCTTACCCTTGAGTATTTCAACGGGTCTGAATGCAGAGAGCACAAGTGCTGGGTAGTATCCCGAACACAACGCGATGACACCCGTGAGGAAGATGCTGGCAATAATCAGCTTCGGAGTGAACAGCGACTGAAGCGCGTACGTCTTGCCCAGCAGTTCGTTGAACGCCGGCAGAAAGAGTGTTATGAAGATGAGCGCGAAGCCAAAGGAGATGATTGTGATGATCAATGACTCGCCAAGAAACTGTGCAATCAGTCGTGTGCGCGATGAGCCTACAACCTTCTTCACGCCAACTTCCTTGGCACGCTGCACAGAGCGCGCCGTGGCCAGATTAATAAAGTTGATACACGCGAGCAGAATTACGAATATGCCGACACCACCCAGGAGGTACACCGTATTGATGTTGCCAGCCGGACCGAATCCGTTACCCGCCTTGCTGTGCAGATAGATTTCGGTAAACGGTTCAAGGTGTAGCGATGCCGTTACGCCCCATTGTTTGAATTGTTCGCCCGCTTTGTCGGTGTAAATATTTTTTATTTTGGCTTTGAATGCTGTTGCGTCAGCGCCTTCTTTCAAAAGCACATAGTTACGCATGTTGAAATTGCCCCAGCCATCCGTATAGCTGAAGTATGGATTGAGTTTCTCGAACGTCGCGAATGATGCGACCATTTCCGTCTGGATGTGCGAATTCGACGGAATGTTCTTCATGACACCCGTTACCCGGAACTGAATGGTGTCGTTGAATGTGATCGTATTGTTCAGTGCATTGTCATTCGGAAAATACTTGGCCTTCATGTTTTCCGAGATGACGATCGTAAACGGTTCGTCGAGCGCGGTGTTTGCATGACCTTCAATGAGCGGGAACGAAAACATCTTAAAAACCTCCGGGCTCGCGTAGTGCACCCGTTCATTGACCATTTTCCCTTCGAGGTTTGCGATCAGTTCGGCAGCCCTGCGTGTGTACAGCACCATTTCGGTTTCGGGAAACTCGCGGCGCAGCACGTCACCAACGGGCCACGCATTTGTTTCGAGGAAATCATCGACGTCGGTGTCTTTGGAAAATGACGACGACACCCGGTACAACCGATCTCCGTTGGTGTGGAACTTGTCATACGAAAGTTCGTCGAGGACATAAAGTGTGATCAGGATTCCGGCAGCCAGCCCCAGGGTGAGACCGACAAGATTGATCAGTGAATACGATTTGTACTTGAGAAGACTACGGTAGGCGATCTTGAAGTAATGAAACAGCATGGTTGAAGGATTAGGCTTCCAATGGAGAGTGTAACGGTAGGGTTACTGAAAAGGTTGCTCCAACACGGGTTCCAATTTATCGAAAGAGGGGCGTGTATGCTATTGACTCTTTGGGCGTGCCCCGCCTTTTACGGCTTGAGATGGGCACAACATTCCGCGTCCCGCCGAAGCTTGCGTTGGCTTGTGTGTGGAAGCGCAGGCGGGTCGCGCTTTCCGTTCCAAGTCCTCGCCGCCTTCGGCTACGCCTGCTTCGCGGCGCTGTGGGCTTTCCACTGCAATCGCTCACGCGGGGTTTGTCCGGCTGGGAGTGCTGTGGCCAGTGTTAAAGTGTGCTCACCAGTTTCGAAACGGACGGACTGAAGTCCGTCCTTACAATATCGATCGAGGCTACGCCTCTGGGTTTTCGGTGGGGTGAAGGGTTTGTGGGTCGGGGGAGATGTAGACTATGAGTGAGGTGTGTGCTTACTCTTTCGAAACGGACGGACTGAAGTCCGTCCTTACAATATCGATCGAGGCTACGCCTCTGGGTTTTCGTTGGGGCGATTGGTTCACGAATCGGCGGATGTGGCTAGTGAGCGGTGTGCTCACTCTTTCGCAACGGACGGACGGAATTCAGTCCTTACAGTATGGATGCGAGGCAACGCCTCTGGGGTTTCGTTGGAGTGATTGGTACACGAATCGGCGGATGTGGCTTGTAAGCGGTGTGCTCACTCTTTCGCAACGGACGGACTGAAGGCCGTCCTTAAAGTATGGATGCGAGGCTACGCCCGCTGGAGGTTCGTTGGGGTCAATGGTTTGCGTGTTGGGGGAGATGTAGACTATGAGTGAGGTGTGTGCTCACTCTTTCGCAACGGACGGACTGAAGGCCGTCCTTACAATATGGATGCGAGGCTACGCCTCTGGGGTTTCGGTAGGTTAAATGGTTTGCGTGTTGGGGGAGAGTAGACTGTGAGTGAGGTGTACGCTTGCTTTTTCGCAACGGACGGACTGAAGTCCGTCCTTACAATATGGA
>JAEYWY010000033.1 GCA_023428695.1 Bacteroidota bacterium
GGCAGCGCCTCGATTAAGATATTGTAAGGACCGACTTCAGTTCGTCCGTTTCCTGGCACGCGTGGACATATCAGGGGTGCCACAACCCACATAGAGACACAATCGCCCGTCGCGTTTCCCCAGAGGCGGCGCCTCGATTAAGATATCGTAAGGACGGACTTCAGTCCGTCCGTTTCCTGGCACGCGTGGATATATCAGGGTTGCCACAACCCACATAGAGACACATTCGCCGTCGCGTTCCCCAGAGGCAGCGCCTCGATTAAGATATTGTAAGGACGGACTTCAGTCCGTCCGTTTCCTGGCACGCGTGGACATATCAGGGTTGCCACAACCCACATAGAGTCCCAATCGCCGTGGCGTTTCCCCGAGGCATAGCCTGATCGAATTTGAAAAAACAAGAGGCTGCCTCTTTTAAAACAGCCTCTTTCGTTTTATCAGGAATTTATGATTTCTATTCGGCTGGCCAGCTTGCCCAGTTGCTGCAATGTCCGCCGTTATCGGTTGCCCCAATAGTAGTTTGTACACCAGAATATGTAGCATTCATCACAGCGCGCGGAGCAAAGTGCAGTTTGCCATTCGAGTTGTTGACGAAAGCTTTTCCAAAATGCGCCTGGCTTAATCCGTGACCTGCTTCGTGCAACGCGATAGTTTCCACGTCAAACGTCGCACCATCCTGCCACAGGAATGCGTCATTGTAGTATATCTCACGCCATGCGACGTCAGCCCGTCCATCGTTGTTTGTGTCCACAGGATTCCCGTCGTTATCCGTGAAGATTATTGTGAATGTCACGCCCAGGATAAACGTACTTCCGTCTTGCGCAAGGAAGTCGAAGAACAGGCCCGGCATCCACCCTGCATGAACAACGTCCGCAGTGTAGCCGAAGCTTCCGCCAAATCCGAGAAGCGCGCTGATATACCCGGTCGAAATCGCAGGGTTGTAAGGAACCTTATACAGACCGAGTTCAGAGCATGTTACATTGTCCCAGGTGCTCATAGCCCGGTCGATGGCTGCAGTCGAAACGCCAACTGCAAGGTCAGCCGAAGGCCTCGACTGATCCACGTAATACGAAACATCGGTAGTACCGTCAAGGTCCAGTCCCGGAACGAAGTCTCCTGAAAGCTTTTTATTGCCAACGTCGCTGAAAAACACCGTCCTTCCAACCTGATCGGATTCACCTGTCGTGATGTACTCAGCCATAAGAACTGCATAGTTCCCATCGGCCCCTACTCTTCCGCGCGAAGAGCTGCCACCCGGGAATTCCATGAATACCGGAGAATCGTCAACAGGTTTGAAAGATTGGTTTTGGTCCTGTTCACACGAGAACAGAAGCGCAAGGCCACAGAGCGCGGCCACACGTGAGTTGAGTTTTAACATATGGGTCGGTTTAGGATTAATGATTGCCGAAGATAACATTGTCCGTTTATCAAACGCCAACCGCCTTGAAAAATATGCACACCTGATTTCTGATGGCCTGCACCTGCCCTCGGACCCCTGCTGGCTGGCAATGTTTTGCGGATCAAAAAGGTTTTCCTAATCTTACGACACTGAATAATTCATGGCGCGTCTGCGCTCAAAACTGACTATGAAAGAAGTATACATCTTATCCGCCGTCCGCACGCCCATTGGAAGTTTTGGCGGAGGACTATCCTCCCTGTCTGCTGTCCAACTCGGTGCAACTGCGGTAAGTGCCGCGCTCAAAAAAGCCGGCGTTCAACCCAACCAGGTTCAGGAGTTATATATTGGTAACGTGCTTTCCGCAGGCCTGGGCCAGGCACCCGCCACTCAGGTTGCAAAAGCCGCGGGGCTCGGTTTCGAAATTCCATGTACACTTGTCAATAAGGTCTGCGCGTCAGGCATGAAAGCCATTATGCTGGGAGCACAATCAATCATGCTTGGCCATAACGACGTGGTTGTCGCCGGTGGAATGGAAAGCATGAGCAACGTGCCTTACTATCTGCTCAAAGCACGATATGGATACCGTTACGGTAACAGTGAACTTTTCGACGGGCTCCAATACGACGGCCTCACTGACGTGTACAATCACTGTGCAATGGGTATTTGTGCCGACAACACGGCGAAGGAAATGAACATATCGCGCGAGGATCAGGATGCGTATGCCATTGCATCGTACAAGCGTTCAGCGGAGTCGTGGAAGGCCGGGAAATTCAATGATGAAGTCGTGCCTGTCGAAGTCAAAGACCGCAAGGGAAATGTGACGCTTTTTGCCGAGGATGAAGAATACCGGAACGTGAACTTTGACAAGATTCCCGGACTCAAACCGGCTTTCAGCAAAGACGGCACTGTTACCGCGGCTAATGCGAGCACATTGAACGACGGTGCATCAGCTGTGGTGTTGATCAGCAAGGAAAAAGCCGATGAACTCGGCCTAAAACCATTGGCGCGCATTCGCGGATTCGCCGACGCGGCCCAGGATCCCATGTGGTTTACAACATCTCCGTCGCTGGCAATTCCGAAGGCATTGAAACTTGCCGGTGTCAACTCAAAAGATGTTGACTTTTACGAAATCAACGAAGCATTTTCGGCAGTGGCGTTGGCTAATAACATCAAGCTGGGAATTGATAGTGACAAAGTGAACGTCAACGGAGGCGCAGTCGCACTTGGCCATCCGCTTGGGGCTTCCGGCGCACGTATCGTAACTTCCCTCATTAACGTGCTGAAACAAAACAGCGGATCCATTGGTGTCGCCGGAATTTGTAATGGCGGCGGTGGTGCGTCAGCAATCGTGATCGAGCGAGCCTGATCGGCAAGCGTACAACATTTCAGGAAACCGGGCGTTTTACACGCGGCGTTTCGCCTTCCGACGGCAATGTCGGATGCGCAGTAATTTGTATTTTGCGCCTTGAGACATTTATCATTTCCCGTTTATGCGTTCACTGATTGTTGCCACTACCCTTTCCGTTGTTTTGCCGCTACAGGCTTATTGTCAGCGGGAAGTCCGCACGTATTACGATCCCCAGAAACAACGCGTTCAGGAGGTTTACACGGTGTCCCGTGAAGACGAAGGAAAATATCAGGGCAAGTATGTCCGATATTACGAGAACGGAAATCCCATGGTGGAAGGAAATTTTGACGACGGCAAAAAAAACGGCGTCTTTACCGAATACCACGAAAACGGCCAACCCGCGCGTACACTGGTTTTTGTAAATGGACTTCGACACGGACCGGTTCAAATTTTCGATGAATCCGGCAAACCACATCAGCGCGCATATTTTCAAAACGACAAGCTCACCGACAGCGTGCAATTATTCTTCGACAACGGCACGGTTAAGCGGGAAAGCTATTTCGTCAAGGGAAAGCCTGAAGGATTGGTCCGCGAATACTATCCATCGGGAAAACTCCAGAAAGAAATCGCTTACAAAAACGGAAAACCCAACGGTGTCACCAGACATTTTTTCGAATCGGGATCGGTTGAAACCGAGGCAAACTACAAGGATGGCATCCTGACTGGTTTTTACAAGACCTACTACCCCAACGGCCAACTCGAAACGGTGTCCACAATGGCTGAAGGTTCGAAAAACGGATCGTTCCGGAATTATGATGAACAGGGACGACTTCTTCTTGAAGGATCATTCCTGGCGGGCAAACTTCACGGCTCAAACGTTGCGTACTATCCCGAGGGCCAGGTGCGGCATCGCTACACCTACGAGAGCGGACGCAAAACCGGCACGAACATCGACTACTATCAGGATGGCACCATCAAGAGCCGCGAGTCCGTCGCCATGAATGGAATTGATGCCACGTTGCAGGAGTATAATCAGGCCGGAGAACTCGTCTCTGAAAAGAAATTCCGTCAGGACAAGCCGCACGGAAACTGGGCGTACTACCACCCCGGTGGAAAAACTCCGCGCTTGAAGGAGACATACCTGGAAGGAAAACTGAATGGGTTACGCTACACATATTATACATCCGGTAAGGTTCAAAAAGAAGAGACACTAAAAGGTGGTGTACTCACCGGTCCGTTCAAGACACTTTACGAAAACGGGAAACAGGAGACCGCGGGAGCATACCGGTCCGGGCGGATGCATGGTCCGTTCACTTCGTGGTTTCCAAACGGTATCGTTCGCGAACAGGGGCAATACGTAGCCGACAAAAAACACGGTCCCTGGAAGACCTTCAACGAGAAGGGCGAGCTTGTTGAGACGATCAACTTCAAGGCGGGAACCGTTGTTCAGGAGTAGGCGCTAATTGGCTTCGCGCTCGCATTCCGTAACGGAATTTGCTTATCTTCACGCCTTCACAAAAGCCCATGCGCGCAATCAAGGAAACGAATTTTCAGTTTCCCGGACAAACCGGTTTTTACAAGGGCAAGGTCCGGGATGTGTATTATTTTGGTGATATCATGGCCATGGTGGCCACCGATCGGATTTCGGCGTTTGATGTGATACTGCCGGAAGCGATCCCCGACAAAGGCCGCGTCCTCAACCAGATCGCCGCCAGAAATCTCGAGGCCACGAAATCCATCGTACCCAATTGGGTATTATCAACACCTGACCCGAACGTAACGGTCGGCTTTCGATGCGAGCCGTTTAAAGTTGAGATGGTGATTCGCGGCTATATGGCGGGCCACGCTGCCCGCGAATACAAGTCCGGCAAACGCCACTTGTGTGGTGTTCCCCTCCCCGAAGGGCTTCGCGAGAATGACGCTTTTCCCGAACCAATCATCACGCCTACAACCAAGGCCCAGGTTGGTCACGATGAGGATATTAGCAGAGAGGCTATCCTGGAACGCGGCGTTGTTAGTGAAGAAGACTACAACTTGCTTGAACAATATACCCGCGGACTTTTTGCAAAAGGCAGTGAACTCGCCCGCGAACGTGGATTGATCCTGGTAGATACAAAATACGAGTTCGGCAAATTTGACGGCCGAATCTACCTTATTGATGAGGTACACACGCCGGATTCTTCGCGGTACTTCTATGCGGAAGGATATGAAGAGCGTCAGTGGAAAGGTGAGCCGCAAAAACAGCTTTCAAAGGAATTTGTCCGCCAGTGGCTGATTGAAAATGGCTTCCAGGGCAAGGAAGGTCAGCGCATTCCGGAAATGACGCCGGAAATTGTTGGCAACATATCCGCCCGCTACAAGGAACTTTATCAGCAGGTTACAGGATCCACGCTCCCCCAGATTGACTATTCGGCTATTTCCCAAAGAATAGAACAAAGCATTCTGAATTCAATAAATTCCATTAAATTGGCACGATAGACTCAGCCAGATGAGTCGCATGATGCGGATCTTGGCGCACGCCAGACAATTAGTGTTAAACGATTTTTATGAAATACACGATCGACAAGCAGGAAAAGTACACGATGTTGAAGCTGCACGAGGAAAAACTGGATTCCAGCGTAGCGCCCGGGTTGAAATCTGAACTGATTACCCTGCATGCCGAGGGGAGCCGGAATATTGTGCTGGATCTCGGAGAAGTAAAATATACCGACTCATCCGGATTGAGCGCATTGCTTGTCGGAAACCGCATCGTTCAGGAAGATGGCGGCATCTTTGTGCTTTCATCTCTCTCAGAACATACCATGAAGCTTATCAAGATTTCGCAGCTGGACAGCGTGTTGAATATTCTTCCGACTGTCGAAGAAGCGATTGACACTGTCTTTATGCATGAGATCGAAAAGGATCTCAAGAGCGACGATTCAAACTAAAGTGTGCCATACTTTTAAGATTGAAGACCAAAACTGCATCCGGTTTTGGTCTTCTGTTTTTTTGCTCCCATGAGCTTCAAAGTTACGATACTCGGATCAAGCGGTGCCCTTCCTGCATATGGTCGCCACCCTTCAGCTCAGCTGGTTGAGATTCAGAGCAAACATTTTCTGATCGACTGCGGCGAAGCTGTTCAAATGCAGTTGATGCGCTTCGGTGCCAACTTTCACCGGATCAATCACATTTTCATCAGTCACCTGCACGGCGATCACTACCTCGGTTTGATGGGTTTGATTTTCACGATGCACCTGCAACGTCGGACAAACGATTTACACCTTTACAGCCACCCGGGACTTGACGAAATCATTACGACACAGCTCCGTCATTCGCGTTCCGCACCGGGTTTCAATCTCATCTTTCACAGGCTCGTGAAGGATGAACGTGCAATCATCTTTGAGAGCGATACACTGACAGTTGAGACAATTCCCTTACGCCACAAACTTCCCTGTTCCGGGTTTCTTTTTCGCGAAAAACCCAAACAACGTCGTATAGATAAGGCGCGACTTCCGGAAGGTCTCGCGATCCGTCAGATTGCCGGGCTGAAACTGGGTGAAGATGTTGTGGATGAAAACGGTACCTTACTCTACCGGAACGAAGACCTGACGTTTCCGCCTCGTCATTCAAGGAGTTATGCCTATTGTTCGGACACGGCTTTTGCTCCTGCTATCGCGGATCAGATAGACGGCGTTGACCTGCTTTACCACGAGGCGACATTCCTCGAGGACGAAAGAGACAAAGCCACCGAGACGATGCACAGTACAGCCTCCGATGCTGCGCGTATCGCCAGAGCCGCGAATGTAAAAAAGTTACTGCTTGGACATTATTCGGCCCGGTACAAGGATCTCACGCCTTTGCTTGAAGAAGCGTGCAGTCACTTCGACAATTCTGTGCTCGCCATTGAAGGTGAAGAAATAATTATCGCGGAATAATTTCTATTTTCGTTGATGGCCCTGACCCCGGAAAAAAAGAAAAACCTGTTATTCGTTGTCCTTGCAGGAGTTTTCATCACCAACGCATTGATGGCGGAGATGATCGGTGTGAAAATATTCTCCGCCGAATCAACTGTCGGGCTGCAGCCTGCACATCTTCAGATATTCGGTTTCACGATGGACTTCAATCTTACGGCAGGTGTTGTTATCTGGCCTGTTGTATTCATAACTACCGACCTCATCAACGAATACTACGGTAAGCCTGGTGTAAAGCTCGTGAGCTGGCTGACCGTTATCCTCATCGCGTATGCATTCCTCGTGCTGACTTTTGCCATAGACCTGCCTCCGGCGGATTGGTGGCGTGAGGCTAATTCCAAAGGACCGGACGGTGAATCGTTCAATATCAATTTTGCATTCGAGAAGGTATTCGGCCAGGGCCGCCGGATCATCTTTGCATCTATCGTGGCATTCCTTATTGGCCAGTTTACTGACGTGTTCGTCTTCCAGCGGCTGAAAAAAATCACCGGCCCCAGACTGCTTTGGCTGCGGGCAACGGGTTCAACGCTCATATCACAATTTATTGACAGCTTTGTTGTGCTCTACGTTGCTTTCTCGGGTGTATTCAGCATCGGGCAAATCAACGCGATTGGCGTTACCAACTACATGTACAAATTTATTGTGGCAATTCTTCTTACTCCGCTGATCTATCTCGGTCACATGCTCATTGATCGTTATCTCGGCAAAGATTATGCAGAGACGTTGATGAAAGAGGCGTCTGAAAAAAGTAAAGGATTCTTTTGATCAGCCTTTCCGGTTTCGGCAAATGTTGTCGCAGATGACTGCAGTGGCAATCGCCGCGTTCAGCGACTCCGCTTGGCCGTACCGTGGTATAGTAATCTTGTCCGTCACAAACCCCTTAAGTCCTTCCGATATCCCACGCGATTCGTTGCCAATCAGGATGAGCCCGCCGTCGCTGAAGGGTTCTGTGTGCACATCGCGGCCGTCGAGATAGGCTCCGTAAACCCGTTCGGTCGCGGACCCAAGGACTTCATCCAAAGGCGCATAGTAGAACCGTGATCGGGTAAATGAACCCATGGTGGCACTGATCACCTTGGGGTTGTAAAAATCAGCTGTTTCGGGCGATGCAATGATTTGATTGATCCCAAACCAATCTGCACACCGGATTATTGTGCCCAGGTTACCCGGGTCTCGAATGTCATCCAGCACAAGCGTAAACGATCCCTTTGGCCGCTGAAAAGGCTTATTTTCTTTCATCCGCGCGACTGCGAGCCCCGCGTCATTGGTTTGCCACTCACCAAGGGACTCAAGCTCCCGCTCTGTCGTTTCGATGACCTCAACGCCTTCAACATCCGGCCCCGGAAGCGTTTCGAGAAATGCCGGGGTTCCGGTAACAAAAAGCGTTTCGAATTCAGAACGGAGTAATTCCTGCACACTCTTTGCACCTTGCACGATAAAACATTGTTCCTGTTTGCGGTATTTTTTTATTTGCAGGGATTTGACAAACTTAATTCGGGCTTTTGAAAGCATTTTTACTCGATTGACTGGTTCGAACGTTAAATATATCTCTTTAATCCTTCTCACCTCATCGTTGTTGGCAGGATGTGCCGGGCTGAAACACCTCCGGCCCGGAGAAAAGATGCTGGCCCGACAGGAGATCAAGGGACCGAAAGTCATCAACAAGGAAGACTTGCGAAATCTCTATGCACAAAAGACCAACCGGAAATTAATCGGCACAGAAATCAAACCATTAGTCGCGCTATACTACGGCGTCTGGGGAACCCAGAGCTACAATCAGGAAAAATATATCAGGAAGCGCGAGCGTGTAGAAAAAAAGTTCGACGCAAAGATTGCAGCTACAACCAACGAAAAAAAGATATCCAACTTTCAATTCCGAAAACAAAAGAAAGTTGACCGGCTAAATTCCTTCATTGAGAACGGAAACCTGTGGATGCAATGGGGTGAACCCATCGCTGTATTCGACAGCAGTGCCGTTGACCTTACTCAGGAACGTTTTCATAATTACCTTTTTTCAAATGGCTACTTCCTCGGTAAAGTACACACGAATGTCGATTTCAAAGGAATAAGAGGTAGAAAGGTTGAAGTTGAATACATTGTCGAACCCGGAGCTCCGTATCTGGTCGATTCCATTCTATACGAAATTGCCGATACAACAATTGCACACATTGTCGCTGAGGATCGCAGGAACAGCCTTGTGAAAACAGGTGATCGCTACAAACAAGATAACCTTTCACGGGAACGCGAACGCCTCGATCTCATGCTGAAAGATCACGGTTATTACGATTTCAACCGCCAGTATATCGAGTTTGAAGCCGATACCGTTCATCCGGAAAACGAACGAATCGTATGGCTCAAAGTTATTATCAGCGATCCTGAACGACGCGGTTATCACAAGCAATTCCGGATTGACTCGGTGCGTTTCATCACCGACGCCTCGGTAGAAAATCCGGGTGGTCGCAGGAAAACGCGCCACTACCGCGATATCGAATACCGTTTCTACAAGGACAACTATAATCTCAAGATACTGAGTCAACGCGTCTTCGCCACGCCCGGCGATATGTACAGCCGCAGCGAGACCCTCAACACACAACGTCAGCTTGCCAATGTGGATGCGTTCAAATTCATTAACATCAACTACGACACTTCCGGTGGAAAATTTATTATGAACATCTTCTCAAGTCCGCTCCCCCGTTACGAGTGGTCTAATGAAGCGGGTGTGAATGTAACGCAGGGTTTTCCCGGACCATTCTACAGCATTTCATTCAGAAAGCGAAATCTTTTCAAGGGGCTTGAAACCTTTGAACTCAGCGGACGATTCGGATTCGAAGGTGTTGCTTCGGTAACGGAAAATCAGAACATCTACAAGAGTACCGAGGCCGGTGTGAATGCAGCGCTGACTTTTCCACAGTTTATTTTTCCGTTTCGTGAACGCACGCGCTTCCGCCTGGCAAAGTACAATCCGAAGACAAAACTGATAGCGGGTTACACATTTACGGACAGACCTGAATACCGACGCACAGCGGTGTCACTCAACGGTAGCTATACGTGGCAGAACAACAAGAACCTGGCGTACTCACTCACTCCGTTCAATGTGAGCGTTATTGGAACGGACACATCGCAGTTTTCTCCGGAATTCAAAGAATTGCTCGAGACTCAAAAGCAGCTTGGAAATAACAGCCTTGTCAATTCATTCAGCCCGTCGTTTGTCAACAGTGTGATATTCAGTGTAATCTGGAACAAAAACAATTATGGTAACATTGAGAGCAACTCAAGCTTCCTGAGAGCGCAAATAGAAACCGGAGGAACGATCTGGAATTTCGTTGACCCCGATTTACTGGAACCGTACAATCTTCAATATTTTAAGTACATCAGGTTTAGTGCCGATTACCGTGTAATCAGAGTCCTGAATGCGAACACTACGTTCGCGTACCGGATCAACGGCGGACTTGCGTATTCTTACTCCGAAAACAAAAGTCTCCCTTACGAGAAGTTTTTCTTCATAGGCGGAAGTAACAGTATTCGTGCGTGGCGCCCAAGGCGTCTCGGTCCGGGTTCGTCAAAACCCCAGTTCAGCGAAGACCCCGTACAGGATGGACTTTACGACTACAGTATCGAGAAGCCTGCAGAAATTCTGCTTGAAGGCAGCGTTGAACTAAGAAAGAAACTCGTTGGCGTGTTAAGCGGCGCCGTGTTTGTGGATGCCGGTAATGTGTGGACCTTTCGACCAAAGATCGGTGCCGGAATCACGCCGGTGGTCGAGGATGGTACATCGCATTTCAGGTTGTCCGACTTTTACAAGGAACTAGCTGTCGGTACGGGTTTCGGGTTGCGGTTCGATTTTACGTTCTTGATTCTGCGTTTTGATGTCGGAATAAAAGTCGTCGACCCGGCGCGCGACCCGGGTGATCGTTTCGTACTTAACAAAGCGCGTTTCTGGCAACCTTACGCCAAAGAAGTAGCCACCGATACATACACTGACTATCGGGAGCCGGTTATTTACAACGTGGGTATCGGATACTCATTCTGATGGAATTCATCCCTTTGTATTAGAAGCTGAGAACTTTTTCAATTTCCTCTCCTACTTTTCCGGCATTCGGAATCATTTGTTTTTCGAGATCGGCATTAAGCGGAACTGCGGGAAGACTGGCAGCGCCAAATGCATGAACGGGAGCGTCAAGGAATTGGAAACAACGTTGAGAGATTCTTCCCGCAAGGCTTTCAGCAAATGAATTCAGCAGTGGCTCTTCAGTAAGCACGAGTGCACGTCCATGACGTTGTACGGCAGACTCGACAGCAGTCCAGTCCAACGGGTTGAGTGTACGCAAATCCAACACAGAAACCTGTCCGTCAAATTTGTTCGCAGCCTCTTTCGCCCAGTAGATGCCCATGCCGTAGGTGATTACCACCAGCGCGGTGCCTTTTGCGATGTGCTCCTCCGTTGCACGCATAACCATGCTCGCTGTACCGAGCGGAATGATGTAATCTTCATCCGGTTCAACGGTTTTTGCATCGCCTGTGCCTGGTACCTTAGACCAATAGAGCCCCTTGTGTTCAAGCAACACAACCGGATTCGGGTCATAAAAAGATGCCTTCAGCAAACCTTTCATGTCTGCTGCATTGGAAGGATAAACCACCTTGATCCCGCGAATCGTCAGCAATGTCGATTCAATACTACCGGAATGGTAAGGACCACCGCCGCCATACGCGCCGATGGGTACGCGTATCAGCGACTGAATCGGAAACTTTCCTTTTGAGAGATAACAACTCTTGGAGAGTTCTTCCACAAGCTGGTTTATACCGGGCCAGATATAGTCAGCAAACTGAATCTCAACGATGGGTTTAGCGCCAACGGCAGCCATACCCGCGGTAGAGCCGACGATATATGCTTCCTGGATGGGCGTATTAAACACGCGGTGATCACCATACTTTGCGGCCAGTGTCGCAGCCTCACGAAATACCCCGCCGAGGCGACGCCCGACGTCCTGGCCATAAAACAATGCCTCGGGGTGTTTCTTCAGAATCTCATCAATGGCATGGAGGGCGCTGTCAACCATGACAACCTTATCGGGATTGTCGCCTGCGCGCCTGCCGGACTCACTGGTAATGGGAGTCGGCGCGAATTCGTGTGAATCAAAATCGCGGGGCTCGGGATCAGGTGAAGCCAATGCGCGTTCAAAATCTTTCTCCACAGCAATGCGCGCCTCACCTTCAATGCGATCCAGCGTGTCGGCGCTTTCGTCAGCGTTGAGCAAAATATCTCTCAGCTTGTCATAGGGATCGTCTTTCCGGCATTGATCAAGATCATCGCCGCGGTACCATTCCTTGCGCACACCTGAGGTATGATGACCCAACAGCGGACAACGCGCATGAAGCAGAGCCGGGCCTTGCTGTGTCCGTACATATTCAAGTGCTTCTTTAACGGTGGTCCATGATGCCACAAAATCAGATCCGTCAGTACGATAACGCTGCATGCCCTTGAATCCTGCCGCGTATTCATAAGCATCCATCGCACGCATTTCAGATCCCGTGGCAGAGATACCCCAACCGTTGTCCTGCACGACATACAGGATCGGCAACTTTTTCAGTACGGCCATCTGAAAGGCTTCCGCGACTTCGCCTTCGGTCACTGAACCGTCACCGAGGGAGCACATAACGATTGGGTTATTTGCCTTCAATAGTCCCTGCTCCCTGAGGAAGCTCAGACCGTGTGCCATGCCCGTTGCAGGGATTGCCTGCATTCCCGTGGCCGAACTCTGATGCGGTATAACCGGAAATCCCTCCCGCCTAAGCGAGGGGTGGCCATAGTATGACCGCCCACCAGAGAACGGATCGTCACGCTTTGCCATGAGCTGAAGCATGAGCTCATATGGTTCCAGTCCGATACCAAGCAACATGGATTCATCGCGGTAATAGAGTGACGCAAAATCGCTTGGCGTGAGTTGCATTGCCACTGCGAGTTGAATGGCCTCGTGGCCGCGCGAGGTGCTGTGCACGTAGCGGCTGGCGACATCTTTCCGTTCATCGTAGAGCTCCGCCATTCGTTTCGCCTTGCACATCAGCGAGAAGGCTTTTAACAGGATGGATTTTTCAACCCCGGGTATTGCCGGAGCCTTGGCGGGCGCTTTCAGGGACATGCTTAATACGTTGGTCTCGCACCCAATATAAAGAATTTAGCGATTGCAAACCGTTGCGGAAGGTCGTTAACGGTGTTTGGCGCAGTTTGCAGATACGGGCTTTCCGCCCATATTTGCACATCTATGGGGAAAGAACTAACACGCGAAGAAATCGCCAACTGGCTTACCGGACTTCAGGGAAGAATTTGCGAACAACTCGAAAACGCCGATGGTGCAGGCAAATTCAGATCCGATGAATGGCAACGTCCCGGTGGCGGCGGAGGTATCTCCCGTGTGATAACGGACGGAAATATCATCGAAAAAGGCGGGGTAAATTTTTCCGCTGTCCATGGAAAAGCACCCGGACAAGTGCTGAAGACACTCAAGGTAGAATCAACAGAACTTGAGTTTTTTGCAACCGGTGTAAGCATTGTCCTCCATCCAAAGAGTCCGCTTGTACCCATCATCCACATGAACGTGCGCTACTTTGAGTTGAGCAACGGGAAGTGGTGGTTCGGCGGCGGAATTGATCTCACGCCCCACTACGTCGACGAAGAAGATGCACGCTATTTTCATACGACCATGAAATCCGTTTGCGACAGGCACAACGGCGACTACTATCCGCAGTTCAAGAAGTGGGCCGACGACTATTTTTTTATTCGTCATCGGAATGAGACACGCGGGATCGGAGGAATATTTTTCGATCACCTTGACGACTCTAGCGGAATTTCGCGCACATCGCGTTATGCATTTCTGCAGGATGTTGGTGAAGCATTCGCGCCGATTTATGTTCACTACATGAAAAAGAACAGCTCGCTGGCGTATACGGCTGCAGAAAAACAATGGCAGCTGATCCGGCGCGGGCGTTATGTTGAATTCAATCTTGTCTGGGATCGTGGAACAAAATTCGGTCTCGAAACGGACGGGCGTACTGAATCTATTCTGATGAGTCTGCCGCCGCAGGCTAACTGGTTTTACGACCACAGGCCGGCGCCCGGATCCAGGGAGATGCGTACACTGGACCTTTTGCGCAAAGGTATCGACTGGGTTTCGTAATCGCCGGAGCAACGTATTGGCTACCCACACTTCGCAATTTCATCGGCCGCATCGGGAGTTTATCCCCGGAAATCACACTTGCAAGAAAACAACCCCCTCGCCCTGGCGTCGATCCGTTATGATTTTGTTCCTTTGTACCGTTGCGAACAGAATAACCTAACGTCTATACGCTTTTATCGGAAAAAAAACGTCTAACGCCCACGGGCAAAACAAGAAAGAGAAGAATGAAGAAAACGTGGAAATTCCCCTCAATGGCCGGCAAATTTTTTATTCCGGCGCTCGCACTTTTCAGTTTGACCCAATGTTCCGAAGATGAAGAAATTACTCCCAACGTTCCGGAAGCAGAAATTCATGCTACGGCAACCGGGAGTGATCCCGTGCTGAGTCTCACGGTAGACGGTCTTCATACCGAATTTGTTTCGGTACTCGACTGCAAGACCTGCAAGTTCGTTGTTCCGGCTGGCGCATCAGTAGTCGACGGCAAGAAACTCGGCATCAAACCGGGTGAGGCAATTTGCCTCGACGCCGCTGTAAAATACGGCAACCTCGAATTTATTAATCTGATTGGCGAAGCGGAAAAACCGGTGATCATTGCGTATAGCATGACCGGTACTCCGGCCGACGGCCAAACGTCTGAAGACTAGAAATACTGATTTGGTTAAGTAAAACAAGAGAGGTCACGACAAGGTGACCTCTCCTTTTTTCAGATTCGCGGATTTATTACTCCTGCATTGCGGCGGCCAGACCCGGCGCGCCTTTGAAGCATTTCTGCAGCGTCTTAAATACATCGATAAGTTCACCCAGCTTCTTGCGGGCTTTCTTCGCACGAGTAGTCTCTTTCAGAAACTTATCGAAATCCTCCAGAGTAGTAATCACCCTTCCGTCTATTGCTTTCAAAAAGTACGTGACTGCGGCGTCGAGTCTTTGTCGTAAGGTTTCCCAGTCGTCCTGGGCGGCGAGTGCCCGCAGCTGGAACTCGAATTTCAGGGTTACATCCTGAAATTCTGCAACTGCATCAGCTACATTAGTAAGCACTTCTTCGGCGTGAGCCTGATCAATCGACTTCCCCGTTGCCACGATCTCCCGGAATTTTTCGATTTCCTCAGTGACAACGCCCCAGTCAAAAATAGCGAGCAGCTGAGTTACCTTGAATTGCAGCCTGTCCCGGCCAAGTAATACGTCCAGCTCGTCGACGGAACGTTCGCTTTCTGAGAATTCCCTTACGCGCTCATCACATCTGATGGCACCAGGGTGAATCCTTGAATACAAAACAATTCCTTCAAGCGCCGTACAGCGACTCAGGGCAACGTAAACCTGCCCGGGCGCAAATGATTTACCCGCGTCTATTACGACGTTGTGAAATGTGAGCCCCTGGCTCTTGTGAATTGTGATCGCCCATGCAAGGCGGAGCGGATACTGCGTAAAAACGCCAAGCACCTCCTCCTCCACTTCCCGCGTTACCGGATTAAACGTGTAACGAACATTCCGCCATGAGTCTCGCGAAACTTCAAGCAGATTATCCTCCTCCGGAAACCTTACGAGAATTTTGCCTGCGACTGCGTCAACAACGAGACCAATCTTGCCATTGAAGTACCGGCGTTCGTGACTCACGTCATTTTTGATGAACATGACCTGCGCACCCGGTTTCAGGACGAGCTGTTTATCTGTGGGAAAACTGCGTTCAGGAAACTCTCCTTCTACTTCCGCGTGATAAACAACTTCATCCGCATCAAGTTTTTTCAGGCGCGCATCGTTGATGGCATCGGCTTTGGCATTGTGTGTGGTGAGCGTAATGTATCCGGAGTCGCGTTCCGGTTCGAAGGTGGGATCGAATCTGATGTTCAGCCGGTCGAGATCGGAAGACGTTACGTCGGCGTTACGAATCCGATTGAGGAGCTCAACAAATTCCGGATCCGTCTGCCTGAAAACCTTCTGCAATTCAATATACAATGGCTGGGCATCCCGCCACGCATGCGAGTCGAAGAAGAATGGGCTCTGGTAATACGGCGACAGAATCGCCCAGTCATTGGGTTGCGTCACCGGCGGCAACTGGTAGAGATCGCCGATGAGAAGTACCTGCACACCCCCGAAAGCAACGTCTTCCCTGTTCCGGAAAAAACGCAGAATAGTATCAAGGGCGTCGAGCACGTCAGCTCTGACCATGGACACTTCATCGATAATCAACAGCTGCAGTTCGCGAAAAATATTTCGCTTTTCAGAATCAATGTTCAGATTACGCAACAGCGCAGAGCGATCAAACAACGAATCGGTGCCGTGTTTCAATTTCACGGGTGGTACGATCGGAGAAAATGGAAGTTGAAAGAAAGAATGAATGGTAACCCCCCCGGCGTTGATGGCAGCCACTCCTGTCGGCGCCACAATGACGACGTTTTTTGATGTCGTCTTATAAATGTGCTTCAGAAAAGTTGTCTTTCCTGTTCCCGCCTTTCCTGTCAGGAACAACGACCTCGAAGTCGAATGAATGAATTCTTCCGCGAGGCGGAACAATCTGTTTTCGCGATCAAGGTCGTACTCCTGAACCATTCAGCAATATAACAGGCAGGATGATTATCAGGAACCGGATTTTTACTGAATGAGTAAATCCCATCATCATGCAACTGAAAACTGTCAAACTCTCACCGGATTTGTACCACGAATTTCTCGAAGGTAAAGAAGTCGTGTGTCAGTCGGATAGCCTATCCAGCAAAGACATCGTTGTTGGCGAACACGTCCTGATTTTCAAGGATTCTACTTCCGCGGAAACGAATGTTTCACCGCCGCGGCGCGAGATGCAATCGGAATACATTGGCATCGAAGGCAGCGTTCTGTCTGTTCCACGATCCGAAGAATTGGGAAAGAATGTTTTTCTCATTCGCCGCATTTAGTGGAATACGCGCCCCTAATTACTGCCATATCAAACGGGCCTCTTGTTTTTTCGCGCGATTAGCGCAGCCACAACCCTGAATTTATTTGGCTCCGATTCCTGAACTGCTATCTGCAGAAAAAGCTTTCTAACGAAAGAAACAGGCGTCGGGGCCAAACCTATTTTTAACCCTGCGGCTACAGGCACAATTTTTTCGCGGATGTCCTTTCAGATTCGTCCACATACCGGTCTGATCGGGCCGAAGCGTTCAGCCTGAATGTCGGTGTGTGCAGAATCACAGATTAGAAGCCAACAATTATCAAATATTATGGTTAGGAAGAATGCAGAGGTGAATAGCGCATCCGATAAGGTGCTCTATACGGATGGACGGGAAGTAACGGTTACTGATTCAACACTACTCGTAAGAAACAACGCATACAGGTTGAATGGCGTAACCAGATGCGGGATGCACATTGTTGCGCCCCGACGCGCCCCCGGTATCATCCTGTTGATCGCAGGTCTCGCTCTCGCCACCGCCGGTATGCTACAAGCGCTTCCCTCAGGACTGATCAATGACCTTGAGGTTGGCACGCGTACATTCGGTGTCAATACGGTGGCTGTCTGGGCGGGCGCAGCATTGATGTTGATCGGTATTCTTGTTCTCGGCATCGTTCGCGAACGTTACGCCGTGCGGATCGCCACTGCCGAGGGCGAAAAGAACGCAGTCGTGAGCGACCAGAAGGAATACGTTCACCAGATTGTGGATGCCATCAATCAGGCAATCTCATACGTCAGAACGAGTGCAGCTTCAAAGTACTTCAGTACAAGAACTACTGCAGTGCAATAGGACGTAATGATAAACCAAAAAAGCCTGCGCAATATGCCAGGCTTTTTTTGCTTCATTCAAAAAAGAAAGCACCCCAACGGAGCGCTTTCCCTTCACTATAAAGTTTACGACTATTTGTTTTCGTTCACAGTTTGTCGTGTCCGGCTCGTTGAAGCGGAAGCTCCTGTGCCCGTCGTCCCTGCTGACGATCCCATGGATGTAGTTCCTGTCGTTGTGCGTTCGCTCTGAGAACCTGAATAGACGTTGCTTGAAACGCGCAGTCGGTTTTCAACATGCGATACACCCGAAACCGATTCTGCGATGTCCTCCGCCCTTCTCTTTGATGTACGTTCGTCAACGGTTCCACTAAGCGTTACTTCGCCGTTGTTAACGGTCACCTCTACGTCGGAAGCATCTACAAACCAATCATCGCTGAGGCGGTCGTTGATGTCTTCCTTTATTCTGTCGTCAGAACGTTGGTAGTTCTTTGGCCCCTTGCCGCGATACATTCGATCCATCCGGCGTCGGCGTTCAGCGTCTTCATCGCCAAACCACGATGATATCTCGTCGGTAGTGCGATCCCACCATCCGCGTTCATCCTGCCGGCGACCGCGGTCACTGTCTCTTCGGCTGTCCCAATAGCCACCATAGTTTCGGTCTCTGTCGTAGGAGCTTCCATAACGGTCAGAGTACCCGTAGCGATCACTGCTGCCGTAACTACCTCCGTAGTTTTCACCGAGTCCGCTGCCGTAGCCGCCACTCCTGTATCCGGAACTTCCATAGCCACTGCCGTAACCGCTGCCGATGCTGCGACCATAACTACTGCCGCCATAGCCACCTGTCCACTGATTGCTGCCATAGCCGCTGCCGCCGCCATAGTTCTGATACCCTCCGGGTGAATAGCTCTGGCGGTCGCGATCATAACGCGATCTGAAATCGCCGGATTCTCCAAAACCGAAACCACTGCCAATACCTCCGCGCTGCGTGTCGCGATAACGGTCGCTGCCATAGTTGGAATAATCTCTGCCATAGCTGCCGCTGCCATAGTTCCGGTTGTAGTCGGAATCGCGGTCTCTTGATTCGTTGTACCGGTCGCGGTCATAGCGGCTTTCGCCATATGTACTTCCTTGTCCGTAGTCCTGACGGGAGCGTCCCCAGTCATTCCCATGACCGCCTTCGTAGCGTCCACGGGATGAACCGCGTTCATCTTCGTATCCAGAGCGATTGTAGTCATTGTCCCAATCTTGTTCCGAAGAGCGGTAACTACCCCAATTGCGATTATTATCTGCCATAAAAAAAGGGTTTTAATTGTTCGAAATTTTCTTTCGCAACTGGCGAAAATATCGTGCCCGTTGGCATTTTCATGCGCGCATTCGATTGTAGAAGATGATTCGCATCGGTACGCTTGGTCGTTGCCAGCGCTTTTCGCATTTTTATGATTACGCGAAACATTATTATGAACAACGGCAAGGCAATTCTATTTACAGTGCTCCTCTTGCTTTTTGTCAACGTGCATACGGACGCCCAGGAGATTGCAATTACATTCGACGATGCACCAACATACGATACACCCTTATTCACCCATGCGGAACGTGCTGCAAAAATCCGCCAACACCTTGCTGCTTACAAAGTTAATTCGGCGTTTTTTGTGATCACTGGCAGCGTAACCGAAAGCAACGCACCGCAGTTGCAGGCTTATGTGAAGGCCGGGCATGTACTCGCGAATCACTCGCATTCACACCTGTCGCCTTCGCGAATATCAGCAGCTCACTATATCCGTGATCTCATGAGGGCAGATTCGGTCATGAAGTTACTTCCCGGAACCGTACCGTGGTATCGTTATCCGTTTCTTAACGAGGGGCCTACACGTGAAAAACGGGACAGCATCCGGAACACACTCAACGAACTGGGACTTTCAAACGGCTATGTGACCGTCGACAATTATGACTGGTTCATCAACGGCGAGTTGATAAAAGCACTGCGCAGCGGGAAGAAGGTTGACTTTGATCGGCTCCGGAAGGTTTATCTTGAACACGTCGTCAACAGCGTTCTTTTTTATGATTCTATTGGCGTCGCCGTTCTCGGCCGATCTCCGCGCCATGTATTGTTGTTGCACGAAAATGATCTGGCCGCGTTATATCTCGGAGATTTGTTAAAGATACTGCGTGACAAGGGCTGGTCGTTTGTCTCGCCGGCCGAAGCATACAGTGATGAGATTGCTTCGGTCGTACCCGACGTTTTGTTCAACGGCCAGGGGCGCGTCGGAGCAATCGCCTATTCAAAAGGCATTCCGGCGAGGCAACTTGTTCAAGCTTCCGAGGACGAAGAGTATCTTGAAAAGTTGCTCGCTGCTGCTGCGGTATTTCGCTGACGCTTACAAGGCACAACAGTTTTGTGCCTCTGCTAATAATACTCAGGTATCCATAGCGTTATCACCCGGGTAAGGTCCTCCCGGATGTTTCTATGAATGCCGCACCTGATTCGAATAAGTTTGTCTTATCAGTTTTCAGATGACCATCTGAAATTTTTTTATTCTCATTTTGTTGAACTATAAAAGCATCCGAGGCATGCAGGAAAAAGTTCTTATTGTATTCTTTCTCTTATTTAGTATTGTTGTCAGTGCTCAGGAACCCGCACCCGCAACTCCAGAGCGGCACGACTCAACGGAGCATCCCATCAAACAACTTCCCACTTCGCCGATTGCCAATCCATTGTTGATGCGTGATGATCCAAACGATACCACCAAGAAGGAAACTCCTGTATCCGTCCCGGTGGCTAACCAGACATCTTCTCCAAAGAGTTACGGGTCGATCATCAAGTCAAATGCAATTACGCGAAAGGGATTTCTTACGGTCCATAAAGTGGAGGACAGCTATTACTTTGAGCTACCCGACAGTATCCTGGGACGGGACCTTTTGATTGTCAGTCGCATTGCGCAGGGGGCAGCCGGGATGCGTTCGGGGTATTCGGGATACGCGGGTGATCAGATAGGTCACACGATCGTGCGTTTTGAAAAGGGACCCGGTGACAAAATTTTCCTTCGCAGGATTACGTATGAAGAAAACCCCGGCGACACCACCAATTCGATGTATCATGCAGTCGTACGTTCGAACCTGCAACCACTGGTGGCCGCATTTGGTATCAGTGCATTTGCTCCAGGTACAAAGGCAAGCCTGCTTGATGTGACCGACTACGTCAATGGCGATAACGACATCCTGTTCTTCAGTGCTGCTTCGCGTCGCTCGATGAAAGTTGGGCCGCTGCAGGGCAACATGAGTTACATCAAGGACATCAGCGCCTACCCTATGAACATTGAAGTTCGAACGATCAAGACGTACGTTGAAACAACGTCGCGCGAAAACTTCACGGTGGAACTTAACTCATCGATCGTTCTTCTTCCTAAGAAACCAATGCAAAAGCGTTATGCGGATAAACGCATTGGATATTTCACGGAACGCTATACGGACTATGACGCAAATCCACAGGGTGTAAAAGTGATCAGCTACATCAAACGCTGGCGACTCGAACCCAAACCGGAAGACGTCGCGCGATACATGAATGGTGAACTTGTTGAGCCCCGCAAACCGATTGTGTTTTACATCGATCCGGCAACACCGAAAAAATGGGTACCGTATCTGATCAAGGGTGTCGAGGACTGGCAGGTCGCATTCGAGAAAGCCGGATTCAAAAACGCGATCATCGCCCGTGAAGCGCCGACGGAAAAAGAAAATCCACACTGGAGTCTCGAAGATTCCCGACACTCCGCGATCGTTTATAAGCCCTCACCTATTTCCAACGCGTCGGGTCCGATAATCACCGATCCCAGGAGTGGTGAGATCCTGGAGAGTCACATCAACTGGTACCACAACCTGATGTCTATACTACGGCAATGGTATATGATCCAGTGCGGCCCCAATGATTTGCGCGGACAACGCATGCGTTTTGATGACGAGCTGATGGGTGAACTCATCCGCGCTGTGGCGAGTCATGAAATCGGGCACTCACTCGGACTCACACACAACTTCGGTTCGAGTTCCAGCGTTCCGGTTGAAAAACTTCGCGATCGCGAATGGCTGCGTCAGCATGGGCACACACCCTCAATCATGGATTACTCGCGCTTCAATTACGTCGCGCAGCCGGAGGACTCTGTTGACGTGCGCGACCTCATCTCCCGTATCGGAGACTATGACCTGTGGGCCATTGAGTATGGGTACCGTTGGTTTCCGGAGCTCAAATCCCCCGATGCCGAAATCCCTGTACTTAACGAGTGGATAATTTCAAACTCCATTAACGAACGCCTGAGGTTCGGATCGGAGTTTGCGTCTTTGGATCCGCGTGCACAAACCGAAGACCTTGGTGACAACGCGATGAAGGCCGGAGAATATGGAATCAAAAATCTTCGCCGCGTGGTACCTCACCTCATTGAATGGACTTACGTTCCGCATGAAGGCTATACGAACCTGGGCAAAATGTACAAGGGCGTTCAAGCACAGTTTCACAATTACCTCCGCCATGCACTCACGTATATCGGCGGGCGTTACGAAACAAACAAATCAGCGGAGCAGGAAGGTCCGATATACGAGGCGGTACCTGTTCAAATGCAGCTGGAAGCATTGGATTTTATCACGCGACATATCTTAATGACGCCAAAGTGGTTGCTCGACTCTGCTATTCTTACGCGAACAGGAATCGCTCCCACTGACGTAATCCGTTCGTCGCAGGAGATGGTGCTCGGCGAATTACTCGGGAGCAAGACGCTTACAAAGCTCTCCGAAAACGAGGCGATGTTCGGATCGAAGGCTTATCGCATTATTGACTACATCAACGACCTTGACGCCGCGATGTGGACGGAGCTGAAAACGTACGACACGGTCGGAATCTATCGTCGCAACCTGCAACGTATGTACATCGACAGGCTTATTGAGTTAAGAAATCCGGCGCGTCAAAACGATCGTTTCCCCGATGTTGGCCCGATTGTTCAGCACAAACTTGTTGACATCCGCGATCGCATAAAACGTGCATTGACAAAGACGCGCGATCCGATGACTGTGTACCACCTGAGGTTTATCCAGGACCGGTTGAATACAGTCGTCAAGGAATAGGAATCATTCCACAGGTGCATTTACTGAATCCTCCGGGCGTGGCAGCATGCTGATCATAGCGTCGACTCGCCTCGCAATGAAGTCGACAGTCTCTTCTTCCGTTCCATTATCAAAGGAAAGCACGATTCTTGTGTCGTCCTCATCTGATGCAAGCGCCATGAGGTGAAGGAACTCACCCAGTTGGCGCCGCATCACGGTACGGATATCGTCAATATGTTTTTGTGCGGCAATACGATCATCGCGTCCGGCATCCGCCTGGGCCAGGTCCGTCGCAATGTCGCCGCTCACACGCTTGTAGTTTACGATTGACGAAAGCCACGTTTCATTCTCCCGCACGGCGGTGTGGAGATTGTTCACATGCTTCTTCAGGTCGTCGCCTCCGCCGTCAAATGAGTCGGCCAGACTATATGCCGCAGCGTAAGCTCTGATAAGGTCGCGTTTTAATTTATGTATATGTTGATGATGACTCATTTCAATCAAATTTCTGGTAAACAAAAAGGCCCGGAGTTACCCGGGCCTTCATGATATCTTTGCTTTCTAAGTTCATAGCGCAGATGTAACCACCAGCCCGGGCGGACGAAGAGATGCGAGCATTCCCTTCACTCGTGACGTACGGATATTTGGTGTTGTGTTCATCGTGTTACAAATGTAGTAAACCATCCCAATTTCTCTACACTGTAGTGAGGAAAAGTTTACAATTCATCAAAAAAGAAAAAAAGGGCAGCTTTGCGGGCTGTCCCTTTTCAAAAACCAAACTACAAACATGGTAAGAAATAAATCGGTCGGATATCGACCTGAAATGTCGGGTACTATTTCAACGACGCCTTTGCGAGTTCGTCGAGCTGACGTGGCTCAACCTTTTCCTGAATCATAAGTCGCATTGCCTTGTCCAGCTGCATGAACTGAGCGGCTATTTTAGGTGACAGCGCCTTGCTGAATTTGCGATAGTATTGCCGACGAACCTTTGCCAGCAGCAAGTCATTCAGCAGAATTTGTTGGGTGTACCTTTCAATCTCGCGAGGCTTGAGGGTACTTGCATGGTTTTCATAAAGATCAAGGATCTCACGCGTTTCAAGTTCAAGGTATTGGATTGCCTGATTGTATGATTCATACAATGGCCAGAACGATGCTTTTTCCGCTTCCGTGAGATCAAGGTATTCGAGTACGATCTTCTTTTTTTTCATACTCCATACACTCTCCGAAAGACGCGCGGTATCTGACACCAGCTGAGCCTGCGACTCAAACCAACATACAGTAAGCAGTACCGTGATACATAGCAGCCACACATTCCTTTTCATAATGATTGAATTTTTTCGTCGATTGTAGCGTCAGGTCGTACGGAATAGAAATCACAAAAGGTGAGTCAAATCCTGTCGCATCACCTTAGTCGGTGATTTCGGGTTCGACGGAGACGTACAATGGCAATTAAAATTCTAATGCCAATCGGCGGTAGTGAGAGGCGGGCTACTGATGTGTTGAAATCTCGAAGATCTTGGATTCGACCACTTCGAGCAGTTCAGAATATGTATTCGGCTTATAAATCACCGATGCGCCAGGTGCAAGACAATTGGACTGTTGCCCGGGAGTCAAGTATATGGTGTAAATCACAACGGGTGTTGATTCGAATCGGGGACGCTTCCGGAGTTCAGCGAGGCATTCGAGTCCGTTCATCACGGGCATGTTGAAATCGAGGAAGATCAGTCTCGGAACATAGGTCGCCACTTCAAGATAATTCAGCAGATCCCTTCCACTGCCAAGTTCGACACAATTCACAGCGTTATTGATGTCCTTGATCGCCTGGCTGAAAATCAGCACGTCGTCGAGGTCATCATCAACGAGGATAATATTCATGCAAGTAAAGGTACGGTCAACGATAAGAAATCAAAGTAACCAGCTATTGTTGCAAACGGTTGAAATGGATTGCACGGACTCGCCGAATTCCTCACCATAGAATGGTGAGATGTGCATAAACAAAAAAACCTTCCGGCGTGGAAGGCAATTTTCGTAGTCCGTACGGGAATCGAACCCGTGTTACCAGAATGAAAATCTGGTGTCCTAACCCCTAGACGAACGGACCATTATGTGATCAATCAGTTTGAGACAACGCCCCTTGAATTTACGTACGTTAACGTTCTTTCAAAAAGTGGTGCAAAGATATAGGGGTACCTTAGAATTGCAAACCTGTGCGTTAAAAATTTTTGAAAAGCTGTTTTTCATCATGGTTTAACCGATGTGGTAATATATTTTTGGCCTTCGAATTTTTAACCAAAAAAACAGAACAATGACTAAAGTAGGAATCAACGGATTTGGACGTATTGGTCGTCTGGCTTTCCGTGCCGCCCTTAAGCGCCAGGATATTGAAATCGTTGGCATCAACGACCTGGTGGATCCTGAATATATGGCATATATGCTGAAGTACGATTCTACTCACGGCCGATTTGACGGAACGGTAGAAGTAAAGGACGGTGGTCTGGTTGTTAACGGGAAGAAAATTCGTGTAACTGCTGAGAAAGATCCTGCAAATCTTAAGTGGTCTGATGTCGGTGCTGAAATTATCATAGAATCTACCGGTCTGTTCCTAACCAAGGCTGATGGCCAGAAACACATAACCGCCGGTGCGAAAAAAGTTGTGTTCTCCGCTCCTGCTAAAGACGACACGCCAACGTTCGTAATGGGCGTGAATCACAAACAACTCACGAAAGATCAAACGATCGTTTCGAACGCCTCGTGTACTACTAACTGCCTCGCTCCTCTTGCAAAAGTTCTCAATGACAAGTTTGGTATCGTTGAAGGATTGATGAGTACTGTTCACGCAGTAACAGCCACACAAAAAACCGTTGATGGTCCTTCAATGAAAGACTGGAGAGGCGGCCGCGGCGCTTATCAGAATATAATTCCTTCTTCAACGGGTGCAGCGAAAGCGGTAGCACTGGTGATTCCTGAACTCAAAGGCAAACTCACCGGGATGTCATTCCGCGTTCCCGTAGCTGACGTCTCTGTTGTTGACCTCACGGTGAGACTCGAGAAGCCGGCATCGTACGACGACATCAAGAAGGCAATGAAAGATGCCTCTGAAGGCGAACTCAAAGGCATCATGGGCTACACTGAAGAAGACGTGGTCAGCTCAGACTTCATCGGCGACGCCAGGACGTCAATTTTTGACGCAAAGGCCGGAATTGCGCTCAACAACAACTTCGTAAAGGTGGTTTCCTGGTACGATAACGAATGGGGCTATTCCAATAAGCTGATCGATTTGGTTCAGGAATTGGCCAAAAAATAAAAATCCCTGATTTTCAATGAAAAAGGTGCCGCCCGGCACCTTTTTTTATATACACACCTAAAGCCGCTGAAATCTTTTCCAGTACGGATGAAGTTTTTTTGCTGCCTGACACGTTAACAAGTGTATAACCGGCGAGGTGTGGAAAACTATTACGACCTTTTAGGAGTACCGAACACTGCTGACCTTTCCCAGATTAAATCGGCATTCAAGCGGCTGGCGAAGGAGTTTCACCCTGACCGCAATCCAAATGATCCACTGGCTGAGGAGAAATTCAAGAAGATCAACGAGGCCTACCGGACACTCAGCGACCCGCTTAAGAAACTAAACTACGACGCGCGCATCACACTGATTCCGCTGTACGCCACCGCGGAAGTTGAAAGAGAGTTCATCAACCGCCGACGCTACCGCTACTGGAAAAAGGCTCAGGAAGCCCATTCGTACTATAAGCTTGACAAAGAGTATTTTAAGAACCAGGCACTCGCATTCCTGGTATTCATCGTGATTTCAGGCTTCTTCTTCGGACTTGTCCACACGGCCGATTACATCATGCAGCAGAAGCATCTCGCCCGTTGGCGGGCCAATTCGCGATCGCTCAAGGAAGTGACTACGATGTTTGGCAGTGGTCATTTCAATGAGGCCCTGCACAGGATCGAAAATCTGAAAAAGAAGGATCCACTGGAGTTCCGTTTTCTGTACGTTAATGACAGCCTGATGAACGAACTGCGGGTGATCGCCGATGAGAGGTTCAGCCATCATGATTTTGAAGGAGCGATAGGCCACTACCTCACCCTCCAGGAATTTGAGCAGCCTGTCCGTTTTGAAACCCTTCGCAAGCTTTCGCTGTGTCAGTATTACCTTGGGAATTATAAGGAGTCGATTCAGGCCCTCAAGCATCTCCACAACCAGCGGCCCTGGGACCTCGAACTGGTTTATAAAATTGGAAGTATCTCACTTGAAAAGTTGGAAAACCCGGAAGAAGCACTGCATTACTTTACCCTTGGAAAGCAGTTGTTCAAACAGAACCTGAGTCAGGTTTACGGTGCGGCTTTCGAAATCATCGTTAACCCGGCTGATGTCCCGGATATTTACTGTGACCTGTTCGAAGGCCGGGCCCGGTCGAACCTGCTTTTGGGCAACTACGCTGAAGCCGTCACCGACTGTAACTGGGCGGTGTTTCTGAGGCCGGCACGCGGAAAGGGTTTTGCTATGCGTGCGGAGGCGAACCAGGGTCTTGGTCGTTATGACCGAGTCTGCCGGGACCTGCGCGATGCATCGCGGCTGGGCGAAGCCATCCCCGCCGAACTCCAGAATACCTGCCGTTGATTTGAGCACTCCGGTTCCGGAAAAAACTTTATCTTGCCCGAAGAACCCACGGCGACATATGAAACAACATCTCAACCAGGAACATCTCGACTCTGTAAAAAGGAGCTACTTCAACATTCTGGGCCTCTTCCTCGAAGCTGAAAAGATCGAGAGCCAGTACCTCCGTTGTCTCCTGAAATGGGGCGTACAGCTTGGGCTCAACCCCGAGGATTTGCGAAAGGCAAACATCGACCTGGCCAACCTCACCTACGAGAAACCGACCGAAAAAGTGGAGAAACTTGAGGCAATCTACCACCTCGTTTACATGATCTATCTGGACGAAGTTGTTGAGGATGTCGAGTTGGAAGTGGCGTCAATTTTCGCCAGCACCCTGGGATTTCAAAAGACCGTCGTCAGTGACCTCTTTAAGGCAATAGCTACCCAGGACTTTGACGGTGCGGTTCCCAGAAACGTCCACGCTGAGGTACTCGACTTCCTTTCGGTGCATGATGTCTAGAACCCGTCTCTTCTTACTACAGGCCTGCCTTTGTCTGCTTCCGGCAACCATAGTGTTGGCGCAGGACAGCCGGGAAGTAAACCGCCTGCTTGACGAATGGCACCACGCCGCGGCCGTTGCGGACGAAGATGTTTTCTTTGGGTTTATCGCGGAGAACGGAATTTACATCGGCACCGATGCCACTGAGCGATGGACTAAGAAGGAGTTCACAGAGTTTGCGATGCCGTACTTCAAACGCGAAACCGCCTGGGATTTCAAGCCTTACGACCGCGACCTGCATTTCAACAGCACCGGCGATATAGCCTGGTTTTCGGAACTGCTCACCACCTGGATGGGCGATTGCCGCGGATCCGGTATCCTGGAAAAAACGGGATCCGGCTGGCGACTCAAACAATACCACCTCTCCGTCACCGTCCCGAATGACATCATCCAAAGCTTCATTAAGCTCGTGAACGACTACCAGGCGAAGCAGAAGAAGTAATTGTTGGATCACCTAAAATAAGTACAACGGTTTCAATACCTTATTGGAAATAACCGATGTAGGATTTGCACGGAGTTTTGCAAGCACTGGCGTTTTTGATTAAGCATTTTTGAAGAGTCAATTAAACGCCTCAGCATATGACCTACAGAAGTAATCACTACCGGTACTCTTCCCAGAGCAAGTTCACTGCACGTTACAAGCAGTTCTTTGTATTGATCGGAGTTGTGATTATCGGAATGATTATTTCGTCGGCGTTTAATGCTATTCCGTCTGATAAAGGAAAATCGGCCGCAGCCAAAACAGAACAGCACAGCCAGAAGCTGAAATAATACTTAGCAATGCCCTGGCCTCACAAGGCAACTTTTTCAGGGTAACGTCCATTTTTTTTATTTTTTTCAGTTAAGAATAAGAAGCCCCGAAAGGGGCTTTTTATTTTTGTATCACTTCGTGATTAACTTCACCAAAAGGTTTTACATCACTGAAAATTATGTTGTTACAGGATGTGATCTAAAGTAATTTTTCGTACCCGAAATGAACAAAAACGTAGAAATCTTTCATAAAAGCCTTGCTCCAACATCACCCAATCCCTACCTGATTGAAGCTGATCGTGCTGAGGGCATTTACATCATAGACACGGCCGGAAAACGCTATAGAGACCTGATTTCGGGCATTGGCGTGAGCAATCTGGGCCACGGAAACCGCGAAATTACCGCTGCAATCAAGGCCCAGGTCGACCGTCACCTGCATGTTATGGTGTACGGGGAGTACGTCCAATCTGCGACAAGCGAGCTCGCTGAAATGCTTACATCCCTGCTCCCGGAACACCTTAACTGCGTCTACCTAGTGAACTCAGGAACAGAGGCTAACGAGGGCGCAATTAAACTGGCAAAACGCTACACGGGCCGGACAGAAATCGTCTCCTGCCGCGGATCTTACCACGGCAGCACCCATGGTTCGCTCAGCATTTCGGGTAACGAAACCAAGAAGTCGGCCTTCCGTCCACTCCTGCCCGATGTACGATTTATCAACTTCAACCAGATCCCGGACCTCGAACATATTACCGGCCGCACCGCATGCGTCGTCATGGAAACGGTTCAGGGTGACGCCGGCGTGCGGATACCCTCCCCAGCGTACCTGAGGGCAGTCCGACAACGTTGCGACGAGACCGGAGCGTTGCTGGTCCTGGATGAGATTCAGTGCGGCATGGGGCGGACCGGATCGGTGTTTGCGTTTGAGCGATTCGGCGTCGCGCCGGACATACTAACCCTGGGCAAAGCCCTGGGGGGCGGACTTCCGATCGGGGCTTTCGTCTCCAGCCGGGAGAAGATGAACGTCTTCACTCACGACCCGATGCTGGGTCACATCACTACCTTTGGCGGGAATCCAGTGAGCGCCGCCGCGGCTAACGCCTTCCTTAAGGAACTCACAAGGGACGGCATCCTCGAATCCGTGGAAGCCAAGGGGAAGCTGTTCGAATCGCTGCTCAGCCATCCCGACATTCGCGAGATCAGGCGGATCGGGCTGATGTTCGCCATCGACTTTGATACGCCTGAAAGGGTAAGCCAGATCGTGGAGCGGGCAAAGGAGCTTGGGGTAATTACATACTGGTTCCTGTCACACCCGTACAGTTTCAGGATTGCCCCCCCGCTTATCATCACGGAAGCCGAAATCCGCGAAAGCTGTGAACTAATACTGAGAGCTATTGAAGATTCCCGGAATCCGGGAGCCTAGAGCTTCTCGATAACGAGGTTATGATTGGTATAAATGCAGATATCGGCAGCGATGTTCAGGCTCTCCCGGACCATTTCCTCCGCACTGAGGTGCGCGGCGTGTTTCTTCAGGGCCAACGCGGCTGACTGGGCATACATCGCCCCCGACCCGATTGCGCAGACCTGGTTATCCGGTTCGATCACATCGCCGTTACCGGAAAGCAACAGAAGTTCCTCCTTGTTAACTGCGATCAGCATGGCCTCCAGCCGGCGCAGGTAACGGTCCATCCGCCAGTCTTTGGCAAGTTCGATTGCTGCGCGTTTCATGTTCCCGCCGTACGCGTTCAACTTCTCCTCAAACCGTTCCAGCAACGTAAACGCATCGGCCGTAGAGCCCGCAAAACCTGTCAGTACCTTGCCATCAAACAGTTTCCGGATCTTCCTGACATTTCCTTTTGCAACATAATTACCCATGGTGGCCTGACCATCGCCACCAATGGCTACCTGGCCATTATGGAGGACTGCAAGTATGGTCGTCGCGTGAATCTTCGGAAACATTGAGTCTTGCTGGGCGGACATAATTTGTTGGTTAGATAAGTAAAAACAATGGCATCCCTAAACAAGATGCCATCGGTTTCAGTTTCAAGTATTTTATCAGATCAGAATCCGGACCGGATCTTCAAGCAGACCTTTGAGCGTCTTCAGGAACGCGGCGCCGACTGCACCGTCAACGGCACGGTGGTCGCAGCTCAGGGTAACCTTCATAACATTTCCCGGTACCAGTTGTCCATTCTTTACGACGGCGGTCTCCTTGATTCCGCCAACGGCCAGGATACATGCGTCCGGAGGGTTGATGATCGCCGTAAATTCCTCGATTCCAAACATACCGAGATTGGAAATCGTAAACGTGCTGCCCTCCCAGTCCGATGGCTGAAGTTTCTTCGCGTGTGCCTTTTGGGCCAGGTCTTTAACTTCCGTTGCTATATGAGAAAGCGACTTGTTATCAGCGAACCTTACCACCGGAACAAGCAGACCGTCTTTAACGGCCACAGCCACGCCAATATGAATATGGTGGTTGCGACGCATCTTGTCTCCGAGCCAGCTGACATTGACATCCGGGTGCTGGTGGAGCGCCGCAGCCGTTGCCTTGAGAACCATGTCGTTGAACGAAATCTTCACAGGGCTGATCTCGTTGATGCTCTTGCGCGCCTCCATTGCCTTGTCCATGTTGATTTCCATGGTAAGGTAGAAATGCGGAGCGGTGAACTTACTTTCTGCAAGGCGCTTGGCGATAGTCTTGCGCATTTGCGAGATCGTAATCTCCTCGTAGCTTTCTTCGCCAACTACTTTAGGTAATACGATAGCTTGCGCTTCCTTATCTTTTCCTGCTGCAGGTGCGGTTTCCCTGAAGGTCTCTACATCGCGTTTTGTAATACGACCATGATCGCCGCTGCCCTGGATTTTTGAAATGTCGATGCCTTTTTCTTTGGCCATCTTCTTCGCCAGCGGTGACGCCTTCACGCGTCCGGTACCGTGATCCGTTGTCGTAGCTTCCTCTTTTTTGGGAGCGGCTTTCGGTTCAGCTTTCGCTGTGGGCTCCGGCTTCGCAGTTGATGCCCCACCTGCATCAGCTTCGTGCGCCTTGAGCAGTGTTTTATAGTCAGCGTCTTTTTCACCGATCACTGCCAGAACACCGTTCACAGGCACTGCCTTACCTGCATCGGCGCCGATGTAAAGCAACGTACCTGTATTGTAAGACTCATACTCCATCGTAGCCTTATCTGTTTCGATCTCGGCAAGCAGCTCACCTGACCTGACCTGATCGCCTACCTTTTTATGCCACGCTGCGATAACACCTTCGGTCATCGTATCACTCATCTTCGGCATCAATACGATTTCTGCTTTGATACCAGATGTATCGACCTTTTCTCCGCCTGATTTTGCAGGCTTTTCTGATTCTTCTTTTTTGGACTCAGCTTTAGGTTGTTCGGATGCGCCTCCGTTTTGTCCGGCACTGGCCAGCAATGCTTTATAGTCTTCACCCTTCTCTCCAACAATTGCCAGAATATCATTGACCTGAATCGCCTGCCCTTCGTTCGCGCCGAGATACAGTACAGTTCCTGAATTAAAAGACTCGTAATCCATCGTTGCCTTGTCGGTTTCGATCTCGGCCATTAGTTCGCCGGACTTAACCTGATCACCTACCTTCTTGTGCCACTTGGCGATTACCCCTTCACTCATGGTATCGCTCATTTTGGGCATGCGTACGATTTCTGCCATTGCTCTGAATAATTGTTTTAGTATCCTGCAAAAAACCGGATTGCAAACCTTTTCGGAAAGCGTTTTCCCGTTTTAAGCCTCCAAAAATAGGCTTTAATAGAGGATTTTCAAGAAAATTTTAAACTGTCAGAAATTAAATGTCCCGATGACCACTTCGATGTTTTTGGTCGCTGGCGAGACTCCGTGCGAGTAACGGACGCCCAGATCGAACCGTGGCAAAAACCTCATTATGTTGAAGTCGAAGACCAACTCACCACCCACCGAGAGATAAGTGTTGTCAACGCCGCGAAAATATGAGTGTTGGCCGACAGCATAATCCGTGAACAGATTAACCCGCAGTCGCTGCACATTCAACAGCGGTCCGACAGCGATGTCCGGGTACCACAACGGAAAGGTGTAGTTGACGGATGCCGTGTACAGGTTCTGGAAGCGGGCAAGTGACTGTCCGCGTGGAATGGGAACGGTATTCCGGAAGAAATATACATCACCAGCTTTGTCAGAATCCGTCGTGCTTAGCCTGCGCTGAAAGGAGGCTTGTCCCCACAGCCCATGATGTTTCATCAACCCGGGGAAATAAAGATAACCTGACGCGGAGACAAGTCCACCGGTGAAATCGCCACCGTAAGGCGTGTCGAAATATCTTATCGCCAGTGCCTGCCCCCATCGCGAAACGATATCGCGGTAGCTTCGCTTCAAAAGGTTTGACGCCGAAAGTGAGAAGTGATTGTAAAGCAACTTGCCATTACCAACATATTCGAGAAACCGGACTCCCTGAAATATCGTGTCGTTACGGATTAACGTCGGATAAATCCGGTCATTCAGAAAATCGTTTCTGAAATCGTTCACCTGTGTGTATCCGATCCGGTTTTGAATGACAAGGCTTTTGCTGAATCTGGAATGTGTGAGTATCAAAGGAATCCGTATGCCTGCCGAAACATTTTGCTCCTCCCATTTGAAGATTGCATTCCGGGTGACATAAGTAGTATCCGATCCGTTGACAACCGTTGTTGTAGCCAGGCCTTCATCGACGGATCTTTTTCCCCGGGTGAAATCCAGATCGATGATTGGATAAAGTCCCTGATAACTGACACCGACTCTCCAGAAACCGGTGCGTTCATTCAGATCAAATGTATAACCAGCCGAAAGATTGGTCGTGCTCATGATGTCGCGCGATGTGAGACCAACATCGACTGTGGCGAGATCATTCTCCACAAAGAGACCCCAGCTAAACGGGTTGACTACATTTTTCCAACGGTTGTAGCGTGACACCGGATAGACTTCACCGGGAATGCTGTCGAGCAGAGTCGGACGCGCTTCCTGCTCAACCAGGTGATGATATGATGAATCAACTGCGGGTACGTAGCGTTTCCATCTCGATGGATCAAGTCTTGCGCGAACGACGTCCATCCCGTCGCGTGTCTGTTCGTTATAATACAAATAGGTTCCATCGGCAGCCACGGCCGGGTTATACGCGCCGTACTTGCTTGAAGTAATCTGATAACGTTCACGGCTTTCAAGGTCCAGCGCATGGATGTTGTCGATCCCCGCGACGGGCGCATTGAAGAAAAGATATTTTCCGGCCAGCACCGGGTGCCCGGTATTCTCATGCGAAAGTGGCATCAGTTCCTCCTCCTCTCCTGACGAGACGTTGACACGACAAATGGTCTTCCCTTCCGGGGTGATCTTCAGTGTAACGATTGATTGCCCGTTATCACTCCACCTGGGCATCGCATAAAAATGATTCTCAGGATTTGGAAAAACCTTGAGGACATTTCCTTCCGGGTATGACAGTACCACAAGTGCATGCTTGTAGAAAATATCGGAGCGTACTGTGACAATGAACTTACCGTCCGGAGAAAAGGCTGCACTGCCATAACGTGATCGCTTGTCTGAGATCACCGTTACCGATCGGGTCTTTTTGTCATACGCCTTTACCAGTGAATAATTTCTGACACGCCATCGCGGATCGAAACCAAATTCATTCCACACCACGCGACCTTCAACCGCTGATAACATGCCAGCGTCGTTGATGTATCCCGGCGTAAAAAAAGGGCGCTCCTTACCGTCCTTGATCGTTACGAATTGCTCTATGTCGCCAATGCCTTCTTTCCTTACCAAGACACTCCCATCCGGCAGAGGTTGCGGATACAGGTAATCCGTGTATGCCGTCGAGGGGCGAGTGTTTAATGTTTCGAACGGCGTAAGCTTCAATGAGTCGATCTGGCGGTACCATTGCTTTTGCAAATCGGCAGCCATCTCATCGTATAAGTCTGTCACGTAAAGACCCGTTTCTTTTTTGATCGCATTTGAGAACGCGAATGGTATGAACGGCACCGCCCATGAACGCGCCGTTATCTTTTCCCAGATGTCGGGATCATTTGTTCGCTTTCGCAGATACGAAACCATGTGATAACCGAGTACATAATGATTCGGGATGTTGTGTTTAAAAGAGCGCAGGTATTGTTTATGATAATTGAATTCGCGACCCTCGAGCAGGTTGGTACGGAACAAAAGACTGAAGTTTGGGATTTTGCCCCGGCCACTGGGTGTAAGTGAAGTTTCCGTGACAACGGCATCACCTTCCCAAAACCAGTCGGGAGCCGCGGCGTGGGCCATGCCCGAGAATGTCGGATAACCAAATAAATAAAAGAGCGCGCTGTTAAATCCGCGTCGTGCATGCTGGTACTGAACAACGTGCCGGTACTCGTGTGAAGCCAGCATATTCAACCAGTCATTTGTGCCGAGGAAATTATAGTTCTGCGACGGCATTGTGTAAAATTCCGAATGACGCGGAAACATCGTAACAAAGCCGTTGGAAATGGAAGACTGGTTCTGGAGAATGATGGAAATCTTCCGTGGCGCAACACCCAGGGATGATGATTCGGCCTCCCTGATATGTTCAAGTGTGTTTGCCATGCGTTGTGCCTGGAGGTTGAAACCCTCCGGAAACAACACCTCGAAATTTGGCGTTCTGACGCGGTACCAGCGAATCTGCGTTGGGTTATTTTCCAACACAATCTGAGCGGCTAGTATCCGGGAGAACAGAAACAAAACTAGAAAGGCACGCAGCTTCATTCGGACAATACAGTATTGAAAGATGAAACTACCTTTCCGGAATTGCAAGCCTGTCCGGGAAAAGTCACCGGACAAGCTGAATTTGCAACAGTACCGCCCTATTCGATAACGACTTCACCCGACTTCACAGCACTGACCTGGAAGAGGCCGAGTGCACCGCCTGAAATATTCCCTCTTGGATTCGCAGGCGGAGTTCCGAAAAGACCACCGTCGTTGTTGAGCAGTTTTTGCAGGTCGCGATAGTACACGAACGCTGCACGGGTGAGGCTGTAAACTTCAATGCGTGCGTTGTCACCCAAAGCAAAAAATACCGGGAGCGGAATGCCGTCGATGTTTTCACCAATCAATTCATCGTCAGCAAAATAAATATCGGTATCGTTCTGGTATTCGAGTACACCATTTCGATACGACTTAAATAAGTAGTAGTCACGCGTCTCCTTCGGTTCCTTCACCCACAACAACATTTCGTAAAACCGGCCCGGGTCCTCAGGATCGCTTTGCTCGTCTTCGTTGATGCGGTAATCCAGTTTTTCGATCTCTACCAATTCACGGAGGTCATCCGTTGCCGTAAATGTGGTTCCATCGGCAATAACGGACAGTGTATACGTTCTTCCGGTCACACCGACGAACCCGGGATCAGGCAAATAAAAACCGGCTGAGTCAGGATCATCGCCTTCATAATGATTGAACGTGAACGTATTGCCTTCATCATCCGATACGGACACTACGGCATCGGTTATACGCGGTGTCGTTCCCTGATTATAAAAGCCTGTCGAACGGGAGACTTTCACGTAATTTGATTCGGGGACATCGGTAACCTGTCCCTCGATAATTATCTGAGGTTCAGTTTGTGCGAGATCCAGCAACACCGTTTTTTCACAGCCGCTGAACAAAAGGGACGCAGCGAACAAAACAAAAATGGTAAGCGTATTATTTTTCATCGGGCCTTAGAATTTGAAGTTGTAGGTTACGAAAGGCATGATCGGAAACAGATAAATCAGACGAGCCTCTTTTTCACTTCCGTCGCCGATGATATTTCCGTCTTCATCCTGCCGTGTGCGTGTATAGATGGTAAAGGCATTCTGCCTGCTGTAGACGTTGTACAATGAGAACACCCATTCTCCTTTGAACCTCCGCGTCGCATTTCGTTTGGGTGAATATGTTGCCGACAAATCCAGGTGATGGAAATCGGGCAGGCGATAGCCATTTCTTTCGCTGACGATGTCGGGGTGATACGATCCGAACTCGTATTTACCGGCGGGAATTGTGATTGGCCTGCCAGTACTGTATGTGAACGTGCCTCCAAGCGTCCAGCGATTATTCAGATCATAGGCGGCTGAAAGGTTAGCCACATTTCGTCTGTCATAACTCGCAGGAAATTCATTTCCCATATTGACGCCGTCAATCTTACGCATTGCTTTTGACCATGTGTACGTCAGCATTCCCGTAAGCCGGCCACGCGTCTTTGTCACCATAAATTCAGCACCATATGACCAACTGTCGCCCTGGCGAAACTCTGTCGAGAGGTCGCGGTTCAACATGATCTCAGCATTGTCGGCGAAATCGGTCACATCCTTGAATTTCTTGTAATAAGCTTCGACGGAAACTTCATACATATTGTCCCTCAAATTGCGGAAGTATCCGGCTGCGACCTGGTCGGCAATCTGTGGTTTGAGATAGTAATTGCTTGGGTGCCATGTATTAAATGGCAAGGGTACAGTTCCTGCGGCAATGAGGTGCGTATTCTGAACCATTCGGTTGTAGGAAACCTTCAACGATGCGTCGTTTGATAATGAATAACGCGCCGCGAGCCGGGGCTCAGCATTCACATACGTTTTTATCGTTTCCCAGGCGTCGTAATGCAGCGTATCCGTGCGATTTATGTCTGCATTATCCTTAGGATCTTCATACAGATACACATCGGCCTTGCCAACATTCTGGAAAATCGACAGGCGCACACCATACTCCAACGACAGGCGGTCTGTTATACGCTGCTGACTACTGAGGTACAACGCATGGTCTATCGCATACATCTTTTCAAATACGGTTTTTTCGAAAATTGAAGACTCGGCATTCGGTTCGATGCGCGCCGGAGAGAATCGCCTGCCGGTCAGATGGTAGCCGAACGCGAGTTCCGTGTTTGCATTCAAAAAGTATGAAAGGTCGTTTTTAAGGCTGACTTCTTCCAGGTTTGAAGTCCAACGGAAGCCCTGGATCGGGTCCTTCAGTTCCAATGAATAATCGAAGACGCTTCCGATAAGTGTTGTATTCGAAAACAGCCTTTCATTAAACAGGTGGTTCCAGCGTAGCGTTACCGTTGAGTTACCCCAACCGAAACCGGCCTCTCCGCCTTCAAAACTGATCTTGTCCCTTCCACTATATGCGGCAATAAAAAAGCGGTTCTTGTTGTTTGCCCGCCAGTTCACTTTACCGTTAAGATCATAGAAGTTCACACCATTGTCAGTATCGGCGGCCTTAAGATACAGACCGAGGTTTGATGTTCGGCCTGAAACAATGAATGAGCTTTTTTCTTTTCGGATCGGGCCTTCAACGAGGAGCCGGCTGGCCAATGTGCCTATGCCGCCCGTTGCCTGAAACGCTTTATTGTTTCCATCGCGGGTCCGTACTTCGAGTATGGAAGACAATCTTCCACCAAAGCGCGCAGGAATGCCTCCTTTGTACAACTCCGATTCTTTGATTACGTCCGCGTTGAATACCGAAACCATTCCACCCAGATGCGATGGATCATAGATCGGAGCCTCATCAATGAGGATAAGGTTTTGGTCGGCGCCGCCGCCACGTACATAGAAGCTCGAAGTTCCCTCACCGGCTGTTACAACACCGGGAAGCATTTGAATATTCTTGATGATGTCAACTTCGCCGAACAACGCCGGTAATTTGCGGACGTGCTCAAGGTTGATAGTATTTTTGCTCATCTGCAGATCGACAACGTTGGCGTCGAGGCGAGTTCCAACAATTTCAACCTCAGCCATTTGGGTTGCTTCTTCCTCAAGTTCGATGTTTTGTGTTACATCTTTCATCAGGTCGGCCTGGAACTCAAAGGTCTTGTAGCCCAGATAACTGACCTGGACCTTATAATTTCCGGCCGGCACGGTCAGCGAATAAAATCCGTAGGCATTTGTTGTGGTGCCCGCCTTCAGTTCGGGCAGGTAAACGGTTACTCCGATTAATTCTTCACCATTTCGCCGGTCTTTGACATACCCGTTCAGGGTCGACTTGGTTTGCGCATGAGAGGTTATTACAACCAGGACAGAAAAGACGGAAGCTAGAATTCTGATCATCTAAAATAGTTAGGGTTTTTATGCAGAGACAGCCAACCTCACACTTACCCTCATTTGAAGAGCATGATTCGATTAACTTTTTCTCCAGACGAGATCGGGCGGAAATTGGTTACCTTTGCGGCTGAGATTGTTCTCACGGAACCGTACAAACAACGATATGTTCAAAAAATTGAGGGAATTGTATAAGGAATATAAACCTTACGTCCGCGTGGACCTGATCATGTACGCGACGTTGATTGTTATGATATTCCTTTATCTGATCATTTCGACGCTGACGCGATAGCTTTTATTCCAAAAGTGGGACTCAGTGTCCCCGGAAAGGGAGGTTATTGAATAAATTGCACACCCAGCAGCGCCAGAAACATTGACAGGGCAATTAAAAAGCTGATAATTTTTCGTGTCATAACCTTTACATCTATTAAACAGGCAAAAAAAATGCCGTCACGAAAGCGAACGCGACGGCAAACCCAGTAATGGGGAATCCGTGAGCTGAATGGGATTTAATCGGAGAGCCGATCACCCAATTCGTTAAGCTCGCGTTTCACATCCTGGAATGCGTTTCGTGCACCTTGCTTCACCTCGTTCCAATTTTCCTCGGTTGAGGTTTCCACACGCTCGAGTTCGGTGTCAACCCGTTCCCGGCGTTCCAGTAATTGTTCATTTCTCTCGGACAAATCCTGACGGGCTTCGTCTGAGGCGTTCTCCATTTTGCGACCAACTTTCTGGAGTTCCTCACTGATATCCTCACGGAGTTTACGGAGGTCTTCAGCAATTTCCTCGCGCTCCTGGGCGAAATCGTCGTTGACTTCAGAGACGTTATTATTTCTTGACGTATCCGATGAACAATTCGTCAATGAGAGAAGAGCATAGGTGAGCATCACGCTTACAGCAATTCTGAGTATCGTTTTCATAATCATTTTATTAGTTCGACTATACTCATTTTAAATTTTGTTGCCTGATGTCCACCGGTCAGCTATTCGACGTACGATTAAGCCGGTCGAGCATCTCCTCGGTTTCCTGAGTGCTCAGGTCCTCTCCCCGCACCCGGCCCTGTCGCACATTTTCCAGGTACTGCCTCACGGCGTCAACCGCCTGGCGCGAATACCGTCTGGAGCGATGCACTATGTTCGTTCTTAGTTGAACGCCCGACGATGGTGCAAGCAGCATTCCTGTCAGTACTCCAATACCCGTTCCTATTAATAGGCCGCCTATAAATTTCCCAGATCCACTCATAGTAATGCTTTAAAGTTCGGTAATCGAGTTCACTGCGCAGTCGATCCAAACTGATGCCACACCAAATGATTAGTCGGATATTCTTGTCAAAAGGAAACACTGTTGCAGCTTGCCGGATCAGCAGATTGTTGAAGAAAGTGCCCATGAGCAGACGACGAAACCAAAGTGGAAACGTGGAATTCTTAAAGGAAGCAATTTTCAAGGAAGCAATTTTCGTGTAGCGATAACGTTGGCACGTGCGTTTCCGGTCATACAATTATATCATGTTAAACCAAAGTATTTTTATATGAAAACGTATGGAGAATTTAGAAGACGATGGATGCTCGTTAGCGCTGGTGTGATGGGGTTGCTATTCTCATTTAATACACACGCACAGGAAATTGATCAGGATTCAGTAACATATCGGTCTGAAACCACGACCACCACCACACAAACGGTGGACGTGGATACTGACAATGATGTGGACAACGTGGACCGCGACAGGAAGTACAACGGACCTCGCGCGGGCATCAAGGGAGGTCTTAACCTCAGTAACCTGATTTCCGATGAAGTGACGGACAATAAAATCCGCGAAGGTTTTCACATTGGGGTTTATGGACAACTTTTCTCAAGTCCGGCTTTCACCCTTCAGCCTGAGGTAAACTTTTCTACAAAAGGAAATGAAAGTAAGTTTTCCGCTGGTGTTGTTGATCAGAAAGTCCAATGGAACCTTAGCTACATTGACATTCCGATCCTTGCCGTATTTAAGCTTGGCCGGGCTGCCGAAATTCATGTAGGTCCGTACTGGTCATATCTGGTCGGAGCCAACATCGACCATGACGGTGATCTCAGCAGCCAATTCAGAGAAGTAGACCGCGACAACTTTGAAAAGTGGGATTATGGTTTGGCCGGAGGTATTGGCTTTAACCTGGGCAAGGCAGCTCAACTTGGAGCGCGTTACAATTATGGAATGAAGGACATTGCTAAAAGCAGTGGTGCGCGCAGTGTACTTGGCGACGCCAAAAACTCGGTACTGCAAGTGTACCTGGCATTCAACTTCGCAGATGCAGAAGACTAAGAACTTTCTGCGTTGAACTGAAAGAGGCGCTGCAATATTGAGCGCCTCTTTTTTTTATGGCTTGATTAACCGTTATCGTTCTGATGCGGTCCCATTTCCTTTGAGACCTCTGCCTCTCAATGACTAACCATACGTTTCCATGAACGCTTTCTTTCACGTTTTGGCTTTGTCGCATCATCCGACTCGATAGACGGGAAGAAGGCGCGCGCGAGGAAGTATGCGATTGTCAGAAACAGGCCATAAGCCAGGACAAATGTCAGTATTACAGGAAGTAGTTCCATAGCACAAAGATTTGATGGCATTCCAGAAAGAAAATGTAGTGCCATTTCCGGGTCGAGACAGAAAATGTGGCTGGATGCACTGAAAAAGGGGGTTTTACGCGTGTGGCAGCGCTCAGGACTTGCCTCAAACCAGCCCAAATTGAGACTTCATCGTTTCAAAATGCGATTGGCGGATGAACGTTGGTTTCTCATCTGCGATAAACGGCAACATTCGATTGAAATGGCGCTAAAACGCTACTTTCACCTCAATCAAAGCGATTCATCGACTTGAAAATTAGTATATTTGTTTACGCCCCATAGCGGGAAAATGCTTAACCAATTTATTTCAGTCATGAACATTTTCGTTGCTAAACTTAACTTCAAGACTAAGAAGGAAGATCTGGAAGCGGCCTTCGCTCAGTTCGGTACAGTCAGTTCCTGTAAGATCGTAAGAGACAAAGAGACCGGACGTTCAAAGGGTTATGGATTTGTGGAGATGCCAAATGATGAAGAAGCGCAACGGGCAATTGAAGCCCTCAATGAAAAAGAACTCGACGGCCGGGTCGTGGCGGTGAAACCTGCCAATCCACGACCGGCACCCGGCGAATAATTAGCACAAGTTCATATAAAAGTCCTTCCACTTTCGGAGGACTTTTTTTGTTTTGTACCAACATCACGCACGTAACAACCAATAACCTGTTTTGACGCACCGTTCCGCATTCAAAAATCTGGCCTTCGCTTCCGGCCCGCTCCTTTTCCTTTTACTTCTTCTGGTTCTTCCTGTTGATGTTCTTGGCCCGGACTCACACAAGACAGTTGCTGTAGCCGGCTGGATGATCGTATGGTGGATTTCAGAGGCAGCTCCCATCGCGATAACAGCCCTTCTGCCCCTGGTACTCTTTCCATTCCTTGGCGTCCTCACGATGAACGAAGCCGCGGCACCATATGCCAACCCGGTGATCTTCCTTTTTCTCGGAGGTTTCCTCCTTGCCATGGCGCTTGAAAAGCATCGCATGCACGAACGTATAGCACTGAATCTTGTGCGCCTCACCGGCACATCTGCTAATGGGATCATTCTGGGTTTTACCATCGCGACTGCCGCGCTCAGTATGTGGATAAGTAACACCGCTACGGCAATCATGATGTTACCCATAGCCAACTCCGTTGTAAACCTGATCCGCACGAAACCAGGACAGGCGATCCATGAACTTGATCGCCGTGAACGGAATTTTGCACTCGGTCTAATGCTCTCCATAGGTTATGCGGCGACACTGGGTGGCATCGCCACGCTGATAGGAACTCCACCCAACGCGGTTTTAAAAGGCTTGTATGAGCAGCACTACAACGAAACAATCAGTTTTGGTCCCTGGATGATCATTGGCGTTCCGACTTCGCTGACCCTTCTCGCGTCAACTTACCTTATCATAACACGCGTGTTGTTTCCGAGTGGAATCCGACGCGTCGAAGGCACCGACCTCCTGCTTGAGGAAAAATTGAGAAACCTTGGCCCCATTTCGGTGACTGAGAAGCGAGTCCTCGCTGTATTCGCGCTAACGTCTCTGCTGTGGATATTCCAGGATCTTATCAACGGCCTTATGGGATCACGCATGTTCAACGACTCAAACATCGCGATGGCGGGTGGTATGCTGATGTTCCTTGTGCCATCGGGTTCGGATAAGCAGCCTTTTCTTCTCGACTGGCCTGCAACGAAAGACCTGCAATGGGGAATCCTGATCCTCTTCGGTGGCGGACTCTGCCTTGCAAAGGGTTTACAGACAACCGGGATCATTCAAAATCTCGGTGAATGGATTGCCGACCGCAGCACGTTTGATGTTGGAATGCTTCTGATGGTGATCGTTACCACTGTAACACTCACCGAATTGATGAGCAACGTCGCGCTTGTTCAGATATTTGTGCCCGTCATCTTTGGAATAGCTGACGGCCTGAACGTGAATGCGCTTTTGCTTGGAATTCCGGTAACAATTGGCGCAAGTATCGCATTCATGTTTCCAATCAGCACGCCACCAAACGCCATTGTTTTCTCCAGCGGATACATCCGGATGAAAGACATGGTTCGCGCGGGAATTCTTCTCAACATCGTATCGATAGGGATTATACTCCTGATCAGTCTCACGCTCGTTGAATGGGTTTTCGGATAACCTGTTTTTCAGGGTCTGGAACTATTTTTTTAAGCGCATAATGGGTGTTTAAAGAAATTTTTAAACGTTTAACGGCGTTTAGAATGCCGGAAGCGTTAATCTAAAAAGATTGACCTAAATTAAGGTTAATCAGCGTGTTGTTGCGATGAGGACGATTACCGGCAAATTCTCTCTCCGTTCAGTACAGGGAAAAATCCTTGCCGGATTTGCGTTGGCTTTCTGCGCAATTATCCTGGCATTTTCCATCTCGAAACTCGCCTTCACCGACATGCTTGGCAAAGTCGATGAACTGTCCGAGCCAAGCGGTAAGCTTAAACTTCTCAATCGCGTTTTCCAGGAAGTCACAACGCTTGACCAGATGCAGCGTGCACAGGCGATCGAAAATCCGCGAACACCTCACAGTGCATTTCTCAACCAGTCACAACGCACTATCTACCTTATTGATTCGATCAGCCTGCTCGACTGGGATTCTGCGCAAACGGAACGCATACGGTCAATGAAGAAAGTCCTCCAGCGCCGGGACAGTGTTTTCTTTTCTTACCTGAAGTTGAAATCAAACCTGGTCGACAACCGCGCTCTCACCCGAAGGATCGATACACTATCATCCATTCTTGAAAAAAAGAAAATCGAAATCGATTCGAATATCGTCACAACTGAAAAACGGACAACGACAACGTATGTGCGGGACACCATCACGCCAGTGAAAGACGATCGCAGCTTCTTCGGGAAAATTTTCGGCAAGAAAAAGAAAGAGGAAGTCGAACAGGAGCCTCTCCAACTTCAGGTCGAGGAGGAATTTCGTGTCATTGTTGATACACTTGTGATCGCTAACCAAAACAAAGCACTTGCTGAGGTTGAGCAAATTATGCATGCCCTTGAATCTGACCAGCGCACTCAGAGTCGTCAGCTCCTCGAAAGAGAATTGCAGTTGATCAACACAAACAGCCTTCTGATCAATCAACTGCTTGGTATCCTGCGTCAGGTGGAAAAGGAAGAGTTTGAAAACATGCAGAAGCGTAGCGAGGAGGCCGGTATTGTTGTCAGCGAAAGCATCCGACGTATAAGCTACCTGCTGATTGCATTTTTCCTGGGCGCGGCATTGTTGGTTTACCTGATCTGGAGCGACATCACAAAGAGTCGCGTGTACAAGGAAGAACTTGAAAAAGCACGTGACGAGGCCGAGGAACTCAGTCAGATCAAGCAACGATTCCTCGCTAACATGAGCCATGAGATTCGCACACCGCTGCAATCTATTATCGGTTTTGCTGAGCACCTTAGAGGCGAAAATCCCGGGGGCAGCGAAGCCGTTGACGCTATCCACAGTTCGTCTGAACACCTGCTGCATATCGTAAACGAGGTGCTTGATTACAGCCGGATTTCTTCGGGCAACTTCACCCTTGCGCGTGAAAACTTCAGTCTGAAGAAAATCATTCGCGAGGTCGAATCAGCGATGCGCATTCAGGCCGAGAAAAAAGGACTGGTACTTGTACTTGATATGGAGCAGGCATCCGATGTGACGCTTGTCGGTGATGCATTCCGGTTGCGTCAGATTCTTTACAACCTGCTTGGTAATGCGATAAAATTCACGACACGCGGATTCGTCCGACTTTCCGCAACGACGCGTTCATTTCCTGATGGCAAAGTCGGATGCCTCTTTGAAATCATGGATACGGGAATTGGTATCCGAAAAGAAGACATTCAGAAAATATTCAACCAGTTTGAACAGGCTGATACAAGCATTACACGCAACTTCGGCGGCACAGGGCTTGGGCTAACCATTGTAAAATCACTTGTAGAGGCGCAAGATGGAAAACTTACCGTCGACAGTGAGCCCGGACGTGGTTCCACGTTTATGGTATCCATAACATATGATCTGAGTGTTGAAAAAGACGAGGATAGACGCGAACCTGCAACGCACGCTGTGCAGTCTTCACATAACATCGGCACCGTACTCGTTGTTGATGACGACCCTATGATTCTCCGCCTGTGCGGGCTGATACTGAAGAAACACCACATTCAACATGTGTTGTTTAACGATCCGATCAAACTTCTTGAAGAAACCCCCGACCCGCGCGTTACTCACATTCTGATGGATATCCGAATGCCGGGTATGAACGGCGTTGAATTATGCCAGGCGCTGTCTGGAAAATACAGTGACCTGACAAAGTTTGTTGCGCTCACGGCTCACGTATTCGAGCAGGAAAAACAGGCACTTTACGATAAGGGATTTCATCGTGTGCTTTCAAAACCTTTCCATGAGAACGACCTTGTCAGACTGTTGGGCGTGGAAGAGAGCGAGCCCAAAGCAATGGCGACAAGTGAGTCGACTGATGAAATCGATCTCGAACCTTTGCGAAAGATTACACTTTACGATGAGCAACTACTTCATTCTGTGGTTGAACAATTCCGGGAAGAAACTACTGCAGAACTCGCCGTACTGAGCGACGCGATAAAAAGCGGCGAACGAAATGTAATCCGTGAAATCGTTCACAAACTGGCGGGTCGTGTTGGTCAGGTGGGAGTTCTTTCGCTTTCGCTGAAACTACGGGAAACGGAAGTCAGAATTGAAAAGGGATTGTCGTTATCTGATCTTGAACCGGAACTGCATCGCCATCGCGAGGCCGTTGACAAACTGGTGCGTCAACTCAGCGACCTTGTTCTTGAAAAATCATAGGCTACTCAATACCGTACTTTTCCATTTTGAGATACAACGTCTTGCGATCGATGTTCAGAATTCTTGCAGCTTTTGATTTGTTATACCGAACCTCCTGCAAAGTTTTCATGATCATTTCCTTTTCCTGTGTTTCCTGCAATGCCTTGAGGTCATAGATCGGCGGCGAGTCGACAGGTCTGGACCTCGGAGTCTGAACACTGCTCACCATTTCAAGCGGTAACGCGTCGATCTCCACCGTTTCCTCCGAGGTAAGCAGCACGGATCGCTTCACAACGTTTTTGAGTTCGCGCAGATTTCCCGGCCAGTCATAACTCCTGAACAATTTCATTACGCGTTCATCAAACGCGGTTACGTTTTTGCCAAGCTCGATATTTGCGGCCTCGCGAAAGAATCGAAGGAATTCGTCGAGGTCATCCATCCGGTTTCTCAACGGCGGCACCAGCAGCATAAATTCATTGAGGCGATGGAACAGGTCTTCGCGAAATTGTCCCTGGCGGACACTCACTGAAAGATCATCGTTGGTGGCTGTGATAATTCGAACATCAACGCGAATTTCCTTATTGCTTCCAATAGGTTGAATGACTCTTTCCTGAAGCGCGCGCAGAAGTTTTACCTGGACTTCGTACGAAAGGTTACCGACTTCGTCGAGGAACAACGTACCGGTATGGGCCGCTTCAAACTGACCGGTCTTATCCTGAACAGCCCCTGTGAACGAACCTTTTACGTGTCCGAACAATTCACTTGCTGCAAGATCTTTGGACAAAGCGCCGCAATCAACGGCAACGAACGGGCCGCGGGCACGGGGACTCAGGTTGTGGATGGTTCGTGCCACGTATTCTTTTCCGGTACCGCTCTCACCCTGAATGATGACTGACATGTTTGTGGGTGCGACCAGTCGGATGTATTCATGGAGTTTTCGGGATGGCTCACTCGATCCCTGTACGAATTGCCCGTTAACAGACTGGCGCTTCTTCGCAGCGAGTGGCTTTTCCTTCTTAACCGCTTCACGCACGTGCATTAGCAGTTCATCAGGATTCACCGGTTTCGTAACGTATTCAAGAGCTCCGAGCTTTATTGCTTTAACTGCTGTACGTATATCGGAGAAACTTGTCATGATGATTACCGGAATATCCACATTGATTTTTTTCATTTCAATCAGGAGATCCATACCGGTGGCATCGGGAAGGCGATAATCGAGGAGAACAACATTGAACGTTTTCGACTGAAAAGCCTTCAACCCTTCTTTACCATTGTGGTTAACGGTGACCTGGTAGCCGTGCTTAAAAAGAAATCCCTCGAGAATTCTTGAAAATGTAAGATCGTCTTCAATTAACAGAACAGAAGCCATAGTCATATGGCCGAAAGTAAAAAGAAAGCCGGAATATTTTCCAGCTTTCTCACATTATCAGAGGACCCCTTCGGCGGATGGCCTAGTCGTCCAGCCGCTGACCCTCGCTGTTGAATTTAACATTCTGGGTATCAGCACCATTCTTAAGCTCAACTTCATAGGTTTCCTCCTTCCGGTCCTGATAGGCTGCATTGATAATCCAGCCCTTATACTCCTGGTCGGCGAGCGTTTGTTTGATCGCATCCGGCAACTCTTCTGTCTTGATTTGAGTTCGCTGATCCGAAGACGCCTGATCGTCGGCGATGTTGGTCTGTGACTGAATGGTAGCGCTGTCCTGAGCAGCTTCCTGCGCGCTCGCAAATGTGACGCTTCCTGCCACAGCCACAAGTACAATCCATAGTTTTTTCATGTGTTGTTGGAATTAAAGGTTCTTTTTGCACACACGTGTATAACTCGGTGCCACCAAACCGCAGATGTCCGAACGAATTTATTATCAGAATGTTAACATGAAGGTGCTTCTGCAGCCGTGTGGAATGTTTCAACAACGTGCAGAAATCGGGCACGTTTATGCAGAGTTGGTGCTTTGCCTTAGTCGGTAAGGATCTGCTCTACTTTTTCGAGGGATGTTCCCTTCGTTTCCGGCATTACACGGAACACAAAAATCAATTGAAGAACCATCATGACTGCGAACAACAGGAACGTATTACCTCCGCCAAGCAGCTTCTCGGTAAGGTAAGGAAACGTAAAGGCGATCACAGTGGCCATCAGCCAGTGTGTGAAACTACCGAGTGCCTGACCACTCGCTCTCACCTCAGTAGGGAATATCTCGGATATGAACACCCAGATAACTGCGCCCTGTGAGAAAGCAAAAAATGCGATATAAACGAAAAGACATACCGGCACCAGGTAACCTAAAAAGTTTTGCGTGTAGAACGCATATGAAACTATCGAAAGCGTTGCGATCAACCCAAGCGAACCCACAAGCATCAGTGTACGCCGACCGAACCTGTCGATGAAGTTGATTGCCACCAGTGTAAAAGCAAAATTAACAAGTCCAAGCCCGGCTGTGGAGAGCAACGCGCTGTCCTTGCCAAGACCGGTCAATTCAAAAATCCGCGGCGCATAGTAGATGATCGCATTGATTCCTGAAACCTGGTTGAAGAATGCCATCACGACTGCAAGCATGATCGGCAGATTGTACTTCCCTGAAAACAACTTACCTCCTGCCATTGACGCGTGGCGTTCGTGAGCGCTTCTGATGTTGTGCAGTTCTTCATCAGCAGTTTTTGGATTGACACGTCGCAGGATGTCGAGTGCCTGATCAACGGCGCCTTTTCGAACGACAAGCCACCGCGGGCTCTCAGGCAGGATGAAGATCAAGCCGAGGAACAACGCTGCGGGAAATGCCTCGACACCCAGCATCCAGCGCCATGCATTCTCTCCCACACCCTGCAGCAGATAATTCGACAGATAGGCAACCAATATTCCGAAGACGATATTGAACTGAAACATGACGACAAGCCTGCCGCGATGCGATGCGGGAGCAAGCTCACCGATGTACATGGGCGCTGTCACAGAAGAACATCCAACGCCGAGACCACCGATAAAACGGAAGAACAGGAATGTGTACCAATCCATCGCAACGGCAGAGCCTATGGCGGACACGAAATAAAGTATCGCGATCCAGAGCAACGTCTGCTTTCGTCCAAGCGCATCAGTAGGCCACCCGCCGAAGAGCGCACCGATCACCGTTCCAATCAACGCGATCGATACTGTAAGTCCGTGTTCGATCAGATTCAGATTCCATAGTTTCTGAATATCCTGTTCTGCACCCGAGATAACTGCCGTGTCGATGCCAAACAGGAGTCCACCAAGGGCAATTACAATGGACCAGGTGAAGATGGTTCTGGTGTTCATGTCAGGTGGATTTGCGTTATGAAGGACCGACGTCTTGAATCAGTTCAAAGCAATACCTAAAGTCCGGATTCCGGCTTCGGTTCAGGGCAACTTATTTTCCAGTCCTTCGCAAGAAATATTTCGCCCTCCTGCACTTTGCGGATCAGTTCGTCCTTCTTCTTGCTGTATTTACAACCCACGTCGACAAACCGGTAGTTGGCGCCGTCAACCTTGAAATTAAAGTGACAAGTATTTGTCGCTTTGTGCGTCTTCATACATACGAATTCGATGTTGTCATCATATTCTATCCCGCCATCGGTGTGTGCCTGCATGATGAACATCAGCGCACCGAGTATCAATCCTGAAGTTTTCTTCATTTTCGTTTCAATTGAACCATGAATATAGGGACTTTTCAGGTCAAAAAAGAAAAAGCCCCGGTGGATCCAGGGCTTTTGAATGCGTAGTCGCGGGAAAAATCAGTAGCGGTAATAATCCGGTTTGAAAGGACCTTTCGCCTCCACACCAATGTATTTCGCCTGAGAATCAGATAACACGTCCAATTCAACACCAATCTTCTTCAAGTGCAGACTTGCAACCTTTTCATCGAGGTGCTTGGGCAACATGTACACTTTATTTTCATACTTATCTGAATGAAGCCAAAGCTCCAACTGTGCAAGCGTCTGATTTGTGAATGAATTCGACATCACGAAAGACGGATGTCCCATTGCGCAACCAAGGTTAACAAGTCGTCCCTCTGCGAGAAGAATGATTTGATTTCCATTGTCAAGCGTGTAGATATCAACCTGAGGTTTGATCGTATCTTTCGCGGCATTCTTATTGAGCCACGCGACATCGATTTCGTTATCGAAGTGTCCGATGTTACAAACGATTGTCTTGTCTTTCATCGATTTGAAGTGGCGGTCCACAACGATGCTGTGGTTTCCGGTTGCCGTTACCACGATATCCGCTTCTTTCACGGCATCGTCCATTTTCTTAACGGCATATCCATCCATTGCAGCCTGAAGCGCGCAGATCGGATCGATTTCGGTTACGATAACGCGAGCACCTGCGCCACGCAGTGATGCTGCCGATCCTTTACCTACATCGCCGTATCCGGCTACAACGGCTACCTTACCTGCAATCATGACGTCTGTCGCTCTGCGGATGGCGTCAACACAAGATTCCTTGCAACCGTATTTGTTGTCGAACTTTGACTTCGTAACGCTGTCGTTGATATTGATCGCCGGCAAAGGAAGTTTGCCATTGTTCATTCTTTCAATCAGACGGTGAACGCCGGTAGTGGTCTCTTCAGAGATACCCTTTATGCCAGGAACGAGTTCGGGGAAGCGATCGAGGACCATATTAGTGAGATCACCGCCGTCGTCGAGTATCATATTAAGCGGCTTGCCGCCTTCAAATGCATTCAACGTCTGTTCAATGCACCAGTCAAACTCCTTTTCATTCATTCCCTTCCATGCGAATACCGGGATACCGGCGGCAGCAATCGCAGCGGCGGCGTGATCCTGTGTGGAGAATATGTTGCAGGAAGACCAGCTTACTTCTGCGCCAAGTTCAACCAGGGTTTCGATCAACACAGCGGTTTGGATAGTCATATGGAGACAGCCGGCAATCCGGGCGCCCTTAAGTGGCTTTTGCTTGCCAAATTCTTCACGTAATGCCATGAGTCCGGGCATTTCCGCCTCGGCCAATTTGATTTCTTTTCTTCCCCAGTCTGCCAGAGAAAGATCTTTTACTTTAAACTTGAGTTTTTCGTCGACAGTCATTTGTTCGCGTTTTTACTTCATTGAAACACAAAAGTAATACAAAGGTTTTAATAAGTCATCATATCGCGAAAACGCGCCCGGGTATGAACTTTTCGCGCAAATAAAGGCGTTAGGCAACGAAACGGAGGATGTATGAACAGCAGAATCAGAATAGATGTGGTGGTCGATATTGTGTGTCCATGGTGCTACATAGGAAGGCACCGTTTGATTCAGGCTCTTGGTCAGGTGGAGAACGAGCTTTCCGTAGATGTATACTACCATCCGTTCGAACTCAATCCGGGGCTACCGGTTGGTGGCGTGGATCAGCACAAATACTTGGCTTCAAAATTCGGTGGCGATGAAGTCTACCGCCAAATGGCAGAACGTGTGACCAGCGTTGCGCGAGCGGAAGAACTTCCTTTTGATCTGGAACGTCAGACGATAATGCCAAACACGCGCAGGATGCACATCCTGATCGAGGCTGCCGGAGACAACGCATTACAAAACCGCTTGCTGGAGCAGTTTTACACGGCCTACTTCATCAATGGAACGGATCTGACCAGCGAAGACACGCTGATTGAACTAGCCGCAGAAGCGGGAATGGCTGTCCATCGTGCCGCGGCGGCGCTTGCAGATGCAGACGCGCCTTCGCGCATCGCAGCAAGTGAGGAAAAACTGCATCGACTTGGCATCACCGGCGTACCGTTCTACATCCTTCAGAATAAGTACGGAATTTCGGGAGCACAGCGCGCAGAGGACCTCGCAAACGCGCTACGCCGCGTTGCGCAGGAGCAACAGCAATCCGTACAGGGCTAGTCCAATGTTACCGCCTAAGCGTTCTTCTTTCCGGTAACAAGTACGACCACACCTGCGACGAGAATTATTGCGCCGATAATTGGCGACCATGCCACAGGTGTCTTTTCTTCCTTGTTAATCTCAAGCGGGCCTACATCAACCACCTCTTCTTTGGTAATGACGTTGAATCCGGTAAAGATGGTCATCAGACCACCCACCACAATAAGGATAATTCCGAGCATTTTCATAATGCACAGACTCCTTAAAGCCTCGTGCCAGCCGGTTTATTTGGGAAGGTCCTCATGCCGGAACACCGCGGTCCAGACACTGGTGACTCCATTGTCCAGGCGGGTCCAGACGGGAACGATAATTCCCTTGTGTGCAGCGATTGTGAGATGATCGCCAAATGATGCGTTTCCATCAGGGACAATCGGTTCGTTACTGACCTTCACGGTTTTGAAAGATGTTCCGTTGTCAGTGGAATATGCCAGCATCACGTCGGTGCGGGAATCGTCGTACCCGCCACGATCATAGTAGACGATGTATATATATCCCGATGTGTTATCAACAGCCATTCCGGGAAGATACTGATGGGTGCCCTTTTCGCTGGCTCCGATCTTGAGCGGCGATGTCCAGTAGTCGCCATAATTGTTTGAGCGAAGGAACCACACATCCGTGTCGTCCTCACCATTCCGCTGATCAGCCCAGGCGAGGTAAAGTAGTCCACTGCTTTGTTTTTTGCTGCGGTCGATCTGGAGAACAGGCATTCCATTGCCGCGGGGATGTCCGGGAATTTTCAGATTCATGCCACCATTTTGTGAACCGATTTCGATATCATTGGAAAGCCACATACCGCCATTGTCAAAAGAACGATCGATATAAAGCTTGCCTTCGTGTGCCCATGCCACAAACACTTTCTTATCATCAGTTGTAGCGGTTGATGCACCTCCCGGAGCGCTGTTGTCATCAAGGCAATTCCCGTTTCGGTTTGAAATACGGATAGGCTTGCTCCATTTTTTTCCATTCGACGACGTACTGATCAATACATTCGACCCGCATGCAGCGTCAGGATTTCCGTATTTGTCGAACTGCGTCCATGTTACCACGAGGTTCCCTTTCGGATCGACACATGCCGCAGGTTTATGCGGGTTTTTGCCGGGCGTAGTACCTACCTGTGAACCGCCGTCCCAGGTTACGCCACCGTCGGAGGACGTCTGACAAACAATGCCTTCCACTGACTCGCCTGAGGTTCCTGACAAATGGAAATAGTAAAAAGTACCTTTTGAATCTGCAACTACAACAGGTTCGCCATAAACACCGAAAGGCGACGTCATTTTACTGCTCTTCCACGTCTTACCTCCGTCAAAGCTATGGTAGACGTTGTCGCGGGCTGACGCGGCGACTATGTTAAGCGGATTCTTCGGGTTAATAGCCACGGCAGTCTCATTAGCAATGTTATCCGCGGTGCGTTCATCGAGCTTCACATTCGCGAATTGTGCAAAAGCCGAAGACGAAGCGAATACAATAAACGCGGCTACGAAGATTCGTTGCATACCCATAGTTTTTTTTCAAAATTAATCCGAACACAATACTGCAAGGCATTTCAACGTAAAAAATTCCGCATGCAGAGAAGTTTCCTGTAAAAAATTGACGTTCTTCACGTTGAAAATTCCCAACCTATGAAAGCATTCTTTTCACTTGCAGTAGTCACGCTGTTGACCATCGGCGCAAGCCATGCCCAGAAAATCAAGATTGTACAGGGTGATTTGAAAAACCTCAAAGGTGTAAAATCCTTAAACACCGAATTCAGTTACTCGCCCATGGTTATCGGGAAGGATGAAGATGAGCAGGCCTACATCGACGAGAAAAAAAGCAAGTACAATGAAAAGGAGCCGGGACGCGGAGAAAAATGGGAAAAGGCATGGTTTGACGATCGCAAGAATCTCTTCGAACCTCAGTTTCGCGAGTTGTTCGCCAAACACTCCGGCTTGTCTACCACCGACGAAAGCAGCCCCTACAAAATGATATTCAGAACGACCCGGACTGAACCCGGGTTCAACGTGGGTGTGATGCGCAGACCCGCCTTCATCGATGCCGAGGTACTCATCGTAGAGGCGGCAAATCCTGATAAGATTATTGCGCGGATAGAAATCAAAAACAGCCCTGGGCGAGACGCATGGGGTGTCGATTTTGAAACCGGCGCACGCCTGCAGGAAGCGTATGCGAAGGCAGGGAAGTCGCTCGGCAAATTTATCGCTGACAAGACTAGGTAGCAGGCCCCTCGCTTCGTCATCCATCGTATCATACTGTATTTCATCGGGCAAAATGGATGGATTTCATTCACCAGTCTGGTGAATATTTCCACACAAATTCCTGCGACTGATTTTGATGCCGATCGATCTGTCGATCGTATATGTAACTGATCATCCTTAATTACAGGTCGTCGATCAACACGGTCGCAACACCTTAACTCGGCCCGCTTTTGAACAATGTACAATGAACTTAAACACCACATTCATATGACTAAGAGGATTTTATTGTTAGTACCCGTGATCGCACTGATCTGGGGTTGTGAAGACAAGGAAAAGAAACGCCTGCAATCTCAGGTGGATTCTCTGCGCACCGAATTGCAGGTGAGTCAACAAACAAACAAGGAATTTGAGGAAGTCGGAGCACTCATCGATTCCATTGATGCCAGCCGTCAGTTGCTGCGCGCTGACGTTGTCGAAGGTACGTCTTACAAAGACTACAAGAACCGGTTGGTAAGTATCAACAACCATCTCAAGGAAACGCAGAACAAACTCGCGGAACTCGAAACCACTGTTAAGCAAAACCGCGCAACTGCAGCAACGATCAAGAGGCTGAAGGCCGACCTGGAACTCCGTTCTCAGCAAATCGCCGCTCTCACTGAGGAAGTTGAAAAATACCGTACGGAGAACGCAAGTCTGACGAGAACAGTCACCGCGCGCGATTCCGTGCTCGCACTGAACAGCGAAACGATTAAGATACGCGAACAGGACATTGCTGATCTCGAAACGAAAATCGAAGAGAACAGCTCTGCTGCCAAGAATACCCAGGCAGACCTATACTTCGCTCAGGCACAGGCACTTGAGACGGCTGCAGACAGAACCAAGTTTGCGCCAAGAAAGAAAAAAGAAACTATCCGTGAGGCCATTGAACTGTACAAGCTGTCTCTTTCACTCGGAAAAGAAGAAGCTCAGCAGAAAATTGACGAACTGGAAAAAGAGGTCAGCTAATCCTGATCATGTGAATGGAATCAAAATGGCGCTTAACCGGCGCCATTTTTTTTGAACCCGAGTTTAAACTGCCGATCGATTTTGGTATCCGGGAGGTTTGGTTACCTTTAACCTTGAAAGGGGAATCAGGAACTGTAACGCCCGGTTTGCCAAACTTTAATCCAAAACATCTTATTCGTATGCAAATTTCGAAAAACAAGGTTGCCGCCATTCATTATACACTTACTAACAATGAAGGAGAAGTCATCGATTCAAGCGCCGGACGCGAGCCCCTCTATTACCTCCATGGCGCTGGCAACCTGATTATCGGTATGGAAGAAGGCCTTGAAGGCAAGAATGCCGGTGAGAAATTCAACCTTAAAATCAGTCCTGAAAAAGGTTATGGCGAACTCGATCCGCAAATGATTCAGAAAGTTCCACGTTCGGCGTTCGGCAACCAGGAGGTGAAACCCGGAATGAAGTTTTCAACCAAACAAGGTGGCGTAGTCACAGTCACGGAAGTTGGACTTGAAGACGTTACCGTCGATGCGAACCATCCCCTTGCCGGTATTGAGCTGAACTTCGAAGTTGAAGTAATGGAAGTGCGAAATGCTACCGATGAAGAACTTGCCCACGGACACGTTCACGGGCCTGGTGGTCATCACCACTAAAAGAATTTAACAGAATAAAAAAAAGCGCTTCAGAGGCGCTTTTTTTATCAGAAGTCCGGACAGGGAATTACCAACTTGTCTTTCGGTGGTTTCCTCGGATTTCGCATCGGCCAGGTGTACACGAGACTGAATTCATGCGCGCCGCCGCTTTGAGGTCCGAGTTTCGAAATCGTGTAATCGAAACTATAACCAAGATTGATCCCGTCTTTCGCACCGAGTTTGGTAAACCCAAGCAACAACACAAGTGATTCGTTGTTCACGTAAGGGCCGAAGTTTTTGAATGGCACACCACGGTACCAGGTTCCGAGTACAAGTGGCTCGAAAGTGAAGTACAATCCAAGATCCATTTGATCGAACTCCCCCTGATGCCGGTACTGAAACGCGGGGGCTATGCTGCGTTCCGAGTTACGCGCGTATATCCCCTGCCCCACAACGCCGGGCTTCAAATAAAACTTGAACCCGCCATGCAACGACAACTTCATCGGGAGCTTGCTATCCTCACCGATCAGGCTTTGGTTCGGACGCGTAAGATGCCATGCGGACACGCCGAGCCACGCCCTGTTGGTGAAGAACACACCACCAAACGCGAGGTCGAAAAACGTTTTGCTCGACATCGTACGAAACTGTTCCGCCGTTGGCTGGTTTAAGAATTCTCCAGTGACCGGATCGTACTGATCACCAAAGGTCAGCTTGTTGAAATTGATATCGCGGTTGTAAATCCCCACCTGAACACCAGGTCGAAAGCCGAGAAATTCCGTGAGACGCAACTCATACGAATATTGCAATCCAATGTTGAGACTGCGCAAGCCTGCGAGGCCCTCCTGATCGCGATTGATGATGATACCAACACCGCTGTTGTAGTCCTCGATGAAATAATCGAAGTACACCGACATGGTGGTAAAATTAGCATCAATAGCCGGCCACTGATTTCTATAATTAAGACCGGCGCGGGCCTGTCCCGTTGCGCCGGTGAGTGCGGGATTCAAATAAAGGGGAGCAGCATAGAATTGTGAAAATTGAGGGTCCTGAGCAGTTACCACACCATTCAATTGCAGCATTAACACCATTAACAGGAGGAACCTGAGCATCGGTTTGTAAACTTTTGTACTATGCACTCCGGGCAAATTAATGAAAAGTTAGTTGTTCGTCATTATCCGGTCCAAAAAAGTACCCGTAGCTATACTTTCCGTGCCAACGAGAACGACTCAACAATTAACGTAATTTTGAGCCAAATTGTATACTTTCGATTAACTTGAGCGTTTTACATTTATTTGAGTAAGCGGTATATACGTACCTGATCCAGTAAGGACACCATGAAGGGAAAACATTTACGTCTGCTAATCTTTTTTTTCGTTCTGCCATTATACGCTGGCGCCCAGGACTACACGGGTTTCACATGGTACTTCGGAAACCGTATCGTGGAATTCAACCGGACAAACAAACAACCTAATGCTTCGACAGGCGCGGTAACCCTCGGTGGACCGGGAGCGGTTGCCGCAGATCCTGCAACGGGTGACGTATTGTTTTATACCGATGGTGTGAATGTCTACGATGCATCACACGCTACCATGGCTAACGGTACAGGTCTTCAGGGTAACACTAACGGCAACCAGCCTGTGGTCCTTGGTCAGGTTCCCGGACAGCCGAATCAATATTACATTATCACCAACTCGGCAACCGGTGAAATACGAACCACTATCGTGGATATGTCATTGCAAGGGAACCCCGGTGCAATTCCTCTTGGTGAAGTCGACAACGGTACTAAGAACACACTTGTTCCAGGTCTTGTAAATCAGTCACAGGCAATGATTACGATACCGCATGAAAACGGAACAGACTTCTGGCTTATCACACATACAACCGGGACAACCACCTACAACATTACACTTTTTACTTCTGCAGGTCCTGTGAGCACTACGTCCTTCAGTGGAATCGGGCTGATTGAAGATGCAGCGAACTTCGCATATAACACTGCGACCGGCCAAATTGCTGTTTCTCCGCGCGAAGCAAACCGTAATGTGGAAATCCTGAATTTCAGCGCGGCAGATGGTTCACTTTCATTCGAGAATGATTTGCCATTGTCAGCGGTGAGCTCCGTTACAACGGATGGTGTTTATGATGTTGAGTGGAGCCCCAACGGCCAGTACATTTATATCTCGCACGCAGGCGATGATGGCCAACCCGATCTCCTGCAGTATGACCTCAACAATTTGAATTCTCCAACCATTGTATCACCGGTATCCGTGCTGCCGCAGCCCAATACGATTACGGCAAGTTACGGCTTGCAGACTGGCCCGGATGGAGCGATATATCATCTGTACGAATCCGGTGGTCAGATTCACATGGGCAGGATCAACGCCCCTGACAGCACTGCTGCCTTCGTCAACTACGAAGCAGACGCAGTAGCGGGTCCGTTCGGTGCAACGCAGTTTCCGAGTTTTGTTCCTGCGCAGCCTCCCACTATTACCATCGACTTTGAGGCGACCGGTTGCGTCAATGTACCTACACAACTTTTCCCGACAATAACACCGGCGGCAGACAGCCTGCAATGGTTTATCACCGGCGACCCTGCACCATTCTCGAACAGTTGGAGCCCTGTGCACACATTTAATCAGGCAGGGCCTGTTAGCATAACCGTTGTGGCGTGGTCGGGTGGCGAACCAACGATGTACACGGAGCAGATCGTTATTCAGGATTTTGATACACAGATCACACTTGAACCGGAAGTAACCGGTTGTCACAGTGAATTCAAAGAGCCTAAGGTAAAGCCACCTGGATGGGTCGAGTGCGGTACGGCCGGAGGTGATCCCTGTCTTACAGTGGAAGCGCAAATCCAGGGAAGCGGAGGCACGATACGATGGTTCGGGCCCGATGGCGAAATACCCGGTGCCAACACCACAACACTTAATCCACCAAAGCCAGGCTACTACTACATCGTCGTTGGTGATGGTCCCTGCTTTGCTTACGCAGGTGTGAACGTGAAGGAATACGACGTACCAGATCCGCGCTCAAACGTGTGGTTCTTTGGCGATGGTGCAGGACTGGACTTCAACCCATTGTTTGCTGATCCTCCCGGTGTTCTCACTGACATTTCCAATGGTGTGATGAATGCCCCACAAGGTACGGCAACGATGTCCGATCGCAACGGTCAGGCTATCCTCTATACGGATGGAGAAACCGTCTGGAACAAGAACAATGAGGTTATTGCAACCGACATTGGCGGAAGCCAGAATGCAACGCAGTCTTCACTCATCATGGCCGTCCCCGGAGATGAAACACTGTATTACATCTTCACCACACAGGAGATGACAGACGGGACTTTTGAACTGCGGTATACACTGTTCGACCTCAAACTCAATGGTGGTACTGGTGGTATAGTAGATCCCGACAATGACCCGGCAACTAATCCACCCAGCACAGTACTCTTCACACGCAGCACGGAACGCCTTCTTGCAGTCGGTGATCTTTTGATCACACACGAATATGGCAATAATACATTCCGCGTTTACCGTATCACGCCGCAAGGGATTTCAGCTCCGATAATTTCAAATATCGGATCCGATCATACTTTCGCTGCAACCACATCGGGCGAGGGCTATATGGCGTATGCAGCAAACAGAATCGCAGTTGGTCTCACCGGACCTGGCGGAAATACCGTTGAGGTTTTTGATATTGACACGGGTACCGGTGAATTGACAAACTTCCGTTCTATTCCCGTCGCGGCGGCTGGTCAGGTGTATGGAGTAGCTTTTTCACAATCGGGAGAGAAAATGTATGTAACACTGCTTGGACACCCGGGTGAAATATTCGAGTTCTACTATGATGACAATCTCGACACCTATGTCCAGATGCCTGCACCGATACCGATGACCGCACTCGGCGCCGTACAACCAGGTGCGATGCAATTTGGTCCGGACGGACAATTATACGTTGCCCTCGAAGGACAGAATTTCCTTGGTGCAATTCAACCTCAGGATGATGACAACACGCCTTCCACGTTTATGGCTAATGCAACGCCGAACCTTGGTGGTACATCAACGCTGGGACTTCCAAACTTCGTTCAGCAAATTGCAAATCCGATCCAGGGGCCGGGCGTAACTGTTCCTCAGGTTTGTATTAATACGGATGCACTTTTTGTGGCAACAGGCAAGGACGCGACCATCGACGAGTTTGAATGGATTTTCAGCGATGGTATTACGCCTTCCGATCCGACATCGGATTCTGTTACGATCAACGTCCCCACGGCCGGTCAATACACGGTGCGTGTGAAGATCTGGAACAAGTGCGAAGGCTCGCAGCAGGCACCTTACTTTGATGAAACGATCGTGTTCGACATCCATGATGTTCCGCTGCCACCGCCAATGCTTAATGGTGTGCCCGGCATCATCTGCGATGCAAACGGTGTGGATCTGTTTGGCTCCGATGCTGCCGATCCGAACTTTGCACAGCTGACGTATCAATGGAACACCGGTTCCGATCAGCGCATCATCAATGTGACAACGCCGGGGCAGTATAGCGTAACCGTTACGAATCAGTTTGGTTGTGAGAACCAGGGACAGGCCCTTGTCGCACCTTATCTCGGCAACGTGAATCTCGGACCGGATATTGACATTTGTCAGAATGCTCCATTTCAATTAAGTGTTGCTGCGGTGATTCCGACTGCTACATATACGTGGTTTGAAAACGGCGTGGCGCAACCAACACCAGCCGTTCCCAATGTGTTTGATGTCAACACAGCAACTTCGGGCACGAAGACGTATCGCGTTGAGGTTGCAGATGCGCTTTGTACGGTAAGTGATGAGGTCGTTGTAAATGTGAACGCGGTCCCTGCTTTCACTGCAGTTCCGCAGCCCGATGGCAACTGCGACCCTGCAATCAATTCAGGTGAGATACTGCTTAACATCACAACGCCGGTTGGGCGACCGCTCTCATATTCGATTCTGGGCAACTCAGGCTTTACTGAAAGTGCGAGCGATGTCAATGCAGTGTTCAATCAGAATTTTGTAGGACTTGCTGCCGATATCTATAACGTGACGGTTACCGATCAGGTATCGAATTGCGCGGCCAATGAGATCATTACTATAAACAATTCGGATCTTGCATTTACAGCAACCGAATCGGGCACATGCCATCCGAACATGGCTATTGATGTAGCCATAACAACACCACCATCCGGACCGTACACGTATCAGATCTTTGACTCCGGTGCAGGACTTGTCCGCGATGGCAACGGCAATGATCCGTCATTCATAACGGTTGCCGTCCCGGATATCGACGATACCTACACAATACGCGTGACCAATGGTGCGGGATGCCAGGCGTCTCAAACGGTTGACATTCAACAGGACGCGCCGTATGATCCGTTTATCAGCGATGCGTTGCTTTGTAACCTGAATCAGGTCGGAGTCGAATTTGCATCCGGCCCGGTTGACGCGAATCAGTTCGCCTGGACTGCAACGACAACAGGAGGTACCGGCAATGGTATCGTAACAACTTCCGGCACAACTGCTACTCTGGCTGTGGGAACGTGGGTTGTAAATGTTGACGTTCAGGGTCCGGGTGCGTGCCCTGCAACAGCAACGCGCACAGTAACAGTGTCTGGCCCGCTTACGGCTGACTTCACCCAAACAGATGCCTGCGTCGACCCGGTTGTGCTCAACGCAACGCCTACTGGTACCGCCTTCTCATACCGCTGGTCCAGAAACGGAAGCCCTCCTTTTGCATTCACACCAAGTCTGACACTCACACCCGCCGACGATAACAGTTCGTACATGGTTACGGTACTGAATACATTGAACGGTTGTCTTGACGATTCGCAGGAGCGTGTTGTACGGGTAATAGAACCGTTTACTGTTTCCATCACATTGCCCCCGTTCGCGTGTGAAGGTTCGGAGTTCCAGATTGTCGCGTCGTCGAGTCGCCCTGATGTGGTTACGTTCCAGTGGTTCCTCAACGGCGGGGCACTGCCGCAAAGTTCGCCCGTGATCATGGCGAATCAACCGGGTACCTACCGCGTTATTGGTGTACTCCTGAATTGTACCTCCCCCCCCGCTGAGGGAACGATAACTCCGAATCCTGCACCTGATGTAAACCTCGGTCCGTTGCGTCGGATCTGCCCGTACCCCGGTCCTGAGCCTACCCGTACCGTTGTGTTGGATGCGGGCGGAGGATTCAGTACTTACGAATGGTTCCGCGTTGAAGGCAACACGGTTCTTCCGCTCGACGTGACTACGCAGGAACTCACCGCGGACCAGGCTGGAATCTACCGTGTCCAGGTCAGCGACGACGACGGATGTCCTAATACCGCTGACGTCGAGGTGACGGAAGATTGTGATCCGATTATCAGCGCACCGAATGCGTTCAGGCCGGGAAGCAGCATAGAAGAAAATGACGGCTTCCGAGTAATCACGCAATTCATCACAGATGAAGATTTCGAGATCTTCATTTTCAACAGGTGGGGCGAAATGGTCTTTACCTCCAAGCAACGCGACTTCCGCTGGAACGGCGGATATAATGGCAACGGCGGTCAGATCCTCCCTCCTGGCACGTACGCGTATCTCGTACGCTATCGCAGTGAATACCATCCCGAAGATAATGTCAGGGAAAAACGCGGCGGAGTGGTTCTCGTAAGATAACTCAGCACGATTCTCAATCTCAGAAAGGCCGGCAGAACCGGCCTTTTTCTTTGATTTCAAGCACACACGGACACACTTGCAAATCGGTTGCACTTTATCTGACATGGGTGCATGTGTTCGCCAACAATTGACTAAAATGTGATCCCAAATCAAACCGCACCTATGAAAAGATTATTCTGTGTACTCGCTGTCCTTGTCTTGCTTGGAGGATGCGGACCGCGAGAAACCTTATACTCATCATCCGGCAAGACTCTGTCACTCGTTCCACTCCCGGTGAAAGTGTCGGTTATGAATGAAAAAGTTTCGCTGGAAAATGGTTACTCAATCGACGTGAACTCAGCGGAAGCTACTGCTATCGCCAACCTGCTCCGCGACAATCTTAACAGGTCAGGGCTTTCAGAAAATAAATCCGGCACAGCGTTGGTTTTGACCATCAATGCCAATGATACCACGCTTCGCGCTGAAGGATATCGAATGACGGTTAACGAAGACAGTATAAAAATCATTGGCCGTGATGGCGCCGGACTATTTTACGGAACACAGACCCTGGTTCAACTCGTGGGTGCAAACGGAAAAACGATTCCCGTCGTCACCATCGACGATTACCCGCGCTTCCCCTATCGTGGGATGCACCTGGACGTCGGAAGGCATATGTTCCCGGTTGAGTTCATAAAGAAATACATCGATCTCATGGCTCATCACAAGATGAACCGTTTTCACTGGCACCTGACGGAAGACCAGGGCTGGCGCATCGAGATAAAGAAATATCCGCTCCTTCAGGAGAAAGCAGCCTTCAGAAAAGAAACGGTGATTGGCCACGCAACTACCGCCACACGTAGTCAATTGAAAAATTTTGATGGGACGCCATACGGCGGATACTACACACAGGATGAAATCAGGGATGTCGTCAGGTACGCAGCCGAGCGTTATGTTACCATAATTCCGGAGATCGAGCTGCCTGGCCATTCACTTGCGGCACTTTCAGCATATCCTCATTTGGGTTGTACGGGCGGTCCCTATGAAGCGGCGACAACGTGGGGTGTATTTGACGATGTGTACTGCGCAGGCAAAGAAGAAACGTTTACATTTCTCCAGGACGTTCTCGATGAGGTAATGGCACTCTTCCCAAGCGAATATATTCACATTGGTGGTGACGAATGCCCAAAAACGCAATGGAAAAAATGTCCGCATTGCCAGAAGCGAATGCGTGAGATGGAGTTGCAGGATGAGCACCAGTTGCAAAGCTATTTCGTGAGGCGTATTGAAAAGTACCTTAACAAGCACGACAGACAAATCATTGGCTGGGACGAGATCCTCGAAGGCGGTCTCGCACCGAACGCCACCGTAATGAGCTGGCGCGGTGAACAGGGTGGTATTGCTGCTGCCAGAGCAAAGCACGCCGTTATTATGACACCCGGAAACTGGTGTTACTTCGACCGCTATCAGGATACGACCGGCTCAGAACCGCTCGCCATTGGCGGGTATACTCCGGTGGAGAAAGTATATTCCTACGAACCTGTTCCCGACACACTTTCACCATCAGAGGCAGCATATATCCGGGGAGCTCAGGCAAATTTGTGGACGGAATACATTAAGACACCCGAACATGTGGAATATATGGTATACCCACGCGCTTGTGCCATGGCTGAAGTACTTTGGACCCCTTCGCAGCAGCGAAACTACGGCGCATTCGAAGAACGCCTCAAGGTTCATCTTAAACGCCTCAACGCGTGGAATCTGAATTACGCCAAACACATTTTGACGGATCGCGAAAAAGTTAGTAATTCAGGAAGCAAATAAACCCACATTGCCATGAAACGGTTGATACCTGTCATATGCTTAGGCCTCTTTCTCACGATTTCCGGCTTTCAACTGCTCAGGACGACATTGCACGTCACCGTAAGGGACGACCTCGGTAACATCGTCGAAGGCGCGTCCGTACAGCTCTTTGAGAAAGAAGCGGATTATACGAAAGAAGAAAACGTTGCGGCGGAAGGTTCCACAGATGAAAAGGGTATCGTCAAGTTCAAAGACCTCAAGCCAATGTCTTATTACGTAATCGTTCGACATGGTGATAAAGACAACTCGGGCGGTGGTGAACAGACCGGCAAGCTCGAAGAAAAACGAACCAACAAGGTTACGATCATCATCCAGTAAGACCGCCGACTACCTTCCACTCATATTTCTTGAAGGACGCGTGTACACGTGAATGTATGACTCTTCAGGTGTGCGCGGTGCAAGGAACGAAAACTCATAGGTGTAAATTTCATCAAGGCATTGCCTGACGTCTTCAGGATAAAAGTTTATTACTTCATTTACGGGAATTGATTCGAACAAGACGACGTCGTATTCGAAGTTTGCCACACGTTCACAGAATTCGTCGACCTCTTTCTGGAAGATTGAAACACCCTGGTGAAACCACATCGGCTGATTCTTGAGCGGCGTAAACGGGATTTCATACGCAAGCGATGTTAGCTCACTCATATTCAGTACACGCACGTCCGGATTATTTCTGAACGCGGGAAGCGCTTTAATGCGGTTGATTCCTTCAATGGTATTCTCAGCAAGATAAAGACGGTCCATAGTCTTGAACTCAATCGCCAGTCTGTACTTGTGTGAGGTTCGTCCTTTGGCCTTCTCAACAATGGTTGGTTTTTTCGCCACGAAGCGTTGTATGTTCCTCCAATAGATGCCGCTCCACCAGAATCCGACAAGTACTCCTGCAATGACCAGGTAACGCCAGTCCGCCAGGTTATATGAAAACCGAAAATTACTAACGACGAAAGCGAATCCGAACGCATAGAAAAAGACTTCACCATTAGGGGGCTCATGACTTGTAACCTGTATGATCATTGACTTGATCATAATTGCTGCGCAGACCAACGCCAGAAGGAATTGCCTTTTGTCGGTCAGGAACGCACGGTTGCGTCGGATTCTGTCAACAGCAACGAGGACGATGATCAACAGAAAGAACTTTTGCCAATATGACCATCCCAGGATATCATTAAAAAAATTAATTAAATGGATACGACTGTCATGGGGTGCCTGACCATAATTAAACCAGTACAGGAAATCATAGGGCAATAGCGGTGCTACAAATACAATTGTCCACAGGAGCATCGAGCCGGCGAAAATCTTTAGCTTTTTTATCGAGCGTTCCACAAGACCGTCATAACAGAGGATGCCAGCGACGATCAATAACGTCAACGCACCACCGTCCTGCTTTGTAAAGAACGCGAACAATATAAAGAAGGCACTTGCCAGCAGGCCACACCATACCTTCCAGGCCTTGTCTGTAAAGATCGTGACGAGCGCAAAGTACATGGCAACAAATCCCAACACAATAACGAGATGATTATACCACGGCCAGAAATTCCACGACACATATGAAAAGCAGAATACAATTACAGAAAGCAGGATCACTTCAGGTTTAACGCCTAGTATTCTGAGTATCCCACGAAATGCCAATATGCTCACAAGATTGATGAATACCTGTGCCTTGATGAGTGAATACATGAACGGACCGAATATCTTGAAAAAGATTGCCGGTATAACCCAGTAACCGTAACCCATTGGAAGGCCGAAGTCACGGAAGGGTATCTGGCCTATTGACAACCTGTATGCTCCTTCCCACGACAGGAAGATATTGAGCCGGTAGGGATTATTAAATAGCAGCGGCACCAGGCAAAACGTTGCTACGATGAAAAACTCCAGAGCGAACAACTGTCGTGCAGATAGTATCCGTGACGTTGTAAAAACTTTCTTAAGTGTAAGCACGGGCTGAATCCTGTAGGTAGTAAGGTTGAACCACGCCGGATGGTTACTCATATCTATGCGTTAGTTGGTATGCGTAAATGCTCAATAAATCTGAATGCCAAGCGGGCTTACATTGCGATACAGACGGCCATCTGTTTCAAGGTAGTTTACAGGTGCCACAAACATGTCCTTCAATGATAGCCCGGACGTTCGCAAGTTGTGAGGTATGAATTACTCAAAGGATACGCATCCGGTGGCGGTCTCAAAATTATTGCAACGGTAACCATACTGGCCAATGTCGTATCACCAACTATACGGCTATGCTAACGTTGACAGGCGAACGTCAACAGAGGTACGTGATTTATTATTGAATAACTAAACACCAATCAATGTCATTCAACGCGCTCCTTATCACGGAAAATGAAGATGGAAAATTCAACCGGCATATTGTCAAGCGGGAAATAAGTGAATTACCTGCCGGCGACCTGCTCATCCGTGTCCATTATTCCGCACTCAACTTTAAAGATGGTCTCTCAGCTACCGGTCATAAAGGAATTACGCGAATGTTTCCACACACGCCCGGCATTGAAGCAGCTGGCGTTGTCGAAGAGAGTACGAATCCCAAATATCCACCCGGATGTGAAGTATTTGTCACAGGTTACGACCTGGGCATGAATACATCAGGGGCCTTTGCCGAATACATACGGGTTCCCAGCGAATGGGTAATACCAAAACCGACAGTACTCAGTTGTAAGGACTGTATGACGATCGGAACAGCCGGACTGACCGCAGCCTATGCATTGCATAAAATGGAAGGCATGGGGCAGTCACCCGATATGGGTCCGGTAGTAGTCACAGGATCCACAGGTGGTGTAGGAAGTCTATCGGTCGCTATCCTCGCCAAGGCGGGTTACGAAGTCATCGCAGTGACTGGGAAAAAAGACGCAGCCGATTATCTCAAATTCCTGGGAGCCAGCCGTGTTGAATCACGTGACTTTGTTGACGATAAATCCGGAAGGCCCCTCGCGCGTTCAATGTGGGCAGGCGCCATCGATACCGTAAGTGGCAATACCCTGACAACTTTGCTGAAGCGATGCAAACGCGATGGCTGCGTTGTTGCAACAGGGCTTCTCTCCGGTAACAGGTTTGAGGCGCCGATATACCCGTTTATCCTCAATGGCGTCAACCTGCTGGGTATTGGCGCAGGACAAACACCCATGCCGTTGCGCATCCAATTATGGAATAAATTGATCAATGAATGGAATGTATGCGACAAGTTACCGGCTATCGCGCACGAGGTTGAGCTTGGCGAGCTGAAAGAAAAATACATCGATGCTATCCTCTCCGGACAAACCAAAGGCCGCGTCGTTGTGCGTCTCAAGGAAGATTGCTGCAATCATAAGGCGAAACAAGTCTCACTGAATTCGTATTACAAAGGACAGGCATCGAGCGAAGAAGCAATCCGGAAAACACCTGCGCTGAAGAAGATCGCCTTGCCATAGCCCGGAATAAATCAATATCAAAAAAGACAATCATGAATTTGGTTGTCTTCTCTTTTTTAAGCTAATCCAACCTGGAATGCATCCATTTCACCGCCAGGATGCGAAATCGCAAGGGAGCGCCAGGATGGCTTGTCGCATCCAATCAATCAAAAATGAATGCGACATTCAGCGACGCAAGCGCATGACTACGACCAAACTGATTCGGAGGATTTGTATTTAACTTCCGATCAAATGTCGGCTATAGGGCCCGGTAATCTTCTTGATGCAAAATACCGCCACCGTAGATAGTAGTACGATTGCCGTCAGGAAGATCGTGAATGTCACAATCGAAAAATTCACAGGTGCAAAGACCGATTCAATCAGTTTACGGCTGACGATGATGAGGATGAAGTGTATAAAGAAAATTCCGAAGCTGTATTCGGCAAGCAGTTCGAGTGCATGCATCTTTGCAAACTGGAGCCGGTAAAAAAGCATAGCGAACATAAAACACAATATCAACGCACGAAGAATGTACCAATTGAAAGCAATAACACCTTCGTTCAATACGGTTTCGAAGTCTGTCTTTCCGAGTGTGCCAAAACCACCACCAAATTCTACTGCCGTGATGGTTACGTACATGGCGGTAAGGATCCAGAAATAGCGGAGATCCATGGAGAAAATTTCCCTTTTATAACGACTGGCCCACATGCCGGTAACGTACACCGGCAGGTAATGCAGGTATGACAGAATTGGATTTCCGTTGTACTCAGACCGGAACGTAAAAAGTCCGGCGATCAACAAAACCGGGAATACGTATTTGTAAAACCACGGTTTATCAAGCCAATGGAGAACGGGCGTGGTAAAATAAAACAGGATAATCGCGCTGATAAACCAGAATGGCGACATGTGTGTGCCGGTGACCAGGTAATAGAAGAACTGATATGCCCACGGCTGCGAGGTGAAGTCGTCAGACACCGACCAGGGTTGAAACTGTTGCGCGATCCGGAAAATAATGATCGGGATAGAAACGAGTATGTAGGGAAGGATGATGACCTTGAACTTCTGCTGCAGGTAGCGTCCATATTGAAACGAATGCTGCTGCAAATGTTGGAACAAAAAACCGGCTATAAAAAGGAACATAACCGTACCGTTGCCTTCCTGTGCATCAAAAACCGTCGAGATCAGTTTATGTGAGACAGGATGGGCACTCCAGTCGTACATATTTCCCCTCGCATGGACACCTACAACAAAAAGAATGGCAATACCCCGCAAATTGTGGATGTACGATAAGAATTTTGACATCAGTCTATTTCGTTTAACACAGTTCTCCCGCCACGACTAAACGCCGCTATGCTTCACATTAAAAAATTGCCGCCAGTGACCAACCCAATAATACCGACCAAAAAGTGGGGAAGAACCCCCTTATAATTCCTTCTAAAACGCGTCCGGTAAACTACAATCCTTATTTTTGTTACTTTCGTCCGCCAATGCTGAAACGATTTTCCAGGATTATATCCGCTCCGGTCCTTTACCTGCGTGATAAGTTGTCACCACGTCAATTCTTCATTCTATCCAGTATTGTGGTCGGGCTCTCGTCCGGGTTAGCCGCCATCTTGCTGAAAAGCTTTGTGCATTCGATTGAACGCCTCGTCACGTTTTATTCGAACAACTATGAAGAGTTCTTCCTGTTCGCGCTGTTCCCCCTCATCGGTCTCGGGCTGACCGTATTTGTCATCCGATACTTCTTCCAAAACAAATTCAGAAAAGGCAGCGCAGAGATTGTGTATGCCATTGCCAAGAACTCCAGCGTACTGCCAACCCGGCAAACGTATTCGCACATGATCACCAGTGCCCTCACCGTCGGTTTTGGCGGGTCCACGGGTCTCGAGTCGCCGCTCGTAAGTACCGGAGCGGCTATCGGTTCGAATTATGGACGTGTTTACAAACTCTCATATAAGGAACGTACTATCCTGCTCGCCTGCGGGTCAGCTGCTGGTATCGCAGCGGCGTTCAACTCACCAATCGCCGGCGTGTTGTTCGCGGTCGAAGTACTCCTCACCGACGTAAGCGCATCAGCATTCATCCCGCTGATTATCTCGGCTGCCAGCGGCGCTCTGCTTTCACGGATTGTTCTCGAGGAAGGCGTTATCCTTACCTTTTCGCTGCAGCAGCCATTCAACTACCATAACACCCCCTACTATGTCATCCTGGGAATTCTCGCCGGACTGATCGCACTCTTCTATGCGCGCGTGTTTCCGTGGATTGACCATCAGATGTCGCGCATCAAAAATATCTGGAGTCGCGTCCTGGTCGGAGGTGTTCTGCTGTTCATATTAATTCTGCTATTTCCACCTTTGTTCGGCGAAGGTTATGAAACCATTAAGACACTCTCGGAATTCAAACTTTCCGATCTCTCCCGAAATAGTATTCTCTTTGGCATTCTTCAAAATGAAGTCAACATGTTGTTGTTTCTCGGTGCGCTGGTCTTTCTCAAGACTGTGGCGGCGGCAATCACCATCGGCAGTGGTGGCAACGGTGGAAGTTTTGGTCCCTCATTGTTTGTCGGCGCCTACCTCGGTTTTGTATTCTCCCGCGTAATAAACTTAACCGGACTTTCAGAGCTGCCTGAAAGCAACTTCATGCTTGTAGCCATGGCCGGAATTCTTAGTGGCGTATTTTATGCACCGCTGACTGCAATATTTCTTATTGCTGAAATAACGGGTGGATATGAGCTGATGATTCCACTCATGATTGTCTCCGCGCTGAGCGTGACCGTTGCGCATTATTTCGAACCACTTTCGATGGAGTCCAAACGCCTTTCGGAAAAGTTCAATATTTCAACGCACTCACGCGATACCTTTATTCTGAGTCGCCTTGATCTTGCCGAGCTCATTGAAACAAACTTCTCCACGGTGAAGGTGGACGACAATCTGAAGACACTCATTCAGGTCATCAGCAAGTCCACCCGCAATACATTTCCGGTCATTAATGAAAGCCGCGAACTACAGGGTTTAATCCATCTGGATGACATTCGCGGGATCATCTTCAATACCGACAAACCTGAAGATATGCCGGTAAGCAAACTTATGACGCCGGCAAACGCCGTCATCAAAGTGAACGAGAATCTACACAGCGTGCTGAGAAAATTTGAAGAAACCAATGCGTGGAATCTTCCCGTGGTTCACAATGACCAGTACATGGGATTTGTTTCTAAATCGAGTATACTTACGAAGTACCGAGCCGAATTACTGAAAACAGTTTGATCAGAGAGATCCGGCCGGGACCCGTGTGACTTCCTCTTTCCGCGGCTGCCATATCCTATATTCAACACATACCCTCAGCAGTTCTCCAACACTCCATGCCTGTGCTACACAACCACGTGGCTCATGCGGCGGATCTCCGTCAAAGATCTCCGATACCGATCCGACTGCACCGGCGTCAAGGCTTGTAAGCGCTGCGTCCAGGATTTCCGTTGCATCGGTTCGGGCCGCTTCACCAAACGCCGCAAACAATGCGTCGACATAAGCACCAATGAGATGGCTCCACGCCGGCCCCTGGTGATAGATACTATCGCGCTGCCGCGGATCACCGTGATACTTGCCGGAGTAGGCTGAATGGGCCGGAGAAAGACTTCGCAAACCAAAAGGTGTTAGCAAGTGCGTCTCAACTACATCAAGCACGGACCTGGCGCGTTCCTCCCGCAGTACCGGAAATGGAAGACCAAGGGCATAAATTTGATTAGGCCGGATATCGCGATCCTTATGATCACCGTCGACGAAATCATACAACGAGCCAGTCTCTTCATTCCAGAAGGTAATGTTGAAGCTCTCCTGAACGGCAATCGCTTTTTTCAAAAATTGTTCGGCCTCATCCTGGTATCCGAATTCGTGGGAAAAGAACTCCATAATACGAAGTACATTGTACCACAAGGCGTTAATCTCAACCGGTTTTCCACGGCGCGGTGTGACGACCCAATCTCCAATTTTCGCATCCATCCATGTCAACTGCACTCCTTCGGCGCCACCGCCAAGAAGTCCGTCTTTTTCATCGACCTTGATGTTGTATCGTGTACCATGACAATGCCACTGAACGATATCCCGTAACAATGGCATGAGTGACTTCACAAACGGTTTGTCTCCCGAGTATCGGAAATACTTATAGATGGCAACGAAAAACCACAACGTCGCGTCGATCGTGTTGTACTCCGGCTGATCCCCCGAATCTGGAAACCGGTTCGGGAGCATACCATCACTGACGTGTTCCGAAAACTTCTGCAGTATCTTCCTGGCTTCTGTGTACTTTCCCGTAACAAGGCAAATGCCGGGCAACGCAATCATGGTATCCCGGCCCCAGTCTGTAAACCACGGATAACCCGCGATAATGGTATTCATATCGTCGCGCCTGACAATAAACTGGTCGGCTGCAAGGGCCAGACGTTCCAGCACAGGATGATAACTAAACGGTTTGATCAGGTGGGTGCGTCTCGTCTTCTCCCCACGCAATAAACGGAATGCATCCCTCCCCCTCGGATCTTGTAACGAGACAATAATACCAAGTCTGCTGCCCTTCCGCAGTGTAATTGAAAACGATCCATGAGTAAACAGATCTTCACGAAAATCCATCCCCCGCAAGTACTCCTGATGATATTCGAAATTCTCGTACCACACGCGATTCTCTTCGAATGATGACCGCGGCACACTTATGAAAAATTCAGGACAACCCTGGTAGTTCATTGTCTGAAACACACCGTTGTCGAAAATGTAATGTTGGCCAATGTATGCGTTCTTGCGCGAGAGATGATGTATATCGCGCGAAGCATAGAACGGGCGAAGCTGCAACGTGAATTTGTCGCGCGCATCGAGGACTTCGTATGTAACAACCGTTGTGTGTTCGCCATGAATCGCTGCAATGGTCTTCTTGAGTGTGACACCATTTGCATGATACGTCCACTGCGGGAACACCGACCGTTCAAATGAAACGAGATAACGCACGCCGAAGGGATGAAGCACTCCCGGAAACTGATTGCAACCAAGTTCAACAACACCTTCATCTGACGTGATTGTCTCTTCAAGTTTGGAGACTACGACTGCGCGTTGTACAGGTGGTTTGAGCGCCGCCACAAGCAGGCCGTGATACTTACGCGAATGAGCACCCGAAAACGTTCCGGAAGCGTAACCACCAAGGCCATTCGCCTCCACGTACTCGAGACTGTGAAGCAAGTCAAAATCGAAATGCTGACTTCCATTCTGCGTACCCATACCCTTGAGCTAATTACAAAACCTAAAATCAATGCTAGAGGACGGCAAGGTTGGCAACGTGTGGTCACCCCTTCCGCGGCTGAATAAGCTTTGCAACAAGTCCGGTCCATCCTGTTTGATGGCTCGCACCTACCCCCCTTCCGTTATCGCCGTGGAAGTATTCGTAAAATAGCAAATAGTTTTGAAAGTGCGGATCGCCCTGATGCTTTTCGTCATGTCCGAACACAGGCCGGCGGCCATTCTCATCTCGCTCAAATATCCCTATCAATCGGCTTGAAAGGTCGGCAGCAATTTCCCTCAGCGTGTGATACTTTCCGGAACCGGTGGGATGCTCTACCTTAAAGTCATCGCCATAATAATGGTGAAACCTTTGAAGGGATTCGATGATCAGGTAATTTACCGGGAACCACACCGGACCACGCCAGTTGGAATTTCCACCGAACATTGTCGTCTCGCTTTCTGCAGGTGTATAACGAACCACAAATTCACTCCCATTCAGTCTGAAATGATACGGATTCGATTCGTGGATTTTTGACAACGCACGTACACCGTAGTCGGAAAGAAACTCCTTGTCGTCAAGCATTCGGAACAGCAAACGTTTCATACGATGGCCCCGCAACAGCGAAAGCAAATGTCGTTCACCTCTTCCCTTTTCATACCATCGTGAAATAAGGTTAGCCAGGTCGGGACGATTCTGAAGAAACCATTGCAGCCGTTGTGTAAACTCCGGCATCGTATCAAAAATCTCCTGATCGAGAACTTCAACCGCGAATAATGGTATAAGTCCGACCATCGAGCGAACTCTTACCCGTTGGCGCGACTCATTGGTCTGAATGACATCATAAAAGAATTCATCTTCGTCATCCCAGAGATTGATGCCGTCTTCGCTGATGTTAGCCATTGCACCTGCGATGTAAAGAAAGTGCTCGAAGAATTTGGTGGCAAGACTTTGGTAGACCGAATTCTCTTTTGCCAGCTCAAGCGCCATTCGCATCATGTTCAGCGTGAACATGGCCATCCAGCTCGTTCCGTCCGATTGTTCGATAAACACACCCGGAGGCATGGGTGCGCTGCGGTCGAAAACGCCGATATTGTCAAGTCCAAGGAACCCGCCCTGGAAAACGTTGTTGTCGTTGTGGTCTTTCTTGTTTACCCACCAGGTAAAATTCAGCAGCAATTTATGAAAGCTTTCTTCGAGAAATTTACGATCACCTTTGCCCTGAATTTTCTTATCGATTTTGTATATCCTCCATGTAGCCCATCCGTGGACAGGTGGATTCACATCGCCGAACGCCCATTCATATGCCGGAAGTTGTCCGTTCGGATGCATATACCACTCCTTGGTGAATAGCAGGAGCTGACGTTTCGCAAACTCGGGATCAACAATCGCAAGGGGTATACAATGAAAGGCAAGATCCCACGCAGCATACCACGGGTACTCCCATTTGTCCGGCATCGAAATGATATCGGAATTGTTCAGGTGCATCCACTGACTGTTTCGTCCGTGTTTCCGTTCAGGCGGTGGTTCAGGATGACCGGGATCGCCTTGCATCCATCGCGACACATCGTAATGATAGTACTGCTTGCTCCACAACATTCCGGCAAGCGCCTGACGTTGAATATTGCGGTGATCATCGTCTGCTATCCCTTTCTGCAGGTCGGTATAAAACTGGTCAGCTTCTGCTATGCGCGTTGTGAAAATCTCATCAAAGTCGCCAAAAAAATCGACGTGATATGACGTTGAAAGCCGAAGCTTCATGACATGGTACTCCTCCGGCTTCACCATTACATCACTAATGAACGCCGCCTTTGTACCATGAGGAGTCCGGTTGACAGCGTCTGCATTTCCCGACACAACAAAATCGTTAATACCGTCCTTAAAGGGTCCGGGTCCTCCAACACCGTATAGTCGTTGCGTGTTGGTATTATTCTCACAATAAAGGTATTCTGCCTTGCCATCGCAGGCGAGATACATTGCCGGTAAATTGGGATGGCGTATAGCAATTACATTGTTTTCGTCCTGGAACAGTTCCGGTTTGATGACGTTATCGCCCCAGGACCAGATATTTCGAAACCACAAGGTTGGAAGTATGACAAGCGGCGCGGCTTTGTTACCACGATTCCAGGCTGTGATCCGGATCAGAATATCATCCTGATCAGCCTTGGCGTATTCAATGAAAATGTCAAAATACTTGTCGTCCTTAAAAATCCCTGTATCATAAATTTCGAACTCGCGGTCCTGTTTCCCACGTCGGCGATTTTCCTCAACGAGTTGCGCGTATGGAAAAGGTTGCTGCGGATACTTGTACAGCATCTTCATGTAACTGTGACTGGGCGTACTGTCCAGGTAGTAATAAAGTTCTTTACAATCTTCCGCGTGATTACCCTCGGGGCCGGTCAGGCCAAACAGGCGCTCTTTGATGATGGGATCCTTTTTGTTCCAGAATGCAGGGGCAAAACACAAAAACTGTTTGTCATCGCTGATACCGCCGATGCCGTCTTCGCCCCAGCGATAGGCCCTGCTTCGCGCGTGGTCGTGCGGGAAATAGTCCCACGCGCTGCCGTATGGACTGTAATCCTCGCGCACTGTACCCCATTGCCGCTCCGACAAATAAGGTCCGAACTTCCGCCAGTTTTTCTTACCGTCACGGTCTTCGACCATGCGAGCCTTTTCGCTCATATCAACTTACAGGTTAGGTGTTTTTTGTGAAGATACGATATTAAAGCTATCCGTTATCCTCAAAGCCGGGGTACAGCAACATGCCACCATCAATGAACAAGGTAATTCCATTCACGTATTCGGAATCGTCGGAGGCGAGCCACACCGCAGCGCCGCCAATGTCTTCCACTTCGCCGATGCGTTTTGCGGGTATGAGCTTCAACAGGTTCTGATACGCGGATGGAGTTTGCCACGCGGCGTGGTTGATCGGCGTACGTATCGCACCCGGTCCGATGCCATTAACCCTGACCTTTTTTGGAGCATACTCCTGCGCCAGCGATTTCATCAGCATCATCACGCCTCCTTTTGACGCGGCATAGTTCACATGTCCGGCCCACGGAATTACTTCGTGAACCGAACTCATGCAAATGATTTTGCCGGCCGATTTCGATTTTTCCTTTACAACGCCGCGCCTCAGAAACTCCTTGATAGCCTCGCGCGCGCACAGAAATTGTCCCGTGAGGTTGATGTCGATAACGTGGTTCCATTCCTTCAGGCTCATTTCATGAAATACGGAGTCTTTTTGCAGCCCGGCGTTGTTGACGAGAATGTCGACGGTACCATACTCACGGAATGTAGCCTGAAACATCGCGATCACATCCTCTTCATTGCTGACGTCAGCACGGAAGATCATACCCTCCCCTCCGGCGGCCTTAATCTCATCCAGGATTTTACGGGCTTTGTCTTCGCTGCTGGAATAATTAACAACAACGGTTGCGCCAGCCGCAGAAAGCGCTTTGGCTACACCCGCGCCAATCCCGGAACTGGCGCCGGTTATGAGGGCAACTTGCCCGTTAAGTTTTTTGTCCATAGGTGACGTTATTGTTCTACGTGTTTTACTGAGGTGGAGTTGATACAGTAACGCAAGCCTGTTGGCGCCGGGCCATCCGGGAAGACATGGCCGAGGTGCGCGTCACAAACATTGCACATCACTTCAACGCGCGTCATCCCAAAGCTTGTGTCCTTTTCGTATTTGATCACATTGTCCTTTACGGGAATTGTAAAACTCGGCCAGCCCGAACCCGACTCAAATTTCTCCGTCGAATTGAAGAGTAACGTTCCACAACAGCGGCACGCATATAATCCGGGGTCGTGGGCTTCACAATATTCGCCGGTAAAGGCGCGCTCGGTTCCCTTCTCACGGGAAATATGAAATTCCTCTTCTGTAAGTTGCTTCCGCCATTCCTCATCAGACTTCTCTACCCGGCGGTCGGGTGCCGGCGAACCGTTTGTTGCATAGCTCAGCACGTCCATCCATTTCATAAGCAGCTTGTTTGGGAGTGAACTTAAATATAATGATATAACCGCTGAAAAATACGAGGCCATTGGAAATACCGTTAACGCTGAGTCGCAGGGATTCGCCAGGAAACGGTAGGATGAAATACTTCCTGCAACAATTGATGCGACTCTATCAGAACCGCGCGCGGGTCCCTTCAGGGAATCAAAGGGTGCGGGCGGGCAAGTCACGAACAATGGTACAATCAATGAACGTCAAGACGTAACAACTTTCTACAACGCCTTGACCAACTCTTTCCCACGCGCACCCCTTGCCCCTAAGGGGAACAGCCGCACAGGTACGCGACATTATTTCACATTCACCTGGTTTGCGCCCCTGCTTTGGTGTATTCCTCTAACTCTCAATCGCAACGAAGTCCTTCTTCGGACCGTCACAGACGTGACATGTATAAGTATCGGGCAGGTCTGCGAAGGCGACACCCGGCGGAATGTTCGACACAGCATCACCATAACGTTTGTCGTAAACTGACAGGCAATGCGGGCATTGATAAATCTGCGAAGCCGCTGGTGTTATAGTCACCCGTGTCTTCACTTCATCGTTTTCCTTTTCCGGATTCAATTGCCGGAAATACATCTTGCTGAGTTCAATCAGCAACGCGGGTATCACTTCACGTTTAACGTTCTTCGCGTATGACAAATACTCAATGTTATTCGGATTAAAATTCCTGGCGTAGAGAACATTGAAGCGGTCACCACCACCTGCGGTATCGGCAGCCTTTTCAATGATGATTGATGTAAATGGAAAACTCTCCCGCCGCATCTTGATCGCGAATGTGAGGCCATGGGTACTGATATCCTGTTGATCGAGTTCGCGAACGAGGAATCGTTTCAGTTCCAGTGCTTCCTTGTCGATCACTGGCAGGTGCCAGTTTAGTTCAAGTGAAGAATGGCGCTCGTTGATCCCGAACTTACCCATCAGTTTCTCCCACCGGATCCGGTCCGTGGCCTTGATACCTTTGATGATGAACGCCTTCCAGGGAATGATGTTGATCTTTCCAACGTTCGTTTCCTGACACAGGCGACACGCCGCCGTCATGAAATCGATGTCATACTGGTTGTTACGCCAGTACAGCCCCAACCAGTACTGATTGTTGAGCATGGCATTGAGACCTTCATAATATGGAAACGCATTATGCGGAAACTTCAGCTTTTGCGAAATCGGTCGGTAGTTTATGCGCATCCTTCCCTGAAGGATGATAAAAAGTTCATCGATACCAAACGGTTGGAAGCTGAGCAGTAATTCTTCAAGCGCCTTGCATACCTTGGCGATGTCCTGCGTAAAGATCAGTTTCGGCCAGCACTCGACTACGTTACCCTTACGCGGATCCCGGATGTAAAGGTACCAGTAGTTTTCCTCTCGTGACGCTATGAAGTTCACTTCACCTGTCAGTAGCGGTACGATGCTTTGTAGCGGATCGACAATGTTGATCTTGATCTTGGGTTTGAAATCAAAATTGTCAATAACAAAATGGTATGTATCCTCCTTAACCCAGTTTGTGGTCTCGGAAACATTCACAGCCACATACGAACTCACAATGTTCTGATAAACCGACGAATCGCTGCCGAGTTCGTAATCGATGTTGATTTCTCTGAAAAGTTTGTCAAGGTCTTGCTCGTTCGCATCGTTTGAAGGAAACATAATGTCCTGACGCGAACCGAACAATACATAACGGTTCCCCAGTGTACGGGAGATGTTCATGATCCTCAGCATATCGGCAGGAGAAAGTATCCCGCCTTTTACGAATGCGCGAATGAGATCGCTCTTGCTGGTCTCCATGAATAAATCCCTGGTATTTCGGTTTCTGTACAGCAAATAATAAAAAGTTAGATTATATACCTAAACCTTGATCTTAAGACTTTCCACCTCTTCGAGGATCCGCTGTATTTCCGGCTTGCAGCTGCCACATCCGAGGCCGGCGCCGGACCGCTGACACACCTCGCTTAACGTGGCACAGCCTTCTTCGGCAAGCTTTTTCAGATTGCCGTCGCCAACCTGGTTACAGGAACAAACCAATTTCCCGATTACGGGCTCAGCCGCTTTTCCTGAACGCAGAAGCTGCATGCGTTTTTCGGACAACTCGATCTGACTTTCTATGAGCGACTTGAACTCGGCAAATTCTGATTTGTCACCAACAAGGACGGCACCCATCAACTTGTCATCGCGGATAATACACTTCTTGTAGTATCGCATCGACTTGTCGATGAAGAGAATTTCGTCATATCCGTCGCTGTTGGCCGGGATTTCCGACATGCCTATCGAACATAGATCCAGATCCGAAAACTTGAGAATGTTCATTGGCACCGATCCATCGTAAACGCTTTGCACGTCACCATCGAGAAAATGTGCCACAACATCGGCCTGTTTTTCAGCTGCCGAAGTGATGCCCAGCAACGCGCCGTTGTACTCTGCGATTTCTCCCATTGCAAAAATATTCGGATCGCTGGTCTGAAGGTGGTCGTTAACAACGATTCCCCTGGACGTCTCAATTCCGGCCTCCTGCGCTATCTCAATATTCGGGCGCGTACCAACGGCGTAGACTACTGCGTCGACCCGGATGGTTTTGCCACTCTTCAAGTGCACCGACAATCCACGTGTGCCGGCCTCACCCTCAACCGACTGCACCTGGTCATTGAGATAAACACGAATTCCCTTTTCCTCAACAAAGTCAAGCAGTAGCTGGCCACCAAGATTGTCAATTTGCCGTTCCATGAGTCGGCTCGAAAGCTGAACAATAGATATGTCGATATCCATTTCCTTCAGCGAAGCAGCAAGTTCAAGTCCAAGCAATCCGCCACCAATAATCAGCACATGCCCTTCTGAATTCAGGAACGTTTTGAGCGCATCGGCGTCTTGTCGCATACGCATCGTAAAAATCCCCGGAAGGTGAACCGGCGCCTCCTTGGGAACGTTGGCCCGGCTTCCCGTGGCAAGAATCAGTTTGTCATATGAATGTTTCTTTCCCCACTTGTCGACTACATACTGCCGTGATCGGTTGACTAAGACTATTTCGTTATCGACATGCAAGGTCACATTCAGTTTTTCGAATTCGCCCGCCCTGAATTTCTGCAAGTGCTCCCATGAAAGCGAGTCGTTTACGTACTCGGGGAGGAGCACGCGGTTGTAGAACGGGTCTTTTTCCTTCGAAAAACAGACGATCTCATCACGTTTGTTCAGCGAACGATATGTTTGAATAAAACGATACGCTGCTGCGCCTGCACCAACGATCACGATTTTTTCAAGCGGCTTCTCATGCCGCCGTACCTCAACAGCGGAAAACTTGAAATCGGGTTCCTTTGAAACCGGATCAATAAGGAACGAAGTAAGATTATTCGCTCTGGCGAGATCGCGTTGCATGATCCTGCCCCAGTGCATCGGCAGAAATACGACACCACGTTTGATGTCTGTTGTTACCTTCACCGGTACCTGCACCTTTCCCCGCGCGTTTTCTATCTCAGCAATGTCACCATCATTGATGTTCCTGATCAACGCATCGTAAGGATGCATTTCAAGGAATGGCTTGGGAATATGCTGTTTCAGTTTATTGACCTTTCCTGTCTTGGTCATCGTGTGCCATTGATCGCGTATGCGGCCCGTTGTAAGGATCAGGGGGAAATCACCCGTCAATGGTTCAGACAGGTTTTCAGGTTGACCCAAAGGCAGGAACCGTGCCCTGCCAGATGGAGTGAAGAAGTTGTTATCAGTAAAAAGCCGCGGTGTACCCGTATGACCGTTCGATGGAACAGGCCATTGCACAGTTCCTGTCTCCTTCAGAACGTCATACGATAGGCCGCTGATGTCAACGTTCGTTCCGCGTGTGAGCTGCGCGTGTTCGGCGAATATTTCGGCAGGCTCGGCATACTCGAAACCATGATAGCCCATCGCTTTCGCAAACCGGCAAAGTATTTCGGCGTCAGGCAACGCTTCACCCGGCGGATTCATGGCCTTGCCTAGGTAGCTGATACGCCGCTCTGAATTCGTCATTGTTCCCTCCTTCTCGAAATGCCCCGCGGCAGGAAGGATCATGTCGGCAAACTCAAGTGTATCCGACTTTCCTGAAATATCCTGAACAATCACAAAACGCGCCTTACGCAACGCCGCTTCTACGCGCCTGGCATCGGGCAGACTTACCAGCGGGTTAGTGCACACGATCCATATTGCCTTGAGATCACCGCGTTCAAGGGCCTCAATCATTTGAGTAGCCGTAAGCCCCGGGCGTTCCGGTACACGCTCCACATTCCAGAATGCAGCTACCTCCTCACGGTGTCTTGGATTAGCATACGTACGATGTGCTGCGAGCATAGTGGCGAGACCACCCACTTCGCGCCCACCCATGGCATTGGGCTGGCCTGTAAGCGAAAACGGACCGCTCCCGGGTTTCCCAATGTGACCCGTAATCAGATTAAGACTGATGAGCGCTACGTTTTTATCTACACCAATGACGCTCTGGTTCAGCCCCATAGCCCACAGCGTAAGAAACCCTCGTGCCTTCGCGATCCACGTCGCAGCAAGTCTGATGTCCGCAACCGGAACATCACACTTCATCGCAGCTTCTTCAACGGTCACACGAAAGACTGACTCTTTATACTTTTCGAAATCCTCCGTATGTCGTGAGATAAAAGCATAATCTACTTCACCGTTTTCTATGAGGATACGCGCAATTGCGTTGTAGAGGTAAATGTCAGTACCGGGATTAATCTGAAGATGCAGATCGGCAGACGCCGCCGTTTGTGTCTTGCGCGGGTCAGCGACAATTATTTTTACATCAGGATTACTTTGCTTGTGTGCCTCGATCCGCCGAAAAAGAATCGGATGACACCACGCCGGGTTCGCACCTGCAATCAGAAAACAATCAGCATACTCGATGTCTTCATATGAAACAGGAACGGCATCTTCACCAAGCGTTCGTGAATACGCAGCCACCGCCGTGCTCATACACAGGCGTGAATTTGTGTCGATGTTGTTGGTTCCTATGAATCCCTTGACAAGTTTGTTGGCGACGTAATATTCTTCTGTGAGGCACTGCCCGGAAACGTAAAATGCAACTGCGTCGGGACCGTGATTTTTAATAATAGAACCGAAGACAGCCGCCGCGCGTTGCATGGCAACATCCCAGGACACTCGTTCATACGGGTGATTGCGGCTCCACCGCATCTCCGGATAAAGTAACCGGTCACTGCGGTCCTGCATCGCATAATGCAGATTCATTCCCTTCGAACACAACATTCCCTTGTTCACGGGATGGTCCTTGTCTCCTTCGACGGTAATCCTGCCCTTCCGGTCTTCAGTTACGACAATTCCGCAACCGACCCCGCAATAGGAACATGTAGACTTAGTCACAACGCGATGTCCGCTCTTCACTGATGTTTGAAATAATGGTCAACAATTCATTATGCATGCGCTATTCGCCAGTGTTGTTCTTAGTGTTCGAGGAAGTTTATAAGGTGGCGCCTGTAGTGATAATAGTCATCGTATTCGATGATTGCCTTGCGTTCGCGTGGTCGCTCAAACGGTATTTCGAGCACATCCCCTATCTTCGCCCGCGGCCCCGACGTCATCATAATTACTCTGTCGGAAAGAAAAATCGATTCGTCTACGTCGTGCGTGATCATGATGGCAGTTATCTTCTCGCGGTTCCATACTTCGAGCAACACCTCCTGAAGCTGCGCGCGCGTCAGACTATCGAGCATTCCAAACGGTTCATCCAACAAAAGTATTTTGGGCTTCAATGCGAAGGCCCGTGCAATACCTACGCGCTGCTGCATACCCTGTGACAACTCCGACGCTCTTTTGTCTATTGACCCGGACAATCCAACTTTGTCAAGATAATACTGACAGATTTCGATGCGCTGCGTCTTCGTACCGTGCGCAAAGACCTGGTTGACGCCGAGCATCACATTCTCAAGTGCAGTCATCCATGGCAAAAGGCTTGGCGATTGAAACACGACACCGCGATCCGGTCCCGGTTTGTTTATCGGTTTCCCATCAAGAACAATTGCACCATCGCTTACCGAATTCAGACCAGCGATCATTGTAAGCAATGTAGACTTACCGCATCCTGAATGACCAATGATCGAAAGGAATTCTCCTTGCCGCACCTGCAGTTGCAGGTTTTCAAGCACAACGTACTCACCTTTTGGCGTCGGGTATACCTTAGCAAGGTTGCGGATGTCAAGCATAACGTCGCTCCCCGTCGTGAGGGGTTGCGCATATTCTCTCTTTTGTAATGTTGCTGTCATACGTTATCAGGCGGCTGACCTTTTTAGTTTCTTAAATGAGAATCCGGGCATTACCGGCGCAAGGTCCGGAAGGAAGTACGTGTATCCGTCCGCATCGTTATTGCTGGCAGAACCCATGTCGAGCAGATACTCGATGATTCCATTTCTTATCTTTTTGAACTGAGGGTTGTCATTTAAGGCAGTCTTGTCACGCGGACGTTCAATGTCAATTTTGAATTCAGGTCCGAGTGTCGCATTCGGCCCGGGGTTTAGCGGAATTATTTTGTCCGCCATCAATATTCCTTCATCAACGTCATTGGTAATCAGCAACGCAGTCGTTTTGTTTTGATTCCAGATATTGATGATTTCCTCCTGCAAGCTACCTCGTGTGATTGCATCGAGCGCACTTAATGGTTCGTCCATCAACAATATTGCAGGGTTCATACTTAGCGTCCGCGCCAGCGACACACGTTGGCGCATACCACCAGATAACTCAGCGGGACGTTTATGCACCGCATGGCCGAGGTTCACCATGTTTATATACTTCATCACGTGTTCAGTGCGCTCGCTCTTCGACCAGTTTGGATATACCTCGCGAACCGCGAGCATGATATTCTGAAAAACCGTAAACCACGGCAGGAGCGAATAGTTTTGAAAGACCACGCCGCGTGATCTGTGCGGGCCCGTTATTGGTTCGCCATTAAAAGTAACGCTTCCGCTATCGGGATTAAGCAGGCCTGCCATCATCTTGAGCAGCGTCGTCTTGCCGCTGCCGGTGAATCCAACAATGGCGACAAACTCACCCTCTTCAATACGCAGGTTGATATCGCGAAGTACCTCCACGCGGTTTGCGCCTTCGCCAAATCCTTTGTTAACATGCTGAAGTTCCAGTGACATATTTCAGTGTATTAAGGTTGATGACTAAACTGACTGTCTTTCGAAACTCACCAGCTTCTGCAATTCGACCATTATCCGGTCCAGAATAAATCCGATAATCCCAATGGTAAACACAGCTACCATGATACGTGCGAGTGAATTGCTGCTTCCGTTTTGAAACTCATCCCAGATGAATTTGCCCAAACCCGGATTTTGCGCAAGCATCTCCGATGCAATGAGCACCATCCAGCCTACACCAAGAGAAATGCGAAGACCTGTGAAGATCAAAGGCAACGTGGCAGGTAGCAGAATCTTGAACGTCTTCTTGAGAGGTGAAAGCTGCAGCACCTTGGCAACGTTGATGTAATCCGTATTTACCGAAGCGACACCAAGCGCAGTATTGATCAGCGTCGCCCACATGGAGCATAGCGATACCGTAATTGCAGAAATGATGAATGACTTCGCGAAGTAACCATTGTTGGTAACATACACGGCACTCACAATCATTGTTACAATGGGCAGCCACGCCAAAGGCGAAACCGGCTTGAATATTTGTATTAGCGGGTTGAACGCTTTCATTACCGTCTTACTCAGTCCGCAGAAGATGCCCAGCGGCAAAGCGATTGCGGTCGCGATCACAAAGCCCATGAAGACCGTTTTGAGACTTGTAACAATCTGATCGAGGTACGTTGGTTTACCCGTATAGTCTACCGTTGTGACCTTTGCATTGCTATTTGCAGCCAGTCGTTTTTCATTTCGTGCCTGTTGCCTTGCATAGAACTCAGCCTGTTTGGCGCGCTCCGCCTTGTGTTCCACCCAAAGGGATTGTGCCTGCTCCCAGACCATCGCCGGCCCGGGAACCTGGCCGAGGCTCGTCGTGATTTGTTTCGCGGCAAATGCCCATACAAAAAGGAACATGGCGATCGATGCAATGGGCACTACCATGGTTTTGGCAATCTCAACCAACTGCTCAGTTATACGCTCACCAGAAACCAGTTTCACAAAGGGAATGCCCCATTTCATCCCGGTCGAATTGAAAAACTTTAGTGCTGCTTCTTTCATTTCATCATTTATTTTGTGTTACTGAGTTTACGATACATTTCATCAGAGCGCGGCATCCTTCAGGCCAATTTTAAATTTGCCTATGTATCCCACCGGATCACGACCATCGTAGGTAATGCCGTCGATGAAGTTTCCGTCAGGCTCCTTGAATCCATCTGTAGGTGGAATTTCAGTTTCATCGAGATGGCCCTCTTCTTTGAGCGCGTTCGCGGCTTCGAGCCATACCTCAGGGAGGTAGATTTGCTTTGCTGTTTCGATATACCACGCGTTGTCTTTTGGTTCGAGGATCTGGCCCCAACGCTTCATCTGTGTAAGGTACCAGATGCAGTCACTGTAATAAGGGTACGAAGCGTGATAGTTGAAGAATACATTGAAGTCCGCGAGAGAACGTTTGTCACCCTTCTCATATTCAAACGTTCCAGTCATACTGTTCGCAATCACTTCGGCATCAGCGCCCACATACTCAGGACGCGAAAGTATTTCAACGGCCTCGCGACGGTTCGCCATATTGTTTTCGTCGAGCCATTTGCACGCGCGTATTAACGCTTTGGTCAGCGCGACAAGTGTCTTCGGATTTTCATCAGCGAACTTTTTGCTTACGCCGAAAACTTTTTCGGGATTGTTTTTCCAGATTTCATAGTCGGTAATGACGGGAACACCAATTCCCTTAAACACAGCCTGCTGATTCCACGGCTCCCCTACACAATATCCGTTGATTGTTCCCGCTTCAAGTGTCGCGGGCATTTGAGGCGGTGGTGTGACTGAAAGCAGCACATCAGCATTGGTTGTTCCCGTAACATCAGTGGCCGTGTAGAAGCCAGGTGAAATTCCTGCCGCTGCCAGCCAGTAACGCAGCTCGTAGTTATGCGTTGACACCGGAAACACCATACCCATCTTAAATGGTTTACCTTCCTTGCGGAATTTCTCGAGCACCGGCAGCAATGCATCAGCCTTGATCGGATGCACCGGCTTGCCACCTTCCGCGGGAATATGCTTCTTCATCTCGGCCCACACTTCGTTGGATACCGTGATCCCGTTTCCGTTCAGGTCCATACTCAACGGTGTCACTACTGGTGACTGTGTGCCAAAACCGATAGTGGCTCCGATAGGCTGGCCCGCCAGCATGTGCGCGCCGTCAAGTTCACCGGAGATCACGCGGTCCAACAGAACTTTCCAGTTTGCCTGCGCTTCCAGTTTTACGTACAGCCCTTCATCCTCAAAGAAGCCTTTCTCCTTTGCAATGGCGAGTGGCGCCATGTCGGTAAGTTTTATGAAACCTAATGTCAGTTCAACCTTTTCCGGTTCATCGATGTCGGCAACGTCAGCGCTGGTCGTCGCAGCGGCCTCTGACTTGCTTCCACATGAGATGACCAGCCCAGCAAATGCGGCTACGAATACTGCTGTGAGTGTTATGAGAAATATCCTGTTTGATTTCATGGGTTGACTTGTTTAGGTTTCTTAGTTCTTGTTTGATTCTTCTGTCCGCGTTGTAAACAATGTTGGCTTGAAGCTGATCATCGCCCACGCCCAGCTTGCACTACCCTTCGCGTTGCTTACATCCTTGAGAAACTCAAGTGATTTGGTTTGAAACATCTGCGAATAGCCGACATTCAACACGACGCCTGGTGCCAGCGTTGCCACATAAACCAGGTCGACTTCCGTTCCCAGTGTCGACGACATTTCAGTATTGTCATTGGTTACAATCGGTGACTCGGCAAAGAACTCATGGCCATGCAGTAAGAGCGAGGATTTCTCTCCTGTTTTGAACTTTGCTTTTACGAAGGCATCGACCAATCCTTTGTTCTTATGCGCGTTGCCGACGTAGAAGTAATCCATCCAGCCGTAGAACTTATGGTGTGTGCCATACATTGGATTGAATCCTTCGTCTTTGCCTGTAGTCGTCGCTTTGTCACCGCTCAGGTAGTCGAAACCAACGTTGATGTTATGCGGTTTTGATTTCATGAATGTGGCATTCAGGCCAATCATATACGCGCCGAGTTTCTCGCCGGCAGGGTTCTTTCCGGTCTGATAGTATGCATCGAATTCAAGAGCGATGTCGCCGATCTTTTTTGTCCCATAAAAGCCCGTCGTTTGTGAGAAGTACACTGTAGAGTCGGCGTATGCAAGACCATTCAACGTCTTGGTTGCCGATGCGCCGTTGTTGAGGATGAGGAAGGAGAGTCCGCCGTTGGCCCAGTCCTTGTGCAACCACGCGAACTGCATCGTCTTGTAACTGTTGAGCACGCCGTAATAAGTGCTGCTGAACTTCACGGGTTCTGGAACCGACGCGTCCTGGTTGAAAGCTGCCCCAGCGTGTAGCTTGAACGTAGCACCCTTGTATTCATATTTTATGAGATCGTGTGATCGCCCCTGCGCAGCCCAGTCGAGATTACCGAGAATGCGGACGTTATCGTAGTCGAGTTCCATACGCCCCACCGCCAGGCTATGCTTTGGGTTAAAGCGATACGCAGCCCAGGCCGCGTAGACATTAGACAGCGACGGATCTGATTTATAAACCTGTGTGGCGGCGCCCCATACGCGTACGTCCTGGAGTGAAACGAAGATTTCGAATTTTTCAGCGTTGAAGTGCGTGTTGAGTCGTGTGCGTTGCTCGACAAAGAATGCCGCGTCAGCATCTTCTGCCAGCGGACGTTTGAAACCGTTCCTGAATTCTGCCCGCGGCCTGATGTCCGCGCTAAGCGTAAACTGCGCCTGCACCGCGATGGTGGATGCAAGCATGATGAGCATTGGGAGGTAAAAAGTTTTCTTCATACTTTTAAGGGTTTAGTGTATACCAGACTAAATAGTCCCCTGGAGGAATTCGCCGTTCCAAAAGGGGATTTTTGTTTCCTTTGTTCGTCAACCTGAGGAGCAGACATGCCGTCCCTGCTCACCAAATTCCCGATCATGACTGCAGTTCGTGTCTCCAGGTTGAGTGGCGTCTGGTTTCACCTGTATGACTCCCTTTTCGTCAAATCTACGTATTGAAATACGTATTTATTACGTATATATTCAAAGATTTTTACGTATTTATACTTAAAATATTTACGCAAAGGGTTGTTTGGAAGGGAAAATCGTTTGCATCAAGTCATACGAAAACAGCCAGGGGATGCTTCTGGCGTGGGAGGACAAGGCCACCGACTGCTGGCGACAGGCTGGGAGGACTTGAAAAGATGCTGAACGTTTTTGAATTAGTGTTTTTTTGTGTCGCTCAGTGCAGAATTCATAACGGCGTATCGATGTGGAGAGAGGGTTTTATCGCAATGATGATTTGGGCGGCTGGCCCCAAAAGTTTTTCTCTCTTAATTAAGAGTAATGCAAGGGCCACCGGGCTATCCGCGCTCCAGTGCAGTCAGTTATTATACCTTGTCCCACTCACATTACCCGTCCCTTACAACAACACCGAGTCCAGAACATCAAGTTATCGGAAAGCCCTGCCTTTCAATCCTGCCAAATCCCTTAATCCTTAAATCCCAGTCCGCGCTACTATCCCTGCCGCGGTACACAACAAGCGAATTGTTCACGACCTCCATCGAGCTCACTTCAAAACATTTGATCACCAGGTACACTCATTCACGATCAATGCATTAAAACAACTGAACTCCATAAAGCACAAATGCAACATCGCATGACTACCTGCTGACAACAGGAATGTAGTATCAATTCTTTACCTAAATTCGCCCACCTATGCATCCACCAGAATCAGCCGGACCCGATCCGAACATCCTCAAATCCATCGTCAGAATGCGAATGCCCTTTGGAAAGTACAAAGGACTCGTTCTCTGCGATCTGCCGGTATCGTATCTCGAATGGTTCTCACAAAAAGGTTTTCCACCCGGACAACTCGGCATGATGCTCGCCACTCTGTACGAAATCAAAATCAATGGCCTCGAATATCTGCTTGCCCCGCTCAGGCGAACCGAAAATCCTGGTCAAAACCAGTCATAATGAGGTGACCTCGATACAATTTTTGAAAATCCCATTTTTTACCGCACGGACTTTAGACTTCACATTTTAAACCTTCCAACCTTCGATTGCGATCTTTCCGTTTTTTCGCATTTTCGTAACAATATTTCCTGTACCTAAACTGCTCATGAATAAACTCATCATAATCTTTCTGTTCGCGTTCACAGGTGTGTTCGCGCAGGCCGACCTAAAAAAACTCGATGCGTATTACGCAAAAGCGCTCAAGGACTGGAACGTCCCCGGTATGAGTATCGCCATTGTCAAGGATGGCAAGGTTGTCTTCAGCAAAGGCTACGGAACGAAGGAAGTTGGTAAATCAGAAACTCCCGATGGCAACACGCTTTACGCCATCGCATCAAACACCAAAGCGTTCACTGCCACCGCGATGGGTATCCTCGTGGACGAAGGAAAAATCTCGTGGAACGACAAGGTCACTCAATATATCCCCTGGTTTGAGCTTCCCGATGCGTGGGCAAGCCGCGAAGCAACGATTCGCGACATCCTCAGTCACCGCGTCGGCCTCGGCACGTTTAGCGGCGACTTAATCTGGTACCGCTCCAATCTTTCCGACGAGGAGATCATTCGCCGCATCAAACACCTTCCCGTTGGTTACAGCTTTCGCGCCGGCTATGGTTATTCAAATCTGATGTATATCACTGCGGGAGAAATCATTGAAAGAGTTTCTGAAAAGTCATGGGCTGATTTTGTGAAAGCAAGACTGTTTCAACCACTTGCAATGAACAGAACCATTGTCGGGACACGCGAACTCGAACGGAAGGGCAACTACGCGACACCGCATATCTACGCAGAAGAGAAACATGTACCCATGCCGTGGGAGGACTGGTCTACCGTGGCGGCTACCGGTGGAATACTGTCATCGGTAAATGACATGGCGCAGTGGATGATTTTTCAAATGAACCACGGCGTTTGGAAGAACGACACGATCATCGATCCGAAAACGCACAACATGATCTGGACGCCGCATAACAATTTCGTTGTCGATCATACCAACCAAAACCTCACGGGACATTTAGCCGGTTATGGCCTCGGCTTTGGTCTGGGCGACTACCAGGGAAAATTCCGCGCCGGGCACACGGGTGGCTACTCAGGCATGCTCTCGGCAGTGGCGCTGATACCGGAGGAAAACCTCGGCGTTGTTGTTCTCACCAACGGCATGAAACCAATCTTTTCCGCTTTGGTGAACTATACACTGGATGCTTTCCTTAAAGCGCCATTCCGCGATTGGTCAAAGGAAAACCTCGAACGCTACAACAGGAATTCGGGTCGGGATCCCCGCATAGAAGAACGTATGAAAAGCCGCGTGATGAATACCAAACCAACAGTTCCTGTTGAAAACTACCTCGGTACGTATCACACCGATGTTTACGGTGACATCACCGTCAGCAATGAAGGCGGTAAAATGAAAATCGCTTTCGAACACACACCGGACCTCACCGCCACGCTTGACCACTGGCATTATGACACCTGGAAAATGGAATGGCAACATCCCGAAGTGCTGGCATGGTTTACGTTTGCTACCGTGAAATTCGAAACGGACAACAACGGCAAGGTTACGGGTCTCTCCTTCGACGTACCCAACGATGATTTCTGGTTCCACGAGTTCAACGCGTCGAAAACAAAGTAGTGCGCACGTAACGGTTACACAAGGTTCTCGCGGATTGCTTTGTTTACCATATCGATGGCGTTGTTTACGCCAAGCTTTTTCATGATGTTGAAGCGGTGAGTTTCAATTGTCCGGACACTCTTGCCCGACGCTTCAGCTATCTCGCGGTTGTGTTTGCCGTCAATGATCATCCTGAGTATCTCCTTTTCACGACGCGTCAGATGATACGCATCTTCTTCAACGGTACTGCGTGTCGCGACAGGGCGTGAGCCCAACAAACGGTTAGCAAGTATGTTGGAAACGCCGCCGCTGAAGTATTTGGATCCACCGTGTACCTGTTTCAGTGCCTTCACGAATTCGTTTTTGTCGGTGTCCTTCAACAGGTAACCATATGCACCCGCATCGAGTGCCTGGAGGACGTACTCCTCCGAATCGTGCATCGAAAGTATGACAGCTTTCGTTGACGGTGAATATCCCGAAAGGCGCGAGGCGGCTTCAAGCCCGTTCAACTCTGGCATGCGTATGTCGAGGATGAGAATATCGGGATGCAGTTTTTTGGCTACTTCCAAAGCTTCGTTGCCATTATTCGCCTCACCAACGACCTGGATGTCGTGATCCGATTCCAGCATCGCTTTGATTCCGTTTCTTACAAGGACGTGATCGTCCGCCAACACAATCTTGATTGCATTCATGATTTTACTGTTCAATTGCCACCGGGCTCGTAACCGGCACGGTAAGCGTTATTACGGTTCCGCTGCCTGGAGCAGATTTAATTTCAAGCGTTCCGTTAATGTACTCAGTGCGTTCGTACATATTGAAGAAACCACGACCCGACTCAATGTTCGCATTTCGCTTCTCAACGAGTTTTTCGTCAAAGCCCTTGCCATTGTCAGTTACGCGAATCGTAATGTCCGACTCTGCCTGCGTTAACGATACCTCAATCTTCGAAGCCTCGCTGTACTTTATCGCATTATTGATTCCCTCCTGGATGATCCTGAAAATGTTGTTTTCAACCTTTTTCGATAATCGCAACGCCTGATCTGCATCGGACGAATATGTGATTTCGATACTGGATAGTTTTCCTATCTCGCGAACGAACACATTCAACGCAGCATTGAGTCCGTAGTCACTCAGCACTGTCGGTTTAAGGTTGAAAGTCACCCGTCTCACTTCACGAATAACTTCATTGATCAATTGTTGAATCTCGGACAGCTTCGTCTGCACCGCTTCCGCACGTTTCGAGGAGTCTATCGATTCTATCTGAAACTTCAGCGACGTCAGCATTTGGCCGATGCCATCATGGATATCCATCGCAAGGCGCTTGCGTTCCTCTTCCTGCCCTTCCAGAATCAACACAGAACGGAACTTCTGTTGATTGATCCGCTTTTCAATCGATGCGCGATTCTTTTCAATCATCGTCTGCTCCGCACGTTTCTGCAACGTGATGTCAGCGCCAAGTATGAGCCATTCAATTATTTCGTCAGTCTCATCATAACACGGAACAATCATCACATCCGACCAATGCTTTTGACCATCGCGGCCGTCGATAGCGACTACACCCTGCCAGACATTTCCATCGGATACCAGTTCAACCACTTCTTCGAACCACTCTTCCGTGAGGCCCGCACCCGGGAAAAATTCAACCAGGGGAATAGACGCAATCCGCTCTTCAATCCCCGTCATGTCCGAATATAAATCAGACACAGTCGCCACATTCCCACCGCGATCTGTTTTTCCGTATAGCTTCGGATTCTCCGGCGGCAGATTTACATTGGACAAATCCTCATAACTTTTTTCAAGTGAAGCGTACAACACTCCGATTTCTTTGGACAACTTCTTTGCGTTCTTCTCCGAAGCAATGAGTTGATTCATGGTCTTGTTCACCTGTAAAGTCGTTGGCCGGAATACGAATAGTATTTCCAACAGGATAACGAGTATCGAAATGCCCAGCAGAATGTACTCCAGCCGGCTCAGAGTCGCAACTTTCGTCCTGGCTTCGTGGTCGTACTGAAATACGATCTGGTCCATCTTTTCGAGGAATGCGTACTCATTCTGGAGGATCACGCGCATGGCATCATTGTATGCTGTTGTGTCGTAAGATTTCCCCTGCCGGAAATCGAGAATGAGTTTCGCACTTTGATAGACGTTGAGAAAGTACGGTTCGATCTCGCGAAACATTGCCGTAACGGCCTCGCTATTGTTTCCCGGAAGATTCAACCCTTCATCGCCTTGTTGCAATCCGTAGTGATTGCGCTTCCATTCCTCTAAGATGTTCGCCAGCGTCGCGTCAGCACTATCATATTGCGGATGCCCCGAGTTCTGATGCAGCAGCAACGCCATCTTCGTAATCCACTGGCTGCGATAGCGTTGTGTTCCGGCGATATTTACGACGCGCGAGTCGCTGTCCTGGCTATGCAGGTGGCGTTGAATCAACACCTGACCGATGATCGCGACCAGGATGATCATACTTAGGGCCAGGGCATACCACATCCCAAGTTTGGCAAACTTGTTCGATTGGGGCGAGTCTGGTCCGAATTTCAGCGTCATTACGTACGAAATTTACGTATTATTTCGATACCGTCTCCGTAGAGGCTCCGGCATTGTTTAATACGCCGCTTTTGGGGGCGGATTATTAATAAGGGACGCCGATCAGCACAAACCCGTCTTCAACCTTGACAGGGAAAACGGATATCGAACATGCATCGGCGTTGAGGCATTCGCCACTCTTCAGGGAGAAGGTTCGTTTGTGAAAAGGACACGCGACTTTGGGTTCGCCGTTCATAGAACCGATCATTCCACGCGACAGCACCATCTGCATTTTGTGCGGGCAAAGATTCTGGCATGCGTACCACTCGCTACGGCGACTGAAGTTAAAAACAGCAATCTGCATGTCGCCGTACTTCACGCATGCGCCGCCATTTTCAGGAAAGTGATGCACAGGTGCGGCTTTATACCAGGTGTGAACGGATTCTTTCACGGATGTGTGTCGGGCAAACTCATTCTGCATTTCCATTTTACAAGTGTTTTTATTATAAAACAGTTTTTATGTTCCAGTCAACCGGACGTTTTTGTCCGCGCATATCAACAAATTCAAGTGTCGGGTCGCTTTCGTCAGCATTGATGAAGTGACGGAAGCGCGATCTTATCTCCGGATTCTCAACAGCGTTTTTCCACTCACAGTGATAAGTCTCAATCAGCGAAGCCATGTGTTGTTCCAATTCCGCGGCGATACCAATCGAGTCGTTGACGATAACTTCGTACAGATAATCGAGGCCACCATCCAGTTTGTTCAACCACGTGGCAGTACGCGTCAGTGGGTCAGCGGTGCGGATGTAGAAAGCGAGGAAGCGATCGATCAGTTTGGTGCATGTTTCGGTGTCAACATCCGCGACAAGGAGCTTTGCGTGTTGCGGGCGCGCTCCACCGTTTCCGCAGACATAAAGGTTCCATCCTTTTTCTGTCGCGATTACACCAAAGTCTTTTGATTGTGCTTCAGCGCATTCGCGGATGCAACCCGAGACAGCACCTTTGATCTTGTGCGGCGCACGGATGCCCTTATACCGGTTTTCAATAAAAACTGCGTATGAAACAGAATCCTGCACGCCGTACCTGCACCACGTACTGCCTACGCAACTTTTCACGGTTCGCAATGCTTTGCCATAAGCGTGACCACTTTCGAAACCTTCGGCGATGAGTTCCTCCCAGATTTCAGGCAGTTCTTCAACGCGGGCGCCAAACATGTCTATGCGCTGTCCTCCTGTGATCTTGGTGTACAGGCCGTATTTGGAAGCAATCCGACCGAGTGCCATCAATTTTTCAGGTGTGATCTCACCGCCTGCTATACGCGGTACAACGGAGTAGGTACCCCCGCGCTGAATGTTGGCCAGGAAGCGGTCATTGGTATCCTGGATCGTATCCTGTTCGAGGATCGGCTGATTCCAGATGCTCGCAAGCAATGAGGCAACGGCTGGCTTACACGTTTCGCATCCGTCGCCCTTTCCACACGTATCAAGGAGCGCGTCAAACGATCTGATTTCCTTAATGCGAATGATGTCATACAACTCCTGACGCGTATATTCAAAGTGTTCGCACAATACCTTCTTCACCTTGTGTCCCATTGACTCCAGCGTCATCTTGACAAGGTCACTAACGAGTGGTGTACAGCCGCCACAGCCCGTGCAGGCTTTCGTTGCTTTTTTGATATCCTCTACTGAAGTCACGCCGCAGGAAGTGACCTGGGTGACGATATCGGCTTTGGAAATATTCTCGCATGAACATATTTGTGCAGAGTCCGGCAATCCTGCAACGCCGGCACCGTCTGCGGGTTCACTTGTTCCCACAATAAGAGAAGCCGGATTGGCCGGCAGTGGCATCGCATTCGCGACCATTTGATGCAGCATGTTGTACTGACTCGCATCACCAATGAGTATACCTCCGAGCAGGTGTTTGCCGTCCGAAGAAACGTTGATGCGTTTATACATGCCGTTAAGCTTGTCTGTAAATGAAAGTGGTATTGCATCAACGCCTTCGCAAAACGGATCACCAAAACTTGCGACATCGACTCCTATGAGTTTCAGTTTGGTCGACATATCAAAACCGGTAAACGATTTTGTTTGTTCATCCGCAATTTGTCTCGCCACAACTTCGGCCATTTCGTAACCCGGCGCAACAAGGCCGTATACCATATTATTATGCACTACTGCCTCACCGATTGCGAATATATTTTCATCGCTTGTGCGCATATAATCATTCACGATGATACCGCCGCGTGTGTGCACTGTCAATGAAGCAGTGCGGGCAAGTTCATCCCGTGGACGTATTCCGGCGGAGATAACCAACATTTCACACTCCAGTTTCGAACCATCGGCGAAAACAAGGCCTTCGAGTTTGCCGTTGCCGTCGATGGCGCTTGTGTTTTTGCCCAGGTGAACCGTTATACCAAGTGTCTCGAGTTTCTTTACAAGAACTGCGGAGCCTTCATCGTCAATCTGACGCGGCATCAACCGGCCCGCGAATTCAACGACGTGAGTTTCAAGTCCGAGATCAAGCAATGCTTTGGCAGCCTCCAACCCGAGCAACCCTCCTCCCATTACCGCGCCACGCTTGACCTTTGCGGCATACCCGCTGATCTGGTTCAGATCTTCGATCGTGCGATACACAAAAACGCCGTGGCGCTCAACGCCGGGAATTGTCGGTACAAAAGGACTCGAACCTGTCGCGAGGACGAGGTAGTCGTAGTGTTCGGTTTTTCCTGTGTGGGTTCTTATCGACTTCGCTGCGCGATCAATTTCGACAACGAGCTCGCCGGTATGAAGCACGATATTGTTTTCAGCATACCATGATAAAGGAGCCATCTCGAGGTCACTCGACGTGGCACCGGAAAACCAGCTGCTAAGGTGAACCCGGTCGTACGCGGGACGTGGCTCTTCGCCGTACACAATTATTTCGTGGTCGCAACGGCTGCGAAGCTTCTCGCAGAACTTGTAGCCCACCATTCCGTTACCCACTACAACAATACGCGCCATATGCAAACGATTTAAGTATAATTCTTTCAAATTTTAAGTAATTATACGTATTTGAAAGCCAATAAACCAAGTATTATACGTATTTTTACGTAAATACTTATTTATGAATATGAAGTCGCGCGTGGTTCTTGCCGGGGCTGGCCCTGGTGATCCGGACCTGATTACAGTGAAAGCGTTAAACGCGATCAAAGGGGCCGATGTCATTCTTTATGATGCGCTCGCCAACGAAACACTGTTGCATCACGCACGCCCTGACTGTCTGCTCGTGTTTGCCGGGAAACGGAAGGGCAACCACTCCCACACGCAGGATGAGATTAACCGGATGCTGGCTTTCTACGCCACGCGTTTTAGTGTGGTCGTGAGATTAAAGGGTGGCGATCCTTTTGTATTCGGGCGTGGTTGTGAAGAGGCTGAATACCTTCGGCGGCGCGGCATCACGGTTGAAATCATTCCCGGTATCTCCAGTGCGATAGCGGCACCGTTGGCAGCGGGCATTCCGGTAACGCGCCGCGGAGTAAGCGACAGCTTCTGGGTACTCACTGGTACTACTTCGACAGGCATACCCTCCGGTGATCTTGAGCTCGCAGCGCGATCAGGCGCGACAGTCATAATATTAATGGGACTCTCCAACGGCGCAGAGATAGTCAACACGTTCGCGCGCCACCGTGGAATAGACGAACCCGTGGCGATAATCAGCAAGGCAACGCAACCCGATCAGCATGTAGTCCGCGGTACCATTGGCACGATCACCAGCGTCATTGAGGAAGTTCCAAAACCCGGCGTAATCGTTGTGGGTCCCGTGGCTGCACTTGCAACAGCGGATCAAATACTTGAGTGCGTTCCCACAGAAATGAAAGTTGCTGTGTAAATTCGCGATAACCATATACCTATGGACAGCACCATGATTGGAAAGGCCTTTGACGCCATTGACCAGTACAACGAGCGCGATCCGCATACAGAAACCGTCGACGGAAAGCCGTTTCCTAAAGAATTGTTATACGGGCGCCGAATGACTGAGCGCCTGAACAAATATGCTCCCGATGCCGGTGCCCCCCTTCAGCTTGCAGCACGCGCACAACACATCGGACGCTGGGAGATTCCACGCAGCGACTATACGATGGACCGGAAAGGCTACCTGCAGTGGCGCAGCTCCGAAAAATTCCATCACGCCAGAGTCATTGAACCAATTCTCCGCGAAGTCGGCTACGATCAGGAAGCCATTGAGCGGGTGAAGTTTCTGTTGCTAAAAAAAGAGCTAACCACAAATCCGGAAACGCAGGTTCTGGAGGATGTCGTGTGTCTGGTGTTCATCGAACACTACCTCGAAGAATTCGCATCACGACATGACGATGAGAAGATAATTGACATCCTTCGCAAGACTATTAAAAAGATGTCGCCACGATGTGTAAGTGAAGCTGGAAATCTTACGCTAAGTCCGCGCATTCAAGGGCTCCTGATGAAAGCGGTTGAAGGAAACTAACTGAGTCCCGTCAGTCTATGAATTCGAAACACGGTTGTCGATAAACTTCCGTGCTTTTCGTCCACCGCCGCCATGTTGCATTTTCTCCAAAGCTTCCGCGGACGTGAAATTAATCTGCGGCACGACCCTCAGTCGTGACTGAAACGCAGCGGCGAGCGTTTTCACAGCGTCATCCTCATTAGGACCCTCGGCCACGATATACAAACGAAGTTCATCCAGTCCAAGCGCGTTTGTTTCAGCCTCAACAACGTAGTCTTTCACGCAGGACACTTCATTTATGATTTCAAATATTCCCTGAGGATACAACGTCGTGCCTTTAAACTTGATCAGTTGTTGTTTGCGCCCGATAACGGGTCCCAGGCGCATGGTATGCCTTCCACACTTGCAGGGCTCGTCATGGGCAACACAGATGTCACCGGTTTTATAACGTATCAGGGGCATGCCCTCTATCCCGAGCGTTGTAATCGTCACCTCCCCGGGCGTACCCGCCGGAACCGGCTGATCGTTGTCGTCAAGCAATTCCACGATGATAAGTTCGGGTTGCAGATGGCCGCCAACACCATGTTCACATTCGGTAAAGGCGGTTTGCATTTCAGTGCTTGCATACGTTCCGAACAATTGAACGTTCCAGCTGTTCCGGATTCTGCTCCCCACTATGTTAAGACTCAGGTCAGGCTTGCGAATGCTTTCCCCGATACATACCACCTTCCGGACCGAAGTTTTGTTAAGATCGATCCCATTCGCGTCAGCAAATTCGATAAGTCGTACAAGGAATGAGGGCACGGCAACCAGGACCGTCGGACTCAATCGTTCGATTGCTTCCAGCTGCATTGCGGGTAACCCGGGCCCTACACGAACAACGGCCGCGCCAAGTTTCCGGATACCGCTATAGTACGCTATCCCTGCCATGAATTGACGGTCCAGCGTCAACATCAACTGAAACACATCATCTGCGCCAGTGCCGGCACACGTAAACGAATTGTATTCATTGTATGCAAGCCGTTCAAGGTCCCCATTCGTAAGCGCTATGGTAACGGGACGTCCCAGTGTCCCGCTCGTGCTTGTGAACTCTGCAACGCGAGACTTTGGTACACACAGGAAATCCCAGTTGTGTTTCTGCATGTCATCCTTGCCTGTGACTGGAATTGTACGAAGGTCTTCCAGCGTTTGAATCGCTTCTACTGTGATGTTGTTCTCCTCAAAAAGCTGCTGGTAATAAGGTGAGTTCGCGGCGGCGTACGCAAGCGTTCTCCGCATACCTTCCTCCTGCGTAGCGCGGATCGTGTCCGGTGATTCGAATGCTAACGACTGACCAGATTTCATGATTCAATAATAACTACGGCGCAAGCAGTCTCTTTGGTATGACTAATAGAAAGGTGAATGCGATGCCAGTTGCGGACCGCCGCAAGATCACGAAAGCTTCCCTTCAAATGGAGCGCAGGCTTTCCGGTTTCATCCTGGCCAACTTCAATCAAATGCAGTTCGTGGCCAAGCAGTAAGCCTTCGCCTGTGGCTTTGAGGAATGCCTCTTTCGCCGCAAACCGCGCTGCATAATGTTGCGCCGGTGAGGCGGCAGCTTCACAAAAAGTAACTTCATCAGGTGAGAACACTTTCTCACGAAAGCCACTGCCCCGCGAAAGTTTCTCACCTACACGCTGGATTTCAATCATATCTATGCCTACACCAACAATCATCTTCGTTTCTCTCTGCAAATTGCAAGTTGTTTCTCCATATGTTCCCGCTCCTGCAGCGTTGCGATTTCAAGTGTAAGTCCTTTCTCCAGAATTTCGGCTGCGCGTTCATACTCGCCATGGTCGACAAGATAATCACCCGCAAGCATGTGTGCGTGATACGAACCGGGATTCCATGCGACAATGCTGTCCGGATTGAGATCATTGTGCGGTTCAAACGGAAACCTGTACGCACTAAACTTTTCATAGCGGGCGAACGCATCTGATGTAAGAAACGTATCCGCGGCTATGGTCTTGTCCACTTCATAGATTTCGCGATTTTCGTTCATCTCCAGCGAAAATACTTTATTAAGATCGTAACAAACAAATTTCCCGAGTTGATATGGCGCCGCTGACACCCACACGAGTCGTTTTTCAGGCTGAAAGATAATCCCGTGATGTGCCACAAGCTGATTGATAAGTTTTTCGTTTCCAAGACCGATGTCCTCTCCACCCCGCCCGCGTTGATCGCGGAGAATGCGAGCGGTTTCATTCACCGTGTTTAAACCTGATTTCCCAAGTAGCTCCTCGACACGTTTCATCCGGTACAGCGAAGCACTCGTACGAACATGTTCCCGATTGAGCTCCGTTTGCCCGAGCCTTTCACTTTGAAAGTGATTGGTACAAATAACGACCCCATGGTGATTATCTACAAGAGTTGTTTCCGAAGGAGATTTTTCGATGATAGCCGCTCTGCCATCAGCCGCGCTGCCAATCAGAAATGACTCCGCGACAAACATTTCTCTGCGTGCGGCGATTTCGTGCGCTTCGTCAATGGTACCCGCGTACTGCAATATTTCACGCGCAACGAGAGATACTGGCGTAGCCGCCTTCGCGGGAATTTCTGACTTGGCCGCATTGATGGTAACCGTTAATCCTTTTTCATTCATTCCCGACAACACGCCAGTCATACCACCGAATGTGACCATCATGAATTTGTTTCCTTCTGCCGGATTGTAAAACGCGATAATCTTGTCGCGCGCAAAAGCATCACCAACATAGAAGTCAAAGTTTCTGCCGATGATCAGCGATCCGTCCTCTGAATGCTCATCCCATGTAGCGAATGATGTACATCCAACCAGGGACATGTTCTGTAACGCATGCCCGATATCGTGAGCGGCATGGTAGTTCAGCATACGCTGATAAGGCGATGCAACATAATCGTAATCAGACGAAGCTGCGTGAGAAACGCCAAATATTTCAAGTTTGAATTCTTCGGAAACATGCTTATCAAGGTCGCGATTAAAGTATCCGATGAAATGACGCAGAAGGTACCGGTAAAAATCCGAAGGGACAATGGATTCGATCTGGTCGTTGAAAACCTTCTCCTGGTATTGCACGAGGTCGCGCGTAAGCTTACCGTTAAAGACACCGCGCTCAAAGGGTTCGCCTTCAACATAGAGCTCGTAAAGCCCGCTTTCGCTTTTTCTGAACCAGTTATCGCCGACTTTGAAAAGGCCCGAATCGGGTTCGACAACCCCAGCTGAAAGTGCATCAGGCGACACAGGTTGCGGCGGATCGATCACGCTGACCGCACGCACATAAAGAAATAGTGCAACAATGATAATCGCGAAAACGCCGAGGGTAATTCCGAATATTTTCAGTAGGCGTTTAAGCATTCCGGATCTTGTTAATGATATAGTCGATGCCAAGTATCTCCGAGCATGTAAGTACAGCGCTCACTGTTACCCCTAGCACACCATGCAAATTAAGATTTTGCCCTGTGAGGTAAAGATTTGGAATCTTCGTCCTGGGTGAAATAAACGTTTTGAGCGGTTCGCGATAATCCTTCACAATGCCATACAACGATCCATCAGACGTCCCAATGTAGTCGCGTACAGAAAGCGGCGTTGCCGTATAGTACGATTGTATGGCTGACCTGAACCCGGGAAAACGCTTCTCGACAAGGTCAAACAATTTTTCGGCTTTCGCACGTTTGAATGCCTCATAATCCTCACCTCTGCTCTCCTCATTGGAGACGGTATTAAACGTATGCGCCCACTTCTCCACTTCTTCATAGCGCATGTACGTCATCAGCGTAACAGCTTCAGCATATTCGTGATCTTCCTTCGACGATGCCGTAAAGAACATCGCGTATCCACGCGGCCAGTTGTCTTCGTTGTAGTTCAACACGCACCACGCATCGTTTTCCGCAAAGTAATAATAGTTGTGATTGACGTATTTCAGCGCGCGCTTCTTCAGGACGACATTTACATAAAACGTCGACACTGAATTATCAAGGCTCTTGATACGTGTGCGAAAAGCTTTCTTCAGCATATCGCTTTCCGTCATGTCGATAGTCTGTGCCGGATGCACGTTGGATATAAACAGGTTGCCATAGTATTTCCCGCCGTCCTTTGTTTCAGCGTACACTATTTTGCCACCCTCTTCTTTCAGCTTTGCAACATCCCGATGTTTAAGTAACACACCGCCGCGTTTTCTGATTTCCGCCGAAAGGCGTCTGGCAATTTGCGAACCGCCGTCGACAAAACGCCAGCTGCTTTCAATGTAGCTGTTGATAACCAGGGCGTGGACATACAATGGTGTCTTGTAGGGAACACCTGCATACAACAGGCTCGTTCCCGCCAGCACATTTTGCAGCTTCCTGTTGGTTGTAAGCGATTCGATAAATGTCTGCGTATCGATTTCAAGCACGCCAACCTTCTCGAAGTAGTCACCGCTTCTCAGATTATACAACGGAAACTTGCTGCACACATCCCGAATGCCATCACAGTATTTCCGGATCGCCTCTTCTTCGTCGGGAAATTCCGCAGCCAAGGTGCGAATAAAATTCTCATAACCCTGCGCATACCGGTAAACTTTGGGATCGTCGTCAAAGATCACTGCATCAAAAACGTCCTCATCAAGTTTACGGAGTTTAAGCTTGTCCATTATCCCGAGATACCGGAATAATGTGTTAAGGTTCTGACCATTGTCGAGACCGCCAACATAATGAACACCGGAATCGAAGATCACCCGATCGCGTACAAAAGTCTGTAGCGTTCCACCGATTTGTTTGTTCTTTTCGAGAATGCAGACCTTGTATCCCTCCTTGGCGAGAATCGTACCGCAGGCAAGACCACCGAGACCACTGCCGATTATCACCGCGTCAAACTGTTTCATGCACTTCGGGGCTCTTTGAAATCACAAAAATAACATTTGACGTGTACCTTGTTTCATCGTGCGTCGAAACCTCAAAACCACGCTCCTTCGCCGTCCGCTTCAGCCGCTCCCCTGAAATAAAATTCAGTTCGTTTCGAGCCTTGTTGAATCCAAGAATTTTTACCGAAAACAACTCCGTCAACCACGTTCCTCTGTGGCGCACACCCAGGTCGCGATCGCCATCCCGGATGATGAGTTGTCCTCCGGCCTGCAGTGCATCAAGACAACGCGCGATCACATCCATTTGCTCGCCCGAAGTCAGATAATGAAGCACATCACTCATGATGATGCTATCATATCTGCCAAACTCAAATTTTGTAACGTCGGCATGAATGAACTCCAAACCCTCAGATTTCAGGAAACCACTCCGGGCAGTCTCAATCTTTTCCAGATCGTAATCTACGGCAGTGACACGGCGTTCCGGTTCGAGCATATGCAACATGTGTGCAAGAAAGCCATACCCACAACCAAGGTCGAGTACATGTCCCTGAGCCGGAACCAGCTCATGAAATATTTTATAGTTATCCTCAAGGCGAATCTTAACCCGCGCATACCATTCGAGCACCGGTCCCTTGTAGACAAAATTGCTTATTAGTCTGTTACGGAAATATTCCGGCGTTTCGCATTCACGGCGAAATTTCTCAAACTCCTGGCGGAAATACCTGCCAATATTTTTCGCGCGCTCCTGGTATGTACTTCCGAACTGCAAATCATTTGGCTCAATATGTGGAAGCATTTTCAATGTAATAGCCCCATCGTTGACGTACATCGTTCCCTTGGGAATAGTCTTGTCACTACCGTGATTCAGTAACGGCAAAATGGGAAGTTGTAATGCCTCAGCCAGATAAAAAGCGCCTTTGTGAAACCGTCCTATTTTCCCGTCGCTGCTTCGCGTTCCTTCAGGAAACACTACAACAGAATACCCTTCTTTCGTTCGTTGTCCGAGTCTCACAACTCCGTCGTCCGCACCTTCTGCTACCGGGTAATAGTCCGCAAGTCTCACCACGCCTCCAAAGACAGGAGAATTCCAAACCCACTTATTCGTCAGCAGAATGAGTTTCGGATGCAACATCGCCGACACCAGTATATCCATGAAACTGCTGTGGTTGCTGATGACAATTGTCGGCCTGGAGAATATCTGGTCATCAACACTGATCGTTCGCTTTCTGACATTAGCACCGCAATACACCAACGCGCCGGAGAGAAGTTGGATTAGTTTGTGAAACAGAAAACGTTGCCTCATGCGACCGATTGGCAATACTTTGATCAGGAGGCCAAGCAATGTCAGTGTAAAAGACCCGACCACGAAGAAGGTATAGACGAACAGTGTTATCAGAATGCCCTTGAACGTCATGGGCGGTAGTCCTTTCCGGGTACGATTGGTTATCAGTGTTCGAAAGAAAAACGGCTCCAGTATCTGCGACATCACAAACACTGACACAATCCCAATTATCGAAATCAAGGCTATCGACTTGAGCGCAGGATGTTTTGCAAACACGAGCACACCGAGTCCACACACGGTGGTAAGCGTCGAAAGAAATATCGACGTGCGTATAGATTCAAGGTGGTTGTGGCCGCGGCGATATTCCTGTTGCAGGCCATCCATCGTAAAAATGCTGTAGTCATCACCCAGCCCGAATATGAACGTACTCACCATCACGTTGACCACATTGAATTCTATACCGGCGATTGCCATGATACCCAGTATCCACACCCAGGTAAAGAACATCGGAACGAACGTAATCAATGTGAGTTCAATCCGCCCGTATGATATCCACAGCATTATAAACACCAATGCAGAGGTCACGCTTACGATAAATGTAAAATCATCGTTGACGTATCCTACAAAAAGATTTGTCAGCATACTACGATCAAACGAAGTCGACGGGATTCCGGACACGGCGTCATAAAACTCCTGACGATCCTGTGGAAATACTCCGGCAAGTGCGACTACTGAAACTGAAGTGTCGTTTCTGATTATCAAATCTCTAAAAAAGTCTTCCCTAAAGCCGTGCGTGAGTTCCGATGGAATTGGCGCGTACGTTCTCGAAAGCAATGAATCGGCATTGCCAATCAACACTGGAGAGAACTTCAATTCGGAACCTGTTTCCCGAACGACATCCATAACGCGATTTCGTTTTTCCGTGGTCCAATAGTCATTCCATTTCGCGAGGCGCACCTGCTGAAGCGAATCCGAAATCATCAACGTCGCCGCGGACGCGAGTCGGTTTACCAGTCCGTTCTTTTGAAGTTGTCTCAGCCGTGCGGTCGAAATTTCATTCTTACGCAACGCACTCTCAAGGGAACTCCCTGATGAAACCACGTACGCCGAACTCAACGAAGACTGGTTGATCTGTTCAAGGCGTTCACCTGATTCGCGAACATCATCCGTCATGAAATTAAGTTTGTTCATGTCGGCATTGAACGAAACATCGCCCGCGAAATACAAAAACACCGGCGTAAGCAGAAGTATTACGTATGCCGACCACTTGTTTGAGGCAAATGAAAATAATGCGTGCGGCAGGCGTGTCACATGACGGGACGATGCGAAGAGGCGTTCACCGGCGAAGTGCGGCAAAAACACCATCGTAAACAAGGCTGCACCCACCAGACTAAGACCTGCGAACAAGCCAATATCCTGAAGCACTGCCGCATTGGTGAAACGCAGACTCAGGAATGCGAACACCGTGGTCAGGCTGCCGATTGTAAGCGGGTTAATAATTTCACGAATGACCCTCTCCGGATCACGCCTTTCCTTGAGGAATACGAGGTAGTGCAAGCCGTAGTCAACGGCGACACCCAGTATCACGGCTCCCACGGCAAGTGCGAGAACCGACAACGATGATTGCAGGAATGAGACACACGTCATCGAAAACAGGGCTCCGAACACAACGGGAGCAAGAATGAGAAGCGGTACGCGCTTCTTTCGGAAGAAACCGAGTAGCGTGACAGCGAGCAAAAGGATCATAATCCCGACAGTCAACAACGTATCTTCTCGCAATTGCCTCGCATTCCCTTCTGCGACCACCGATGCGCCGAAAATTGACGCGGAAAGCTCCGGATATTGTTCTGCCTGTGTTGCAAGAAGTCGCTCCAATTCCTCAAGCAGCACCGCATTACTGCGCGTGTCATCCGCTGAATAAACGGGTTGAATAAAGAAGATCAGGTGCCTGTGGTCTTTCGTAACGATATAACTATCGTACAATTCCAGGTTTTCATCATACTGAAGGTGTTGCAGGCGCCTCAATATCAGGAACGAAATACCGAGTGGGTCGCGCATGATGATCTCACGCGCGCCAATGCCCGCGGGGTGAATCAAGGTCCTGTAGTTTGCTTTGAGCGACTCGCGGACAGCCATCGGGTTGTTGAGTGTGTCCAGTGCAGCGTAATCCTCGTCGGTCAGAAACACAGGAAGGTGTGTAAGCACGGCATCGGCAAGTTCAATGACCTTGCTGTCATCGACCGCACCCTGTACGTTTCTGATGTGGGAAGCAAGGTGAACATTAACGCAGTCGACAACCGCAGAGGCAAGTGATACCAGTTGATCCGGCTGTGGACGGTAGGCACTATCCCTGACCGAAAGCATCACGACAATCTTTTCCGCGGCACGTGAGTTTCTGAAAACGTGATCAATTGTCCTCACGCGTTCATCAGTTGGGAATATCCGCGTGATATCAGACTCAATGTGCAGGCGACTCGCACGGAGCGCCATAAAGGAGACGATCACGACAAGCGCAATCCATAAGACTGCCCGGTGAGATCGCAAATACCTGTACATTGAAATAAAGATGTTCTCCATTGCTATTCCCCGTCACCGGACCGATGAGCGTTTTCCGTTTCTCTTTTGATTTCGCCTGGTGAGCTTAAGAATTCCATAGGCTACAACCCCAAAGATAACGCCTGCAATAATGGCAAGCGTAACGGCGCCGGCAACATATTGGAAAAAACTTGCCTGAATCATATCAAACGTGATATCCGAAGAAAACGAAATGTATTGGGCACGTTTTCCCATCCAAAAGGCACCGGCGAGATGACTTAGAAAAAGTATCACCGGGATCATCGGCGGAATACTAATGTTGGCAGCGATGATAACGAGAGGCTTGTTCAGCCGCAGCAGAAAGCTCAACGAAATAGCAACCGCCAGTTGAAATCCCCATATAGGCACGATACCCATAAAGACGCCGAAGCCTACTGAGAACGCTTTTACCTTGTCGGATTCGTCAGGGTTGAATAGATGGTCGTAGAGGACTTCCCTGAACTTTTTTTTTTTAAGCTTCTGATGAAGTCGCGGGGTTTGATGTAAAAGAACGCCGCCAGTACCAGGAATGTATTCAGGATACTGATACGCGTAAAATCCCGCACTGGTCTGAAATGAGAGACGCGCTTTTCCTTCTCGGCGTAGAAAACCTTTACGGGTACCTCTGTAATTGCGATGCCTTTCCAGGCGGCGCGAACGAGCACTTCGATTTCAAACTCATACTTCCTCGTGAAAAAAAGCATTCCGTCCAGCGCGCCAACGGGATACAGGCGATATCCGCTTTGTGTGTCGCTCATGCGGTAACCCGTCTCCACCCAAAACCAGAAGTTCGAAAAACGATTGCCGAAGCTGCTCTTTCCGGGTACGCCGGCCTGCTCCATGTTTCTCGCGCCAATGATGATAGCCCGGCGGTTGTGTTCGAGTGCATCCAGAAACGCGGGCAAATCGTCAGCGAAGTGCTGGCCATCGCTGTCAATTGTGATGGCATATTCGTATCCCGATTCAACGGCTTTTGCAAAACCTTTGCGCAGCGCATATCCTTTGCCGGCGTTCTTCAAAATTCGCACTGAAGTAACCGGAAGCGATTCAATTATTTTGGCTGTTTCGTCAGTAGACCCATCGTTAACAACGATGATCTGATCCGTGTATCGCAAGACATCGCCAACAACGGATGCAAGCGTACCGGCATTGTTGTACGTCGGAATCAACACACAAATTTTCCGCTGTCTGAAAAGCTCATGATATGAGAACTCTCCTTCCGTCATACGCGCTCAAGCGTGCCTTTGAATTTGAAGAAGGTCACTTCACCGGACAGAATGGTCGCGTTAATCGCGAAACCTTTTTCCGATGGCGAGAATGTTATGGCTACGTCAACTTCCTTATTTTCATCAGGATTTATAACCGCCAGAAACTTTATATTCTCACCCGTTGCTATCTTCAGTCGCGATGCCGTTTCCTTTTCCATGATTTCGCGGACGATTTGAATCATACAAACACCCGGAACGACAGGTTGTCCGGGAAAATGCCCGTCAAAAATCGGGTGGCTGCGATGAAAGGAAATTGCCGCGTTGACGGCGCCATTCTCCTGGCGGGCGGTTTGAAGTGTATAAAATTTATCCAGTAGCATTATTCCCTGTTAAGTTTCCTGAGGCGTATCCTCATGTCAAATGTGTGGTGCCTGATTTCAACCGCATCGGGTGCCGAGGTTTCTCCGTCAAACGTTACAGTAACCTTCCTTTTCCTGTCAGAACCGACCTCGAACCGTTGCAAAGAAGCACAATCCTTATCGGTAATAAAATACGCCGTTTCTTTTTTTTGATCGACTCCCGCGAACAAGGAATCGTTTAAGGTGAAAAATTCGAGCCTGGTTGCCTGAAATGGCCTCGCCACCAGCAAAGCAAGGTCGCTTCGCAGCAGGTTTATCACCACCTTTTTGTCCATCTGGGGCACGACCCGATGTACGACAAACTTTCCATTCGCGCCATATTCGAAATCAAAGAACGTTACGCCTGTTTCCGACGTAAACAGTACCCTGTGCACGCCATCCGGCAAGTTTTTCACGAACAACAGCCCGCTCATATGTCGGCCCATTACGTCAACAGACGCATTGAACAATGTTGTCTCCATCGGCACGGGCCTGAGGGCATTCAAATCGCAAGGCGGATCAACGCGTCGCATACCGGCATAGTCCGAAGCGCATGCCGTGGTTACCAAAAGTATGCTACATAGAAAATACCGCATCATCAACTGGCGTGTTGAGAACTTTGTTGGTGAACGTCATCACCGTTTTGTCGCCCCCGGCTTCATTCATTTCGATAGTTGCCACCGAGTAGGTTTTCTTATCAATAATCAGATTGATCGATTGAAAAAAATCCCGCAGCGCTTTTCCCTGGGGATTCAAAACGATTTTGTATTGCGTATCATTCTCGAAGACAGTTGCTGTGAAGTCACGACTGTCCAGAACACTTCCCCGAACGCAATCCAGCATGATCCTGTTCACCTGTTGAAAAAGTTTGCTTGACTTCACATTCATCTGATTGACTTTCTCGTCATCGCGGATGGAAATACGGTCCCCATTAATCACCATCTGATATACAAATGGTTTTTCATAATTGATACGAACCTTGTCTTCTCTCCGGAACCAGAACTTCCCACGCGAATGTATCGTCTCCGTAAGGGCGATGAGCTGTTTCTCCTGTTGAAATTCACTGGTGATCGTATTTATTTTTGCCGATTCCGTTCGGAATTCAGTTCGGAATTTATCGAGATCACTCACAGGACGGAAGCTGCTTTGCGCAGACAGGCTTACCGCCTGGACGAACATCAACAGCACAGACAAAGCCATCCAGCTACGCATACGGTTTTTCGTTTAACAACTTGTCTACTCTCACAATTTCCAAACCGGATTTCCGGATATGTTCGATGACGTCGGGCAGGATATCGATCATCGCCTGACTGTAATCATGAAACAGGATTATGTCGCCATCCTTAAGCGACCGTGTAACACGCGAAAACAGTCTTTGCCTGTCTGAAATTATGGTATCAAACGATCGAATGCTCCAGCCCACAACGGTGTGGTTAAGCCTGCGCAGCGATCTAGCAATCATCGGATTCGTAACTCCGTACGGCGGCCGAAACAACCGAGGTCTCTTCCCGATAACACGATGGATGGAAACATCCGTGTCGTATAATTCCCGCGTCACCATCGGCGCACTCTTGAGATCAAAGAATCTGCCATGCCAGTATGTGTGATTGCCAATGATGTGACCGGACTGGTCGATTTGTCTGACCAGTTCAGGATTTGCATCCACGCGATTGCCGATACAAAAGAATGCCCCCGGTATATTATACCTGCCGAGAATCTCAAGCACCTGAGTCGTCATTTCCGGCAATGGACCGTCGTCAAACGTAAGCGCTATCCCGCGGCCATTGCCATGCGTACGCACGTTAACGAAAAAAGAAAGTGATGGCATGATCACACCGGCAACTACGATAACAACATAGATCGCCACCAGAGCGACGTACCACACCGATGGTATTTGAAACGTCCCATCCAGCGCAAGCGAGCCAATTATCAAGGCCAGGAAGATGATGGATATCAAAAAGTATCGCGACATGCCTTGACCAGGATTAACGAATAATGCGTTCCGAAATTCGAATTAAGTATGAGCACATTCCGCACAGGACGGCTTACATGGCGGAATATCACGACCTCAGGAATATGACGTTCATAAATGATGCGAGCCGCAAGCCAAAGCGCGAACGACGACGCCACCGGATATTCACCACAAAGGTGTTTGAATAATCCCATGTTGCTGCGCGGAAAAACCTGCTTCGTCAGGTCATCCAAAACGAGATCCTGTTTCCGATCACCGCTTTTTCCCAGCAAAACGAGGTCGACCTCGTTCGGGGCAACGCCAGCTTCACGAATAAATATTTCAACTGCATCGCGCAGCCTTTGCGGCGATGGCTTATAAAGCGTCGTAACGGATTGCACAGACGCCATACACTTGTCATCCTGCGCGCCTGTGAGCACAAAGAATGCACTACCCTCGCCCTGGACGGTTCCTGGTCGTGATTGCGTGAACAAATTCAGCGTGCTGGCCTGTTTTCTCCGGAATACATCGAACCGCGAAAGGATAGTATGACTTACATCTGTGATTTCATCAAACGCTCCAAGTAGCAAGCGGTGATCGGGTGTTTCACCGAGGTATATCAGGGCATCGAGCAAGGCATGTTCAAAAGAAAACGCACCGTGCGTAAACGTCTGATTGTAGCCCTGGCATTGAAGCAGCATCGCAATCGTTGATCCAATTGTGTTGTGCGTCGACTGGATGAATGGCGTCGGGTTAAGCGCATCCTCGCGGTTTTCGATCATACGCTTCAGAAAGCTGCCGGTATCTTCAAGGCAGCCATAGCCCGTTCCGGTGATGATGCCATCAGGAACATCCAATTCTGCATCGCGCAAAGCCATTAATCCCGAAATGATCCCCATCTTCATCACGCGACTCAAACGTCTGAGTTGACGAGGGTCGAGCCAGTTTTCATATTCAGGTTCGACAGCGCGAAGAATCACACCGCGATAATCAAAGGCCTGCAACAGCAAAGCTTCGTCGTTCCAGCTTTGCTGCGGAGAAATTGTGCCCATGCCTTTGATAAATACTGCCATACGCTATCGCGATCCTGAAAATATTACTGATGAACAATTGCCTCCGAACCCGAACGAATTGCTCATCACGTGAGCGATTTCGGCATTCCTGAACTTAGTTTCGGGAATCAGTTCAACTTCCGGAACAGGCGTTTCGAAACCAAGGTTTGGAAACACACATTGATGTTTGATCGCCATTAACGAATACACTGCTTCGATCCCGCCACACGCACCCAGGGCATGCCCGGTAAAAGATTTCGTGGAACTGAATGCAGGTGGATTGTCACCGAACAGACGACGTATCGCTGCACCTTCTGAGGCGTCGTTGTTTACAGTACCCGTGCCGTGTAAATTGATGTAACTGATTTCTTCCGGAGTAAGTCCCGCCATATCCAGCGCGTTTTTCATCGCATGATACGATCCGCGTCCTTCCGGAGACGAAGCCGTTTGATGAAACGCATCACTTGTGTTTGCATATCCGCTGACAATCGCAAATGGCGTTAACGTTTCCTCCTCGACAACGCGGTCGGATACAAGAACAACAAACCCCGCTCCTTCCCCCAGGTTCAACCCGTTTCGTGAAGCATCAAATGGACGGCAACGTTGTTGATCGAGGATCATAAGGCTGTTGAAACCGTTCAATGTAAAACGGGTGAGACAATCGGAACCACCGGCGAAAACGATGTCCAGTTTATTCTGCATAATCAAGCGCGCTCCGTAGATGATTGCATTCACGGACGAAGAACACGCCGTATTTATCGTGCTGACAAATCCGCGGATATCCAACGCATCCGCTATCGCTTCAGTCGTCCTGCCGCATTCGTGGCGTACAATATCACGGAGCCGGCCTCTGTTAGTGTCTTCAATAAACGAAGGAAAAAACTTTTCGCTACGATCCATCCCGCCTACGGTCGTACCCGAAATCAATCCGACGCGCCAGAAATCCATGTTCCTTATTCCGCAGTCAAGATACGCCTCCTTCGCGGCGTGAATTCCCAGAAGTGCTGTGCGCGTCAGGTACCGGGAAGCACCGGTTCGATATGCGAGTTCATCATTTGTAAGCTTGACCTCACCAACCGGGAGCCTCGAAGCATGCACAGAGTCGAGCACCATCATTTCGGCAATCCCGCTCATGCCATTTTCCAATGCGAAAAAGTTCTCGGACCATGTATTTCCAATGGCCGAAATTACTCCTGCGCCGGCAACATGGACTGAAGGTTTCACGTCGGTTAAGCTGGTTTATGAGACGTTATGTATTCTGCGATGGTTTTAACGGACCGGAAAATCTTTGGTCCCTCCTGGGGGTTTTCAATTTTGACCTGATACTTCTGCTGGAGTAGCACGATCAGCTCCAGGGCATCAATGGAATCCAGCCCGAGGCCTTCAACAAAAAGCGGTTGGTCATCGCCAATGTCCTCGGGCTTCAGGTGTTTTAAATTCAACGCCTCAATTATCTGTCGTTTCAGATCTGCCATCAACTGTTCCATAATGCCTGACTATATAATTTACTTACTTGTTCTATCGTATGTGGCAAAGCCATTCCCCGCGGTTCTCTTTCAACCAAATATAACAAAACGTCGTGGTCGTGCTCCATTACGTCAACCCAACCGGCCAGACAAGCGCGCATTTCCGTTACTTTGAACGTTTCCTGCACATACGGCACCAGGAAACCCGGGTCAAATTCGTTAGTTACAAAGAAAGCGTTTTCGCCTTTGATTCCATGGCGGATGCAGATTTCGCCGGCTACGATATTTGGTAGTGTGTACACGAATATCGCCGGACTAGGCGCCTTCTGTGCCGCTTCGAGGTACCGTTTATCCGTGTCCAAGCTTGCATTTTTGTTCGAAAGAATAATTCCTTTCGCGCCTGGCGGAAGATTATTTATCGGATACTTTTTGGTCAATAATTCTGCAGCAAGAAATCCGGCTCCGGAAAGTCTGTCCATTTTATAAAAACGCGGATAGTCAATCCCGGTAATTTCATAAATGCGTTCCCAGAATTTCGCCGGTTCGTCCCTGACGTCTGGCTGAGTCAACAGCTCGCCGTCGCAGAAGACCATATTCTCCCTGATACGCACGAATCCGGTAACCGTCAGCATCAGTTTTGTTTTTCAGGTTGACAGGTAAGCAACGTATGGCTTACACCAATGCCGTCGTGTTGTGCTGTTACGGCAAGTCCCGACTTTGTAACAAGATCGATGAACGTTTCAGCTTTATACATCTGACTGTTACCGTTCGCCATCGCAGTGAAATAAAGCGAAGTCTGTTGTAATGAAAACGCCGCTGCACGAAAGCGCTGGCGATTCCAGAACGGTTCAAGAATGAAAATCATTCCACCCGGATCAAGTGCCTGAACACATCGTTTGAGAATCATCACGATTTGTTCATCTGAAAAGCAGTCGAGGAACTGGCTCATCCAAATCGCATCAAAGCCCGTTGGAAATGGTTGTGATTCGTCAAGGATGTTGCACGCATGAAAGTCGATACGCGAAGCAAACCCCGCCTCATCAATACGTGGTCGGGCCATTCCTACCTGACCAGGCAGATCCATGATCGTTACTTTCACATCCGGATCGTGACGAAAACATTGCAGCGCCCACTTGCCGGTGTTTCCGCCGATGTCGAGCAACTTGCGTGGCCGCGATTCGAATACGATGGGCAACACTTCAGGAAAGGCCACATCGGAGTAATAGTGATCAAAAGCAAACCAGCTTTTTTGAACCTGTTCCGGTAACCGCGACAAGCCTTCGTAAATCGTATTCCAATCACCGAACGTTTTCAGGCCTTCCGGCTTACCGTTCTTTATACTTTCATCCAGGTTGAACAAACCCTTGTAACACACGTCATGAATGAAATCAAGATTTACACGGGTGAGTTGATCATGAAGAATGAAGTGCGTTGTTTTTGTGATGAAATAGTGTTTATCGCGGCAGACGAGCAACCCAATGCCAAGTGCTGCTTCCACCAGGACGCGAACTCCGTAGTGCGGCAGACCCGTAGTTTCAACGATCGCGTCCAAAGTAATCCCTTCAGGTTTGCTTTCAACGATGGAAAGGATACCTGTATCGCGTAGCGTCCGCGTTGCCTGAAAAACGACCGGGGCAAAGGCAATCCATTGAGCCTTTTCCCTGGCTTCGAGAGCGGTAAGCGTATCGGATTCAAAAAAATTCATTCATCAGGTTTATTTCTCAAACACAATTGCGGCATTGCAGCCACCAAATCCCGACGCGGTTTTCAGCAGCTTTCGAATTGGCCACGCCTGCGTTTTTGTTATCACCTTAAGCGGCATCGAAACACCACGTGTTTCAAAGCCAAGGGTACCAATTACTTCGTCATTGATGAGTGAGCGTAACGAGATGGCACTCTCCAGAACGCCCGCGGCACCCAGTGTATGACCAAAATAACTCTTAAGGCTGTTTACAGGTACGCCTTCAAAGCCCGCAAGGAAAAATGCTTTCGCCTCCATTTCATCATTGTAAAGCGTTGCCGTGCCATGGGCAGAAACAAAGTCAATATCGGTACGCTTGATCTTCGCTGTTGTAATCGCGTTTGAAATGGCCAGTGCAAGTTCTTCACCTGTGCGCGAAGGTCCTGAGATGTGATTGGCGTCGTTGCTTAATCCTTCGCCGGTAAATGCAACGCGGTAATCACCGCCGGCCGAATCCGGTTCCGCGGTAAGTACCATCGCTGCTGCAGCTTCGCCGAGGTTTATCCCGTTCCGTCGTGCGTCGAAAGGCCGGCATACTTCCGGACTCAATGCCTGAAGACTCTTGAATCCTGATACAACAAAATGCGAGACGACGTCAGCACCGACGACAACGGCATGGTCAAAATGCCCGCCCTGGATAAATCGTTTCGCCACAATCAACCCGAGCACTCCTGATATACACGCGTTACTAACGACGCGGCTATGCCTGAAGCCAAAATGTTTCGCAAGGCGCGACGCGCTGCCTGAAAGACTGAGCGAATCAACGCCACCGTTATCCGCCGACTCGATGTTTCCCTTTGTCGTGGATAACACGAACAGGGTTCGTTCGGTGTTAATCTTGATGCGTCCAAGCACCCCTTCCAACGAGCGTGCGCAGAGCGATTCAAAACGCGTAAACCCATCGACAGAAATTTCATCTTCAATCCATGAAATCTTAAATACCTCATCCGGAACATTCGGAAAAACAAAATCCCGAACGCCGGTTTCACCTTTGCGGACACGGTCGAAATTGACATCACTGCCATTGCCCAATGGAGAAACAATCCAGTCCGCAACCGCCCACACTTTTCTCATTTGCCCTGTCCCCATTTGTTAAGCCACGAATCAAAGAACGGCGGAATCGTCAACTGAAGTTGAAACGTTTTCATATCCACAAATACCTGAATCGATGTTCCGGTCGCAACCACGTCACCGGTTGCACGATCCCACATCTTATAAGAAAATTTAATCTTGGCAGCGGGAGACGATTCGAAGATGGTTTCAACGACCACCGTGTCACCATAGCGTAACGGTTTTTTATAATCACATTGTACCGACACAATGGGAACAGCCAGACCATTCCGATAGAAATCCAGGTAAGAAACGCCGTATTGTTTGCCAAATGCTTCCCTGCCATCTTCAAAGTATCGCAGGTAGTGGCCATGCCAAACGATCCCAAGCGGATCAGCTTCGTTAAATCGTACGGTTACTTCTGTCTGATGCGTTAACGTCTCCGGCATTATACAACTCCTCTCAACGTGGTGCCCGTCAGGAATGGCGCGCTCTCCACATTTCAAATTCCTTCTTCTTAATCGCTTCGATGATGCCATAAAGCGATCCACCCCAGTAGTTCCTTAGTCCAAATCCTTTTGGCTTGCCTTTGAGATTTTGCGTTATCAGCACCTTGCCGGTACCGAGGTCAATAAATGTTACCCAGACGGATGCAGACTCATCAAGCTTACTGAACGCCTCAATATTGAACATCAATCCGATTCCGCTCAAGCCGCTGAAATCATACGACGAAATTATTTCTTCGATATCGGATTCGCGCAGTCGCACATAATCACGCGTATCATTGGAGAGGAGATCCGCCGGATCAAGATTCGCATTGTGGTCCAACGTCACTTCGATATTTTTCTCGATGCGATCACGACCTATCGCTTTCCCGATGTTGTACTTCTCGGGCTCGTTGATGACGAGTTGATTTATTGATTCCATCAGTCGAAGGATGTCGGAATGCGAGCCGAGCCGCTCCCGATCACCGATAAACTTTGCTTTTGAAAAGTCGACGCCAAGCCACGTAACCTGAGTGCCAGGGTTGAAGATATCCCGTTTATTTTGTCCGTACGCAAAGAATGCGGAGAAAGACAACAGTAGAAGAACGATTTTTCTCATATGACTACGATTGAATTTTTGCAAAGATTCGCATTTCACAGGTACACAACGACTCACCATCAAGTGTCACTTCGCCTGTGGCAACGGTAAGGTCCAATACCTTATTTGTGATTTTGACTCTGGTCGTGATCGTCGTACCCAGCGGTGGCAACGCCTTAATTTCGAGGTTCTTTACGGCAGCAATGTAACCTATCGGTATCGGCACTCCTTTTTCAAGACATTGATGTCCTACGTGCACGGCCGCTGTTTGTGCGATGTTTTCGACAAGCCCGGGCTCAGCAAGAAAACCATCAGACGCAAATACGTTATCAACAGCAAGGTGCAGTTGTGTGACCGCATGCGATTCACTTGCCTCAACAAGATTGTGGACCATTACGATCGGGTCGCGCTGAGGTATGTACTGCGTAATATTGTCTCTTGTTGCTATCAAAGTCAGATAAAATCAGGTTACTAAAGTTTCTCTTTCGACGCGTGATTAACTCCAAAAGTTATAATAATTAAACCACTGTTGCGGATATAGCCGGACTTTTTCTTCAAACTGGTTCACGAAAAATCGCATAAGTCGTCGGCTGAATTCATGTTTGGTTTCATTGGCATCCCTTGACGGCGCGGGTAAACCAAGGAAATGATAATGCGTACTACCTTCCTTAAAAGCAAACACCACACAGACAGGTACATCGAAAGTTGCAGCCAGGACAAACGGCCCCGCCGGAAACCTCGCTTCAGCTCCCAGGAACAAAAGTTGTTCCGTTTTTCCCGAATCAACAAAGCGATCTGCATGCAAACACACGAGTTCATTCTTCTGCAACGCCTCTCCAATCGCATAAACATGAGACAAGTCGTCCCGGATAACGATCACGTTAAAGTTCCGTTCTCCGGTTACGGATTCGAGATACGATTTTATTTTTTCATGCTCCGCATCGTACATCACGACGTTTATTCTGGTGTCGAGACGCCGAAGCAAATGACCCGCTACTTCCCAGTTGCCGACGTGTCCGCTAAGGAGAATTCCACCCCTTCCCTGCTCTACCATTTTTCTGAGAAACGTCTCGCCGTCGAAGTCATATGTGAACCGGTTTTCGATTCCTGCCATTACAACAACCTTGTCAAGGATTGTCTGACCAAAAACGTAGTAGTTCGAATAGACTCCGGACAACGCCCGCAATACCGGAAATTTATGCCGTTGATGGAAGTATGCGTAGATGTGTCTGGAAGATGACCAGGAGAAAAGAAAATAATAAAGCGCGACAAAGCGGAGCAGCAGATAGGCCGGGCCGACGCCGAAATTCTTGATTATATAAACAAAGATGCTGTATCCCAGGCGGTTGCCGCGAGATTTGCCTTGCCATTGCGGCATGTCATGAAGTCGTTACTTTTGATGCGACCCGGTTCTCAACGTAGTCGTAAAAATTCTGAAACGTCACGATGGAAGCAAAGTCCTCCGGTTTCACTTTGAATCCGAAGTTGCTTTCAATCACCACAACGAGATCGATGTAGTCCAGGCTATCCAACTCAAGAGTCTCGCGTAAATTTCCGTCTGCAGTAATTTTTGAAGCCTCCACCTCAAATTCCTCCACCAGAAAATCATTGATCTTTTCAATAATTGCAGTCTTATCCATCGCTAAGGTTCCCACTTTTTAACAATCAGGGTAGAATTCGTTCCTCCAAATCCAAAAGAATTTGACAAAAATACGTCAATATTTTTATTCACTGTTTTCGACACAATGTTTAAACGCGCCGAATCCTCATCGGGATTTTCAAAATTGATGTTGGGGGCGACAAAAGAGTGCTGCATCATCAACATGGAATAAACGATTTCGCTCGCTCCAGCCATCCAGCATTCGTGCCCGGTCATTGATTTCGTTGAACTGACCGGCGTGCCGTCCCCAAAAACTTCAAAAATTGCCTTTGCTTCACTCGCATCGCCAGCCGGGGTCGACGTCGCGTGCGCATTTACGTATGAAATGTCGCGCGCATTGAGCCCCGAGCTTTTCATCGCCATCCGAAGACTGCGTGCCGGTCCGGCAACGCTTGGATTTGAAATGTGCTCCCCGTTTGATGAAAAACCGTACCCAACTACCTCAGCCAGGATTGTGGCACCTCGTCTTTTTGCTGATTCTGCGCTTTCCAGTATGACTGTCGCTGCACCCCCGCTCGGTACAAGCCCGTCACGGTCGCGGTCGAACGGTCGCGATGCTGCCTTGGGGTCGTTTTCGCGGACTGAGAAGGCACCAAGTGCATCGAAATTTCCCATCGAGTAAATATTGGTCTCCTGGGCACCACCGCAGATAATACAGTCCTGCATGCCTTGCCGGATGAACATCGCCGCCAGCCCGATCGCATGGGATCCGCTGGCACATGCTGCGCTTACGGTAAAATTGATCCCCTTCAGCCGGAAGATGGTTGCGAGATTCATGTTGACGGTGGAGTTCAGAACCTGAAAGACGGAACCCGATCCAACCATCATAGTGTCTTTTTTCTCCCGGATGATGTCAATTGCTTCAATGACGGGCTCGGCGGAACTGTCGTTGCCGTAGATGATGCCAATTTCGTTATTGTCAAGATGGTCCTGGTCGAGTCCGGCATTTCTTAAGGCCTCCGTTGTAGCCAGGTAGGCATATTCGCCCTGCTCGGGAAGCATGATCCTCGCTCGCCGGTCGAGAACGCCTTTAAGCGCGGGGGGCTCGAGGTACCCGGTAAGCCCGGAACGGTAACCCATTTCTTTTCGCTTGAGATCCAGCACAATACCGGACCGCCCTTCGTATAGCGAGTCCCGGACCTCATTCAGGTTCTTCCCAATACACGAATAAATACCCAATCCCGTAATTACTACTCTGGTCATGAAGTCGCTTACCCTGTTTTCACCCGGTTAGAGGGCGCAAAAAACTGTCCACAAAAATAGATTTTTAATCGGGAAATCTTAGCAGAACCGGCCGTCAGGAGGGCTATCCGGTGTAAGTTTATTACATCGAATCAGATTTTCCTTTGTTTCAGGAATACAGCCCGCCATTGATGGAGAGTACAGTACCGGTGATATATGACGCTTTCGCGGATGCAAGAAATGCGACGGCATCGGCAACTTCTTCAGGTTCGCCAAAGCGTTGCATTGGAATCAGCTTCTTCAACTCATCCTCATTGAGATCGCTGGTCATATCAGTCCTGATGAAACCCGGCGCTACGGCATTAACGGTGACGCTGCGCCTTGCCACTTCCTGCGCGAGAGCCTTCGTTGCGCCAATTACACCCGCCTTCGCAGCCGAGTAGTTTGCCTGTCCCGCCATGCCTTTTATTCCCGATAACGACACGATGCTGACGACGCGTCCGTAGCGGCGGCTTAACATCGGTGTCAGCAGCAGACGTGTCACATAAAAAAAGCCGTCGAGACTCGATCCGGTGACGGACTTCCATTGTTCATCCGACATCCACATCATCAATGCATCCTGCCGGATGCCGGCGTTGTTCACCAGAATATCGATTTCTTTTTCCTTATTGGCTTCCAACCATGTACCCAGCACTGCGTCAACGCTTGCCTTATCCGACACGTCAAACTTCAGGGATTCCGCCTTTACATTTTTTTCCCGGATCAGCGTCAACGTCTTTTCCGCTTCCGCATCGTTACTGCGATACGTAATGATGACGTTGATACCGTTTTCCGCGAGCTTCAGCGCAATTGCGCGTCCAATGCCGCGGGATCCTCCGGTGATAAGTGCATACTTCATGCTTTCATTTATAAGGTTATCGATCTGCCGAGCGCGATCAGGTACGAACGAATTGCCGGAATATCGTCATACCGTGGCTGATCGTCAATGACAGGTGATGATATTTCCCTTATTTCCGCATACACCTTTGATGTGAACGTCGACAGTCGGGCGTGACACTGCAGAAAATCTATCGCCTGCATCAGCGCCAGCGCCTGTACTGAAAGCACATCAAAGGCATTATCGATTACTTTGCCTGTAAGGATGGCTGCGTTACAGCCCATGCTCACGATGTCCTGATTATCGTTATTGTTTGAAATACTGTGCAGATACATTGGGTACGACAGCGTTTGATTTTCGGCAGTGGTAGACGTCGCCATGAACTGCATTCCCTGCAGGCCGAAATTCAGACCTAATTTTCCAAGGTTGATGAATGGTGACAGCTTTTGATTGAGTTTGTCATTGAGCAAATAGTTTAGCTGTCGTTCGGAAAGCATGCACAACTTAGTCACAACAATTTTAAGCTTGTCCATCGCCAGGGAAACGTAGTCGCCATGAAAATTGCCCCCATGATAAACCATTTCCTTTTCGTGATCAATTACCGGATTGTCATTGGCGGAATTTACTTCGTCTTCGAGTACCTGTGTTACCTCGCGCAACGTGTCATATACTGGCCCGAGTATCTGGGGCACACACCGCAGTGAATAATATTCCTGCACCTTATCGGTAAAAACCGCTTCTTCAATTTTCCTGTGATACAGATGCTCGGGTCGTTTTCTGATCAATTTGCTGTCACCCAATAACCCACGTATGATTTCCGCGACTTTAGTTTGGCCGTGATGAAGCTTGACGTGATTGAGCTCAAAGGAAAAGTGATCGTCAAATGATTTCATCAATTCATTCGTGATTGCCGAAAGCATAATCGCGCTTACGAGCAGCCGGCGTGCGCGAATAAGATTGACGATACCCACACCCGTCATGGCCGAAGTTCCATTCATGATCGCCAGCCCCTCGCGCAACTGAACGTCTATTGGTCTGAGTTCATGTCGCGCGAAGACGTCTGCGGCGGGCTGCCAGCTGCCCTGTTCGTTAACCTTGCCTTCGCCAATGAGGTTGAGTGCAAAATGAGCAAGCTGTACGAGGTCGCCGCTTGCACCAACGCCGCCGCGCTCGGGAATGAATACGTGAATGTTCCGGTTGATCAGCGCAGCGATGAGTTCGGGTACCGATGGGTCAATTCCCGAGTAACCTTGCATCAGACTATTCAGTCGCGACAACATCGTGGCGCGTGCAAACAATACGTTGAATGGCTCACCTGCCCCGGCACTATGACTGCGAATCAGATTGTATTGCAACTGACGCTGATCGGAATCACTCACCTTATATTGTGCCATCGGCCCAAGTCCGGTGTTGATTCCATATATGATCTTGTTTTTCGCGTACGCCTGCAGAAACTCAAAATTCTTTCGCACGCGTTGCAGGCCGTCAGGATCAAGGGAAACGTTTGCTTCATCGAACAGCAAACGTTCAAAATCTTTGATTGATAATTTTGTAGAGCCGACAGTGACCATAGCCTTCCTGAAATCGAAGGGCGAAAATAACAAAGAGTTTTGCTTAAGCGAAAAAACGAGACATTAAGCGCGTCTCAGACAGCATCTGACGTTCCCGCTTCATCAGCTTTGCTTGTCGCAGGATGCCCTGCGTGAGACATGCGCCAGTTATAGAGGTGTGACCATGCAACAAGGGCCGCACCGAATGTAGTGATCATCGCATGGTATACAAGTTCCGATGTGAGGCGACCTGAAATGATAACCAACATACCAGCCACAAAAAGCATCAATGGCCGCAGCGAACCATGGTGTGAATAATATGCGGGAAGAAGCGACGACCCACCTACTATTGCACTGACAACGAGGATGATATTTTCAAAAATGTGGTTGTGCGCAGTGGTTGCCATCGAAAGGTTGCCGGCAACTACCAGCACCGGAAAAATCAGGCAGTGAATCGCACACAGGGATGAGGCAGAGAATCCGACAACGTCGAGGTTTATCCTCTTAAAGAACTTACTCAATGCAACCATGTTGCAAATATAAGAGTGTCTGAATTTCCACCAACATTGACGACTGGTTTGGAGAAAATATATTTCTCTCTTACGGTCTCGGCACCCCAATCAAAAGAATAAAAGCGAGTGGCCGCAAAAATAACCGGGGAATATTTCTTTATTAGGATTGAGCCGCTTAATTAGCAAGAACAAACAAAAACCCTCCAAGTATGAAGAAAAGAAGAGCCACGGCGGTCTGGAACGGTTCGGGAAAAGATGGCAAAGGTCATGTGACCACCCAGAGTTCAACCCTGAATCAAACGCAATACTCCTTCAAGTCGCGATTTGAAGAAGGAACCGGAACCAACCCCGAAGAACTCATTGCTGCAGCCCATGCCGGGTGTTTCGCTATGAAACTCAGTTTTGTGCTCAATGAGGCCGGCTTCACCGCCGATGAACTGAACGTTGAATGTGTCGTTACTCTTGAAGATTCGGTCACGCTTTCCGAACTTACACTGAAGGCAAAAGTGCCCGGCATAACGAAAGAGAAGTTTGAAGAGTGCGCGCAAAATGCAAAGGACAATTGCCCTATTTCGAAATCGCTGACTGCGAAGATCAGCCTGAATTCGACCCTGGTTTAGAAATTGTTAAACAACTATAAGAAGAGAGCAGCCCCGCGGCTGCTCTTTCTGTTTGACCGCTGATTAAATGATTACGCTGATTAGCATGATTAATTGTGGTTTCGCCTCAGGCTAATCCTGATATAGTGTTTTCCACCTCCTTGCGATTCTGTTGCGTCATGGACGCCATGCGGTGAAAAAAAGACTCCCAACCGGAAACGTTAATTTTTATTTCGGGACAACTACCGCATCGAGGAGAATAAAATTGACGTGGTCGACGTCGTCGGCATTGAGCTTGAGCTTGCCTTTGACAGTTACGAGATCATCGACCTGAAACTTAGGCGGGCCCTTGGCAAAATTCACTTCGGCCACGGATTCAGGACCACCGCCACCACAGAAGAAGCATTGGCTCATTGGATATTTTGACAGGATGATATACGCGCCATCTTCAGGTGCGAAGGGAACATAAAACCCCTGGAGTGTGATCTCCTTTCCGTTTAACGCCTTCAATTCTTCCGGAAACGTCGGATAAAAAAGATACTCGCCGAGCTTCTCGTAATATTTTGGATCAAACTTGGTCTTTGCGAAGATGGTCCACGTGTCAGTTTTCTGTGCATAGACGCCGATGAACCCAAAGAGTAAGACAACCGATAAAGCAATTCTTTTCATAATCTCATTTTAATCATGCATTTCCCGCCAGCACCCGGCTGATATCAGTACGATACGCCTGAATCGCCGGAATAATAGCGCACGCCAGTCCCAATAACAAACTTGCCGCCAAAATTATCCATTCCCCCGGGTAGAAAACAATACCGTTTATCCCGGCCTTCTCCACCTGAGGAATAAATGCGGTCATAATCACGACCGCGCCATGCGCAAGGACTAGCCCGGCTACGCTTCCGAGCAACGTCAACATGCCACCCTCCAGCAAAATGGATACAACTATCCGCTTGCGGCCCGCGCCCATGGATCTAAGAATGGCAAGATCATAACGCCTCTCCTTCAGGGAGTTATACAGCGCAATGAAGATACTCAGTCCTGAAATAATGATCAGGATGTATGCGAAAGCCATCAGTATGTCCACGCCGACCCCAAGGATTGAGAAGAGGCGTGCCGTTTCAAACGCCGGCGATGCTGCCTGAAGATTGCTTCCCGTATTGATTTGTCGTGGTAGTTGAATCGCGCCCATCGGCGAGCGGTATTTTATTAACAACGATGTAATCTCCAGTGTCGTATCGCTCGCCTCGGCAGATGGCACCAGCCGCGAATGTGCATGCGAATCTCCGGCGTGATCCGAATGGTCATCGGCCACGTCATCATGTCCGTAGCCATGATCATGGTCGCCATCTTCTTCATGAGCATCGCCGTCGTGCTCCTCATGTTCGGCTTCATCGGATTCGTCGTGCATCCTCCAGACACTCTCCACGCTCGTGAGTATTACGTTGTCCAATACCGTATACGTTGGTTTCATAATACCCACAACCACGTACTGATGTTCATTGTGTGCGTGTCCACCCGCAGTCAGCCCGTGATTACTTGCAAAGCGGTCTCCGATCTTCAAACCCGACATCTCCCCGACCGTTGCCCCGATCGTGACTTCAAGCGGCTTTGTAAACCACGAACCGCTGGCAAGTTCGCCTTCATACAATGATGCATAGAATTCATTCGTACCAACAATACGGTACCCGGCATAGCTGTCACCAAGTGCGAGAGGTATTGCAGTTTTTACGAGACGATGACGCGCAATACGGTCCGCCTCCTGCAGGGAAATGTTTCCTGTCGGAAAATCAACATGAAAGATGTTGCACAGGATCAGCTGCATAGGGCTTCCCTTCGCGCCCACAACGAGATCAATACCACGTGCGTTGGTTTCAATCTTTTGCTCCAGCTGATTGTTTACGATCAACAGTATCGTGATTACAGCGATACCAAGTGACAAAAGCAGTATGTTGATCGTTGTATTCAACGGTCTTGCCAGCAGGTAGTTCCAAACCAGTTTGAAAATATTCATATCGACACGTTGGTTTGAATCGTCGGCAAAACAATACGGTTCTGAATTTTGTCTTTCAGTCGCTGATCATGGGTGGCCACTACAAGGGTGCTCTGGTTTTGGGCAGCTGCATCCATCAATGTATGTATTACCCGATCACAGTTTCTGTCGTCCAGCGCAGACGTTGGTTCATCCGCAAAAAGGATTGACGGTTTGTTCAGCACGGCCCGCGCAATCGCCACACGTTGTGCCTGGCCCTGACTGAGTTCGGTAATGCGGCTGCGGCGTTTGCCAGCCAGGCCGAGACTCTCCAGCACTTCGTTCACACGTTCTGCGCGCTGCGGCAGACCAGCCAGGTACGGCGCCAGCAGCAAATTGTTCTCAACGTTTAACGCGTTTATCAAATGATTCCGTTGAAAGACGAAACCGACATGCTGCGCCCGGAAATAATCCAACGCCGTCTCACTCAGCACCGACAATTCGGTTCCGTCGACCATAACAGAACCCGTGTATTTCCTGAGCAACCCTCCAAGAATATGAAGCAATGTCGTTTTGCCACTCCCGGACTCACCCAAAAGCAGAATGTGTTCGCCCTTTCCGACGTTGAAGTCAGGAAATGAGATCGACATAGCAGACGAATACCCAAAAGACAATCCGGAGACTCGAATCATAGTAGTGTTACCCGGGTCGCAAAATAAGAAACCTGGGGAGAATATAAAGTAAGGACAGGCTGAACTCTGTTTTTATGTTTGGAGCGGCGAACTAGTGCATGCGATCGCCACGAATTTCCATATTCCGGAGGATTTCCGCCTCCTGTTCGAGAAGTTCGCGCCAGCGGGACATAACATCTTCCTCCGGAAGGAAACGCTTCGCCAGGTTAAGAAACGTTTTGTAATGTCCCGCCTCGGAAACCATTAACTCATAATAGAATAAAGACAGCGCCTCGTCTGGAATATTTTTCCAGAGGATTTTGAAACGCTCACAACTTCGGGCTTCGATCAAAGCATTAAGCAGCAGGCGTTCAACCAGTTGCTGAACTCTGCTCCCACCTTTTTTAATTGCGGATTGCATCTTCTCAACGTATTCATCCTTGCGTTGTCGTTTAAGCGTAAAACCGCGTTTTTTGAGTTCGTCGAGCACACGTTCAAAATGACTCCATTCTTCAGCAACGATAGGCGTAAGCTCGGCAACGATGGATTCCATTTCAGGATAGTTGACGATAAGCGAAATGCATGACGATGCAGCCTTTTGCTCACAATAGGCATGATCAACCAGGATGTCTTCGATATTCTTTTCTGCTATGTTAACCCACCGCGGATCCGTAGGCAGTTCAAGACCAAGCGTGAATTTATCCTTCGCTTCCATATCAATCGTAAAAAGACCAGTCAAAACCGAAGTCAAACGTATTTCGCTGGCCGGGATAAAACGGTGTCGGAAAATACCCTTCGCCATTAATCATCTGAAGCATGTTGTTCAGCCGGAAGAATACCCTTCCACGTTTTATTTTCGCATTAAAGAAAACGTCGATTACGGGGAACGAGGGCGTTTTGAATCTGCCTTCGAAACCGGGTTGCATAAACGGCGTGTTCAAATCCTCAGGATTTCCCTGAATGTAATACTGCTGGATTGCCAGATCATACGCCATGGCATAGTACGGCGACTTCCAATGCACATCCACACCGGCGTGCATATCAAGGTTGCCGTTGAAGAAAATATTCTCATACGACAACTGGCCACTCACAAAGAGCTCAGGCATTGAGATCGCGTTTTCGGTTTCCTTAAGTACGCGTGTGTAAATACCAAACGCGCGCAGGTGTATGTGTCGTAACATTGTGAGGTTAAACCTCAGCATAGGCGATACGATCACCTGATCGCCCGCAGCCTGAAACGGGACAACATCTGATTGGTTGACATTCTCGGGCGTAAAACTGCCGAGACGCTCTCCTTCAAAGCGCGTTGTCTTGAAGAAAACATAGTTGCCAATCCTTGTGAACGTTATACCTGGCGAAATACCAAAGACCTTTGATTTGTAATGTATGAACCCGCTAAGCCGTGTCGCGTTGATGCTGCTGAAATCGTTGAGCCAGAAATCATTATTGCTCCTGTAATACTGCGAGAGAAATGTGGGTTCATATTGTATCTGTTGTACCGTGGCTTCGATCCACCTGCTTCGCAGACTTCCCTGAATCCGATAGTTTCCATTTTGCATGAATTCAACCCAACCCATGATGGTAAAAAGTGAATCGAGATTTAAACCAATGCGGCCCCCGAGGTAACTTTCTGTTCCTGTTCTGCGACTTAACGACTCGTCCCGAAGCAACGTATCATACCGGTAGTTCATCGTATAGCGGCGAATCGCGTAATAGCCATTGTAAAACATCTTGAGCAGTGAACCTTTGACACCGGCTTCATTTCGAAAACTTGTAAACTTGGTGTAATCGTTCGTCGTATCGTTTTCAAGTTCGAAGTAGTCAAAGTAAGCTCCCTCCCGGCCCGGCAGATCAAAGAAATTATTACCCTGACGAAATCGATCAAGTTTGTGATACAGCTGCAGCCCACTGCCCAAAGAATACTGATGATACAGGTGAACATTCATGCGCAACTCCTTATTGTTCGCGCCTGTCAGCCGCGGCAGTGCGTTGGGATCGAAATAGTCCGGATATTCAAACTGTAAGGCGTCGGTACGAACACCACCGTTCTCGGAAACCTGATGATTCTGACGTTGAAAATTTGCAAACAACCGGTACGTGCTGTCTTTCGTCTGATACGTCGTAAAAAAATCATAGTACTGACTCCTGACGATGCGATCGCCTTTACCTATTCGGGAGACTTGCTTGTCAATAAACATCCCCCGGTAGGTGAGTCCGAAATTCCAGTTTGGCGAAATGTTCCGGCTGTAAGTCGCGCGCGTGATAGAACGGCCGCGGCCGCCGAGAATAACATACATGTTTGAGTACGGCGACTTCGTATCCCAGTATCGAATGCGTTCGCGTTCCCAGTAAGGATCGAATCCATGAAACCCGGAACGGGCACCGATCACGTCGGGGAGTTGCAGGAATATCGGATTCATGGCAGTCCCGACCGTTCCAAGATTCTGATACATGTTTTCGCGCCGCTCGACCTCATCGAATTTGTGAAAGTCGCGGATCAATGTATCGACTTCACGCAACGTGAAACGGTTGAAAAATACGTCTTCTTCGAAATAGTATTTGGACGTACGCGGACCGTAGATCTGCTTTGTGGTGTCGTCAATAATGCGCGAACCTCTTCGCGGAGTATTGTCGTCCTGCTGGTCGGGGACCTGACCAAAAACACTCGCTGCCTGCAGCAGGAACGCCACCGCCAGTAACCATCGTAAATTCTGCACGCGCAAAAATAAACGGTTGCGCATGCATTCATATTTGAAAGTGTCTAATTTTTCCAAACCTCCTGGTTGACGTGGGCATTAATCATCTCTTCAAATTCACCCTCCTCCTTCAAAAACTGAACCGCAATTGGAACATAATGGAATGGGATCTTCGTAAGAAAGCTGTCAAACACCGGATTATCCAGTTTGACCATGTCTTTTTCTGTGGTGAGAACGGTGGCCGAAGGGAACTCACGGGCAGCTGCCGCGATTCGTTCCAGATCGCGCTGCGTATATTCATGATGGTCACGGAAATCGAGGTGGCGGACTACCTTGTAATGGTTGCTTGCATAGCTGACGAGCGGTATCGGATTCGCGATACCCGTTACAAGAATGATCGAATCCGACGCGGGCACAGACGTACCTCTGACCGGTACTGGCGATCCGTAATTTAATGTACTAAAGAAGACAGGACATGAGGTATACTCGCGAATCGATTTTTCGATCGTCATGATTTCATCTTCACCGATTTCCGCAGGACACTTTGTGACCACAATCAGATCCGCGCGGGAAGCATTGTGTTTTGATTCGCGAAGTCTTCCCGCCGGCAGCAGCACGTCATCATAAAACGGTCGCGTATAGTCACAGAGTAAAATATTCAATGAAGGTTTCACGCGCCTGTGTTGAAAGGCATCGTCCAATATAACGACATCGACATCGCTCTCCTGTAACAGTAACGGGATCGCCATTGCCCGCTCTTCGCCCACCGCGACCGTTACATGAGAACCAAACTTCCGGTAGAATTGGAAAGGTTCATCGCCAATCGTTGACGCATTGTCATTGGTGGTAGCCATGCGGAATCCTTTGGTCTTGCGACCATAGCCGCGGCTGAGGGTCGCGACCTTTGCAGGCGGTGAAAGCAAGTGAATCAGATATTCAACCAACGGCGTTTTGCCAGTGCCTCCGACGGTGAGATTACCAACGGAAATCACCGGAACACTAAACGAAGCCGCGGGTCTGAACCCACGATCATAAAGCGCGTTCCTGACTCCGGTTATCCATCCGTACAGCACTGAAAACGGAAACAATAAGGTTTTTAGAAACATAGCGGAAGTTTCGCAGGCAAATTTCTATTTTCAAACGCGCTTTGCAAACCAGTACATATCTTTAACCGATACAATATCCCTGATGCCTGAACAGAGTCTTACCGTACGGGAAATCATTCGTTACCTCGAACAATGGGCACCACCGCAATATCAGGAGTCTTATGACAATTCAGGGCTGCTGACCGGGAGTCCGGACATGGCTGTTTCGAGTGTGCTTATCACGTTGGATTGCCTGGAAAGCGTTGTTGATGAGGCTGTTGAAAAGAACGCCAACCTGATTATCGCGCACCACCCGATCATTTTCAAGGGCTTGCCAAGACTCACAGGGGCGAACTATGTCGAACGGACTGTCATCAAGGCAATCCGAAACGGGATCGCGATTTACGCGATTCACACGAACCTCGACAATGTCGTCTCAGGCGTGAACCGCAAGATATGTGAACGCCTCGGCCTCATTAATACGCGGGTTCTCGTTCCAAAACGACAGACCCTTGGCAAACTGGTCACGTTTATTCCCTCGACGCATACCGACGAAGTGCTGAATGCCCTCCACGAAGCAGGCGCCGGGAACATTGGGAATTATGCGAATTGCAGCTTCCGGGTGGATGGAACTGGCACATTCAGGCCGCTCGAAGGTGCCGACCCATTTCTTGGCAAGAGAAACGAGCAAGAGTATGTAAATGAGACCCGGGTTGAGTTGATCTTTCCGCTCGTAGACGAAGGCAAGGTCTTGGCGGCCCTTCGCGATTCTCATCCGTATGAAGAAATTGCCTACTACATCACAATCTTAAGCAATGAAAATCAAGAAGTTGGATCAGGAATGATCGGCAACTTACCGGACGGGATGGAACCTATGGCCTTCCTTCAAAGTTTAAAAAACAGCATGGAGGCTAAAGTGGTGCGGTATACGAGGCCCCCGGATCGCCTGATCAAAACCGTAGCAGTATGTGGAGGAGCAGGCAGCTTTCTTTTGAAAAAGGCCATCCAGGCCGGCGCAGATGCCTATGTATCAGCCGATTTCAAGTATCATGAGTTCTTTGACGCGGAAGGAAAAATCATGGTTGCCGACATCGGACACTACGAAACGGAGGTTTTTACTAAAGAACTCATCAGAGAGGTTTTAATGAAAAAATTTCCTACTTTTGCGATCAATTTTTCTGGAACCGTCACAAATCCAATAAGCTACATATAACTAATGGAAAATCAATCAGTTGCGCAGAAGCTTGAAGCGCTCGTAAAACTTCAGTCCATTGACAGCAAACTAGACGAATTAAAGAAATTGAGAGGTGACCTGCCGGACGAAGTTCAGGATCTTGCTGATGAAATCGAAGGATACAATACCCGCCTAGCCCGTTATGAGTCAGAACTCAAGGAAATCGAAGAAGGAAACAAGAAATACAAGGAGGGCATTAAAGAGGCGGAAAAGCTGATCAAGAAGTACGGTGAGCAGCAAAAGAATGTGAGGAATAACCGCGAATTCGACGCGATCACCAAAGAAATCGAACTCCAGGAACTTGAAATACAGTTGTGCGAAAAGAAAATCAAGGAAGGGAAAGACAGTATTCAGAGCAAAAAAGACGAAATTGAAAAGACGAATCAGCTCATCAAGGAACGTGGCGAACACCTGGAGCTGAAGAAAAAAGAACTTGACGACATTCTTGCCGAAAGCCACGAAGAAGAAAAACGTCTGCTCGCCGAGCGTGAAAAAGCCGCTCAGAAAATTGAAGAGAAACTTTACAAATATTATGAACGCCTTCGCAGCAGTCTCTCTAACGGATTGGCTGTTGTACGCGTGGTTCGCGGCGCTGCAGAAGGATGTAACATCGTTATCCCTCCTCAGAAAATCGCTGAGATCCGGGAGAAAAAGAAAATCGTTATCGACGAACACTCCGGACGTATTCTTGCTGACGTTGACATGGACAGCCTCGACGAGGGCGACAAACCCAAATCAGCAAAAACTCCTGTCACTACGACATCACGCAGAAAGAAAGTTGAATAGTCCGCTAAACGTATTGACAAGAAAGGCAATCCTTATGGTTTGCCTTTTTTTGTTCCTGTCCTTGACGATCAGTGCACAACAATTTGCATTCGACACACGAACGCACGAAGCGTATGAGCGTGTGCTTGATCTGCAACCTGAGTCTGCACATAGCATGATCCCCAACCCGCAAACCCCGCAGGAACTCTACGTGGTCTCGCTTGCGGAAGCATTGGAACTTCTGATCACCGAGAACCCGCGCAACTTCTCCGACTACGAAACCGCATTTGAAAAACGCATCTCGCGTAAGTCAAGAAAAGATAATGTCGATGATCTGACACTTCTGGCTGAGTTGAACCTGCAGTGGACGTTTGTCTACCTGAAGTTCGGGAAAGAACTCGATGCCGCACTACGGCTCCGCCAGGCGTACATAAGTGCGCAGGAAGTACAAAAGCGTTTCCCGGATTACGAACCAATTCTGAAAACCGCCGGATTACTTAACGTAATGATCGGCTCCGTACCTGACAAGTACAACTGGATACTGGGATTGCTCGGCATGGAAGGATCTGTAAACGCGGGACTTTCCCAATTGAAAAAACTCGGTGCATCGAACCATCCCTTCGCCTTCGAAAGTACACTCTGGCACGCGTTCACAACCGGCTTTATGCTGCAGCAACCGGAAAAGGCCATCATGGAAATGGAATACGTCCTCACCATTCGTCCTGACAACCCGCTCGCGCTTTTCATGATGGCGAACTTCAATATGAAAAACGGCTCCAGTGAAGAAGCGTTGAAATACCTCCGCCCGGAACTGGCGTCATCAATAATTTATACGAGTTACCTCCGTGGCGAAGTGTTTCTTCACAAGGCGGAGTACAGGCAGGCAGTCCATGAATATTCAGCGTTCCTGCAACACTTTCGCGGGCAGAACTACATAAAAGACGCACATTATAAAATCGGACTTTGTTACTGGCTTGACGGAAAACAGGAAGAAGCGATTATTGCCTTCCGGGAAGCGGAGTCCAACGGAAAGGAATTAACGGAAGCCGACAAACACGCAGCCAGAAATCTGGCGTCGTCAGAGTTGCCTTCAATACCACTTACGCGCGCGCGTTTTTTCACCGATGGTGGATACTACAGGGAAGCCGAAGAAATATTCAACGCGCTGGACCCCGCATCGCTTCGTGCGAAGAAACACCAGATTGAATATTATTACCGAAAGGCAAGGTTGTATCACCGGCTGGCACGAAACGAAGATGCGCGTGAAAATTATCTGAAGACGATTAGTATGACTGGCGACGAGGAATGGTATTTCGCACCTAACGCATGTCTGCAACTCGGATACATGTCAACCGCGCAGGGACAAACCGCCGAAGCCCGGCGATATTTCGAACAGGCACTTTCTTACAGGAAACACGAATACAAGAACAGCATCGACAGCAAGGCACGATCGGCACTTGCTCAGCTGAAGGATCTCAAATGAGCCACCTCATTGTATTTGGCCACAGTGAACATTGAACCTGTGTGATGCAATTCGTAAAGACACAAATTCTCGTGCTCAAATAAGTCCATACTTCTAAGCGGATAGTTCAACAGGTAGCATAACAGAATCCGGATCGCGCGCCCGTGCATGCAGATCAGCACCGTCTTTTCATCTGTGTGACTCATGATATGGTCAACCGCCGGCTTCAGCCTTCTTACAACGTCTTCAGGACTTTCGCCGCGTTCGATCTTAAGTCCTGTATTACCCAGTTGCCATTGCCGGATCATGTAGTGATAATACTCATCTTCCTCGGGCGTGATCCGTTGTCCTTCTTTTGTTCCCCAGCTGATTTCGTTCAGGCCGGCAAGATGCTTCACCGGTATACCCAAATCCACAAATTGCTGAACCGTTTGCTGACTGCGTTTGAGGGCCGACGTGTAAATTTGATCAAATGGAACCTCGCGGTATTTCTCAAAAAAAGCCGCAGCCTGAGCTCGCCCCTTTTCGTTGAGATCAGTGTCCACACCGCTCCCCTGCACAATATTTTTCAGGTTGTAGTCGGTTTGTCCATGCCTGATCAAATAGATTTTTTTGATGCTCAATTTTGACTTATTTTGCCGCTGTTCATGGCCTGGCGGAAACCTCCTTTATTCAGGGGAGGGCTCTGAATGGCCGGCGCAAAAATAGAAAAATTGTTCACAGCCACTAGCCGTAATCCGGCTCATTTCAGATGAATATTTTCAAAGCGGACGTAACGATTGATTTTCTCAATCACCTTTCCAAACACACGCTGGCTGAACACCTTGGCATAGAGTTCGTCTTATTCGGTGACGATTTTCTTCAGGCGCGGATGCCGGTAGACGCACGCACGCATCAACCTTTTGGACTACTCCACGGCGGCGCATCGGTAGCGCTCGCCGAAACACTGGGAAGTGTAGCCGCCACGTTATGTGTGGATCCCGAACAACAATTCTGTGTAGGTCTTGAAATTAATGCTAATCATATCAGGGGTGTTCGATCAGGTTACGTTATCGGAACGGCAAGACCGATACACATCGGCAGGAAAACGCAGGTGTGGGAAATCCGGATTGCAGACGAACAAAACGAACTCGTATGTATTAGCAGAATAACCATGGCAGTGCTGGACAAAAAAAAGTGATGGAGGAAATGCATGACGTTAAGAATTTCTCATTAAACACCGTTTCCGGTAAACAGGTATTAGACTTCTTATTCAATTACGCACATACAAATGGATGCGCACTTGCTGCGTGGAGCTTGCCTGAAGACGATAATCTGCAAGTGATCGTATCGCGCCAGGCTGTGGTTGCTCCCGGCGAGGCTCCCATCGAAGAAATGCGCGCCGGATTTCTCTTTGCTCCTTTTGATCGCAGTCGCGGAGCGCTCTTCTTTCCGGCGGATCATTTTTTTCGGCTTCGCGACGGCAGACTGGAAAAGTCCGCGAATCCCGTAGAACAAAGCAGCCTCGAATGGCTTGAGGAAACCTGGTCTGAAGCAGCTGCCTCTGCAAAACAACGCGCAGCCTTTCCCGACAAGAACGTTCCTTCTTCAGGGCGCGAACATTACATGAAACTTGTTGAAGACGGACTCGTTGAAATTGAGTCCGGCGCTTTCGAAAAGATTGTTCCGTCGCGGTGCAAATCCGTCGACCTGAATGCTGACTTCAGCATTCCCGGTGCCTTTCTCAAGCTTAGAAAGGATTACCCCGAAGCTTTCATTTCCCTGACAACGTCACCTCAATCCGGCACGTGGATGGGCGCGTCTCCCGAGGAACTTGTGCGCGTTCTCGACAAGACTATTTTCAAAACAGTCGCGCTGGCTGGAACACAACCTTACCGGGAGGGCCAAAACTTACGTGACGTGTCATGGACACAAAAAGAAATTGAAGAACAGGCACTGGTAGAACGATATATTATCAGCTGTTTCAAAAAGATCAGACTTCGCGAATACGAAGAACACGGACCGAAGACAGCCGTCGCCGGAAACGTGATGCACCTCCGCAGTGAATTCACAGTGAATATGAAGGAAACCAATTTTCCCCAACTTGGATCTGTGATGCTTCAGTTACTCCATCCAACCTCCGCCGTTTGCGGCATGCCTCTGGCACCCGCGCTTGATTTCCTGAAATCCCGCGAAGGATACGATCGCGAATTCTATTCAGGCTACCTTGGTCCTGTGAACATCGACAATGCAATCAACCTGTTTGTAAACCTGCGTTGTATGCAGCTCATTCGGAACAAGGCAGTAGTTTACGCGGGTGCAGGAGTCACCATCGATTCTGTTCCCGAAAAGGAATGGGAAGAAACAGAGATGAAAATGAATACACTGCTCTCGGTTATCGACAAGCAAGTTAAATGAATCCGTTTCAGCCAATCTACGACATCGCTCCTCTGTGCGCCGCGCGCGGACTGCATTACGCAGTTCTATGCCCGGGATCGAGGTGCGCACCGCTGACTCTGGCGTTCACGCGCTATAACGACATTCATACACGCACCTTCAGCGACGAACGCAGCGCAGCATTTATTGCACTCGGCATCGCACAACGAACGAAGGCACCGTCAATACTGGTGTGTACTTCTGGCAGCGCAGCCTACAACTTTGCTCCCGCCGTTGCCGAAGCATTCTTCAGCGAAACACCAATGCTGATTTTAACCGCGGATCGTCCCATGGAATGGATCGGACAACACGATGGTCAGACGCTCTATCAGCCGGAAGTATTCGGTAAGCATGTAAAGAAGAGTTTTAACCTTCCGGCAGATTACTTTCATCCTGACAGTGTGTGGGCGATTAACAGGATCGTGAACGAGGCAATCAATCTGTCTCTCCAGGAACCGGCCGGTCCTGTTCATATTAACACCCCGTTCAGAGAACCACTTTATCCCAGGGCATCGGATCAGGTTTCCTTCAGCAACACAGTAAGAACGATTGACCAATTGCCCCCAGCCTGGCAGTTGGATGTCGTTCAAAAGCAATTTCTTGCCGAAAACCTGTTTCGGTTTAACAGAGTCCTGGTTGTAGCCGGCCAAACCGATTCCGATTCTCGTTTACGTACTGCCCTTCATGCTTTTTCGGAAGCGCACCAGGTACCCGTCGTCGGTGATGTGATTTCAAATCTGCATCCACTCGACAACGTCGTTCGGTACAGTGACATGTTCCTTGCAGCAGCTCCGGGGGCGATACGCGAATCATTGCAGCCCGATCTGCTGATCACCTTCGGAAAATCGGTAATCTCCAAACAATTAAAACTGTTTCTCAGAAAACATAAGGCTTCGCAACACTGGCATATCCAGCCGGGTGGTGCAGTCGCCGACACGTTTCAGGGAGTCACACATATAATAAATAGTACCGCCGAAGAAGTATTTGCTTTCCTAGCTACAGAACGCGGAGGCAAAAGTTTTGACAGGCAGAAACAACAAAATTTTGGTAAGCTCTGGGAAGTTGAAGAACGCAGGGTGCAACGCGTGACCACAAACTTCTTCCCTACCCCCGAACTCGGCGAACTTGAGGTCGTCGCGGCCGTAATGAGCCAACTCCCGGAGGATTGCAACCTGCACCTGGCCAACAGCATGAGTGTACGATACGCAAACATGATTGGCCTCGCTGCTCGCCAGAAGAACGTAAGCGTGTATGCCAACCGTGGAACGAGCGGGATCGATGGTTGCACCAGCACGGTGGTCGGCCATTGCCTTGATAACAGTAAACCCAATATTCTTATCACCGGCGACATGGCGTTCTTTTATGACCGGAATGCATTCTGGCATAACTACGCGTTGCCGAATCTCCGTGTCGTTGTATTAAACAACCACGGGGGTATCATCTTCAATCTTATTGATGGTCCCTCCTCATTGCCGGAGTCTGCCGAATATTTTGTGACGCGTCAGAACCTTACGGCACGCAAACTCTGCGAGGAGTTTGAATTTGACCACCTGAAACTGGACAACCGCCGCAAACTCAACAACCTCTTGCGCGACTTCTTTGAATTTGATGGTCGCACCAAGGTATTGGAACTGGAATCCGATCAATCGTCGAACCGTTCCATCTTTGACAATTTTAAAACGAAAATCAAGAACACATATGAAGCTTAGCTATCCCTGGGAACCCGTAAAAACATATAAGGAGATATTGTTTCACAAGTATGATGGCATCGCGCGAATCAGCATAAACCGACCGCAGGTTCACAATGCCTTTACACCGCTGACGGTCAACGAGATGATCGATGCCATGGCTTATTGCCGCGAAGACGCGTCGGTTCGTGTCGTTATCCTCACCGGCGAAGGCGGAAAGGCCTTTTGCAGCGGTGGCGATCAGAGTGTCCGTGGCCATGGTGGTTACGTAGGCGACGATACGGTGCCCAGGCTCAACGTGCTCGACCTTCAGAAGATGATCCGTTCCATCCCCAAACCGGTAATCGCTGCCGTTGCCGGGTGGGCAATCGGCGGTGGTCACGTCCTGCATGTTGTGTGTGACCTCACCATTGCTGCAGAAAACGCCCGCTTCGGACAAACCGGTCCAAAGGTGGGCAGCTTCGACGGTGGTTTCGGGGCCTCCTACCTGGCGCGGGTCGTCGGGCAGAAGAAGGCGCGCGAAATCTGGTACCTGTGCGATCAGTATGACGCAGCCGACGCACTGCTGATGGGATTGGTCAATACCGTTGTGCCCCTCGACAAACTGGAAGAAACCTATGTCGCGTGGGCAGACAAGATCAAGGCAAAGAGCCCGCTTGCGATTCGTATGCTGAAAGCGTCTTTCAATGCCGAACTCGACGGGCAGGCAGGTATCCAGGAACTAGCTGGAAATGCGACATTGTTATATTATTTGAGTGACGAAGCCAAGGAAGGCAAGAATGCATTCCTTGAGAAACGTGATCCCGACTGGTCAAAATATCCACAATTCCCATGAGCACGGATATCGAAAAAAAAGAAATCTATCGCGCCATCGCCGAAATGGCTTACGTCATCGCGAAAGCTGATCACGGTTTGAGCGCCGGGGAGCGTATTGCCTTCCGCACCATCATCGAAGAGGAACTGGACTATGATTCGTGGGCGGCTCAAAGCCGGTTCGAACTGCTCGATGAGGTTACCGAGCCTTCTATAGAGAAGGTGTACAACGAAGCGATCCACGACTTTCGGCTCCATAAACATGTCTTTACCGAAGAATTGAAAGAGAAAGTTCTTCGCGTAGTGAAACGGGTAGCCGAGGTATGCAACGGCTTTAGTGATAAGGAAGCGTTCATCATGGACCGGCTTCGGCAGGACCTGAATAACCTTTAATGGATTATCCGTTCCCATCGATTTCCGTCAATGGCCGCGACGTGAGCGTAGCCGGTATTATTGACGGTGTCGAAAAGCCAAGGACTGGATTCGAGGAGACCACGTTTGAATTTCTGCGTAAGTGGTTTCGTGGAAATGAGGAATTTCATCTTCAAACGAGTGGATCGACCGGTAGCCCCAAGCGCATGGTGATGCAACGGTGGCAGATGGAAGCCAGCGCAGAGGCTACCCGCAAAGCGCTTCAGCTTAATCCGGGCGGAAATTCACTGGTTTGTCTGGATACCCGGTACGTTGCAGGAATGATGATGCTCGTTCGAAGTTTCCTGTTCAAGATGCGTGTGCATGCCATCGAACCCACAGCCAATCCGTTGCAGGCCCTTCAACCGGATCTCACCTTCGCGCTGGCAGCACTTGTCCCGTATCAACTACAGAAAATTGTGGAATCCGATCTTCAAACCCGCCTGAGCAGTATCGCTACCGTTATAGTCGGGGGTTCTGCAGTTTCGCCGGAAATCATACAGGGTCTTGACGCCTACACCACTCGGATTTTCGCGACGTACGGCATGACTGAAACGTTATCCCATGTCGCTTTACGGCGGTTGAACGGCGCGGAGAGATCGGATGTTTTTCACGCATTGCCAGGGGTTTCGCTTTCTACTGACGACCGTGGCTGCCTGAAAATTGAGGTTTCATACCTAAAACGCAACGTCACTACGAATGATTTGGTTGAGCTTATTGGTGATTCCGCCTTCCGTTGGCTCGGTCGCGCCGACTTTGTTATCAACACAGGCGGTGTCAAAATCTCACCAGAAGCCGTTGAGGCGCGTCTGGATTCTTTCAAATCACGTTTAAACTTACATGGCCGATTTGTCGTCTCTTCCGTACCCGATCAGGAATTCGGCGAGCGAATTGTGCTGGTTGTTGAGGGCGAAGCCCTCGAAGAGAACGTCAGATTAGAAATTATTGACACTTTTCGGCAAGAACTGCCTCGTTTTGAAAGGCCAAAGGAAATTTTTTCGATCGCTGTATTCCCCGAAACGGTCACAGGCAAAATTGACCGACTTTCAATCCGCAAATTGCTCACAAAATAGCTCCGCTTTAACAATTTCTCGACGAATGAAGTGATACGTTGAAAGTTTATCAAACTTTCAAGGAATTACTGAAAACGTTTACAGCAAACGATAGCATTCCCGGGCACAATTTTTTTTTAACTTTTTGTCAGGTAAATTACATGAATAAGCAAAAAAAGCTTAGTTTTGAATTGTCTATCAAATTAAGTTGGCTTTAAAGTCCCGCCTTTTTACCCGGTCTTTAAAGCAAGCATCAAGAGGTAATTAAATCTTATTTACCAATGAAAAAGGTTTTAGTCATCGAAGATGACATTCCATTGTGCTGGCTTTTGGAGAAAATCCTTCAGAGCAAATACGAGGTGATTATCATGAGCAACGGGATGGAAGCCTGGTCCTGGTTATCGGACGGCAACCTACCGGATCTTATCATCTCGGACATCAAGATGCCTTCACTCGATGGCATTGAATTACTGGAGAACATCAGTAACAGCGGATTGTTCAAGAACATCCCTGTTATCATCCTGTCCGGCTTTGAAGATGGGGACAAGCGAAAACAGTGCCTTGATTTAGGTGCCTTTACCTATCTCGTGAAGCCCTTTGAACCTCAGTCTCTCGTAGCTGAAGTGGACAGAGCATTATCATTTCAAGGTCAAAATGTTTTTGCTAATTAGTTATGGATGTAGCAATACGACTGGAAGTTGAAGAATCTCCATTATCTTTGGCGAGACAATCCAAACCATCGGTGCCTGTTTTTACCAAAAATATAGTTCGGATAGATACTTTTTCATCGGAACCCGAACACGACTATATCCAGGAAACCATTTCGTTTCGGAATTGCAGTCTCCAGGAAGCACATGACTTCCTTAAATCAGGTCTTGGTACACACACCAACCAGGACGCTATCATCATCCATCCTGAAAACATTAAGGGCGACCTTAAAGAAATGAAGGAACTGGCTCAGCGTCTGGCCATACCGTTTATCCTTTACACCCCGAAATATGACCAGGCGACAAAGGAAATGGCACTGAAGCTGGGATTCGATGAATACCACTACGGAGCGATCACATATGCTTTCCTGAAACGGATTGAGTTCATCAAAAAACTCAAGAATTATAAGAATCAACGCGGCAATAAACCGTACGTCACACAACAGGTGCTTGACGAGATTCCAAAAATCAAAATCTGGTCGCTTAAGAGAACATTCGATATTATTGTTTCAAGCACAGCACTCCTTTTCCTTTCTCCGATAATGCTGCTTATCGCATTAATCATCAAGCTGGAGTCAAGAGGACCGGTTTTCTATATCTCGAAAAGAGCAGGTGCAGGGTACAGAATATTCAACTTCTACAAGTTCCGCTCAATGCGAGTCGGCGCTGATGATGAGTTGAAAAAACTCGCACACCTGAATCAGTACAGCGAAAACAACGGAGCCGGTGTGTTCTTCAAAATCAAGAACGATCCGCGCGTGACCCGCTTCGGCAACTTCATCCGCAATACCAGTCTGGACGAACTGCCACAGCTTATCAACGTGTTGCTGGGTGACATGTCACTTGTCGGAAACCGACCGCTGCCGCTTTACGAAGCTGAGAAACTTACGAAAGATCAGATCGCGTGGAGATTCCTTGCTCCTGCCGGTATCACCGGTTTGTGGCAGGTGACGAAACGTGGAAAAGATAACATGTCGCCGGAAGAAAGGATTGCCCTTGACATGGAGTACGCAATGAAAAACTCCTTCTGGCTTGACCTGAAAATTCTTTTCTCCACTATCCCTGCCCTGTTCCAAAAGGAAAAGGTATAATGAGTTGAACCCATTCAATGTGAAACCAGAACATTACCTACATTAGTGTTCTGGTTTTCTTTTTCATTCTCAACACACCATGATTGTACTTGAAATTGTACTGCTGATATACTTCGGTTTTGTCTCCTCATACGCGTTTATACTCGGCGTGGCAGGGCTCTTCTTCCGAAAGCCGTCACCGCCTCCCGCCGCGTCGTTTCGTAAGTTTGCCGTACTTATACCATCGTACAAGGAAGATGCAGTGATCGTCACCGTGGCCAAGCAGGCGCTTCAGCAGAATTATCCACGCGAGAACTACGACGTCGTTGTTATCGCAGATTCATTGCAACCTCAGACAGTAGCCGCTCTCAAACAACTCCCTATCCGCGTAGTTGAAGTTGTTTTCGAGAAGAGTACAAAAGTAAAATCGCTGAACCGTGCGATGGCAGAAATCGGCGACAACTATGATTTTGCCGTGATACTCGACGCCGACAACGTGATGGCGCCTGAGTTCCTGACGAAGGTCAACGACATGCTGGCAGGCGGATTCCGTGCTATCCAGGCAGAACGCGTTTCGAAAAATCAAAGCACATCCATGTCGGTACTGGATGGATTCAGTGAACGTATCAATAATTATATCTATCGCCAGGGTCACGTCGCCATTGGACTGTCGTGTTCATTGATAGGTTCCGGAATGGTCTTCGAATACAATGTCGCACGCGAGATACTTGCGAGCATGGAAAGCATCGGGGGTTTCGACAGGGAGCTTGAACTTCACCTTATCCGCCGGAAGATCCGGATATGGTACGCAAAGGGCACGCTCGTGTATGATGAAAAGGTGGAATCAACAGAAGTTTTCGAAAAACAACGGACACGCTGGCTATCCAGTCAGTTCGTTTATTTGAAGAAATATTTCAATGAAGGGATGGCCGCGTTTTTTAAAGCGGATTTCTCCATGTTCAACTCCGCCATTCTCAAAAACGTCCAGCTGCCACGGGTGATTAACCTCGGAATGCTTGTTGTACTCTCTGTGGTCACCTTCCTTTTCAGGGATTATCTTACCTTCAGTTACTATCCCTGGGTTCTGTTCCTCGCCATGAACATCATTGCAATGGCACTGGCGATACCGCTTCGTTACTACAACTGGCAAATGGTCCGCTCAGTATTCCTTCTGCCACGTGTGGCGATAAAAATGTTTGGTCTGCTGTTCCGGTTGAAGGGCGCAAATAAGTCGTTCATACATACCCCGCATGGAGTAACACAGGTTCGTGCGGATGACAAAAAATAACACGGGAATGGAGCCATTAGTTTCGGTTATTACAGTCAACTACAATCAACTCCAATACACGCTTGAGCTGCTCTCTTCGCTGCAACATTCCGAATATCAAAACGTCGAAGTAATCGTAGTCGATAACGGATCGCGTGAAAACCCGGAAGCTGCCATTCGCCAGGCGTATCCTGATGTAAAGGTGATTGTCAGTCGCGAGAATCTTGGTTTTGCCGGTGGCAATAACCTCGGCGTTGCAGCTGCGACGGGCAAATATCTTTTTTTCATAAACAACGATACCGAAGTCTGTCCAGATACGATCCGGCCACTTGTCGACTTCTTCGAAACACATCCGGAAGCAGGAATGATTTCTCCGAAGATTATATACTACAATTCAGGAGAGCTTATTCAATACGTTGGTTCATCGGCAATCAATCCCTACACGGGTCGGAATTTCCGGGAAGGATTTAAAGAGAAAGACAACGGTCAGTTTGACCAGACACGTGTAACCGAACTCGCGCACGGCGCGGCGATGATGGTGCCGGGGACCGTAATCGACAAAGTGGGAATGATGCAGGAATTCTTTTTCCTGTACTATGAAGAACTCGATTGGTGCGAGACGATCAAGAAAGCCGGATACAAAATCTACGTTGTTCCGGAATCGAAGATTTACCACAAGGAATCCATGTCCGTAGGGAAAAACAGTACGCTGAAGACGTATTACATGACCAGAAACCGTCTGCTTTTTATGCGCCGGCACACTCACGGGCTAACCAAGTTTTCATGGATGCTGTTTTTCGTTGTGTTCTCCATTCCCAAGAACTCGTTGAAATTTCTCCTGAGCCGCGAGCTGGAGCATCTGAAAGCATTCTGGAAAGGTTTTCTGTGGAATATCAACCATCGTACAGATGGAACCCTTATTGGAGCAAGTAATCCGGCTAAAGTCACCGCATGAAAATAGGCATTGAAGTTCAGCGGTTGTTCCGCAAGAAGAAGCACGGTATGGATATCGTCGCCCTCGAACTTATCCGCAACCTGCAGCGACTTGACCTGGACAACGAATACTTGATTTTCGTGAAAGACGATGTTGACGACTCGGTAATCCGGGAAACTGCAAACTTCCATATCGTCCGCATCAAAGGCGGGCCTTACCCGTATTGGGAACAGGTTTTACTACCTGCGGCGCTGAAGAAACACCCCGTTGAGGTGTTGCATTGTACAAGCAATACCGCTCCCTTGAACCCTGGTGTGCCCATGGTCATAACACTGCATGACATCATCTATCTTGAACAAACGAATCTGACCAAGGGATCGTGGTATCAGATCTTCGGTAACTTGTACAGAAGGTGGAATGTGCCAAAGGTAGTCAACAAGGCCAGGCGCCTCATCACTGTATCAGAATTCGAAAACAGGAATATCAATACTTATTTCAAATTTCCCGGCAACAAAGTAGTTACTGTTCACAACGCTGCGGGCAAACAATTCCGTAAGATCAGCGACGCTGCAACACTGAATCAAATCAGGCAGAAGTACAGCTTACCGGACGATTACGTTTTTTATCTCGGCAATACCGATCCGCGAAAGAATCTCGTCGGTGTGATGAAAGCGTTGTCGATTTTGAAAAAGCGAAATCAACTTTCATTCCGGTTGCAGATGCTGGACATGGACCGCGCGTACCTGCGCAGCGTTGCAGAATCAGTCGGAGACGTTTCGGTTTTGGACCACATTGCTTTTTGCGGATACGTTCCGGAAGAAGATTTACCGGCAATTTATTCGATGGCGAAACTGTTTCTTTATCCATCCCTGAGGGAAGGATTTGGAATACCGATCCTGGAGGCAATGCAGTGCGAAGTCCCGGTTATTACATCGACGACGTCGTCAATGCCGGAAGTCGCGGGTGATGCCGCCGTACTCATTGATCCTGCCCGGCCCGATGCACTTGCTGATGCCATTGAGAACACGCTCAGGGACGATGCGTTGCGCAGCAGGCTGATCCGGGACGGGCTGAGCAGGGCAACCGCGTTTTCATGGGAGAAAAGCGCCATGCAGGTCCGTTCGCTGTATAAGGAAATTCTCGAAAATGGATAAAGTACCTTTTTTGACCGATCCCGGCATGTCAATGAAACATGCTTACGCTAGGTTTAAAATGGCGGAAAGTCTAAATTTGTTCCTCATTTTCAATATGAAGGCTCTTGGATTGTTTGTTGTCTTTTCGGCTATCGTCCTCTCGGGCGGTGCGGCAACGAAACCATTTTCGGAGCCCGATTCACTCGTTGCGGAATCAGATTCACTCGGTAAGAAATTCATAACTATTGCCCCCGAAAAAGTCGTCTTCCGCGAAGTTGGAAAGCTTCCGAAAGTCCTGCGCGAAGCATCCGGTTTACAACGATCAGACAGTGGTTATTTCTGGTCGCACAACGACGACGGCGTACCCGCCCTTTACTGCCTCGACAGTCTCGGCAATCAGGTCAAAGCAGTTCAGTTGAATGTATCCAACAAAGGCTGGGAGGATTTGACTCGTGATGAAAGCGGTAACTTCTACATTGGCGGATTTGGCAACAACAAGAACGACCGAAAGGAGTTGAGAATATATCGTATTCCGAATCCCGATGATCTCGAAGCGCCACTCACTAATCCGGAGATCATCACGTATTCATACGAAGATCAGAAAGTGTTCCCCGCAAGTAAGTCCAACAAGAACTTTGATGCTGATGCATTCTTCGCGTGGAAGGGAAATTTGTACCTCTTCACCAAAAACAGATCATCGCCTTTCAAAGGCATATCGAAAATATACAGGCTGTCACAGGAGCCTGGGAATCAAAGCGCAAAATTGATCGACAGTCTTTTTGTCGGCACCGGTCCGATGATCAACAACTGGATCACAAGCGCAGACCTCAGCCCCGACGGCAAAACCCTTGCGCTGCTTTTTCACGATCGTATTCTGTTCATAAGAAACTTCACCGAAGACCGATTTTCAAGAGGTGCCATCTACGAACTGAAGCTGAATCACTACAGTCACAAGGCTGGAATATGCTGGACTACTAACAACAAACTTTACATTGTCGACGAACTGGAGCTGGATGTTCTGGGTGGTAAGATGTATAGTGTGGACCTTTCGGTAGTCTGGAAGGATCGAAAATCATAAAAACCCATAAACAAAACGCTCAGAAATGGGAATCTTTACTAACCCGGGCTGGATAAACACAGAGTTGTTGACGTATGAAACGCTTGAGGAGTTTCCGGAGGGGGCATTGTTGGATATACGCAATCGTTTACTGAAGGCCGTGAGCCTGGAGCCGGTCGTATCAGTTGTGATCGCCGCCTGGAATGAGGAAGTAAACATCATCCGTTGCATTGACTCCCTGTCGAGGAGTAAATCGAAGTTCCCGTTTGAAATTATCGTCATAAACAACAACTCAACGGACAGGACACAGGCCGTGCTTGAAAAACTGGGGGTTACTTCATACTTTCAGCCGGAACAAGGTGTTGGGCCCTCGCGGGAGCTGGGGCAGCGTCAGGCAAAGGGAAAATACGTGTTGTCAGCGGATGCTGATTGCGTGTACCCGGAGCGATGGATCGAGATCATGACAAAGAACCTGACGCGGGAAGGAGTCGTCTTCGTTTATGGAATGTTTTCGTACATAAGCGACAAAGAACACCCCCGTTGGCAATTGTGGCTGTATGAACTGATGCGCGACACGGTTGCGGAAGTCAGGAATTTCAAACGGCCACATCTGAACGCCTATGGTATCAGCCTGGGATATATCAGGGAACTCGGACTCAAAGTCGGACACCTCGACAAGAACATGCGGGGCTTCGACGGCAGGTTGTGCTTCGATTTTATGAGGCACGGAAAGGTCCGGATGATCCGATCTGGTGCTGCCAGGGCATGGACGGGTACAAGGGCATTGAACAGGGACGGGAGCTTTAAGGAGGCCTTCGTCAAGAGAGTGTTGCGGGAGTTTGCCCGGTTCGATGACTACTTTTCGCGGGCAAAAGACCATGATACCCGCACCTCGAAAAATGCTGACTATTCTGTTAAAAAAAGCGTAGATACGATCAAAAAGAAGTATAACCCGTTTGAAAGCGTTAAGAAGTAGAGTTGGGCCACGGGCTGGATTAACGTAACGGGCGATTATTGCTTCATTTTGACCGTCGGACGGCAGTTACAGGAAAGTCTTTTCCTGTATTAAACCTTATTAACAAGACCTAACCATTACCCGTATGGCCTTACGTGTATTACCATCTCGCTGGTCTGGCACCCTAGTCACTGTACTTTTGACGATACTGTGCCAGGCTGTGCTGGCTCAAAACCAAACTGCCAAAGTAACCCCCAATGGTATTTGGTATTACGAGTACCTCCCGCCAGATTATAATTCAAACACCAATAAATATCCCGTGGTCTTTTTCTTCCACGGGCTCGGCGAACGCGGCGATACCGAAGCCGATCTGCCTGCCGTGGCCAAAAATGGTCCGCCCAAGCATGTCAAAAACGGATATAAGTTCCCCTTCATTTTGATCAGTCCCCAGCTGAAAAAAAACAAAACCGGCTGGCCGAACTCATACATGGACCAGGTGATCGAGCACTGTAAGACTTACCTGAGAATTGACTTGTCCCGTCTCTACATTACCGGGCTTTCGCTCGGAGGCGGTGGTTCCTGGGGCTATACACAGGACGCGGTGCTCGGACAGAAGGTCGCGGCCACAGCTATTGTCTGCGGAAGTAGTAACAACACCGGCAAAGCGTGTTCATTTGGTCTGACTAACCTTCCCGTGTGGGCATTCCACGGCGATGCCGACGGAACTGTCAGCGTGAACAAGAGTATTAACATGGTTAAAGCCATCAATAATTGCGTGCCGGCACCGAATCCGCTCGCAAAACTAACGATCTACCCGGGCGTTGGCCATAACTCGTGGGACCGCGCCTACCTCACCGACAACTCACTCCATACACCAAACCTTTATCAATGGCTGCTGCAATTCCGCAACGATGGAATAGTTGTCAATGCAGGTGCAGACCAAACGGTTAATCTGCCAACAAATTCGACGACCGTGGCCGGTAGCGCCTCTATCCCCAACGCGACAATTACATCATACGCGTGGACGAAGATTAACGGACCATCCGTTACCATTGGCAACGCCTCCACTCCTACGTTATCGCTGACGAATCTCGTTGCCGGAATATACACATTCCGGTTAACGGCTACCTCCAGCAACGGAGAGACTGCTTCCGATGACGTGGTCATCACCGTCGTGCAGACAAATCTCCAGCCCGTGGCAGATGCCGGACCAGATATCACCATTACACTGCCAACCAACTCAACAACGATCAATGGAAAAGGTACAGATGCCGACGGTTCAATCGTATCATATGCGTGGACAAAAAATTCCGGACCTTCTGTTACGATGGGCGGCACGACAACGGCTAACCTCAACCTGACAAACCTCCTCGAGGGTACGTATGAATTTACGCTGACTGTTACCGACAACAACGGCGCAACTGCAACGGACAGAGTCAGAGTAGTGGTCAATCCCGCGGCAGTGAATCAACTTCCGACGGCCAACGCAGGCACTGACAGAACGATAAATCTTCCGGCAGGTACAGTAACAATAGCAGGATCGGGAAGCGACCCTGACGGCACCATTGCATCATACGCGTGGGAGAAAGTCAGTGGGCCTACCGTTACAATGGCCGGTGGATCAACAGCAACTCTCTCGCTGACAAACCTTGTTGCCGGGATTTATGTCTTCAGGCTAAACGTAACGGACAATTCAGGTGGCACCGCCTCCGATGAGGTGACCGTCACAGTTGTTGCAGCGAATCAATCACCTGTGGCGAATGCCGGAGCTGACATCACGCTGACCCTGCCAACAAACTCAACGAACCTTACCGGATCCGCCTCGGATCCTGATGGAACAGTTACAAGCTATGCGTGGACGCGGATAAGCGGACCTTCTGCTCCTGCTATCGTGAACGCAGGTTCCGCGACTGCCAGCGTCTCCGGTCTTATAGAAGGAACCTATGTATTTCGTCTGACAGTAACCGACGACAAGTCAGCGACTGCGATCGATGAAGTTTCGGTTATTGTGAATCCCGCGATAGTAAACTCACCTCCGGTCGCGAATGCGGGTGGTGACAAAACGATTAACCTTCCGACAAACAGTACGACACTGAATGGGTCGGGAAGCGACTCCGACGGAACGATCACACAATACGCCTGGGCCAAGATAAGCGGGCCTTCCGTAAACATGACGAATACGGGAACGCCGAATCTTTCATTGGCTTCACTTGTCGCAGGTGTGTATAAGTTTCAATTGACCGTCACGGACGATGCCGGCGCGACGGCTTCCGATATTTCTACCGTTACAGTGATTGCCGCGAATCAGATACCCGTAGCGAACGCAGGTGATAATGTAACCGTGATTCTGCCTACTAACACTGCTACTCTGACTGGTTCCGGAAGCGACCCCGATGGTACAATTAGTTCGTACGAATGGTCTCAGTCAAGCGGACCTGTTGCGACCATCGAAAATCCTTCCAGTGCATCGACGCTGCTCTCCGATTTGACCGAAGGTACTTACGTTTTCCAACTTACAGTTACTGACGATGATGGCGCGAGTGCTTCCGATGAAGTAACCGTAATCGTACAGGGTCCGGAAGTTAACGTACCTCCTGCTGTTTCTGCCGGCCCGGATAAATCTATCACACTCCCGGTGAACTCCGCTTCTTTCACGGGAACGGCATCAGACCCGGATGGAACAATCAGTTCGCTTGAATGGGAATTGATAAGTGGTGGAGCGAATACATTATCCGGCGAAAATACACTCAACCTTACCGCTTCCAACCTGGAAGCTGGTGTGTACGTCTTCCGGTTGACTGCAACTGACAACGATGGAGCTACTGCATTTGATGAAGTCAGACTGACAGTGCAGTCTGAACTTGTAAATCAAAGTCCTGTGGCCAATGCAGGTCCCGATATAGTTGTTTCGCTGCCTCAGACCACCACAACCATAAACGGTTCGGGATCCGATCCGGATGGAACGATTGAAGGCTATTCATGGGAAAAGGTCAGCGGACCAGCGGTTACGCTCGGAGCAACCGATGAAAGTTCTCTGCAGCTTTCAGATCTCGTTGAGGGTGTGTATATATTTGAACTCGCTGTCACCGATAACCTTGACGCAACCGGAACTGACCTAGTTCAGGTAACAGTATCCGGCATCAATCAGGATCCGGCTGCCAACGCTGGCGCTGACATTGTCGTTACTCTCCCTGACAACACTGCAACACTCAACGGTTCCGGTACGGATTCGGATGGAACAATAGCCTCCTATAACTGGAGTCAGGTCAGTGGTCCTACAAACGCCACCATGCCGATATCCAATACTGCATCAGTGGATGTTTCCGATCTGGAAGCAGGTACGTATGTCTTTAACCTGCTTGTGACTGACAATGAGGGTGGAACCGCCAATGATCAGGTTAAAGTAGTTGTAAACGCCGTCAACCTTGCACCGTCGGTCACCATCAACACAAACCGGAATATTACACTCCCGCTCAACAAGACAACGTTTACCGCGACGGGTACCGATGCTGACGGCACGATTCAGTCCTATGTGTGGACACAGGTGAGTGGTCCGGAAACGGCGACACTGACCAATGATATGACGCGTACCGTAACCGTTACCGTGACACAGGCTGGTATCTACTGGTTCCGCGTTACCGTTACGGATAACGAAGGAGCTACTGCTTACGCTGAGGCTCGTCTGACCGTGAATGAAGCAACTGTCAACCAGCCTCCTGTTGCGTCCGCAGGTGCGAATCAGACAATAACGCTTCCGCTGAATTCAATCAATCTTACTGGTTCAGGAAGTGACCCGGATGGTACGATTGCTTCCTATCAATGGACAAAAGTGAGCGGACCTACGGCAACGATAAACAACGGTACCACGACTACGGTACAATTGACCAATCTTATCGAAGGTACCTACGTGATGCGATTAACGGTGACAGACAACGGTGGCCTGACGGCATCGGCGGAGGTCACTGTGACTGTGCTGGCACAGGTAGTGAACACGCCTCCGGTAGCAAATGCCGGTCCTGACCGGACAATAACGCTACCCACAAACAGCGTGAACATCGCAGGTTCGGGAAGTGACCCCGACGGCGGAATCATTACGTATGCATGGACAAAAGTCAGCGGCCCGGCTGTCACGATAGCCAATGCGGGATTCCCAACGGTGTCGCTAAGCGACCTTATTCAGGGAACCTACGTATTCAGGATCACCGTGACTGATGACAAAGGCGCCACGGCAAAGGATGAGATGACACTCGTTGTGGAGGCAGAAGCAACAAATCAGGCTCCAGTGGCAAATGCCGGTCCTGACAGAACACTAACGCTTCCGAACAACTCGATCCAGATCAGTGGTTCAGGATCCGATACTGATGGTTCTATCGCTTCATACGCTTGGACAAAAGTAAGCGGACCGGCCGCGACAATGAGCGGTGGAAACACAGCCAATCTCGAGTTGACCAACCTCCTTGAAGGTACTTATGTTTTCCGTCTGACGGTAACCGATGACGGCGGGCTTAAGGGACAGGACGATATGCGAATCACAGTATTCCCTGCAGAGATTAATCAGTCTCCTGTAGCCAATGCCGGTGCCGACAAAACCATCACGCTTCCGCTGGACAATATCAACTTAACTGGTACGGGAAGCGATCCCGATGGTACGGTGACAAGCTATCAGTGGGAACAGATCAGCGGTCCTGCCGCAGTTCTCGCAAACGCTGCAACACCAACGCTTACGGTATCCGCAATGCCCGCAGGTACATATGTATTCAGACTTACAGTAACCGATGACGACGGCGCAATTGACAGCGATGATGTTATGGTGAACGTAAATCCGCTGGATACCAACGAGGCGCCTCTGGCTAATGCCGGACCTGACGTTACAGTGACCTTGCCAACGTCTATTGCTACGCTTACCGGATCAGGTAGCGATCCCGATGGAACGATCATAATTTATAACTGGATCAAGATGTCGGGACCGTCTGTGACAATGTCGCAGACAGATCAGGCTGCACTCAACCTGAGTGATCTTGTCGAAGGAACTTACGTCTTCCGTCTCGAAGTCACTGATAGTGACGGCGACAAAGATTCAGATGAAGCAACGGTAACTGTATTGCCGGCGACGGTCAACACGACTCCGCTTGTCAATGCAGGACCCGATGTGGTGGTTTTTGCTCCTGTGAACACCGCGTCGCTCGAAGGTTCTGCCAGCGACTCTGATGGTAACATAGCGACTACGTTGTGGACCCAGATTTCCGGAGCCGCGGCGACAATCGTTACGCCTGAAACATTGTTTACCAACATTGAGAATCTTGCTCCGGGAACGTATCGGTTCAGACTCACAGTCACCGATGATCAGGGTGCTTCTGCTTCCGACGACGTTCTGGTTACTGTGAATCCCGAGAACGAAAATCAGCCGCCGGTTGCAAATGCCGGACCGGACAGAACGATCAAACTTCCGGACAACGCGATCGTGCTTAATGGCAGCGGCACCGACAGCGATGGATCTGTATCATCGTATCTGTGGGAAAAGGTCAGCGGCCCTGCAGCTACCATGACCGGCACTGCTGCGCCGAACCTGTCGTTGAGCGATCTTCAGGCTGGTACATACGTCTTCCGCCTCACGGTTACCGATGAGGATGACGGCAAAGATGAGGATCTTGCCCAGGTCTTTGTTCTTCCTGCTGACATTAACCTCCCTCCTGTCGCAAATGCGGGTGGAGACAGAACACTTGACCTTCCGGATAACGAAGTAACACTCACGGGAACGGTTCAGGATGAAAACATCCCTGGCGTTACATTCCTGTGGGAACAGGTCTCCGGGCCTTCGGCAACGCTTACGGGAGCTGACCAGGCTCAATTGACGCTCTCTGATTTGGTCGAAGGCGCTTATACCTTCCGTTTCACGGTCACCGACGATCAGGGCATGAGCGCATTTGACCTTGTTAACGTCACGGTGTTCCCTGCATTCGTAGCACCCGAGCCCCCCGTCGTAACTCTTGGTGACGATATCGAAATCCAATTGCCGGCGAATTCGGTCCAGCTTGAGGCACTGGCCTCCTCCGAGGAAAGCCTGATTACGACTTATCAGTGGCAACAAACTGTCGGTGAAGCGGTCAATTTCGACCCGGCCGCAGAAAACTTCCTCTTGTTGGAGAATTTATCACCCGGACTCTATACGTTTGTGGTGACAGTGACGGACGCGGAAGGGAACACAGCATTTGACGACATCACAATCAGCGTACTGGAAGAAGAACCTTCTATCAGGGTGAGAAAACTATTCTCGCCTGACCAGAAAGGTGATCTTGAAACCGAAGCGTGGGTGATTGAAAATGCGCATCTGCTTGAGGATTGCGAGGTCCTGGTGTATGACCGCCAGGGTCAGAAAGTCTACGCATCAGTCGGATATCCTGTTCCGTGGGACGGTACCTATAATGGCCGGCCACTTCCGGATGGAGCTTATTTCTACGTTATTCGCTGCGGTGAAAGGGTATTCCGGAAAGGCAGCGTAACTATAGCACGACTCAGGTAATGAATTACAAAAAGCCCTCTCTCACCCTTATGGTTTTGCTGGGATTTGCCGTCACGGCAATCGCCCAGCAAAACCTTATATACAATCACTATTTCATCAACCCGTTCCTATACAACCCTTCCATTATTGCACCTTCCGGTTACTCGGAGGTTTATCTCAATTACAGAAAGCAATGGGCGGGATTCGAGGGTGCACCTCAGACTGCGACGGTCAACCTTCAATTGCCGCTTAGCTATAAGTCGGGGCTGGCCATAACAGGCTACCAGGATGAGGCGGGAGTTATCAAGACTACAACAGGCCTTGTGTCTTTTTCTTACCAGATCTATCTCGGCAAGCGCATTCTCGACCTGCACAAAATTGGTTTCGGAATTTCTGCAGGCTATACGAGTACGCGAATAGACTCCGATGATCCTAATGATATCGTCGACCCTGTCCTTGGAAACAGAACATCGTCACTTGATGGGCAGTTTGGAATGCACTATCAGTACAACAACTTCCGCCTCGGTTTCTCCATTCCAAGACTTTTTGAAAACTACGTTGCCTCGGAAAACAGTTTTAATGCGAAGGGAATTTCGCAGATCAGAAATACGAGCAGTTTTATCGCGTATGATTTTAAGGTCAGCCCGACAGTTTCATTTGAACCGATTGTAACGTATCGCACGTTTGAAAATCTTGATGATCAGATCGAAGCACTTGCGTCATTGAAATTCAATAACATTGGGTGGATCGGTGGCGCGTGGCGTCAGGACTACGGCGCATTTGCATTCCTGGGCCTCAATGTGAAGGATAAGTTGAAAGTAGGTTACGCTTACGAATTTGCAACGGATCAATCTGACCGGATTGGCTATGGAACACATGAAGTCCAGATTGTTTTCCGTATCGGTAAGAAACAATTCACACGTCCGCAGGTTATGGCGGCTAACAAACCGCAAACAACGCCCGTGGATGATACTGTATCACCGCTTGATCCACAACGCCAGGACGATGAAGAGCCTCAGGATCAAATACCGGCGGATGACCGCGTAGACATTGCTCAGCAGCCTTCAGAGCAGCGGCCCGTTTCACAGGAGCAAGTAACGCAACCGTTGCAGCAGCAAGACGTCGCAAAAGAACAACCTGTCCGTGAAACAACACCGGTTACGACACCAACACAGGAATCCCAACCTGTAACTGACGAACCGGCTCCGGTGAGAAAACTCGATGGCAATACGCTTGCACCAGGGCATTACGTCGTCGTGGGTGCATTCCGGAATGTTCAGAACGCGCTGGACTATACCGCTACACTGAAACGCGCCGGATATCCCGCCAGCGTGGCGTTCCATCCTGAGCGCGGATACTACATCGTACATATGTTGAACGCAACGACTATCGAGGAAGCGCGGATCCAGCGCGACAAGTACCGTCAGATGTCGCGGTATTCTTTCCGCGATACGTGGATTCTGTCTATTGAATAGTCGGTGAACGGCTCGCGGGCGGCGCGAATGGTCGTCGTAGCGGCTGGCATTTAGTTTTAGGTTTATTCATATGCCTGATACCAATGCCAATCACAGATGATTCGACATGGACTTTCCCTTTTCCTGATTTTTATTGCCGTCAGCTCTTCTCTTGCGCAGAATAGCGACACCTCTTTGGTCTCGATCACCAATTTCAAACTCTATCCGGGTACATACAGCTGGCGGGACGGTGATTCATTCCACGACATGACGAACTGGAATTCCAGTCCGTACACACAAGGTCACCTCAAACAACTTAATGGAAGCAACTGGCAGTTTCGAATGAATTACCGCCTCCTGTTTCCGCAAAACTACAACGCGAACTATGACAAAGGGTATCCCCTTCTGATCATGCTTCACGGTGCCGGCGAACGCGGCAATTGCTGGGAAAATAATTGTTATTGCAAGGACTGTGATCCCAACAAACCGGAAGAAGGAAAAGGCAGTCCGGCCTTCCTCAACAACGATCACATGCTGATTCATGGCGGCGAACCCTTCATGAAGGCTGTCAACCTTGCCGGTTCAAAAAAAGCTGACGATCCCTCACTCGATCCGGGCGGATTCCCAGGCTTCGTGCTCTTTCCCCAGGCGGAAAATACCTGGGGCAGTGCTGAGTCCTCCTTCTCAGCAATTTCATACGCACTCCGGATTTTACGACTCGTGATGAAAGAACATAATGTGAACCCTGACCGCGTTTACATCGCGGGACTTTCAATGGGTGGCCAGGGCGTGTTGAAAGCATTGTCGATGGCGGACTGGCTCTTTTCGGCCGCTATCGCGATGTCACCGGTACCCTACACGAAAAGTTTTGACTTCGAAGGGGCAGTAACCGTTCCGTTGTGGGTCTTCCAGGGCGGTTTGGATCAGCTTCCAAAACCGGCGCATACCGAAGAATTCATTCGCCTTTTCAGAGAAGTGGGCGCTTCTGTACGTTACACCTTCTACCCGGAAGCCGGCCACAACACGTGGTCGCGCGCGTTTCGCGAACCAGATTTCTTTTCGTGGCTTCTGCAATACAAACGCAACAACATCTTCAGCTACTTCGGAACGGATTACATATGCGCGACGTCAGACGAAGGCGTTCCGCTTGCTTTGCCGGCAGGCTTTCCTGCATATCAATGGGAAAAGGATGGGGCTCTGATTGCCGGCGCAACAGATAGCCTGTTCGTTGCCACCGGGCCCGGAACATACCGCGCGCGCTTCAGCCGCGTTGTCTCACCTGGTGAAGACGATTGGAACGACTGGTCCTCCGAAGTAACACTCCAGACATTCGCGCCACCGGCCCCGGCGGTCAAACAGGTGGGAACAACATTCCTTCCTGATCTCAATGGCAATAACGACGCAATCCTGTACACGGAAAACCAAAGCGCGTACTACTTCTGGGAAAAAGACGCAGGCGGTACTGCGTTGCCGGATACAGCACGGGTGACTTTGCAAAGCGGAAATTGCGCAGGTCCGTGCAGTGCCAACGGTACGTACGCATTACGCGTTGCCGACTACAACGGCTGCAAAAGCTCGCAGTCAAATCTTATGAACGTATTTTTTAACAACCAGGCTCCGGTCAACAATGACATGAGACCGGCAGCATTGGCAGTCACACCTATGTCGTCATCGAGTGTATTTCTCACCTGGGAAGATGTATCTGGGTTGGAACAGGGGTACGAAATCTGGAGGAAGAACACATCCGTAAATGGAAGTCCATGGCAGATGGCAACACTCACCCCGCGCAGCCTTTCGTTTTATTATGATACTATGTTGATACCCGGATCAGTATACCAATACAAAATTCGTGCGATCAGCAACAAGGCGCGTTCAGATTATTTTCCGGCCAACGACCTGAATGAAAATCTAGAAGTAACGCTGTCGAACGAAAACAATCAGCCGACACCGCCGCAGAATGTTTCCGCAAAGATGATTGATATCAATACGGTACTTGTGAGCTGGCAACCCGGCCGCGATGAATCGGGAATCAGTCACTACGCGATCGACTTTGGCGGACAGGTCATCAACACCGGATCAACGGACACAACATACGTGGTCGGTAATGTCGCGTTGAATGAACGCATCACGATAACGGTTCAGACTGTCGATATCTCCGGGAATGTTTCGTCACCCGGAAACCAGTTCACGCTTTCCACCGCTGTGACAGGGCTGTTTTACAAACACAGCACCGGTGCATGGAATTCACTTGCCGATCCCTCCATCCAGGATACGTGGAAAAATCCCGAATACACAGGGCACGTGCCCAACGTCACGCTGCAGCCACGTGTGCAGGAAGAATACTTCAATTTTGAATTCAACGGCTACCTTTTCATCAGTACTCCCGGCAACTACTCATTTTACCTCAATTCAGACGACGGTAGTCATTTGTTCATCGATGACGAGTTGGTTATCGACTTCGACGGCTTTCACGGACTTTGCAACGGCGACGCGCAGAGTACGTCATGTCCTAATGGGTGGGGCCGTCCATCAGGACCGATTACCCTCACCGCGGGACGACATCCGGTTAAGATCCGCCTCTTTCAATACACTGGGGGCAAGAATATATTCCTGCGTTACAACGGCCCGGACACTGGCGGATCAACCATCGTGATACCCGACGAAGCATGGACCAGCGGAACTGCCGGTGGCCAGGCGAATCCCGCAGCGCCTTCAGGGCTTGCCGGGACTGCCACTGACATGCGCACGATAGAACTCAGTTGGAATCCAAGTCCAACCCCGGCGGCAGAGTACGAGGTTTACCGTGGGCTCGCAGCAGGTGGTCCCTTTGAAATCATCACGCGCGTGGCTGATACTTCATTTGAAGACATTCATCTTATTCCCGGTACGACTTATCACTACAGGTTGCGGGCAGTGACCAAGTCAGGCAATTCGTCGTATACATCAACCGTCGCGGTGAAAACCATCAGCGACACCCAGAAGCCTTCGGTTCCGCAGGA
>JAEYWY010000026.1 GCA_023428695.1 Bacteroidota bacterium
GTTGTCTTTGGAACCATCAACGTCTTGTTTATTCAAAAGGAAACAATCAATTCCTACAGTTCGATCTCATTCAATCTCATTGTGATTGTTTGCAGCCTGCTCTATTACTATTCACTCCTCCGGGGTGATTTTAGAGAGAACATTGTCCAAATGCCTGCATTCTGGCTGGTGACCGCCTTCTTCATTCAGTGTTCCGGACAGGTCATAATAATCAGTTTCACATTTTATCTGATCAATGTTCATCAGGACAACCTCGTGTTGCTTTGGGTCTTTCATCACGGTCTTTCCATCACCACCGAGGTCATCAACCTGTACGGGGCCGCCCTTCATTTCAGACAGGTGAAGTCACGGCAGTCATCACCAGGGTCGTAAGTTTGATGTCTTTTTGTTTTTACCTTTTGATTTCAATGTTTCTTTTCCAATTTGGCGGCCGGGAGTTTGTTCACCGTTATGCAGCTAAATCCTGAGACAGCCCAGGTATACCTCATCGTAGGAGTGTCCGCAGTGGCCATGGTGTTGATGGCGGGCTCGATTATTCTATTCGTTCTCTACTATCAGAAACGCATGACTGAGGAGCAACTTGGTCGCCAGCGAATGGAGATCGAGTATCAGAAGAAAATGATTGAGGCATCCCTCGAATCACAGGAAAGGGAGAGAAGACGCGTTGCCGGCGATCTGCACGACAGCATCGGAGCTATGCTTTCAACAATAAGACTAAGCCTGATCGCCCATGCAAAGAAATATCCGGGCGAAAGAGAAAGCATCGCAGAAAGCAAGAAGATGCTCGACGATACCATTGAATCCGTTCGTCGCATCAGCAGGGACCTCATGCCGTCAACGCTTGAGCGATTCGGGCTGGTCCAGGCAGTGAAAGAAATGTGCGAGCGCTTTCAATCAACATCATCTATACCAATTGTCTTCCGCGAAATCGGTGACACACCCAACCTTCCAGCCACGGGTGAACTGATGCTGTTTCGCATCATTCAGGAAGTACTCAACAACGGCATGAAACACGCGCAAGCTTCCACGTTGCAGGTGACATTCGAAAACAGGGATTGTCTCGTTGTCACAGTTGAAGACGACGGCAAAGGGTTCGAAGATCGTTCACAAAAGAATGAGAATATCCCTGAAAAGGGCTTAGGACTTTTTAATATCGACAATCGCGCCAGACTTGCCGGCGGAACTGTAGATTTGCAATCAGTGCCCGGACGTGGTACAAGGATCATCATAACCGTTCCCTATGAAAACATTTAGAGTGTTCATCGCGGATGACCATACACTGTTCCGTAAAGCCATGGTTAATCTGATGAAGAGTTTTGAACGTGTTGAGGACGTTCTGGATGCGGAAAATGGTAAAGAGCTGTTGGCGCTGATGAAGACTCAGAAACCCGATGTCGTAATTGTGGATCTTCAGATGCCGGTGATGGATGGTGCGGAAACCTGCGAGCAAATCATTGCGCGTTACCCCGATGTCAAGATTATCATACTGACCATGCACGACAGTGAGCGGTTCATACTCAGCATGATGGAAGCTGGTGTTCACGCCTTTCTTTTGAAAAACACTGAACCCGAAGAACTGGAGAAAGCGATTTACGCAGTGGCCGAAAAAGACTTTTACCATAACGATCTGGTTGGTGCCGTCCTCAGAAAGAATGTCAAGGATAAGCGGGTCGTGCAACGGCCCTCATTCAGGCAAACCGAATTGACCGATCGCGAAAAAGAGATTCTTGTTCTGATCTGCCAGGAACTGACGATCCGCGAAATAGGTCAAAGGCTCTCGTTAAGTGAAAACACCGTTCGGAATCACCGGGTCAATATCATGGACAAGATTGGTGTTAATAACACGGTCGGGCTGGTGAAATACGCATACGAGATTGGACTGATTAACTGATTTTCCAAAAGAGCTGCGTGGTATAATTCTACCAATTTCATAGTACTTTTTTACTACTCACCGGAAAAATCCGGATTTGTCACCTGCGTTTCCATTGAGAATACGCAGAAGTTGCTGCGCCACCCTGATTTTTCAGGTATTTCCGTAAACGTATTAATCACGATCTTTAATCGGTTCGGAATTCGCTACTAATTCCTGCTGGGAATGAAGATACTTGTGGTGCACAGGCAGAAAACTACCGTTGAGGCAATTCAGTCAGTACTTAACAGATGCAAACCCGTTGTACGCTACGCCGACTCTGGTTTGGATGGGCTCCTAACCTCTCGAATCGAACATTTCGATCTCATAATCTGTGGTACCGACCTGCCTGTGATCACAGGCTTTGAACTTGTACGTTCAATCCGCACTAATTCCGTCAACCGCACAACGCCAGTCTTCTTTCTTACCGATGAACCCGATCAGAAAGCCGGTCAGCTTGGCAATGCCCTCGGCGTGTCCGCCGTCCTGACCGTAGAAGAAATTACAGGGCGATTGTCAGACCTCGTTGACGTATCGGTTAAGTCATCAAAAACGGTGCAGTAGTACCGAAATAATCCGTTGCCTATTTCTTCTTCTCTTCCCTGGCAAATCCGGAAAACATGCTGTTGAACAGTGACAGGATTATACTGAACGCCAAGGCCCACCAGAATCCGTCGACTTCAAAACCAGGTACAACGTAATCGACCAGCAGGATCATCAGTGCGTTGATTACGAGCAGAAAAAGCCCGAGTGTCAGGACAGTAACAGGGATCGTAAGCACGATCAAAAGCGGCTTCACAATCGCGTTAATCAAAGAAAGAACGGCTGCCACGAGAAGGGCGTATCCAAAGTGGCGAACCTCAACTCCCGGAAGCAAATACGCCGTCAGAAGAACGGCAAGGCCGGAAAGGAGAAAGCGTATAACCTGGTTCATATGATCTTAAAATTAACATCCAAATTGCGCTTTTAACTGAAGAAGTCAAATTCTAAATTACGCCCATGTACGCCATCGTCGATATCGAAACAACCGGGGGCTATGCGGCTAACCACAGGATCACCGAAATCGCGATCTATCACCATGATGGCATTCAACTAATCGGAACCTACCACACGCTTGTCAACCCGGAACGCTCAATCCCATACTATATCACGGGACTCACGGGGATTACTTCTGAAATGGTTTTGGGTGCTCCCACTTTCTCTGAAGTCGCGGATGAACTTTTCAACCAGCTTAACGGGAGAGTCTTCGTTGCGCACAACGCACATTTTGACTACTCATTCCTGAAGCGGGAGTTTGAAGTCGCGGGTCTTTCATGGCAGGCAAAAAAACTGTGCACCGTCAGATTAAGCCGCAAGATATTGCCCGGCCTGCGTTCCTACAGTCTCGGCAGTCTCGCTGAAAGTCTTGGAATCTCGATCACAAACCGGCACCGGGCAGGAGGTGATGCTTCCGCGACGGCGAAAATTTTCGACATCCTGCTTCGCCGCGACAGAGACCAGTACATCCTCAAGGCGTTGAAGAAAAACTCCGGAGAAACGATTCTGCCTCCCAACCTTCCCAAGGAGGAATTCGAAAGGCTACCAGCCAAGCCGGGAGTGTATTATTTTCACAATGCCCGCGGCCAGGTCATCTATGTGGGCAAAGCTATCAATATCAAAAAAAGAATCGCCGGCCATTTCACAGGCGATTCCCGTGACTGGAGCAAGTCCAACATTCGAAATGAAATCCATCACATCTCGTATGAACTTACGGGTAATGAGTTGATCGCCCTCATTCTCGAATCACAGGAAATCCGGAGACTCTGGCCAAAATATAATCAGGCTCAAAAACACAGGACGGATGAGTGGGGAATCTTCAACTACGAAGACCGCAATGGATATCAACGTTTCACGGTCAACAGTGTCACGCGCGGTTCACGGCCATTGATTCGTTTTTCTTCCAAAGGTGACGCCTGGAATTTTCTGTGGGAAAAGGTTCGCGAGTTTGAATTATGTCCGAAACTTTGCGGCTTGCAGGTAGCCAAAGGGTTGTGCTTCAACTATCAGACTGGTGAATGCCACGGTGCGTGTCTTTCCGTCGAAAGCCCTGACGTATACAACGTCCGCGTCAATGCGGCGATCATGGCTGCGATTAACCGCGGGAATAATGCGGCCATCATCGGACAGGGTCGCAACCTGGACGAACAGTCAATCATTCTGGTCGAGAATGGAAGCTATCGTGGATTTGGTTTCTTTGATAAATCAACTTCCCTTACAGATTTCGAATCGGCGCGGCTGTATGTGAAAAGCGGCGTGGAGACGCCCACTGTGCAAAATCTTATCAATTCTTATCTGACGAATCCGCGCGGCGCCCGCCTCGTTACGTTCTGATCAGCGCATGCCTCTGCCTGCAACGCCGGGATAAAGGGACGGCACGGAATCGCTCGTTATTATTTCGCCGCTGTTAATATCGCGCATCGACAGCACACCCTGCCAGCCGGCACCAGTATCCATAAGCCATACACCCGATGCGAAGATGGGTTCGGGAAACGGTATGGGTGTGTGTCCCACATACACCTCACTGAAGCGCGTCAGCGTTCGCCGTGCTCCGGAGCGGTGGTCCTGAAGAGCCGTTCTTGCAAGAGTCCGGTCCCAGAGAAAAGTGTCGTTATCCTGAAGTTCGATTGGCACCCCAACATCGATTCCGGCGTGGACAAACAAGCGATCCTCCAGAATGAGGTATGGCAATGCGCGTTCGAGTAAGGCGATATGGGAAGCCGGTACCTCGCGCGCCTGATAAGAATCGATGGTAGCCTCTCCGCCCTGGACATACCAAATGTTTTCGATGTATCCGGTTTTCATCCATTCAAGCGTCCAGGTGTCATGGTTCCCGAGAATGTAACTCAAGTGGGTGATCCGGAGCAATTCATCAATACACCTTTTGGTTTCCGGCCAGCCGTCGCACACATCCCCCAGGCAGATAAGGTGGTCGTTGTCATAGTCAAAATCAGACCGCTCAAGGCATTGTATCAACGCCCTGTACGCACCATGAATATCACCCATAACGAAGACTTTACGCATTTCACGCGGGTTTACCTTTGAACTGAATCATTTTACTTTCCATCCCAAAATGTAAGTCGAAATGCCCAGATTTGGTTTATTTTTGGGCCGTTCCAAAATAACAAACTGTATTGCATGGATTCAGCGATCGTCGAAAAACATCAGGAGCATCAGCATAAGATCAAAGAAGTTATCCAGGAAGTAGGCAAAGTCGTAGTCGGACAGGACTACATGGTTAACCGATTGCTAGCGGGGCTTTTTACTAATGGTCATATCTTGCTGGAAGGCGTACCGGGACTGGCAAAGACGTTAACGGTAAGTACGCTGGCGCAAGTTCTTCATCTCGACTTCCAACGCATTCAGTTCACACCCGACCTCCTTCCGGCCGACCTCGTCGGAACGATGATTTACAATCAAAAAGATGGAAAGTTTGAAGTAAAGAAGGGACCGATTTTCGCTAACATCATCCTGGCCGATGAAATTAACCGTTCGCCTGCGAAGGTTCAATCCGCCTTACTCGAGGCGATGCAGGAGAAACAAGTTACCATTGGCGAGACAACTTTCAATCTCGACAAACCGTTCCTTGTGCTTGCGACGCAAAACCCCGTGGACCAGGAGGGAACGTATTCACTTCCCGAGGCCCAGGTCGACAGGTTCATGATGAAAGTTTTCGTTGATTATCCTACCAAGGACCAGGAGCTTGAAGTAATGCGTCGCATTTCAAACATGCAGTTCAACTTCCGTGTTAACACGCTTCTGACGAAAGAGGATATTTTTTCGATCCGAGAAAACGTGAACAAAGTCAAGATTTCTGAGTCACTCGAGCGCTATATCATTGAACTCGTGTATGCAACCCGGAAACCGCTGGAATACAAAATAAACGAGTACGCCGGATACATACAGTTCGGAGCATCACCACGGGCAAGTATCAATCTTAACCTCGCCTCAAAGGCGATGGCCTACATGGATGGACGCGATTTTGTTTTGCCTGAAGACATTAAGGAAGTTGCTCTTGATGTACTCAATCATCGGATCATACTCAACTATGAGGCCGAGGCGGATAACGTACGCACGAAGGATATTATCAGCGCAATTCTGAAAAAAGTACCTATCCTGAAATAAGATGCGTCACTCGCCCTTTGTCCGGGATAAAAAACTCCCCGTAGCAAGCCGTACATTACTTAGCGTGACGATATGAAAAAAGCTCCGGCTCTGTCCATCGATCAGTTCTATAAAAGAGGACACAAATACTTTCTGGAACACCTTTCGATCGACTGCGTGATTTTTGGTTTTCACCAGAACGAATTAAAGGTACTCCTGCTGGAATGGAAAGGAAGCAAACGCTGGTGTTTGCCCGGCGGTTTTATATTGAAGGACGAGCACGTCGATGACGCAGCGGTACGTATTCTTAAGTCCCGCACTGGCCTCGGAAAAATTTATCTTCGCCAGTTTCACGCTTTCGGAAATCCGGCTCGCGACAGAAAGAAACACGGGTTCAAAGCTCCTGCCGGCGCAAGCAAGAGCTGGATGATGGATCGGTTTATCACCATCGGTTATTGGGCACTGGTCGAGTTTTCAAAAGCGACACCAACGCCTGATCAGTTTTCATCTGCGTGTAAGTGGTACGATGTTAAAGCCATACCCAGGCTGATCCTTGATCACAACGAAATCGTCGAGGTCGCATTGCAGTCATTGCGCCAGCATTTGAATGACTATCCTATTGGCAAGGATCTGCTTCCGGAGAAGTTTACAATGCCGGAGCTGCAACGCCTTTATGAGACCATCCTGGGGAGAGTTATCGATCGACGGAATTTCCAGAAGAAAGTACTCTCGCTTCGGATCCTGGACCGACTGAAAGAACGCAAGTTCGGTGGCGCTCATAAGGCACCTTTTCTTTATCGGTTCAATCAGAAGAAATATGAAGCTGCCCTGAAGCAGGGACTCAAGTTCGGACTTTGATTCAGGAAGACTGAAAACACAGAAACAAAAAAGCCTCCCGAAAGAGAGGCTTTTGTTTTTGTATTATAGCGTTCGTTTGACTTCGCGTTGTTCGTAACTTTCAATTACGTCGCCAACCTTGATGTCATTGAATCCATCGATACCTATACCACAGTCGAATCCTGAACGCACTTCGCTCGCATCATCCTTGTGGCGTTTCAGCGAACCAAGTTTGCCCTGGTAAGTAACAATACCGTCACGTATGAGTCGGATCGGATTGCTGCGTTTGATAGATCCGTCAGTAACCATACATCCGGCGATCGTTCCAATCTTCGAAATCTTGAATACCTCGCGAACTTCGGCATTACCAACAATCACTTCTTCTGTTTCAGGTGCAAGCATACCCTCCATCGCGGCCTTCACATCGTTGATCGCGTCGTAGATAATGGAGTACAACCTGATTTCAATCTCCTCATTTTCAGCAAGTCGTTTTGCTGCTGCAGAAGGACGTACCTGGAAGCCGACAATAACGGCATCGGAAGCCGATGCAAGCAACACATCCGATTCGGAAATTTGTCCGACCCCACGATGTATGATTGACACCTGAATTTCCTGAGTCGAAAGTTTCAACAATGAATCTGAAAGTGCTTCAACTGATCCGTCCACGTCACCTTTAACGATTACGTTAAGTTCCTTGAAGCTGCCAATTGCCAGACGACGACCAATTTCGTCGAGGGTAATGTGTTTCTTCGTGCGGATGCTTTGTTCGCGTAGCAACTGACCCCGTTTCGAGGCGAGCTCTCGCGCTTCCCGGTCGGTTTCCATTACGGAGAACTTTTCACCGGCCTGAGGTGCACCATCAAGTCCGAGTACAACCACTGGCGTTGAAGGACCCGCCTGCGCAACACGCTTGCCGGTATCGTCAAACATCGCTTTCACGCGGCCGTAGTGGGCACCTGCAAGCATGATGTCTCCAACCTTAAGTGTACCCGCCTGAACCATCACGGTGGCAACATAACCACGTCCCTTATCAAGAGACGCTTCGATGATGGAACCCGTAGCATTCTTGTTCGGATTTGCTTTCAGGTTGAGGATTTCCGCTTCGAGTAACACTTTTTCCAGAAGTTCTTCGATACCCTTTCCGGATTTCGCTGAAATTTCCTGGCTCTGATATTTTCCGCCCCATTCTTCAACGAGGATGTTGATTTTCGAAAGAGACTCGCGAATCTTATCGGGGTTAGCCGCTGGCCTGTCAATCTTGTTGATTGCAATTACGATAGGAACGCCTGCAACTTGTGCGTGATTAATCGCCTCCTTGGTTTGAGGCATCACATCGTCGTCAGCTGCAACCACAATGATCGCGATATCTGTAAGTTTGGCTCCCCGTGCACGCATCGCCGTAAACGCTTCGTGACCGGGAGTATCGAGGAATGCGATTTTGTCTCCGCTCTTGGTTGACACATCGTAAGCACCGATGTGCTGGGTGATACCACCGGCTTCCTGAGCCGTCACCTTGGTGTTTCTGATGTAGTCGAGCAGCGATGTCTTTCCGTGGTCTACGTGACCCATAATAGTTACGATCGGTGCGCGCGGTTCCAGTGACGCTTCATCCTCAACCTCCTCTTCAGTCTCCACTTCATCTTCTGCGGAGGTGAATTGAACATTGTATCCGAATTCGTCGGTTATTACTGTGATTGCCTCTGCATCCAGACGCTGGTTGATTGACACAAACATGCCAAGACTGAGGCACGCGGAAATCACATCATTGACGGAAACGTTCATCAGTGAAGCGAGATCGTTAGCCGAAATAAATTCGGTTACGCGCAGTGTTTTTGATGCTTCCTGATCCTGAAGCATTTGCTGCTCCTGGGCTTCAGAATACGCCTGACGTTTTTCGCGACGGTATTTTGCTCCGGATGTCTTTTTCTGGCTGCCGCTTAATTTTGCAAGAGTTGCCCGTATCTGATCCTGAATCTCCTTCTCTGAAGGTTCTTCTTTCTGGATCTTGGGCTGGAACGGACCCTTTCCGCGTTGCTGCATGCCGCGCTGTCCACCCTGATTAGGGCGTTGACCGAATTGTGTACCACGTTGACCACCCTGGTCGCCTGCAGTCTGAATTCTTTTCCTGGGTCTCTTGCCTTTCGCGTCTTTGGCAAGGTCGGAAGATGCTACCGGCGCTTCTTTCTTCTTGTCTACCGGAAGTTCAATCTTGTCGACAACCTTTAATCCTTTCAGCTTGTCTGCGCGTGCCTTGATGAGTTCCTGCTCGGGCTGCTGTACAGTTTCCTTTTCAGTTGTTTCAGCCTTGGGAGTTGTTTTCTCTTTCTCTACCGGTGGCTCAACAACAGGTTCTTCTTTTGATTTCGTCTTTTCAGGCGTTCTTGTCTCAGCAACAGGCTCTGTTTTTGCGCTTTTCTTTTCGAGGTCGATTTTGCCGAGCACCTTGATCCCTTCAAGCTTGGGTTTATCGCGTTCCACTTTTTCGGCACGCGGTTCTTCCCTCACTTTAAGGTCTTTTGAACCGAGGTTCTTGATCATGATGCGCTCTTCATCCTCAATCCGCTTTTTCGCAAGCTCCTTCTCGGAGTCAAGAACAATATTATCGGCGTGTTTAACGCCAATTGACAACCCAGACGCTTCCAGTTTTTCAGTGGCTGAAGACGCAAACTCCTTCGACAACATTGCGTATTGCTCAGGTGTAAGCTTGGCGTTGGGGTTGTTGTCAACCTCAAAACCCTTTTTGCTAAGGAAATCCAAAATGGTATTATGACCCACATTGAGCTTCCTCGCCGCCTGACTCAACCTGATCAATTTTTCTTCCGCCATACTCAAATATGCCTGTTTTTTAAAGACTTTAAAACCCAAATCGCCAACAGGCGAAAATTAACTTACAGTTTACACGCAGAAGGTTAACCTTCCGACTTATTCAAATTCTTTTCGAAGGATGTTGAGCACTCCGTCAACAGTCTCTTCTTCGAGATCTGTCCTCCGGACGAGTTCATCCCTGTTGAGCGCTAATACACTCTTTGCAGTATCGAGACCGATCTTGTTGAGTTCGTCTATAACCCAACTTTCGATTTCGTCCGAGAATTCGTGCAGATCCACGTCTTCCTCCTCTTGTCCATCAGCCAGTTCACGGAATACGTCGATTTCATATCCGACCAAACGGCTCGCAAGTTTGATGTTGAGCCCGCCCTTTCCGATAGCAAGCGAAACCTGATCCGGTTTCAGGTAGACCGAAACCCTTCCGTTTTCCTTGTCCACCTTGATAGAGCTGATTTTGGCAGGACTTAGCGCCCGCTGAATGTAAAGCTCGAGGTTCTCAGTGTAGTTGATAACGTCGATATTCTCGTTCTGCAACTCACGCACAATGGCATGAATTCTTGACCCCTTCATACCAACGCACGCGCCCACCGGGTCGATCCGGTCGTCGTAGGATTCAACAGCGACTTTTGCTCTCTCACCAGGCTCGCGCACAACTTTCTTGATGGTAATCAGACCGTCGTAAACTTCCGGCACTTCCTGTTCAAAAAGCCGCTCCAGGAATACAGGCGATGTTCTCGAAAGGATGATCTTCGGATTGCCGTTCACCATTTCAACCTTGTGAACGATAGCTCTCACATTTTCGCCCTTACGATAACGGTCCTTTTGTATCTGTTCGTTCCGCGGAATTGAAATCTCATTTCCCTCCGCATCGATCAGCAATACTTCCTTGCTCAGCAGCTGATACACTTCACCCGTGATGATTTCACCAACCAGGTCCTTGTACTTTTGAAACAGAATGTCCTTCTCGAGGTCTTTCACTTTTTGAATCAGTGTCTGACGCGCAGTTGTAACGGCACGTCTTCCGAAATCCTCGATATAAACCTGCTCGGATACTTCCTCACCGACTTCGAAATCGGGCTCGATCTTTCTCGCTTCTGTAAGGCTGATTTTGTCAAAGTCCCAGATGTCCTCAGAATCATCATCAACAATTTCACGAAAGCGATAAATCTCGAGATCCCCTTTGTCAGCATTGATAATGATGTCAAAGTTCTCGTCAGATTCATACTTCTTGCGAATCATATTCCGGAATACATCTTCCAGAATCCGGATCATGGTCGGACGGTCAATGTTCTTTTGCTTCGCAAACTCAGCAAACGACGAAATTAATTCATGTGCATCCATTGGTTTATTGCTATTCTATTTAAAACTAACTAGTACCAAAGCGCGATCGATCGCATCAAAAGCAACCTCATGGCTTTTGGTTTCTTTTTTCTTGCCGGATCCGGTCTCGCTGACGAGTGTAATTCCCGATTCACTGACGTGTTCCAGTTTTCCCTCGATAACAGCTCCGGCAGAAGTAACCTTTAGTCGGCGCCCAATATTCTTGACGTACTGCCTGCGAAACTTCAACGGGTGGTCAAGGCCCGGCGTGGAAACTTCAAGCATATAGTTCTCCTCGCCGAGAATTCCCGAATCATCAAGTTTCTGCCCCAGTGTACGGCTGATGACTGCGCAGTCATCAATGCTTACTCCCGAATCGCCGTCCACGATTACAAGGACTTTTTTCGGGCCCTTCCGTGCCGTTACCTTGACGTCGACCAGGAACTGGTGATTCCCTGCAAGGCTTTCATCCGCCATCTTCTTGATTTCCTCCTCGGGCCCCATTTTCAAAATACGGTATAAACAAAGAGGGGACTTGTCCGTCCCCTCTAAAAATTTAATTTCAGAAACTTGTGGCAAAAGTAGTGCAAATTCCAATTTCTGCAAAGGATCGGCAACTTAAATATGCTTTCCCCTGTAGTCGCCGGCCGGTTAGATGTATTCCGGCAGATTTTTCAAATATACGCCATAACCGCTTTTCTCAAGCGGCTTCGCCAGTTCCAACAGTTGTTCCTTTGTAATAAAGCCACCTCTGTAGGCAACCTCTTCAATGCAGCCTATCTTCAGACCCTGCCTTTGCTCAATGGTCTGGACGAAATTCGACGCCTGCATCAACGAGTCAAATGTGCCTGTGTCCAGCCAGGCTGTGCCCCGGCTCATAGGCGCCACGTGTAACTTTCCGCGTTGCAGGTAGATATTGTTTACGTCGGTTATTTCCAGTTCTCCGCGCGGACTCGGCTTCAGATTTTTTGAAATCGAAACTACTTCGTTGTCGTAGAAGTAAAGTCCGGGAACTGCATAATTCGATTTCGGTTTCGCAGGCTTTTCTTCAATGGATATGACTTTTTTGTTCGCGTCGAACTCAACCACGCCGTAACGTTCGGGATCAGTAACGTGATACGCAAACACAACGCCACCATCCGGTTCAACGTTTTCCTTCAGCAACTTTCGCATCCCGGATCCATAAAAAATGTTGTCGCCGAGAATCAGTGCAACTTTGTCTTTTCCGATAAACTCCTCACCGATAATAAACGCCTGCGCGAGACCTTCCGGCTTCGGCTGAATAGCATAGCTGAATGAACAACCGAGTGATTTCCCATCGCCAAGCAGTTTTTGAAACGCCGGCATATCATGCGGTGTACTGATGATCAGTATTTCCCGGATACCCGCCATCATCAGTACCGACAACGGATAATAGATCATCGGTTTGTCATAGAGGGGCATGAGTTGCTTGCTGACGGCAAGCGTTAATGGATACAATCTTGTTCCTGATCCGCCCGCGAGTATTATTCCTTTCATCCTTTTTGTATTGAAAAGTTTAACGGCCCTGATACATCTTCTGATAGTAGGTCAGGTATGCCCCAGACGTCACATTCTTTAACCACTCCTGATTGGCGAGATACCAGTCTACCGTTTTTTCGAGACCGACCTCGAATGTCGTTTCCGGTCTCCAGCCGGTTTCTGCGATGAGCTTTGAAGGGTCGATCGCGTAACGCAAGTCGTGTCCCGGGCGGTCCTTCACATACGTAATCAGCTTTGCTGAAGTGCCGTCTTCACGCCCGAGTTTTTTGTCCATGATATGACATAACATCTTTACAAGATCGATGTTCTTCCATTCATTGTTCCCGCCGATGTTGTAAACCTCACCAATGGTCCCTTTGTGGAAGATAGCGTCAATAGCGCGCGCATGATCTTCGACATAAAGCCAATCACGAATGTTCTCACCCTTTCCGTACACCGGAAGTGGCTTGTTATTGATGATGTTATTAATCATCAATGGTATCAGCTTCTCGGGGAAGTGATACGGCCCGTAATTGTTCGAGCACCGGCTGATCAGCGTTGGAAAGTTGTAGCTGTTACGGAACGCCTGCACAAAGTGGTCACTGGCAGCCTTCGATGCAGAATACGGCGACCTCGGGTCGATAGGTGTGGTCTCGGTAAAGTATCCGCCATGCTCGGCGGAACCGTATACCTCATCCGTTGATATGTGGTAGAATGCTTTTCCTTCGAATTGATTATTCCATGCTGCCTGTGCAGCTGTGAGCAGATTCAACGTTCCAATGATGTTCGTGTGTGCGAATTCCGCGGGATTGTGAAGGGACCTGTCTACATGTGATTCAGCCGCAAGGTGAATTACGCCGTCAATTTCATGCTTACGAAACAACTCGTAGAGAAACTCGACATCCAGGATGTCACCCTTCTCAAACACGTAATTCTTTTTCCCTTCGATATCCTTCAGGTTCTCGAGGTTTCCGGCATATGTGAGTTTGTCGAGGTTGACAATCTTGTAGGTCGAATATTTGTTAACAAACAATCTCACCACGTGAGATCCGATAAATCCTGCTCCACCGGTGATTAATATCTTTCTTGACATGTGTTGATTGACTAGCGTATGTATTTTTCAAAATTCTTATGATCGCGCGCGAAAAGATCTTCCTTTGGAAGGGATTTGAAATATTCGTACGTGATCTTCAAACCTTCCGCCCGCGACACCTTCGCCTCCCATCCAAGAATAGTCTTCGCCCTCGTAATGTCAGGTTGACGCTGCTTCGGATCGTCCTGCGGTAGCGGCATGTATACGATCTTCTGGGAAGTACCCGTAAGCTTCACAATCTCCTCCGCGAATTCACGTATCGTGATTTCATCGGGATTGCCAATATTCACAGGCATACAATAATCGGACATCAGCAGACGGTAGATTCCTTCTACCTGATCATCGACGTAGCAGAACGAACGCGTTTGTGATCCGTCACCAAATACCGTAAGATCTTCGCCACGCAGAGCCTGCCCGATGAAAGCGGGCAGTACGCGACCGTCGTTCAAGCGCATGCGCGGCCCGTAGGTGTTGAAAATCCTTACGATGCGCGTATCAAGTCCGTGGTAGGTGTGGTACGCCATCGTCATCGCCTCCTGAAACCGCTTCGCCTCGTCGTAGACACCGCGCGGGCCAATAGGGTTAACGTTGCCGTAGTACTCCTCGTTCTGCGGATGAACCAGCGGATCGCCATACACCTCAGACGTGGACGCGACGAGTATTCGCGCCTTCTTGGCACGCGCGAGACCGAGCAGGTTGTGAGTTCCGAGTGATCCGACCTTAAGCGTTTGTATCGGTATCTTCAGATAATCGATAGGGCTTGCGGGCGAGGCAAAGTGCAGAATATAATGCAATTCGCCGGGGACGTGCACATACTTCGACACGTCGTGCTCATGGAACTCAAAGTCTGCCTGCTTAAAAAGGTGCTCAATGTTGCGCAGGTCACCAGTGATAAGGTTATCCATTGCTATAACCTTGAAGCCTTCTTTCAGAAATCGGTCCGCGAGATGCGAACCAAGAAAGCCGGCGCCCCCGGTTATGAGCACTCTTTTTTTATCCATTTACGACCTCCCTTCCTATACTGAAATATGCGTAACCAAGTTCCTTCATCTGACCGAGTTCGTACAAGTTGCGGCCATCAAAAATTACCTTGCCTTTCAGGATAGAACCAAGCCTGTCAAAGTCCGGTGTCCGGAATTCGGGCCATTCAGTTGCGATAAAGATCGCATCCGCGCCTTCCGCCGCATCGTAAGGGGTCGAACAGTATTGAATTTTGTCCCCGAGCTGACGCTTGACGTTGTCCATTGATTCCGGATCGTGAGCCTTTACGATAGCCCCTTCGCTGAGAAGAATTTCAATGTTATAAAGCGCTGGCGCCTCACGAATATCGTCCGTATGCGGCTTGAAGGAAAGACCCCATATAGCAATCGTCTTTCCCTTCAGATTGTTCTTGAAATACTCCTTGATGCGGGGAATGAGTTTTGTCTTCTGATCCTGGTTTACGTCCATAACCGCCTTGAGTATTTTGAAATCATACTTCACATCCGATGATGATTTTGCGAGTGCCTGTACGTCTTTGGGGAAGCAGCTTCCACCGTATCCGATACCGGGGAATAAAAAGCGTTTTCCGATCCGGCTGTCAGTACCAACACCTTTGCGAACTGAATCCACGTCTGCGCCAAGCAACTCACAAAGATTGGCGATCTCGTTCATGAAGGAGATCTTTGTCGCCAGGAAAGAGTTGGCAGCGTACTTCGTGAGTTCCGCTGAACGCTCATCCATAAATACCAACGGGTTGCCCTGACGCACGAATGGAGCATATAGTTGTTCCATTACTTTTCGCGCACGGGGAGAGCTTGTTCCGATGACGACGCGCTCCGGTTTCATAAAGTCGTCAACAGCAACTCCCTCGCGGAGAAATTCAGGATTGGAAACAACATCAAATTCGACCTTTGCTTTTGCAGCGATGCGGCTGCGTACTTTATCTGCAGTTCCTACAGGAACCGTACTTTTATCGATAACGATAGTGTAGTCCGAGAGGAGTGGGCCGAGGTCATCTGCGACTTTCAAAATGTATTTCAAATCCGCGGAGCCGTCTTCACCCGGAGGTGTCGGTAGTGCAAGGAAGATCACTTTTGCATCCTTAATACCTTCTTCCAGGCTTGTTGTGAAGAACAGGCGCTTTTGTTTGATGTTTCGTTCAAAAAGCTGTTCAAGACCGGGTTCGTAAATCGTTACCTTACCGGATTGAAGCTTTTTGACCTTCTCCTGGTCGATATCAATACAGGTTACTGTGTTCCCTGTCTCAGAAAAACAAGTTCCGGTTACGAGACCAACGTAACCAGTGCCAACTACTGCGATTTTCATTTGTGTATAGGGTTTGAAAAGAAAATGCGAAAATAAGGTTTTTGAAATGATGACTGCTTAATATCAGCCACAAAGAAAGAACATAAAAACAAACCAACGAATGTTCGTTGGTTTATTCGTATACTTTGTTTTAACTTCGCAGCTCTAAAAAAAATTATATGGAGTTTGCTACAGGGGGCCGAAATCGTGTGCATTTCGAGGAGACGGAAAATCAGGTAATGATTGCCGACATGGTTAGAAATTTCGGTGCCAGGGAGATCCGCCCCTATATGATGGATTGGGACGAAACCCAGGAATTTCCGATCGACCTCTTCCACAAAATCGGCGAACACGGTCTGATGGGCGTTCTGGTTCCCGAGGAATACGGCGGGTCCGGATTCGGATATCTCGAGTACATTACTGCCATTGTTGAACTTGCGCGGATCGATGGTTCCATCGGACTTTCTATGGCCGCGCACAACTCATTGTGCACAAATCATATCCTGCAATTCGCCAATGAGGATCAAAAACAACAATACCTTCCCAAACTCGCCTCCGGGGAATGGATCGGGGCCTGGGGACTTACCGAACCAAACACAGGTTCCGACGCAGGAAACATGAAGACTGTCGCGAGGAAGCAGGGCGATTACTACATCATCAACGGTGCGAAAAATTTCATTACCCACGGTAGATCGGGTAGCGTAGCCGTTGTGATTGTCAGGACCGGAGAAGTTGGCGACTCACACGGGATGTCGGCCTTCATTATCGAGAAAGGAACTCCGGGATTTACCTCGGGTAAAAAGGAAAACAAGCTCGGCATGCGCGCCTCCGAAACCGCAGAATTGATATTCGATGATTGCAAGGTGCACCGGTCGCAGATGATCGGCGAAGAGGGCGATGGTTTCATCCAGGCAATGAAAATCCTCGACGGTGGTCGCATTTCAATTGCCGCCCTGAGTCTTGGAATAGCAAACGGGGCTTTTGATTGCGCCTTGCAATACTCAAAAGAGCGGCATCAGTTCAACAAACCCATCGCCAGCTTTCAGGGCATCGCCTTCAAAATTGCCGATATGGCAACCCGAATAGAGGCTGCGCGTCTGCTCACCTACCGGGCGGGCGATCTCAAAAACAAAGGGATTGACGTTAACCGCGAATCGGCAATGGCGAAACTGTATGCTTCCGAAGTGGCGGTATACGTAGCCAACGAAGCCGTGCAGATCTTTGGAGGATACGGCTATACAAAGGACTTCCCTGCTGAGAAATTCTATCGGGACGCGAAATTGTGCACCATTGGCGAGGGAACGTCCGAAATCCAGAAGCTCGTAATCTCCCGGTCGCTGCTTAAACGGTGATTGGGATCAAAATTGCCGTGGATACTTGCATTTTTGCGAACGGAAACCTTATCTTTGCCCCCCTAAATAGGAAATATGCTTATTATAAACGTTAAGGAAAACGAGTCGATTGATAAAGCGCTCAAACGCTTCAAGAAGAAATTCGAAAAGACCGGTGTGTTGAAAGAGCTTCGCGCACGTACATCGTTTGAAAAGCCGTCTGTACGCCGCCGCAACGAAATTATTCGTGCCGCTTACCGTGAACGCCAGCGTAATCTGAGCAATAACAGCTAATAATATCACGCGAAAATAGGTTGTGGAACTACATTTTGTAGTTGTCCACAATTTGTCTTCATTTTGTCAACAAATCCCCTCTTGGTCTTTCCAATAGGGGATTATTTTTTTACATTGCTTCTACCAGTTTCTGTTCAGAGGATTTGTGTTTGAAGCATGATTGATTCCTTTCTTAGATACGTTCGATACGAAAAGCGTTTAAGTGGGAATACGGTGATTGCCTACCAGAAGGATCTTGAACAGTTCTCCATTTTCATCCAAACTACATTTCATCAGGAAGACGTCGCAGGCGCTGACCATGGCATGGTTCGCTCCTGGATCATTTCACTTGTCGACGAGGGGCTCAACCCGGCGTCAGTTAACCGGAAGATCGCTTGTCTCCGCACCTTCTTTAAGTTCCTTTTGCGTGAGCAGGTTATTAAGACCAATCCAATGACAAAAATCCGGGTGCTGAAAACCCCGAAACGGCTTCCGGCATTTGTCAAGGAAAGCGATATGAACCAGGTACTCGACGGGCGGGATTTCGAAGATTCGTTTGCCGGATGGCGGGAGCGACTTGTCCTCGAACTTTTCTACGGCACCGGAATCCGCCTTTCAGAATTGACAGGCCTCACAGAGGGGTCGGTCGATTTGAAAGGAAGAACCATCAAAGTCCTTGGTAAGAGAAAGAAGGAAAGGGTAATCCCTTTCTCTGCTCACCTCGTTACTATACTTGAGGGCTATCTGTCAATGAAACGCCGTTCAGTTTCAACTGATTCCGACACATTGCTGGTAACTGATTCCGGCCACCCTTGTTATCCCATGATGATATACAGAATTGTCAAAAATAATCTGTCAACATACACCACAGCTGAAAAAACAAGTCCACACGTACTGCGACATACGTATGCGACGCATCTGCTCAACAAAGGCGCGGAGATCAATGCTGTTAAGGACCTTCTCGGTCATAGCAGTCTCGCCGCAACGCAGGTCTATACGCACAACTCAATGGAAAAAATCAAGAAGGCCTTTGACCAGGCCCATCCAAAAGCTTAGCATGTTTAACCAAACAAAAACGTATGAAATAGAAAACTCTACGGTCAGGCCCCTGGCCGGTCTTTCTTCAGGCCAGATGTTTATTTGTTCAACTAAAACTTTTTATGCTATGAAGCTGCAAGTTCATTCCATCCACTTCGACGCCGACCGCAAGCTTATCAATTATATCCAGAAGAAACTGGACAAACTCGACACATTTTATGACCGAATGGTGGACGGTGAAGTTTTCCTCCGGCTCAACAACGAAGGAATCGAGAACAAGACAGTTGAAATCAAACTCCGCGTTCCGGGCACGCAACTGTTTGCAACGGAAAAGGCACGATCCTTTGAAGAGGCTACCGGTCTCGCTGCCGACGCTCTTCGAAATCAAATCAAGAAATTCAAGACACGGATAAGAAACGGCAGAGCATAATCCGCCGATGATAAATACTAGAAAGGCTCCTTCGCGGGAGCCTTTCTGCTTTTATGAGATCTTAAACACTTTTCGAATTTGATCGACATAATCCAGCTTCTCCCAGGGGAAAAGCTCAACTTTCATCTTTAGCTGGTTCTTCTTCCCTTCATTAAAAATCTTCTCCACAACACGCGGCTCACGCCCCATATGACCATAGGCAGCTGTCTCTGAATAAATCGGACTGCGCAGATTGAAACGTTTCTCAATGAAATAAGGTCGCATATCGAATACTTTCTTCAGCTTCCCGGCAACCTCCCCATCACTCAACCTAACCTTGGAAGTTCCAAAAGTGTTTACGTACAAACCCACAGGCTGTGCAACACCTATCGCATAGGCTACCTGCACAAGTACTTCATCGCACAAACCTGCCGCAACAAGATTCTTGGCGATGTGCCGTGTAGCATAGGCAGCAGAACGATCTACCTTCGACGGATCCTTTCCGGAGAACGCTCCACCTCCATGTGCACCCTTGCCACCGTAGGTATCAACAATGATTTTCCGTCCTGTGAGTCCGGTATCGCCGTGCGGGCCACCTATGACGAACTTTCCGGTGGGGTTCACGTAATATTTGATATCCCTGCCAAAGAGTTTCTGCACGCGTTTTGGCAATTTCTTTTTTATGCGAGGGATAACAACGTTGATGATATCTTCACGGATCTGCTTAAGCATCCGTTCGTCCCGGGCAAAATCGTCATGCTGCGTTGAAATAACGATCGTGTCTATGCGCACAGGTTTGTTGTTATCATCGTACTCGATCGTCACCTGCGACTTTGAATCCGGCCTCAGGTATTTCATGACCCTTCGTTCTTTCCGGATTGCAGCAAGCTCCCTCAATAAGAGATGCGCCAGCTCCAATGGAAGGGGCATATAGTTGTCGGTCTCGTTAGTTGCATAACCAAACATCATTCCCTGGTCGCCTGCTCCCTGGTCTTCCTTTCTGCGGCGCTCGACCCCCTGGTTAATATCAGGTGACTGCTCGTGAATCGCTGACAGAATCCCGCAGGAGTTCGCTTCGAACATGTATTCGCTTTTCGTGTATCCGATTTTCCGGATTACCTCCCGTGCGATATCCTGAACATCAAGGTATGCTTCTGATTTTACTTCACCGGCGAGTACCACCTGTCCGGTCGTTACCAGTGTCTCGCATGCGACTTTTGAATTTGGATCGTAGGCAAGGAAATAGTCGATTAACGCGTCGGAGATCTGGTCTGCTACTTTGTCGGGATGTCCTTCAGAAACAGATTCTGAAGTGAATAGATACGGCATAGAATGATTTGGTTATTAGATACGAGAGACGCTTTTAAATTCAGCCGGCAAATTTAAAGCGATTTGGCTAATTGGCAAACCGCAACTTTCTACTTCGCCAAAAACAAAAACACTAAGGGTAATTTGGGAAAATCAACCCGTTGAGCTTTCCATGCGTTCACTTTTGCTGTCCGAATCTTTTCCGCGGCACCCGTCAGGTCGAGAGCCACGCATAATTCGGTATCAGGACGGAGCACCTTTAACATGGCAGCCATGAGCCTGTTGTTCCGGTAAGGCGTTTCAATGAATATTTGGGTTTGATTCCTTTTGGATGATTCCCGTTCAAGTTCACGAATGGCGGAGACGAGTTCGCCCTCCTGTACCGGAAGGTAGCCATGAAATGCGAAGCGCTGTCCATTGAGACCCGACGCCATCAGCGCCAGCAAAATGGATGACGGCCCAACCAACGGGACGACGGTTATCCCATTCGCGTGCGCGAACGAAACGGCAAGTGCACCCGGGTCGGCAATCCCCGGGCAACCCGACTCAGACAGGACGCCCATATCGCTTCCGCTGAAGATCGGCGCGAACATTTCTCTCATTGCTTCCAACGGTGTATCCTTGTCGAGTACGTTAAACTGCAGGGGCTCGATGCCGGGATAAATTTTCAGACTGCTCAGAAACCTTCTGGCGGTCCGCACATTTTCAACCAGAAAATGACTTATCCCAGGGAGCGTTTGCAAAAGCCGCGGGGGAAGCACCAACGTTTGTGTGTCGTCGGAAATGATTGAAGGTATCAGATAAAGTTTTCCGGTGGTCTCTTTGCTTTGCATCTGCACGAAGTAGATTTATTTCGGCGAAAGCCAAAACTACGTAACTTTCGCGTTCTAATCGAATGGGAAAAATTCTGATCATTGCCGGTGTTATTCTTATTGTCGTGGGGGTGCTGGTCTCATTCAGCGATCGCATACCTTTCTTCGGAAAGCTCCCCGGCGATTTTTCATTTGAAAGCGACAAAATTCAAATTCTATTTCCCGCTTACGTCATCGATTATTATCAGTATCATTGTTTCGGTCATTCTTTATTTTGTAAACCGAATGCGCCAGTAAGGTTGCGCGACTTATGCTTTCATGTAAACACGCAAAATTCACCCTCCCCTCGAAAGTAACGTACCTGAACTGCGCTTACATGGCGCCACTGCTTACGTCAGTTGAAAAAGCAGGTATAAGAGGAATACGATTGAAACGAAACCCGGCTACTGTTTCGCCACAGATGTTTTTTGATGAAACCGAAATACTCAGGGCGTCATTTTCCAAACTCGTTAATGCGGGTGATCCGCAAAGGATAGTTGTAATTCCTTCTGTCTCGTACGGTATGGCAACCGTTGCAGCTAACATGGCCATTGAACGTGGTCAGCATATCCTCGTTGCCGCCGAACAGTTTCCAAGTAATTATTACTGCTGGAAACATCTTTGCGAAAAAAATGGCGCTGAAATCAAAGTTATCGCTCCGCCCGATACGCGCACGCATCGGGGAAAAACATGGAACGAGCGTATCCTCGGAGAAATTAATTCGCAGACCGCCGCTGTGGCGATCGCACATTTTCACTGGGCCGACGGAACCCGTTTCGACCTTCAGGCGATTCGTGCGAAGACTCGCGAAGTCAATGCGCGACTCATTGTCGACGGCACACAGTCAGTTGGTGCATTTCCTTTCGACATCAACGCAATCCAACCCGACGCGCTGATATGTGCCGGGTATAAATGGCTACTCGGACCTTATTCGATAGGGCTCGCGTATTACGGACCCGCTTTTGACAATGGAAGACCCCTTGAAGAAAACTGGATCAATCGCGAAAACAGCGAAGACTTTGCCGGGCTCGTGAATTATCGCGACACTTACCAACCCGGCGCAATGCGATATGAAGTTGGTGAGCATAGCAACTTCATACTAGTACCGATGATGCTCAAGGCAATAGATCAACTCAATCGCTGGAAGCCGGAATTCATACAGGAATATTGCCGCAGCATCACGTCAAACGCTGTAAGTCAGCTTCGTGAAAACGGATATTGGGTCGAAGACGACGACTGGCGCGGAAGCCACCTGTTTGGAGTTCGTTCAATCGTGCCGCGGGACATTGGTGCAATACGTGAAAAACTCCTTCGTAAGAACATCGTCGTTTCAATGCGCGGTGACGCTATCCGAATTTCACCGAACGTATATAATCGCGAACAGGATTTGCAGAGACTCGTTAATGTGTTAATCGGCAATTCCTGATGCAGCAATCGAACCAGCGTTCCTATTTTCTCTGGGGAATCGTCATCGCGTTTCTCGGCGCTATTTGTTTCTCCACGAAAGCGATATTTGTAAAACTTGCTTACCGCGATACGCCGGTGGATCCCGTGACGCTGCTCGCGCTGCGCATGATATTCTCGCTTCCCTTTTTTGTAGTGTCCGCAGCAATCAGTTCTTCCAAACAGGCTAATGTTCGATTCACAGGTAAACAGTGGATTGGCGTGGCTGCAATTGGTTGTATCGGATATTACGTATCGAGTTTGCTCGATTTCCTCGGACTCCAATACGTCTCGGCAGGGATTGAACGCCTTATCCTTTTTATCTATCCAACACTCGTACTGCTGATTTCGGCTGTAATCTTTAAAACAAAAGTATCCCGGCAACAGTGGCTGGCAATATTGCTCACCTATGCCGGACTCGTCATCGCATTCTGGGGTGAAATTGAATTCGTAACCCCGGGTCCAACGTTTGCACTAGGCGCCACATTGATTTTTTGCTGCGCCATCACGTTCGCGGTCTACATAGTGGGAAGTGGCCGGCTCATCCCTTATATCGGTGCGTCCAAATTCAACAGCTATGCCATGTGCTTTGCATGCGCAGCCGTTATCATTCATTACCTTATCGTTGGTAAGGAATCGCTTTTCGAACTCGAGCCGCGTATATACTTCTACTCCGTGATAATGGCTGTTGTGAGTACCGTAATACCGTCATACCTGGTTTCGATAGGCATCAACCGAATCGGGTCAGGGAACGCGGCGATTGTGGGCAGCGTCGGACCGATTTCAACCATCCTGCAGGCTTATTTCGTATTAGGAGAACCGATTTTGGTTTTGCAAATTGCCGGGACCATCATGATCCTCGCCGGTATCCTCATGGTAAGCCGAAAGAGCGAACCAAAAACGGTGGCTGCTCCTTCGCCAAACAAAGAAGTTCAAAATGCCTGATACTATATGACTACAAGACTTATTGCCCTCACCCTGCTCTTTGCCACGGTTACCGCCTTCGCACAGGAGAAGAAATATATGATCGTATTCCTGAACTCGAAACCGGATAGTGAAAAGCTTTCGCAGGAAGAAGCCAAAACTATCATGGACGGCCACATGGCCAATATGGCGCGGCTCGCAAAGGAAAACAAACTGCTGGCGGCAGGTCCGTTCCATGGCGGTGGCGGAATTTTTATCATGAACAGCGGATCGGCAAAGGAAGTTGAAGAATGGATCAGCACCGATCCCGGTGTGAAAGCTCAACGCTGGCGCATCGAAATACTTCCGTTTCAACCCCGTGTTGGCGGCGTCTGCCCAGTCGGCGACAACTATGAAATGACTACTTACACATTTTTCCGATTCGATGCTGTGGCCAGCAAGTTTACCGTCGCCAGACAATCTGAACTGATCGATTCACACGACAGGTTTCTTCGCGAAATTGTCCAGGGCGGCAACGTCGTCTCTGAATCAATATTTGGTCCCCGCGACGGTGGAATTCTTATCCTGAAAGGGGAAGTGGACGCCGACCTCATGAATTCAGATCCCGCTGTTGAAGCCGGTTTGGTTGAGGTCCAACAAAAAAATCTTTATATCGCAAAAGGATCATTTTGCGAAGAATAGCAGCACGCAAGAAATGAAGTTACACTTCAGAAAATACGGCAACGGCCGGCCTATGGTAATCCTTCACGGATTATTCGGATCGTCCGACAACTGGCTTACACAAGCAAAACTGTTCGCCACAGATTATCACGTCTTCACTGTTGACTTGCGCAACCACGGGCTTTCACCTCACGATGACGCCTTCGATTATGGGAGCATGGTCGATGACCTGGATAAATTCTTTCGTGATCACGATCTGAAAGGTGCGATTGTCATTGGCCATTCGATGGGCGGAAAGGCGGCGATGAATTTCGCCATCACCCACCCCGATGCAGTCGACAAACTTATTATCGTCGACATTGCCCCGCGTTCATACGATCTTGAACATTACGTTATCGCTGATGGTCTTGCCGCAATACCCGTGGACAAACTGTCCTCGCGAAAAGAGGCCGAAGACATACTCGCCGATTACGTGTCAGACCTCGGCACGAGGCAGTTTCTGCTCAAGAATCTTCAACGGAAGCCGGAAGGTGGTTTTTCCTGGAAGATGAACCTGCCTGTTATCCGCGAAAAACTCAGTAATGTGGGTGTAAATCTCATCAACGAAGGTTCATTTGAAGGGCCAACGCTTTTCGTGAGGGGTGCACGCTCAAGCTACATCCTTGATTCAGATATTCCCCGCATTAAAGAAGTTTTCCCAAATGCCGAGGTACAGACGATGGAGACCGGTCACTGGGTGCAGGCCGAAAAACCTGCGGAGTTTGTTTCAATGGTGACAACCTGGATCGACTCAGCAAGCTAATTTTTTCGTAACAACAGCGCCGCCCAGTTTTCGCGTTCATCACGCGACACTTCCGCAAGCCCATAAGGAGAAAGTTCATTGAGCAGGTCCGCAATGTCTTCCGTGTAAAATCCGCTTAACAACATCACGCCTCCGCTGACCAGGTGTCGTTGGTAAATCGCAGCCTCGGCCATCAGCACATTCTTGTTAATATTGGCAAGTACAATATCGAACTGCCCATTCAGATCGAGTTCCTCTATGCGCCCCTGACGGATGCGTATATTCGTACAGTTGTTAACGGCGGCATTTTCATTTCCATTGACAGTACTCCATTCATCAATATCAAATGCCTCCACCTCAGACGCACCGCGGAGCGATGCCACGATCGAGAGTATTGCCGTGCCACATCCCGCATCCATCACCCGTTTGTTCGTGTGATCAATACCGAGCTGGCTCTTCACCATAAGATAAGTGGTCTGGTGATGGCCCGTGCCGAATGACATCTTTGGTGTGATCACCACTTCAAACGGAATCGAAGGATCGGGTTTGTGAAACGATGCACGAATCAGGCATCGTCCTTCGACATTGATCGGTTCGTAGTTTTTCTCCCACTCTTCATTCCAGTTTTGTTTCTCAACTCGCCCGTAGGATATGTTAAGTTGGGCGGGTAATGCATACTGTTCAATTATCGCCTCGAGCGTAGCCTCATCGAACTTTTCAAGTTCAACGTAGGCTTCAAAACCGGATTCCGTTTCCATAAAACTGTCGAATCCCGCCAGCGCGACTTCCGCCATCAGGATCTCGGTGTACGAGGGATCACAGGTGACTCTAAGACACGTGTAATACATTGCGAGTGCGACTAAACCGCGCCTTTTATCACTTCAGTGAATTCGCGCGACTTGAGGGAAGCCCCGCCAACCAATCCACCATCTACATCGGGGCAGGCAAACAGTTCTTTCGCGTTACCGGCATTTACACTTCCTCCATAGAGAATAGCTACATCATCCGCTACGCTCTTTCCATACTTTGCCGCAACGTGGTCGCGAATCACTTTATGCATATCCTGGGCCTGCTGCGCCGTCGCTGTCTTTCCGGTTCCGATTGCCCACACAGGCTCGTACGCGATGACTACTTTTCGGAACGCGGCCTCATCAAGATGAAAAAGGCTTTCCTCCACCTGCGTCTTAACCAGTTGCTCATGTTTGTTAGCCTCTCTTACGTCAAGAGATTCACCGCAACAGAAGATCGGAATCAATCCATGCTTCAACGCGACGTCTACTTTACGCGCGAGAAGCTTTGCGTCTTCGCCGTAATATTGTCTCCGCTCGCTGTGTCCGAGAATTACATAAGGAATATCCATCGACTTGAGCATGACGGCTGACACTTCACCGGTGAAGGCGCCTGACTCCTGATCGCTGCAATTCTGAGCGCCGACGAAAATCTTTGAACTGTTACCAACAATGTTTTTGATCGTAAGAAGATAGGGAAACGGAACACAGAAAATAACCTTTACATCACCGCGAACTTCATCCGTAACCATTCCGGTTACTTCGGAGGCAAGAATGTTGGCCTCTTCCAGGGTCTTGTTCATTTTCCAGTTTCCGGCTACAATTTTTTGGCGCATACTTTATCGTGTTTTTGGTGGCGCCAAAGATATGAACAGATCGTCAGAAAGGCTATGATATTCAGGATTTCACGAATGTACGGCCCTTAAGAGGAGTGCAACCGTTAGCGCTCCGCGGGTTTGTACCGGGACTCGCGGAAAAGCTGCTGCGCGTCGGCCATTTCCATCAACTGCGTAAGCGATATGTCAGGGTGTGTCTTCATATACTTCTCCACAATTTGCCACCCGACCCACTGGCCGATGCGTCCCGGACATTTTTCGCCGACCTGGATTGTCGCAGGCCGTTCCCCCAGGTAGTCCTTCTTCACCACGTGACTGGTCGAATACAAAACTTCGCTCTCAATAAACCTCGCCCAGATGAGATCCTGGTTCTTGCGCGACCCCTCTATTTCCTGACCTGTATATGAAATCAACGTACTGTCAGGTACACAGGGTAGCATACGCTTGGCGAAGTAAAAGGACTTTCCGTAAGCGATCATGTCGGCAAGCACCGTCTTGTCGCTGATGTTCGTTTTGTTAAAGCGTTCGTCGATACCATATACGAGCATCACACTCGGAACAATGTCTTCCGGATCGTATTTGCGCAACAGGTATTCATAAAGTTTTGGGCGATACCGGCCTTCTTGTCCGAGGTAGTAATCGAGCCCGACTATGATCAACGAATCCGACATAAAAATGTCTGTATCAAGCCCCGATATGACGGTCTGGATCCTGGGAATCTTCACGTCAGGGAAATGATACTTCAAATTCCGGAAAGCCATCTCAAACTCTTCCCTTAAGGAACTTCCATCACCGAATATTTTTTTGGTTTCGATCAGAAGTGTGTCAAAATGCGGATTCGTAACACGGTTGTAGATTTCTTTAATGAAGACTGAATCGTCAGGGTACTCGCGGCGACGGAAAATGAAATCACGTAACACGGGTTGACGTGTAAATAGATCAACGAGTTCTGTCTTGCTCGAAATTGCCGCGATGCTGTCTTCGAAATGTTCTATTGCAAGTTCGACTTCAACGTTACGGGTATCCGGTACCGTTACGCAAGCTTCCTCTTTTTCCCCGCCACACCCCGTAAAAAACAAAAGGACGAGGCAAGCCGCCTTCCATGATTGCAGTGTGTTTTCAAGAACGTAAGATTTCTTTTTCATTTTATGAAATGGGCGCAGCTCTTTAACAATTTCTAGAACGATAATTTACCTTCGGGATCGCTTTTGGTGAGTCGAAGACTTTTTACTTTTCCGCCGGAGGTAACGTGGACCAGGTTAGACTGGTCGTCGTAAAGGTCCGTCAGAATTCCGTTCGTGATTTCGATCCCTTTCCATTTTTTCACATTGGCGACTTCGATAAAAAACACGAAGGCTTCGCCGTCCTCCTCGTGACCAAGATAACGTACTTTCTGTGACTTGCTGTCGAGCGCAATCTTAAAACGCTCTGCCACATAGGTTGTCATCATTTCGTCAAGCGTCGGGCCGGACGGCTTAAGAACATCGAGGGTTGGATTGTCAAACCGGTTACGCAAGGCGAGTTCCAGGTCGTCCATGAATACCCGCATCATGATTTCGAGGGCCTTGTCTTTTTCGTCGTAAAAAATTTCCGTCACGCTAACGTGCAACGGGTGCCGGAACCCCGAACCGTAACCGGGAACCAGAAGAAAGAATGAACAGAACAGAAAGAAATACTTCATCGCGTTAATCATACACCATTGTGCGGGGTCAAAAATAGTACCGAAACAGTTAATTCCGTCGGTCCTGTAAGTATTCTTGTAAATAGAATAAATGAATTATTATTGGAGTTTATTTCATTAACCAATGAGCGAATTTCAGGTTTACTTCGAATACGGCCGGGATCATATCCTGGATTACAAATTCGGTTATGACCACATTCTTTTTATCGTCGCGTTATGTGCCCTTTACCTTGTGCGGGACTGGAAGCCCCTGCTGATTCTCATCACCGCATTTACGGTAGGCCATACCATAACTCTGGCGCTCGCCAGCCTGAACGTTATTCCGGTTAACGAAGAACTGGTCGAGTTTTTGATTCCATTGACAATTTTTATTACGGCCGCGTCGAACCTGTTCAGAAATGAAGACTCTTTACACCAGCGGAAAATACAGCTCAATTATGCCTATGCATTGTTGTTCGGTCTGATTCACGGCATGGGTTTCTCGAATTTCTTTCGGGCTATACTTGGAAAAGACCGGAGCATCGTGTCACAACTTCTTGCCTTTAACATCGGTATTGAGTTTGGCCAGATAATAATTGTTGCAATATTTCTTTCCGCCAGTTTTATCTTTGTCGATTTATTTGGCGTAAACCGCCGTGACTGGAAAATAGTTGTTTCTTCAGCCGTTGCCGGGATTTCTCTGGTACTAATGAAAGAAGCCGCGTTTTGGATTGAATAACTCATATTAACCCAAATCTGTATAATGATTCGTTTTGTCTTTGTTTCAGCTATTCTCTGCTTTTGCCTCGCCGCAAATGGCCAACAGACGCCAACCAAATGGAGCGGCAAGTTCGAACAACTCGGGACCGATCTGCCGACTCCCAATGAATATCGTACCGCATCGGGGGCACCCGGACCTGAATATTGGCAGCAAAAAGCAGACTACGTTATTGAAGTTACGCTCGACGACAATAACCAGTCCATCTCCGGATCGGAAACTATTACCTACCACAACAATTCCCCTGACGTGTTGAAGTACCTATGGCTTCAGCTCGACCAGAACATCCTTGCCAAAGAAAACACCCTTGCCACGGCATCGACAAGCCGCGTAAGAGATTCTGTGGCTGCCAAGGCCTACGCTGAGACCGTCTCGAAGTTTGACGGTGGCTTCAAGATCAAACAAGTCACCGATGCCGGAGGAAAGCCGCTGCCTTTTGTTATCAACAACACCATGATGCGAGTCGATTTACCGGCACCACTTAAGCCCGGGGAAAAGGTTTCGTTTGGTGTTGCGTGGTCATTTAACATCAACGACCGCAACCTCTTTCGCGAACGAAGCGGAATGGAGTATTTCCCGGAAGACGGAAACTACCTGTACACCATCGCCCAATTCTTCCCGCGCATGTGCGTGTACGATGACTACGAAGGCTGGCAGAACAAACAGTTTCTTGGCGGAGGAGAATTCGCGTTACCGTTTGGCGACTACAAGGTTCGTATCACCGTCCCTTCCGATCATATCGTAGCGGCTACCGGCGTACTTAAAAATCCTGACAATGTACTTAGTAAGACCGAACGCGAACGTTTCGAAAAAGCGAAACAGACATACGACAAGCCGGTGTTCATCGTCACTGAAGCGGAAGCCATAAAGAAGGAAAAATCAAAGAGCAATACAACTCGCACCTGGGAGTTTCACGCCGAAAATGTACGTGACTTTGCATTCGCGTCTTCGCGGAAGTTCATATGGGATGCTCAGGCTGTGAAAATCGGAAAGAACACTCCGCTCGCCATGTCTTTCTACCCTAAGGAAGGAAATCCGCTCTGGGAACGCGAATCCACCAGGGCGGTAAAAAACACGCTGGAGGTTTACTCAAGAATGACAATTGACTATCCCTATCCTGTTGCAATCTCCGTGCATACCGCTTCCATCGGTATGGAGTATCCGATGATTTGTTTCAACTATGGCCGCCCAAAAAACGGCAAATACTCTGAAACGGATCGTATGCGGATGATTGGTGTGATCGTCCACGAAGTTGGTCACAACTTCTTCCCGATGATCATCAACAGCGACGAACGTCAGACGGCCTGGATGGATGAAGGTATTAACAGCTTCGTACAGCTGATTACTGAACTGGAGCGTTATCCTGATCTCCAATGGACTCGCGGCATTCCGCGTGAACTCGTGCCGTTCATGAAAGGAGATCAAACGATGATGCGACCGCTGATGACGAACCCCGAACAAGTCATCTACCTGGGTAATGAACAATATGCCAAAGCCGCAACTGGTTTGTACATGCTGCGCAATACGATTATGGGGCCCGAATTGTTTGACCGTGCTTTCAAAGACTATGCTGAGCGTTGGGCGTTCAAACATCCCAAAATCGCTGACTTCTTCCGGACGATGGAAGACGCATCGGCCGTAGATCTCGATTGGTTCTGGCGTGGATGGTTCTATACCACCGATCGTGTCGACATTTCCTTAGAACAGGTTCGCTGGCTCAAACATCGTGAGACATCGAAAGATCCGGAGAAGCGTGTTACCGTTGCGCAGGAACGCGCCGGCGGAAAAAACACCTACACCAATTTTGATGGCGGGCCGGAGCCATTTAGCGTGGTTGAGACACCTTCGCAATTCTATGGCGAATTCCGCAACCGCGTCGACGACAAGGCAATCGCGCAAAACCTTCAGGGAAAAAACCTATACGAGGTAAAACTTTCCAATCAGGGCGGGCTCGTCATGCCGGTAATTATCGAATGGACATTTAAGGATGGTTCGAAAGAAATCGACCGCATCCCGGCAGAAATATGGCGCTCTAACGAAAGCACGATAACCAAAGTGTTCATCAAAGACAAAGAAGTAATCCGGGTGACACTTGATCCAATGGAAGAGACAACGGATATCAACACGTCAAACAATGTGTTCCCGAAAGTCAGTGAATCCTCCAGATTCGACGACTTCAAAAAGAAATCAAACTAAGCGCAACTCATCAACCTCAGATCAAACAATAAACAATGAAACATACCATCGCATTAATACTGGCCTCCTGTATGGGGGTCACGTTGTTTGGGCAGCAACAGGGATGGAAAGGGAAGTTTGAACAGCTTCAGCAGGAACTCCCGACTCCCAATTCATATCGTTCAGCATCGGGTGCGCCCGGGGCAAAGTACTGGCAGCAACGTGCGGACTACGTTATCAATGTTGAAGTCGACGACAACACGCAAATCCTTACCGGTTCGGAAACAATAACGTATTACAACAACGCACCGGAGGCATTGAAGTATTTGTGGCTGCAACTTGACCAGAATCACTTTTCAGCCAACGGACTGCCTGCAGCTTCAAAGCCGGGAAAAGTTCAGGATTCTATCCCGGCACGCTTTTTTGACTACATGGCCGGAACCAAGACCGGTTATGACGGGGGGTACAAAATTAGTTCTGTACGCGATGCCGCAGGCAAAGCTCTACCCCACGTCATAAACAATACGATGATGCGTATCGACCTTCCGGCACCTCTTAAGACAGGTGAGAAATTCGTATTCTCAATCGACTGGAGTTTCAAAGAGAAGGACCGTAACAAGATCATAATGGATCGTGGTGGTTACGAATATTTTGAAGAAGACGGCAACTATGTATACACGTTCGCGCAGTGGTTTCCGCGCATGTGCGTTTTCGACGACTACGAGGGTTGGCAAAACAAGCAGTTCCTCGGTCAGGGTGAATTCGCGCTCGCGTTCGGAAATTACCGTGTGAAAATTACTGTTCCTTCCGACCATATCGTGGGCGCAACAGGTGAAATTCAAAACCCTAAAGAAGTCCTGACCAAAGAACAGTTCGAACGACTCGAGACTGCGAAAAAGACGTACGACAAACCGGTCTTCATCGTAACAGAAGACGAGGCAATCAAAAAAGAGAAAACTCGTTCAGCAAAGAAGAGCACCTGGGAGTTCTATGCCGAAAACGTGCGCGACTTTGCATTCGCAACATCGAGAAAATTTATCTGGGATGCACAGGCGGTGAAACTCAATGACAAAACACCACTGGCCATGTCGTTGTATCCGAAGGAAGGTAATCCCCTATGGGCAGAGCATTCTACCAAAGCAATCAAGAACGCCCTCGAAGTGTATTCTGAAAGAACATTTGACTACCCTTATCCGGTTGCATATTCGGTTCACACCGCCGAACAGGGAATGGAATATCCGATGATCTGCTTCAACGGCGGAAGGCCAAACCCTGATGGCACTTACTCAAAACAGACGCTGTACAGTATGGTCATGGTTATCGTACATGAAGTTGGTCACAACTTCTTCCCGATGATCGTTAACTCCGATGAGCGCCAGTGGTCATGGATGGATGAAGGGCTCAACACCTTTCTTGAAAAAGAAACGATGCGCACCCGGTACCCTGATCTTCACGGTGATCGCGGAACTCCTCAGGGGATCATTCCTTTCATGAAAGGCGACAAGAGCCAGATGCGGCCGATCATGTCGATGTCGGATAACATCCGCCCGAACGAATTCGGACCCAACGCATACACAAAACCATCTGCTGCGCTTACCGTACTTCGCGAAACGGTAATGGGTCCCGAACTCTTTGACAAGGCATTTAAGGAGTATGCACAACGCTGGGCATTCAAACATCCGAAACCGGCAGACTTCTTCCGGACAATGGAAGACGCATCGGGTGTTGACCTCGACTGGTTCTGGAGAGGCTGGTTCTTTGGTACCGATCACGTTGACGTCGACCTCGCTGAAGTAAAGTGGTTCCGCCTCAGGGAAGAGAAACCGGAGCTCGAAAAGAAACGCCTCAAAGTGAAACAAGGCGCGATTGCAGGTCCCGGTGAAAGTCAAGGCCAGGGAAAAGGTAACGACTTCTCAAACGGCCCGACCGAATTCACATTGACAAATACCCCGGCAAACTATTACGGTGAATTCAGAAACCGCGTCGACGATAACGCTATCCGCAAAGAACTTGCCGGCAAAAATCTTTATGAACTCACGCTTAAAAATGTCGGTGGACTGGTAACTCCGCTTGTCATCGAATGGACTTACGCTGACGGATCGAAAGAAATCGAAACGATCCCGGCCGAAATCTGGAGAACAAATGAAAGCCAGGTAACGAAAGTGTTCGTAAAGGAAAAAGAGGTTGCCAGCGTGGTGATAGATCCTAACCGCGACATGGCCGACATTGAAGCATCAAACAACGCCTTCCCTAAGCGCGACACGGAATCACGATTCGATCAGTTCAAGAAGAGCAAGTAAGTTAATCTTAAACGAGATTAAGAGGGGCTGTCGCGAAACCGGCAGCCTTTTTTTTAATTCCAGTTCGTGTTGAACAAATGAAACGCGCGGGGGAGATCGATGTTGCCGCCCGTGAGGATCACGCCAACTCTCTTTCCCTGAAAGTTTTCAGCCTTCCTCAGCACTGCTGCGAGTGGCACGGCGCATGATGGTTCAACGATAATTTTCATACGCTCCCAGATCAATTGCATTGCTTCAATGATCTGTTTGTCCGATACAGTGATTATCTCGCGTACATTCTGCCGTATGATTGGGAAAGTCCGCGTTCCCAGTGACGTAAGTAGTCCGTCAGCGACTGAGTTTGCCTGAGATACTTCGATCTTTCCGGATTGCATGGCGCGATACGCATCGTCAGCACCTTCGGGTTCACCTCCATAAACAACAGTATATGGCGAATAGTATTTCGCTGCCAGCGCGGTACCGCTAAGCAGGCCACCACCGCCAACGGGGGCAATAATCGCATCAAGATGAGGCACTGACTGTATGAGTTCCTTCGCTGCTGTTGCCTGTCCGGCGATAACGTCGTAGTTATTGAAAGGATGTACTTCAGTCGCCTTCGTCTTCATGATAACTGCCGCGAGGGTTCGTTCTCGCGCCGCAAGGGTCGGATCACATTCAAAGATCTTTCCGCCGTAGGCCAACACACCTTTCTTTTTGATTTCGGCCGCGGTCCTCGGCATTACAACGTATGAGCTAATGCCAAGTATCTGCGCCGCCCGGGCCACAGCCTGCGCATGGTTCCCCGATGAGTGTGTAGCTATGCCGTTGGCACGCGCACTTTGCGAAAGCGACAACGCTGCATTCATTGCACCACGTGCCTTGAAAGCGCCCCCTTTTTGGAAATTTTCGCATTTGAAAAACAACTCGCACCCCGCAATGTCACTTATGCTTCGCGATGTGTGAACAGGAGTCTCATGCACATGTGGACGAATCCTTTCATGCGCAAACTCTATTTCAGTAATGGTCGGAACTGTATTCATCGATCGGAATTAATGTGCATCCAGCCAATTGTCAGCGATTCCAACTTCCACCTCCATGGGCACCTCCAGGTTAACAGCGTGTTTCATCAGGTAAGACACCTGTTGCTTCACCTGCTCCACTTCATCCCGATGCAGATCAAAAACAAGTTCATCGTGGACCTGCATGATCATCTTCGTCTTCATGTCATTTTTCTTCAGCCAGTGATGGATATTGATCATTGCAATTTTGATAATGTCCGCAGCTGTTCCCTGTATCGGCGCATTGATGGCGTTTCGCTCAGCAAATCCACGCGTGGTTATGTTTCGTGAATTAATATCGCGCAGGTACCGTCGTCTTCCCAGTATGGTTTCGACAAACTCGGTTTCACGGGCACTGTTTATCGAATCGTCCATATAGCGCTTGATGGCAGGAAACTCGTTGAAATATGCCTTTATGATTTCCGAAGCTTCACTTCTCGAGATCCCAAGATTTTGCGATAATCCAAACGCCGTACTGCCGTAAAGAATGCCGAAGTTTACTTCTTTAGCCTTCCGCCTCATGTCCGCAGTTACGTCTTCAAGTTTTACTCCGAAGACTTTCGCAGCCGTTGTCGTGTGAATATCCCGCTTTGCGCGAAACGCTTCGATCATCGTTTCGTCTTTCGCGAACGATGCGGCTATACGCAACTCAATCTGTGAATAGTCAGCAGACATAAACAGATACTCACCACTGCGGGGTACGAATGCCTTGCGAATTTGTTTCCCCTTTGCAGTACGTATCGGGATGTTCTGAAGGTTTGGGTTATTCGAACTCAGCCTTCCCGTGGCAGCTACCGCCTGACGATAGTCCGTGTGAATACGCCCATCTGTTTTGCTGATCATCTTCGGCAACGCATCGACATACGTTGAACGCAGCTTCTCATAAACCCTGTAGTCAAGTATTTTTCTTGCAATCTCATGTTTGGATGTGAGCGCCAGCAGGATTTCTTCACCCGTTGCATATTGTCCTGACTTGGTTTTCTTCGGTTTGTCACCAAGTTTCATTTTTTCGAACAATACTTCACCCAATTGTTTTGGCGATCCGATATTGAATTCAGTACCCGCTATTTCATAAATCTCGCGCTGAACAATTTCGGTCTCGCTCCGGAGTTCTTCCGAAAGTTTTTCCAATACCTCAGTATCAACCTTAACACCTTCGAATTCCATCTCTGCAAGCACCTTCAGAAGCGGCATCTCGGTTTCGCTCATGAGCTTCATATGCCTTCTTGATTCGAGCTCAGTGATAAGTTTATTTCGCAGCTGCAGATTTATACCTGCACGTTCGCAAAGCAATTCCCTGAGGTCAGGGTGATTGTCCGGCAGCAGCTCATAACCCAGGTATTGTAAAGCAAGAACGTGCTGATCGTGAGCCGCTTCAGGTTCGATGAGGTAGTGAGCCAGCATGTTATCGAAAAATTCGCCCTTCATCGCGATACCGCGTCTCTTCAGCAATTGCACAATAGCTTTCAGATTGTGTCCGGCTTTGGCAATATTCTCCGCTTCAAATGCAGGCCTGAGTGCTTCAAGCATACCTTCGGCATCATTGACTGCAAGAGGTATGTAATAAGCTTCATTTTCCCGATAGGAAAGGGCCATTGCCTTGAGCTGGCTGTCTACCGGAGACGTCCCTTCGAAAATGTATTGAACTGATATTACAGGTTGCTCCATGAGTTTGACGAGCAATGCCTCACAGGCAGCGCGGTCACCGACCACGTTGAACTGCACATCAGTACGTGTGAGCGCCTTGCGATCAATCTCAGTCTCCGCGGAAATACTTGCCGCTGTCTCAAACATGGAGAGTTGCGATGTTCCAGGCCGCGGTGCTGCTGTGGTCTGTTCTCCAAATGCGCGCGCTGCAATCGTCTTGAATTCAAGCTCATCAAAAATCGGCTTCAGGATTTCCTTGTCAGGGCCACGATACACAAGCTCGTCCTCGACAAATTCAATCGGCGCATCAGTTACGATCCGCGCAAGCTTTTTTGAAAGCAAAGCCTGCTCTCCGTACTGTGTGAAAAGTTCCTTTTGTTTCCCTTTGAGTTCGGAAGCGTGCGCCACAATGTTTTCAACGCTTCCGTAAGCTTTCAAAAGGGCAGAGGCTGTTTTTGGGCCGACACCAGGAACACCCGGAATGTTATCGGATGTATCGCCCTGCAAACCAAGGATGTCGACGACCTGATCAACATTCTCGATATCCCACTTTTCACAAACTTCCTTCGGTCCGAGTATATCTACCGCGTTGCCCATGTACGCAGGCTTGTAAAGGAAGACACATTCATTCACGAGCTGACCGAAGTCCTTGTCCGGAGTCATCATATAAACTTCGAAACCCTGCGTGCATGCCTGACGCGAGACCGTCCCTATAATGTCATCAGCTTCATAACCTTCAAGTTCAAGAATCGGAATGTTGAACCCGCGGATTATCTCCTTGACTTTAGGTATACCATACCTGATATCCTCCGGCATTTCCTGCCTCGTCGCTTTGTACTCGGCAAAAATCTCATCGCGGAAAGTCCTTCCCGGGCTGTCGAATGCAATGCCGACGTGAGTCGGAGCCTGTTTCTGCAGGACTTCCATCAGCGTGTTCGTAAAACCAAACGGCACTGAAGTGTTGTGACCTTTGGAGTTGATTCGTGGCGTCTTCGTGAATGCAAAATGCGCGCGGTAGATCAATGCGTAAGCGTCGAGCAGGAAGAGTCTTTTCTGCGGTTTACTCATGGTCACAAAATTGGAAAAGAAGTCCTAAAAACCATCTCCTGCCAAATAAAGATTACCAAAATTGTTATTTTTAGAGCCCGCGATTCAGTTCGCGGATTGCGGTGAATTCAGGTACGCCCTGAAGTTACGCGCGCTCAGGATAGCACACAATTAAGCCCAACCTAAACTTGAACGACCAGACTCCGCTCTCGCACTTTCTCCATTGGGAAAAAACCACGCCCGAGAGGATTTTTCTCCGTCAGCCAATCGAAGGCAGATGGCATACGTTCACTTTTGCCGAGGCTGGTCGCCAGGCACGCCGGCTTGCAGCAGCTTTACGCACTAATTTGCCGCCGCGGTCGCACATCGCAATTCTTTCCAAGAACTGCGCGCACTGGTTAATCGCCGACCTCGCGATTATGTTCTCGGACAACATTAGCGTTCCGATTTACCCCACGCTTTCTGCAGAAGGGATTCACGATATCATAACGCACAGTGAATCGCGCGCGATACTGCTTGGCAAACTTGACGCTTTTGATAAACAGCGTCCCGGGATTCCCGACCATTTGCTGAAGATCAGCTTTCAACAGTACGGAATCATGGAGGGTTTAATTTGGGATGACATCATTGCATCGTACGAACCAATTGATGAACGCCTTCCCGATGCTGATTCGGTAGCGACGATCATGTACAGCTCCGGAACAACGGGAACACCCAAAGGCGTTTTGCTTTCGCATGGTGCGTTCGCCTTTGTTGCAGATCAGGTCTCAACGCACATGGGTGTCACTGACACCGACAGCTACTTCTCCTACCTTCCCTTAAGTCACATAGCTGAACGCGCGCTGATGGAAATGGTAGCGTTTCGCGCAGGAAGTTCGATTTCATTCTCAGAGTCGCTGGAAAAGTTTTCAGAAAACCTGCAACACGAACAGCCCACGATATTCGGAGGCGTGCCGAGGATTTACACAAAATTCCAGGAAGGCATTGTTTCAAAGATGCCGGAGAAGAAACTGAAGAGACTACTCTCGATTCCGATCGTTAATAAAATTGTAAAGAAGTCTATTCGGAAAAAGCTTGGTTTTGCCAGATGTCGCATCATCGTCACGGGTGCTGCACCGAGTCCGTTGAGTTTGCTTGAGTGGTTTCACAATCTCGGTATCGAGATCTCTGAAATGTACGGCATGACGGAAAACGGCGCGCTGTCGCATGCGAATTATCGCGGTATCAAACGTGGTAGTGTAGGGCTTGCGTGGCCTGGTTGCGAGGTCCGGCTTAGCGAAGATGGCGAAATCCAGATACGCCACAAAGCCCTGATGAAAGGCTACTTCAAGGATGATGAGACAACAAGGAAGGTGTTCACCTCCGATGGATTCTTCCGCACCGGCGACAAAGGCGTCGTTGATACTGATGGCTACCTCACCATCACCGGTCGGGTCAAGGATCAATTCAAAACGGATAAGGGAAAATACATTGCTCCGGCTCCCATCGAACTGGAACTACTTTCGAACACCGATATTGAACAGGTATGCGTTGTCGGGAGTGGACTGCCCCAGCCGGTGGCACTTGTAAATCTTTCAGCAACGGGAAGGACGAAGAGCGCAAAGGATGTAGCATCCAGTCTTGAACGCACACGAACAACGCTCAACCCACGACTCGAACCCTACGAACGGGTCGAGAAAATTGTCATTATGCGCGAAGCCTGGACGATGGAAAATGGCCTGCTTACACCGTCTTTAAAACTAAAACGGTCGGAACTCGAAAGGCGATTCCTCCCCGAATTTCTGAACTGGTATTCACACCCGGAGCCGGTCGTGTGGGAAGACTGATATTGCGCCTAGCGTAATCTGCTTCGCAGGAATTCAACGGTGAGCTTATACGCATCCTCAGTTGCTTCCTTGTCGTAAATCGTGTTGCTTGGGTTCGCGAAGCCATGTTCGGCGTCGTAGCTCTTTACCGTGAGGTTCTTTCCGGCTTTCTGCATGTTTTCCTCAAATCGCTTCACAACTTCGGGGCTGATCCGCTTTTCCCGACCAGCAAAAATTCCCAACACGTCGGCGTGTAAGGTCTTCAGGATGTTCACATCTTCAACAGGCATTCCGTAGTAGATCACGCAACCCGCAGCCTGTTTCCCCGCCGTAAGCGTTGCCTGAAGAGACTGCCCGCCACCAAAGCACCATCCTATCGTGGCAACTTTGGCTTTGTCGCCTGCGTACTTCAGCGCACCCTTGACGATCATATCGCCTCTTTCCTGCGTGAAGCCTTGCATTAGTTTCGCAGCTGCTTCCCTGTCATCGGTCGCTTTGCCATCATACATATCCAGCGCAAGTACGTTTACGTTGCCAAGTGACTTATACAATTCTTCGGCGTGACGTTTGATATTGTCGTTGAGGCCCCACCATTCCTGAAAGACAAACAGCCAGTTGTCGGTCTTGTTCTTCGCAGGAATAAAGTACCCCTGCGCATCGCTTCCATCGGAACATTTGAATGAGATTGATTTCCCGCCGTGCTGACTCGCGTGTGTGTAGACACGCGGTGTTTGGTGTGAGGCGCGGAAGTCGGCGCTCGATGCGAACAATGCAAACTTTTCAGTGGCCGATGTATGGCAAAGGGTTATGTCGTCCTGTGCGAACACAAAGGACGTACAGAAGCATAGAAGCAGAGTCGTGCGTATCATACGGGTTCAGGGTTTAGTTGGCAAAGTGGCCAGTCGGCACACATGAAATAATGTACGCTTTTTTGGAATAAAGTCCAACGGGCGGAATGCCGCGTGGCCCCGGATGGTGACTGATGGAAAAAGGACGGTCTGTCAGTCCTTCCACTGACCGCGAAGCACGCGATCATAGGTGATGAAGTCGGTGTTAACCGGCTCGAAGCCTTTCTGACGCAACAACATGGCTATCTGTGCACGGTGATAGCTGCAGTGGTTTACGAGATGCATCATGATCGCTTCAACGTTGTTCGTGTACGGATCACCAACGTAGTTCCTATACGTTAGCTCGCGGTCAAAACTTTCCTGACTTTGTACGAACTCAAGCCACATGCTGTTGGCCTGCTTTACCATGTCATTCAATTTGTCAAGCTTGTACTCGCCCCAAAGCTTCACATCGGCAGGAGGTAAACCGTTGATCCGGTTGAACCACAAAAACTGCGCAGCAACGATGTGCCCCATTAATGTAAGTATCTTTTCGTCTGAAATGTTTTGTTTATTGAGGCAATCAATCACGCGGTTGTTAGCCCATTCGTTGTACTGATAGAGCTTGAGGAAGTATTTCTTCATCGACTGATAATTTGGGCGATAAAGTTACATTCTTATACCTAACGGCGAAGCGAAAAGCACACGTTCGCGAAATTTTCTCTGTCGCAGGTTAAGATATTCGCGGTGATAAGCCCAACGTATGTTAGGCGCAGCTCCACAAGTGGATGTGTTTCCGATTACAAATGTCTCAGGTCTGCATACTGATCCAGTATCCATCCCGTGATACTTCGGCGATCGCGCGCCGCAGGCAAAACTTCATGTTCAATCTGATCACTGCGAAAACAAACGAGACGTCCCAACAACGGCTGGATATCCAACGGCCCTGATTCGGTGTACATCCTTAGCTGGCCTCCGTATTCTTCCTTCCAGTCTGCATTGAGATAACAAATCACAGACAACTTCCTGTGATCGTCAGACCTGAACTGATCAAGATGTCGCTTGTAAAATGAGCCGGGTGGGTATACGGTAAGATGCACTTCATAATCCTTCAGGCTGAGATATAGCGACCGGTTTACGTAGTCGATCAGTTGTGACAACCGGTCGAGATAGATTTTGGCGGCGTCGGGTGCTGTGGTTTTGTCCAGCCAGTGGATATAATCACCACGGATTCCTTCGTTGATCTGAAGATCCTGTCTCTTGCCGATTCCTGCCTTTTGGAACGCTTCAAAACCTTTTCTGAAGTAATCGAGGTTCAGGATCGCGTGGGCCTCCTCCGGGCTTAGAAAGTCGTCGCAAACCGCGAAGCCCGGCCCCGCCAGGCCATCAGCTATACGTTCAAACTGTGTCTCCATCGAATTGGTACGGGACTTGCCGGCAAAGATGGTTTTTATCCCTCAGTTTGTGTAACATTTTCAGGCTGGAAATGTCTAAACTTGATCAAACTTTATGAAAATAACACTGCTTCCGAATTCGCGCATCTTCAACCTGATTGCCATATGCCTGACCATCGTTTTGCTGGTAGCAGGATGCCAACGGCCACAGGAAGATATTCAGCTTCGCACGATTCGGGACGTGGTAGTAGATGCTACAACCGATCCGACATTGAAAGCCAATGCGGTATTCTACAATCCAAACAAGATGCGTGGAAAACTGAAAAAGATCGATATCGAAATTTTCGTCAACGGCAAAAAGGCCGCGAATGTGAAGGAATCATACAACGAGAAAATACCAGCCCAGGCGGAATTCACGATTCCGCTTCAGGTGAACCTTGCCATGAAGGAACTCGGAACGCTGGAGACTTTATGGGGTGTGATTGGCGGAAAAAAATTCGAGGTTCGCTACAAAGGATCAATCCGACTTTCGTACAAGGGGGTTCCCTTTTCCGTCCCGATCGATTATAAAGACGATATCCGGGTCCGGTTCTGAAAAAATCTCTATCCCATCCCGAACAAGCCTGTGCTTAAGCAGATCAGGCCCGCAACCAGTATGCCCACAAAGAGCAGAAACAACTTCTTATTAAACTCGAGGGTTTTCATTTCATAGAGATAGACACGGATACTCCTCGGGTGGTTGCCTCCCCCGGAAAAAATATCTTGAATTGACGAAGCATAAATGCCGAAATCGTTTCCGGTTCAATTCAATATCAGATGAGTGGAGGAAGAGCGGACAGAGAGTGGACAATGCAGGTAGGATACGCTTAAGATTCAGGAAGGTTCGTTGTTGGAACGTCAAAAGTTTCTTACCCGCGGGCGCGCGCCAACAACAGTTCGCCAAAAAAAAAGCCTCGCCATTGAGCCCGATGACCCGCAAGCCGAACGTGAACAGAAGAAAAAATCCCAACGTCATGGCCATTGTATCACACAACGACATCACCCTCGGCATGCGCGGACAAATCGCGACTTCATCGTGTTTAGGTAATTACGCGGCAAAACGATCGCAAGCCGCGCCCCGAAAGCCGGATCCACGCAAACAAATCGCAGCTCAACGACAAACACGCGAGACGTTCAGGGAAGCATCAATATGGCATCACAAACGCTTCGCGATCCGCATCAAAAGGAATATTATCAGCAACGCGCAAAAGCCCTGGCGCTGCCAAACGCAAATACCGCTGCCCTACAGGCATACCTGCGATATGTAAACTCGCTCAATAAAAAAAGTTCTGCATCGTACGCTGCCTCAACGGATCATATACACGATCATAGTGGGTACCCCGACAAGAGCGGGCAAACATACTGAGGGAAATTACTTTAACATCTTGTCAAACGTATTCGTCGCAACAAAATGATAGTTCGGCCGGGCCTTTGCATAAATATCGCGGGCGCGCTTCAGTCCCTCCGGAGTTTTCGCCAACTCGGCATATACGGGAACGAGAAACTTTCTCCGCCCTGTTGAGACGAGGAATGTTTCCAGCTTCGCATAGGCGGGTACGTACTGATTGCGCACAGCCAGTACCAGCCATTGAGTGAGTATCTCAGCATTCTCCGATGCCGTAAAATCCCCGAGCTCATCAAGGCTGCGCATCTGCCCGATAGAAAGTGTGGGCGGAACATTCTTCAGGAAATGCAGCCATTCATGTGTCGACCACGAATCCGTAACGGGGAATGAATGAGTCGGATTATCCTGCCAGCTTTTGATCACTCTTTCAACCTCTGTAAATCTTTCCGTAGAAGGAACAGGATGGTTCTGAGGCAAGCCCTCCGTAAAGATCCACGCGGAAAGGTCACTATCCGGAATGGTTATCTTGAAACGTTCTCTGTAGAAACTCTTGATGAACCCAATGAAGTCATCCGTATTCACCGACGTGAACGCCTGTCCTGAGAAGTAGGCCGTGAGAAACTGATCAAACTTGTCGCGTCCGTAATCCTCTTCAAGATTGCGCAGGAAAAAGTATCCCTTGTTGTACGCAATATCCGTAACTCCATCATCGGGGTTTCGGCCATCCAGTGCGAGTTTAAGTTTTGTGTCCTGAGGAAGCCCCTGTTGTTCCAGGTCTGTTATCGTTTCCTTCAAATCCTGAAGTGCAAGACTTGCAAGCATCTCTGAATAGCCCTTTCCGTAAAGCGCTTCCATGATACGGTGTTCGAAATAGACAGTAAAGCCTTCATTTAACCAGAAGTCGTTCCACGTTGCGTTCGTTACCAGGTTACCGGACCAGCTATGCGCAAGTTCGTGCGCAATCAGCGAGGTTAGTGAACGATCGCCTGAAAGAATAGTCGGTGTCGCAAAAGTAAGGCGCGGGTTTTCCATTCCTCCGAACGGGAAACTGGGGGGTAGCACCAGCACGTCATAGCGTTCCCATTGATACGGACCGTAAAGCGCCTCTGCAGCCGCAATCATTTTTTCAAGATCGGCGAACTCCCACGCAGCCTTGCCCACCATTGACGGCTCCGCATAAATTCCTGCACGCGAACTTATTTCCTGAAACTGAAGATTACCGGCGGCGAGCGCAAGGAGATATGACGGGATAGGTTGATCCATCTTAAACGCATACGCTCCCGAATCATTCCGTGTAAACGGATTCTCGGCACTCATCAAAACAAGCAACTCTTTCGGGCCACTCACCTCGGCATCGTACGTGAACCGTATACCGGGAGAGTCCTGACACGGGACCCAGCTTCTCGCCAGAATTGCCTGTGATTGTGTGAAGAGAAACGGATGTTGCTTGTCCGCAGTCTGCGGCGGCTCAAGCCATTGTAATGCCTCCGCCGAAGGACTGGTCGAATACGTAATGGCTATGCGCTTACTGTCCGGTCCAATCGCAACTGACAATGGCGTTCCGAGAATCTCATCGCGTTTCCCTAACTCGAAGTCGGTCGTAGGTTTGTCATCCACGGAAACAGTCTCGATAACGAGATCCTTTGTGTCGAGGATGATGACATTAGCGTCGCTGAATTGTTCAATCTCCCATGTCGCCGTCGCATGGATCGTTCGCTTTTCAAAATCGAGGTGTGCTTTCCAATGCAGGTGTGTGACTCGGGCGTCGACGGGACGCGAATAGGAATGTGGGTCCTGAGGCATTTGCATAACTTTATCACTGGCGGGCTTGCAACCTCCCCATATTCCGGTCAGAAAAATTGCAAAGGCGCCGATTCGTTTGTTCATGCCGCAAGAACGCAAACTTAGACGCGCCTTTCAACGGGACCGTAATAAATAAAAAAGGGGCCGTATAAGACCCCTTTAATTTTGATAGTTTGCCGAATTATCTCCTAACATAAACGCCTGCGAATATCGGTCGGCCGTGCTCAAGGTATCCGACAAAGTCATCGGCATAATAGTCTACGGCCACGGAATTTACCCTTCGCATATCAACACGGTGAAACGCTACCGGTAGTGATGCACTAATGGTCCAGTTCCGGCCACTGTATGAGAAGTATACATTCCTCTGCACATCGTGATAAACACCGTAATCAGAATAATAGACGTAGCGAGGTCTTTCATGTCGATGTGTAGCAACATGGTGGACACAATCGTGTCTATGCTGATGCGCGTAAACGGGTCGCACGACGCGTGCGTGATGATGATGGGGGTCACGATCATGATGATGCCGATCGTGAACATAGGTATGTTTGTCGTGTCCCTTTCCTTTGTTATTTCCTTTTCCACGACCCTGGGCCTGCGCCTGCATTGTGAACGCCCCCACTATCATCAGTATGATCATGAGTGAGAAGATGTTAACCTTTTTCATAAGCCATCATTTTTGGTTTCGGATTTTACTCCTTGACCAGACGTGTGGCAAACCGAATGCCATGTTTTTGAACAAGCCTTTTTTGTGGGTTTTTCACATGAATTCAAGGCTTCCGTGGCTTCTCTGCTTTCTATGTATTCTGTGTGAATAAATGCCAGGGACTCACAGAAGCCGGAAAAAAACAGACCTATTGGTAGACGAACTCACCGGATTCGCTGCGAATTGTAACCTTCTTCGTTGCTGATGATTCTACTCTCCCAATGACCTGTGCGTCGATGTTGAAAGCGCGCGCGATACGGATTACCTGATCAGCGTATTTTTCGGGCAGATATAGTTCAAGGCGATGCCCCATGTTGAAGACCTTGTACATCTCTTTCCAATCAGTGCCACTCTGTTCCTGTATAAGCCGGAACAAAGGCGGGACCGGGAACAGATTATCTTTTACAACGTGAAGGTTATCGATGAAGTGCATCACCTTCGTTTGTGCGCCGCCACTACAATGAACGATGCCGTGAATGTGTTGGCGCATTTCATTCAGCACCTGGATCATTACCGGCGCGTACGTACGTGTTGGCGAAAGAACAAGTTTGCCCGCATCAACTTCAACGCCCGGTACCGGCTGCGTAACATTGATGTTCCCGCTGTAGACAAGCTCTGGTGACGTAGCGTTGTCATAGGTTTCTGGATATTTGCTCGCGTATTGCTTCATGAACACATCGTGACGTGCCGAAGTAAGACCATTACTTCCCATGCCTCCATTGTATTCGGGTTCGTACGTTGCCTTTCCATATGATGCCAGTCCCACGATTACATCGCCGGCACTGATTCTGTTGTTATCGATGACGTCAGCGCGTTTCATCCGCGTTACAACTGTGCTGTCGACGATCACTGTTTTCACAAGGTCACCAACATCCGCAGTTTCGCCACCTGTGCTCATGATATTGAGACCATGCTTGCGAAGCATTTCCAATACTTCTTCTGTACCGTTAATCAATGCTGCGATTACTTCGCCGGGGATCAGATTTTTATTTCGGCCAATGGTTGACGAGAGCAATATGTTTCCGGTAGCTCCTACACAGAGGAGATCGTCAACATTCATGATGATCGCATCTTGTGCTATTCCTTTCCACACAGACAGGTCGCCGGTCTCGCGCCAATAGATGTACGCCAGCGATGATTTTGTGCCGGCGCCATCGGCGTGCATTACGATGCAGTGTTCAGGATCGCCGGTAAGGTGGTCCGGAACAATTTTACAGAACGCCTTGGGAAATAATCCTTTATCGATTTTGCTTATGGCCTGATGCACATCTTCCTTGGAAGCAGATACACCACGCTTGTTATACCGGTCTGACACGTTTCGCTGTTTTTGCTGCAAAGGTTGTAATTTTTTCCGAGAGCGCGAATTATGGATTCAATCTCACGCTATTGAAAAAGTGCCACACCACAATGCCCAGGCAGACCGATACATTCAGTGAATGTTTCGATCCCATTTGCGGGATTTCAATCGCCGTATCCGAAAGGTCGATGACAGCTTCGGTGACACCGTTTACTTCATTACCGAAGACAAGTGCGTAGCGTTTTGCTGACTCCGGAGAAAACGTGTTCAGTGGGACGCTTTCGTCGGTTTGTTCGACGGAGGCGATCACATATCCTTCGTGTTTCAGCTTCCTCACGAGGTCCCCGGGATCTGACACATACTCCCAGGGCACCGACTCGGTCGCACCCAGCGCGGTTTTCTGAATTTCGCGATTTGGAGGAGTTCCCGTAATGCCCGTCAGGTAAATCTTTTCCACCCGAAAGGCATCGGCCGTGCGAAAGGCAGAACCAACGTTGTGAAGACTACGCACATTATCAAGAACAATGACAACGGGAATCTTCCCCACCTCCTTGTATTCCCCGGGAGTGATACGACCCAATTCTTCGAGTTTGAGTTTTTTCATGCCGCAAACATAAAACTAATTAAGTTTTCCCGTGATAATCAGCATATTGATGTCATGATAAAACTACTCGCGGCTGCGATAGTATTCCTGGCATTCGAGGTTACGGCGCAAGATCCCTGGAAGGATGTTTATTCCCGCAAAAGCTGGGCAGAACGAGATACCTGGCAGCGACCTCAGGAGATCGTCGCATTCCTCAAGCTTCATGCACGCAGTGTTGTCGCAGACATCGGCTGCCACGAGGGATACTTTTCAATGAAGCTTGCAAAGCGCGCCGGCACCGTATACGCGGTGGATATCTCGGAGCGAAAACTTGACAAGTTGAAGGCAATCGCCGCTGAACACAAAGTCGACAACGTGGAGGCTATCCTCGGCGAAGCGGGAGACCCGCGTTTGCCCGCGCCGGTAGACGCAATCCTAATCGTTGACACTTTTCATGAAATCGAAAATCCAATTCCTTTTCTTAAGAGAGTTCTTTCATACATGAAATCCGGTGGAAGAATTGTAATCTGCGAACCTATTGCTGACGAGCGACGGGGCGCAGAACGATACGAGCAGTCCCGCAGGCACGAACTTGAATCCAGATATGCCATCCACGACTTGAAATCGGCTGGATTCCGTATCGTTGCAACACATGAAAATTTTGTCGACAGGACAAATATCAAGGGTGACCGGATGTGGGTGATTGTCGCGGAAAAACCGTAAAAACAGCCTTCAACGTCTAAAGATTTTTTCCTTTGTTGCAACCTGCCCGGAGCACGGGAGAGTTTTTATATTTGTTGATTATGGCTGAAGCGAAGACGACCAGCGAGACCCCGTTGATGAAACAGTATAACGCCATCAAGGCGAAGTACCCCGGCGCACTCCTTCTTTTCCGGGTTGGCGATTTTTATGAAACCTTTGGCAGGGATGCGGTGGCTGCGAGCAAAGTACTTGACATCGTACTCACAAAACGCGGCGCGGGATCAGCTTCTGAAATCGAGCTTGCGGGCTTCCCACATCATTCACTCGATACATACCTCCCAAAACTCGTGCGCGCCGGTCACCGGGTTGCGATTTGTGATCAGCTTGAAGATCCAAAGTTCGTAAAGGGGATCGTCAAACGCGGCGTTACCGAACTTGTCACGCCTGGTCTCGCGTTCAATGACAACGTACTTGAGAAAAAGCAAAACAATTTTCTCGCCAGCATTTTCGCGGGAAAGAATTCATGGGGTGTTGCGTTCCTCGATGTTTCAACAGGAGAATTCTACGCCGCACAGGGTCAGGAAAATTATGTTCTGAAACTTGTTCAGGGTTTTTCGCCATCCGAAATAATTTACAGCAAGGCATCGCGGGAGACTTTTGAGAAACAGTTCGCGAATGAATACAGCACCTACGCATTGGATGAATGGGTGTACGGATTCGACTTCGCATATGACCGTCTGATTAATCAGTTCAAGACCACTACATTAAAAGGATTCGGAATCGAAGACCTCGGAGAAGCAATCATTGCCGCCGGAGCAATCATTCATTACCTCGAGGAAACCGAACACAAGGATACTTCCCACATTTCATCGCTTTCGCGGATTGATGAAGAGAAGTTCGTATGGCTTGACAAGTTCACGATTCGTAATCTCGAACTGGTCTACAGTCAGCACGACGGTGGTGTGCCCCTGATCGATGTTCTCGATCGGACCGTAACACCGATGGGTTCGCGTCAACTTCGAAAGTGGATTATCCTTCCCCTTAAAGACAGGGCCGCTATCGACGAACGCCTTGAAGTAGTCGACGCGTTCTTCAGAGAGCCCGAGCTTGCCGATGAGTTACTCGAATCGCTGAAGCACATTTCAGATCTTGAACGGCTGATTTCAAAGGTGGCGGTAAACCGGATTAATCCGCGGGAACTACTTCAACTGAAGAAGTCTTTGAAGTGCATAGAACCCGTGCGGTCAATTCTTGCAAAACACCCTTCGCGTGTTCTTCAGAAACTTGCGGATCAACTTCATCCATGTGAGTTTCTCGTTTCAAAAATTGAGGCCGAGTTGCGCGAGGATGTTTCTATCCTTTCCAATCAGGGTGGACTAATAAAACCCGGTATTGACTCAGAACTTGATGAACTACAGAAGATCGCGTTTTCCGGAAAGGACTATCTGCTTCAGATTCAAAAGCGCGAAATTGAAAGGACCGGCATCGGGTCACTGAAGATATCCTACAATAAAGTATTCGGCTATTATCTCGAAGTAAGCAACGCGAACAAAGACAAAGTCCCGTCCGACTGGATTCGTAAACAAACACTGGTCAACGCGGAACGCTATATCACCGAAGAGCTGAAAGTTTACGAAGAAAAGATCCTCCATGCCGAGGAGAAACTAGTCGTAATTGAACAACGAATCTTCCAGGCATTGGTGAATGCAGCGGCAGAATATATCCCTCAGATTCAGCAAAACGCAAAAGTGATCGCACACCTTGACTGTTTGCTTTCATTCGCCTGCGTTGCCCGTGCAAACCGGTACGTAAAACCTAAGATTAATGATTCTCTCGTTATTGACGTCAAGGCAGGACGTCACCCTGTAATTGAAAAACAACTTCCTCCGGGTGAGTCGTACATTCCGAATGATATCTACCTCGATAGCGAAAAACAGCAGGTGCTTGTAATCACGGGTCCGAACATGGCTGGTAAATCAGCATTGCTGCGTCAAACCGCCTTGATCGTGCTCCTGGCCCAGATCGGCAGCTTTGTTCCTGCTGATGCGGCGTCTATCGGTATCGTTGACAAGGTTTTCACCCGCGTCGGTGCTTCAGATAACCTCTCACGTGGTGAATCGACGTTTATGGTTGAGATGACTGAAACCGCAAGCATCCTCAACAACCTGAGTCATCGCAGTCTTATTCTGATGGACGAGATTGGGCGGGGAACGAGTACATACGATGGTGTCTCAATCGCGTGGGCAATTGTCGAACACCTGCATAATCATAAGGATTTCAAACCGAAGACGTTGTTCGCGACGCATTACCACGAATTAAATCAACTTGAAGAGGATTTGCCGCGTGTGAAAAACTTCAACGTTTCCGTGAAGGAAGTGGGAGACAAGATAATCTTCATGCGCAAACTCAAACCCGGAGGCAGCGAACACAGTTTCGGTATTCATGTCGCACAAATCGCGGGAATGCCGAACCGCGTTGTGTTCCGCGCGAATGAAATCCTTCACTTCCTCGAGAAGGACAAACACAAGAACGAGAATCGGAAGAAGTTGCAGGAGGTCCCGCGACCTATGCCGCAGATGAGTCTGTTCGAAGCAGACCCGCGTTATAAAGCGATGGAAGAAATGTTGAGCAAGATCGATATCAATACGATCAGCCCTGTGGAGGCTTTGCTTAAGTTGAACGAAGTCCTGACGATACTAAAGAAGCAGTAACACGATACTCAGGTCCGTCTTGCTTTTTTGAATGGCCTTTTGTTCCGGCTTCGGAAACCACTTTTGCTTCTGACTTGCGGCTGATACACCGGCCCTTCGCCCACGTTCTCCGGAAGGGGCATCTTCTCGATAGTCGTGCCAATCAGCCTTTCGATTGAATGGAACTTACGCTGGTCCTTTTCATTGATAAGCGTTACTGCAGTACCCGTCGTCTCAGCACGTGCAGTTCGTCCTATTCTGTGGACGTAATCTTCGGGATCGGGCGGAACGTCAAAGTTGATAACGAGGCTGATTCCCTCCACGTCGATTCCCCGGGACAACACGTCTGTTCCAATCAGAATATTGACTTGTTTGTTTTTGAATGCCCGAAGGAGTTCTTCGCGCTCCTGCTGCTCAAGATCGGAATGAAACGCGCGTGCCGGTAAGCCCCCGCGACGAAATGCAGCATCAAGTTTCTTTACAACCTCCTTGGTAGACGCAAAGATGATCATGCTGTTCCAGGGGGTCGTTTTCATGATATGTTTTAGCACTTCGCCTTTTTGCGAGTCGTGAACTACATAAGCCTGCTGCACAATTCCGGCAGCCGGTTTTGCAATAGCTATGCTGATCTCCTTAGGCTCCCGCAATATCTTGTTTGCAAGCGTCCGGATTTTCGGTGGCATAGTCGCCGAGAATAGCAGGGTCTGTCGTTCTTTCGGCAGATAGTTGATGATCTTGATGATGTCATCGTAGAAGCCCATGTCCAACATCCGGTCAGCTTCATCAAGGATGAGGTGCTGGAGGTGATCAAATTTGATTGTTCCCGAAGCTAACAGTGCTATGAGTCGGCCCGGGGTGGCGATCACGATATCGGCACCTTGTTCAAGAGCTTTCTTTTGAACATCCCAGGTTGCGCCGTCTCCGCCACCGTAGATCGGGATGGAACTGATGCCTGAAAAATAGGCGAAGCCCTCGATCTGCTGATCTATCTGCTGCGCGAGTTCACGGGTGGGAGCAATTACGAGCGTATTCAGATGACGATGTGGTGCATCAGGTATCCGGTTGATAACGGGAAGTATATATGCAGCTGTCTTGCCTGTGCCCGTTTGGGCGCATGCAACCACGTCGTGGCCTGCCTGAATGACGGGAATAGCCTGTTCCTGAATAGGGGTGGGTTTGGAGTAACCCATCGCCGAAAGGCCGTCCATAAGGCTGCTATTGAAGCCAAAATCCTGAAAAGTCAATGGTCTAAAAAGTTAATTTGTGAAAGCCTAAAAAGTTGATAAAGTGTCGGTTGATGCGAATTTACTCATTTTTCGCTCGCTTGCGAAATCGTTCTGCAACGAGCCTCGCATCCCACTATGAGTAAACAAAAAACCCCGGTGGAAATTCCGGGGTCTTTGAAAACTTTTAGGCTGCTTTCTGCACGGGTTCGATCTTGATTTCCTTTCGCCTTGCAATCTGGATAATATTAAGCTTGTCAAGGACGCGAATGACCTGATATGTGGGGTCGATTTCATGCCAGCGGATTCCGCCGAAGTTTGCTCGTGACCCGTGTTTATGGTGGTTGTTGTGATAGCTTTCGCCCATCATAAGAAAGTCTACCGGAAGGAAGTTCTTGGAAGTATCGCCTACTTCGAAATTGCGATAGCCATACTTATGTGCGAACCAGTTGATAATTGCGCCGTGGATAGGGCTCATCAGAAACTGGATTGGAAGCAGCGCCCACAGATACCAGGCACTCGCCGGAACAAAGACTGCATAAACAGTGATGTAGATAGCGCCCCAGAATATTCTCGACGGCCATGACCGGGCAAACTTGTCAAAGCTCTTCCAATTCGGAACGCCTTCTGTAAAACGGTTATCGACAACCATCCGGTTATTCGCTATCGCGGAATAGATGGTTTTTGTCTTCCACATCATATTCCAGATCGTTTCGTCGTATTTTGGTGAATGCGGGTCGTTTTCAGTATCAGCAAACGCGTGGTGCATGCGGTGCATAACACCGTATCCGTACGGGCTGAGATAATTTGATCCCTGGAAGATCCAGGTCAGGACATAAAATATCTTTTCCGTCCGCTTGCTCATTGTGAATGCCTTATGAGCAGCATATCGGTGAAGAAAGAATGTCTGAAAGAACAGGGAGAGATACCAGTGAGCTACGAAAAAAATGAGAATGACTTCCATGAAGCGTCTGATTTAGAATTTAGGATTTACCGGGCCTCACATGAGGCTGTTCATGGAAGACAAGTCCACCCCGGGTTTGTGACAGATTCGGGAATATTTTTTTTAAAGTTCCTTTTTCAGCTCATTAATGAGTTCCTGGGGGTCACCAGCATCGCACGCTTTCTTGAAGCTGGCGAGAAGTTCACCAGGTGATGGGAAGTGGATTTTGGATGTTTCCTCGCCGAGTTTCTTACGTGCACGACACACGAGCTGGCGACAGTGTTCCTTTTTCTTGTCAAGCGTCCTCTGAAGTGTATCGTAGTCAACGTCAAAGACTTCCTTGAGCAGATACACAACACGTTCAAGGGGCTCCAACTTATGGCTGATTACACTTAGCGCCTTTAACACTTCAAATTCAAGATCAAGATGTGCAAAATGGTTTTCCTTGAATTTCAGGAAGGCCTCGGAGACATTTTCAATGTATTCTTCCTTCTTCCGCTTAAGAGCACTAAGGTGATTGAGGCAATTGTTTGTGACTGCCTTGATCAGATAGGCTTTTGTATTCTGAATCTTGTGTTGCTCGGCGCTCAGCCATTTGATAAACGTTTCCTGAACTATGTCCTCCGCATCTTGTTTGCATTTCACGAGATTGAAAGCGATGGTCTGGAGCAGGGGCTGATATAATTGTATCGTCTGAGCCTGATTCATGTACTGACTATTGGCTTGCAAGGTACCGCTTTTGCGAGCGATATCCGTCCACCGGCCATGGAATAATTAGCAGGCGTACAGTTGTTTGTAAGGCGATGGCATGACAAAAATCAAAATTCGGCAGGTTCGCCCTTTGAACGATATCCATTACCTTTGTGTTTTCAATGGAATCGGCGCGGGGCATTTCACTTTTTACCTTTCGCCGTCGGGAAACTCAATATCATTTTCATGTCAGGAACTTCACTTACCCCTGAGATCAGACGTAAACCTGTTCTTAAACAGGAAATCGCGTTTGGTTTGGTTCACTTGCTCCCCCTCGGCGCGATTTTTACGGGCGCAACTTTATTTGACTGGATTTTGTGCGGCGTGTTATATGTGTTCCGCATGTTCTGGGTTACTGGCGGGTATCATCGATACTTTGCTCATAAGTCTTATAAGACGTCACGTGTCTTTCAGTTCATTATCGCCTTTATGGCTCAGACGTCGGCACAGAAAGGAGCACTTTGGTGGGCAGCGCATCACCGCCACCACCATCGCCACAGCGACACACCTGCGGATCCGCACTCTATGAAAATCTATGGCTTCTGGTATTCACACATCGGCTGGATCGTGGGTCCCGACTTTAAAGAAACCGACTACAAGACGATTGGGGATTACGCCAAGTATCCGGAACTGGTTTGGCTGAACAAGTACTACCTGGTTCCGCCGTTTGTTCTTGCACTGGTAGTGATGGCGTTGGGCGGTATCGTTAATGGCGGTAGTATCCTAACCATGTTCACGAGCGCCGGATTCTCATCGCTGTTCATCGGGTTCTTCCTCAGCACGGTAGTACTCTACCACGGAACGTTCAGCATCAACTCCATCATGCACAAATTTGGAACACAGCGTTACGAGAGCAACGACGAATCGCGTAACAGCCTCTGGCTCGCGTTGCTGACACTTGGCGAAGGCTGGCATAACAACCACCATTATTATGAAGTGGCTTCACGCCAGGGTTTCTTCTGGTGGGAAATTGACATTACGTATTACATCCTCAGGGGAATGGCAGCGGTTGGGTTGATCTGGGATCTTAAAGGTGTTCCCAGGCACATCAAATATTCGAAAAACAAGGCGCATGCCCAGATGTTGAAGAAGCAGCAGGCCGAGTTAAACGAACCGGTTGGCGAACTGGTGAACTAAAGGTCGCCGGCTCCCAAAAACTAATTTTTATTTGATTTGGGCGTGTTTGGAAATTCAATGACGACTTATAAATTTGCAGTCCTTTCAGTTTCTGACTGGACGGACAAGCGGGAGTAGCTCAGTTGGTAGAGCACGACCTTGCCAAGGTCGGGGTCGCGAGTTCGAGCCTCGTTTCCCGCTCAACAAGACAAAGACAGTGTGGGTAATGCCCACACTTTTTGTTTGTAGCCGGCTCAGACGGCTTAAGATCACCTGCCCTGGTGGTGGAATTGGTAGACACGCAGGACTTAAAATCCTGTGGCCAGTAATGGTCGTGCGGGTTCAAGTCCCGCCCGGGGTACGAATAATCATGCAAGTCGCAGCAGGGTTAACAAGTCACGCGTTACTCAGCAGAACTTAACACCAGCACTGATTTTTCGGAACTTACAGGCGCCATGAATAGCGCTTTCTTATCCGCAGCATCCTTCCCGTACACATCGTCATAAAATTCGAGCTGGCCATCGCGATACATACACGTAAAATACCGTATGTGAATCGGTATGTCCTTAATCTTAACCGCCATCTGCTGCTCAAACTCGAGATACTGGTCGAGATCTTCAGGGCTAACAATTTCGTTGTCGCGTAACAGGAATCGCCCAAGCTCCATCGCGTGTTCTACGCGTACACAGCCGTGACTGATTGCACGCTTCTTACGACTAAAAAGAAGTCGCGCATTTGTATCGTGTAAATACACAGCATACGGATTGGCAAACCAAAACTTCACAAGCCCCAGCGCGTTATGCAAACCCTGTGTTTGTCTGAAAGTATACGGGAAATTGTTACGATGCAGCGATGGCCATGGAATCGAATCCGGATTGAGCACCGTTCCATCCGGAGCGAGTATCTCGTAATTGTGATTCCGTAGGTAAAGGCTGTCGCGTTTTGCCTGGGGCAATATCTCGTTCACCGCAATATTTCTGGGTACATTCCAGTACGGGTAGATGATGAATGATCGTATTAAGCCGTCAAGTTCCGGAGTTTGATTCTTACCAGAGCCGACGATGACTTTTGATTTAAAGGCAACGGTGTCGCCCTCCACCAATTCGAGACTATAGTCAGGGATGTTCACAAAAATGAATCGCCCGCTCAACTCTGTTTCTTTCCTCCACCTGTCGAGGTTGACTTCAATGGTAGAAAGCTGTTGTGATTCTTTCGTTGAATCTTCAACAACGCTACTAATCAGGCGTGTGCGAAGTTCAACAGAACTGGTATCAATGAGTGCCTTAACCGCTTTGCGCAGATACTTGTATTGATCGCGTGCGGGCTCCTGCTCTTCGAGAAATGAACGGATTTCGTTTCGAGAGATCGATGCATTAAGCACGGCGACAGCCATCGAATCCATACTATGCTGTGAGTGTCGCAACGCTGTATCGAGGTGTGACCTGCGTCCAAACCTGAGGTCGCGCATGATCGAAACAAACGCGTCGGTGAGCAGCATGTCGGATCGACGGATAACATCGTCATTCTCAAACGCCGAATCATAAAACAAACGACCCAGTTCAGCAGCGTGATAATGATCGCGCATCAATCCATAGTAACGACTGTGCTGAATTATCTGAAATAACGTGTCGGCCTGAGGGGATGGACGTTTGTGATTCCACCACGCGGGAATAAACTGGCGTTTTGCGTAGAATTTATAGACGGCGGATGAATGATTCAGGCTGTCGAAGTACCACGATCCCGAATCGATGACTGCAATTTTCTGAATATCGGACTGAGATGTTACATCGCCGGAAGTTGTGTTCCCTGAAAAATGGTAGCACCCCGACAATCCTGTGATCAAACCGGCTGAAACTACCACACCGGTGAAAAGTGTTCTTCTGTTCTTTTTCGTATTGTTTGAAACGGTCATGCAGGGTATTGGGGTCATCACTGAATATCGTGATTTTCCAACTACGCATTGAGTGCCCAAATGTCTTTCAGGCGGGCAACCTTACACCGACGAGATGAATTGAATTATTTCCGGTTGCGGAGATAAGAAAAAATGGATTCTCACAGACTACACGGAACACACAGAGAAAGCACAGACGTGTTGTGCTCTCTCTGGTGTACTATGAGTTCAGTTGAATTTCTTCGCCTTCGCGGTTGAGGAATTTGAATTCGGTGACAGCGAGTGATGTATCGCTCTCCATCTTGATCCACTTCTTGTATTTGAGGTACCAGCGCATGCGTCGCGAGATAAAGCCTGTCGTGAAGTACGCGTACAGGTAGGGGTGAACGGCGAGCACGAGGTCCTTTTCGTTTTGTTTGAGGAGCAGGTGTTCGAGGTTCTTTTCGATAAGATCGGAGATAAGAATTGACGCGGTGATTTTACCCGTACCATTACATGTAGGACAAACCTCCTTCGTCGTAATATTCATTTCAGGCCGCACGCGCTCGCGGGTAATTTGCATCAACCCGAACTTGGACAGCGGAAGTACCGTCGACTTGGCTTTGTCTTCGGCCATCGCATCACGCATGGTTTTGTAAATCAGTTTTTTGTTCTCCTGATTTTTCATGTCGATAAAATCGACGACGATTATTCCACCCATGTCGCGGAGCCGAAGCTGTCTGGCGATTTCTTTTGCAGCTTCAAGGTTTACAGACAGCGCCGTTGTTTCCTGGTTTTCTTCGCGATTTGACTTATTACCACTGTTAACGTCAATGACGTGAAGCGCTTCCGTGTGTTCAATAATCAGGTAACCACCACCACGAAGACTAACGGTCTGACCAAACGCAGATTTGATCTGTTTTTCGATCCCGTAGTGTTCGAAAATCTTGGCTTTGCCATTAAACAGCTTGACGATGCGTTCTTTTTCAGGAGCTATCTTCTGAATATAGGCTTTAACATCATCGTAGATTTTCTTGTCGTCGACGTGAACGTTGTCGAACGATTCGTTGAGCATGTCGCGGAGCAGCGACGATGTTTTGTCAAGCTCGCCGATGATTTTATCGCGCGGGTTGGCCGTTCCGAGGCGCGTCATGCCTTCCTCCCAGGTCTTGACCATGTTACGGAGGTCGCGGTCGAGTTCGGCAACTTCCTTGCCTTCAGCGACGGTGCGAATGATTACGCCGAAGTTTTCGGGCTTAATGGATTGGATTAAACGAAGGAGACGTTTCCGCTCTTCGCTGCTGGTAATTTTTTTGGATACGCTTACCGCGTTTGAAAATGGCACCAGAACCAGGTACCGCCCGGCCATGGATAACTCGCAGGATAATCGTGGGCCCTTTGTAGAGATCGGCTCCTTCACCACCTGAACAGGAATCATTTGATTCTTCGCAAGCTGCTGGGTGATTTTCCCGTGCTTGTCGATGTCAGGTTCAATGTTGAATTTGTCTAGTTTGCCGCCGTTGATCTTTTTTGCCCGAACCAGTTTCGAAAATTTTTGTAACGAACTGAATTGAGGGCCGAGATCAAGGTAGTGCAGAAAAGCGTCTTTATCGTAACCTACGTCAATGAAGGCTGCATTAAGACCCGGAACCACCTTTTTGACGGTACCAAGGTAAATGTCACCTACGGTAAATTTGCTTCCTTCTGCTTCCTGGTGGAATTCAACAAGCGTCTTGTCTTTTAGAAGGGCTATACGACATCCGTCTTGAGTTGCACTAATAATTAGTTCGTTACTCAAAACCTTTAAGGTTTAAAAAATGATGTGTATAGTCAGTTAATTACGAGAGGTCCCACCTATGCAGGACCACCCGATAGAAGGGAATTACTTCTTCTTGTGTCTGTTTTTTCTGAGACGCTTCTTACGCTTGTGCGTTGCCATTTTGTGCTTCTTTCTTTTCTTTCCGCTTGGCATAGTTTTTTGATTTTTCGCGCCCCGGGCCGTCACCAGCCGGAAGCATGTTATAAATTATTTCAAATCCTTCAGATAGGAATCAGCCGTTGCCTGAACCGCCGGATCACTATCCAGTAATTTCACTTTTTCAAACTCGGCGCGCGCCTTCTTGCGTTTCCCTGTATTCATGTACGCGACACCAAGGAAGAGATGCGCCTGCGTATTGTCCTGGTCGATCTCAACCAACCGCTCTAAACGTTCAATAGCCCGATCATATTGACCCGACTGTATCGAAAGCATGCCCATGTTATAAAGTGCAAGCTTGTTGTCCGGATCCTGAGCAAGAACTTCACGCAACGTTGTTATTGCCTGCATCGGATTCGCATCTGACAGATACGTCATCGCCTGTTTCGTCTTCGCATCGAGGTTGGTTGGACTAACAGCGAGAACTTTGTCAAAGTACTCACGCGCCTTCACTGCATACGTCGCCTGCTTCTTGGTGTCTATCGCGAGGCCATACGCCTGGTAATAGGCTTCCGCTGCTTTCGACCAGCTTTCCTCATTGTTAAAGAACTCCGCTGCCCGTTCAGCAAACCACGCCGCGCTGTCAAACTTGCCGGCATCAGCGTACAGTTTTGCCAAAGAGTCGGCAAAGATAGCATTTTTTTCATTCCTGCTATCGGGTGAAAATGCTGCTCTGAAATTCCGAATCTTGTCTTCGATTGCCTTTGGCACTACTGCGTGAATCTGGGGCGATGCTTCCGACTCGTTAGTACTGACGGAAGGTATTTCCTGATCGTTTTCAACCACTACCCGCGGCAGCAGAAAGAGTCCTGCTACAACGAGCACAGAAACGACCAGAAGAATAATACGGGCTTTCAGCATAGCGTTTAAGGTAAGGCCGGCCTGGTCGCCGCCCTGGGGTAACCTATTTCTCAGCTAACTGTTTTACCTTCTCGCTGTTCTTGATCTTGTTTACGAAGATCTTTGCCGGCTTAAAGCTGGGAACGAAGTGCTCATCAATGACCAGTGCAGTGTTCCGTGAGATATTGCGTGCTATTTTGCGTTTACGCTTCTTATTGATAAAACTTCCGAATCCGCGGATATAGATATTGTTGCCAGCCGCCATGGATCCTTTTACCACACTAAAAAACGCCTCAATTGATGCTGTCACATCCGCCTTGTCGACTCCTGTCTTTTCCGCGATTTCGTTAATGATATCTGCTTTAGTCACTGCTTTTTTATTTTTATGTCCAGAATTTTGGGATGGCAAATTTATACCGCGCCACCAGATTTAAAAATGATAATTGAAAAAAACTGATAATCAAGGGGATGGATAAACGATATTTCAGTGAAAAAGTCGCTGAATGGTATGTTGGCAACAAGCGAAATCTCCCCTGGCGAAGCACAAGAGACCCATATAAAATTTGGTTATCGGAGATCATCCTGCAACAAACCCGCGTTGCGCAGGGTCTTCCATATTACGAGAAATTTGTAAGACAATTCCCAGATGTTTTTTCGCTCGCGGCCGCAAAAGAACAGAAAGTATTGAGATTATGGCAGGGTCTCGGTTATTATTCGCGGGCGCGAAACCTGCATCGGTGCGCAAAGACTGTCGTCCAGGAGAATGGCGGGGTCTTTCCCAACAACTATCACGCATTGCTTAGACTTCCCGGTATCGGAAACTATACGGCCGCCGCTATTGCTTCTCTCTGTTTCGGCGAATCCGTAGCCGTTGTCGATGGAAATGTATTTCGCGTTCTGGCGCGTGCCTTCGGGATAGATGAAGACATAATGTCCACACCGGGGAAGAAGGTCTTCGCCAACCTGGCCAACGAACTTGTTGAGGGAACAAACGCTGCTGTCTACAATCAGGCAATAATGGAATTCGGCGCTCTCCATTGCACGCCAAAGCAACCGAAATGTGATGACTGCCCGATTCAAAGAACTTGCTTCGCATTTACCCACGGACTTCAGGCGGAACTTCCCGTCAAGAAGCGGGCGAAGAAACCGGTGAAGCGCTACTTCTACTATTTTGTTGTGCGAAACGGGAACAAACTTCTGATGCGCAAGCGAATGGCAGGCGACATCTGGCAGGGCCTATTTGACTTTTACCTCGTGGAAAGAACACGCGCGGCAAATCCCAAACAGATTATCGAGGAAGACAGCTTTCTGAAAAGGGTTAAGAAACAAGCCGGCAGGATTGAAACAAGTCCTGTATACCGGCATTTACTTAGCCATCAGACAATCCAGTCAAGATTTATTCTTTTGGAATGCGATAAGGTACCATCGGTTGTTGCAGAAGATTCGTTGCAGTACTATTCCATTCAGAGAATTCACGACTTGCCAAAACCTGTTTTAATAAGCCGGTTCCTCAGCGATTATGATATTTTATAACTAGCTTTGGGATTCTGTTTATTTCGTTTTACCGTTGTGTAATAAATTGCAAAAAGTAAATTCATTATTATGTCAGGAGTCAATAAAGTAATCCTTGTTGGGCGCTTGGGAAAAGACCCGGAGGTCAGAAATCTCGACAATGGCGCGGTCGTCGCCAATTTCTCCATTGCCACGTCTGAAAGTTATAAGGACCGGACAACCGGTGAAAAGAAAGAGATCACCGAATGGCACAACATCGTGCTTTGGCGGGGTCTTGCAGAGATTGCGCAGAAATACCTGCACAAGGGCGACATGGTATATATCGAAGGCAAGCTCCGGACACGTTCATGGGAAAAGGAGGGAGTGACCCGCTATACCACTGAAGTCGTCGCTGACAACATGACGATGCTTTCCTCGAGAGGTTCGTCCCAGGGGGGTGACTCACCGTACGCAGGCTCTCAGGAAAGAAGCCCAAGCGAGTACAACGCCGGTGCCATGAGCACCAGTTCAACTGACGACCTTCCCTTCTAAGAAGGTCGTGTTTCTTCAGGCAATGCAAAGAAGGGGCGAAAGCAGAAACCGACATCATTCATTCGACAGACTGAGGCTGTTGCTTCTGCTTTTGCTGGTCGTCTTTGCTATTACTTCCTGCAACCGCGACTACCTGCCAAAGCCACTTGGATACAACAGGCTGGATCTTCCCGATCCGGTTTATCAACCCATACCGGACTCATTGCCTTATTCGTTTGAATATTCGAAGCACGCGCGCATTATTCCGGATACATCGGTCATTCGTGAAAAATACTGGATTGAGATTTTTTACCCGTTTATCAAGGCAAACATCCACGTTACATACAAACCGCTTAACAACAATGATAAACTGTTGCGCGAATTGATGGACGATGCGTATACGCTGACTTCGAAACATCAGATAAAAGCATACGCAATTGACGAACTAATTTCCAAAACGCCGAGCGGAAAGACCGCCATAATCGCCGAACTCGAAGGCGAAGTACCCAGCCAGTTTCAGGTCACAATCACCGATTCTACGAAGAACTTCCTGAGGGCTGCACTGTATTTTAATACCGCAATCGCAAACGACTCCCTCGCCCCTGCTATAGAGTATATGAAAAGGGACATGATGCATCTCATTAACACCCTTGAATGGAAGGAGCGTTGATGTCCTGAATTACCATCTTTCCTTTGCGGCATCTGGGCCTTTCCTTAAATTGGCGCTGACTTCACAATATGAAATTTATACCGTTAATCACCCTTGTCTTTTCCGCTACCCAGTTGTGCGGGCAAGACCTGCTTGATGACATGGCCCGCGCAGCCTGCAGTTGTCTGGAATCGAAAAACATGTCTGACAATTATGAGAAACTGAAGTTTGAAGCAGGTATGTGTATTCTCGCCTACTACCAGGAACATACGGATGAAGTAAACGAATATTTTGGCATTACGGAGTTCAATGGTGAGACCGGCCGGATCGTCGGTGAAAAACTCGGCGTAAAAATGGTTACTGTATGTCCTGATTTGGTGATAAAACTCGGGCAGTCGAAAATCTCAGACGACGAAGATGAAGATGATCGTGCCTCGACATATACAATCAGTGGAAAAGTCGCCAAAGCAGAAGGCGCTGACCTGATCACGTATCACATCAAAGCAGATGACGGAAAGACATACAAGGTGGTTTGGTACAGAAATTTCGAAGGCTCCGAAGATCTCGTTGACGATCCGAAATCAATCGTCGGGAAAAAAGTTACCGTGACCGTCGAGGATGTTGAGTGTTACATTCCGAAAGCCAAAGGTTATTATAGTGTAAGAGAAATCAGGAAGTTGAAAAAGTCATAAGCACATGGTAAAAGAATATATTTCATCAAATAAGGAGCGGTTTTTATCCGAGCTTTTCGACTGGCTCAGGATTCCGTCAATCAGCGCGGACAGCCGCAACCGCGAAGATGTACGCAAAGCAGCGACGTATCTCCAGAAGAAATTTCTCGACGCCGGAGCGGACACAGCAGAGATTTGCGAAACCAAAGGACATCCGATCGTCTTCGCGGAGAAAAAAGTGGGCGCCTCCCTGCCAACGGTACTGGTATACGGTCACTATGATGTGCAGCCGCCGGACCCACTCAACCTGTGGGATTCTCCACCCTTCGAACCGGTCATAAAGGATGACAAGATATTCGCACGCGGTTCATGCGACGACAAAGGCCAGGTCTATATGCACGTCAAGGCATTCGAGATCATGATGAAACACAACACGCTCCCATGCAATGTGAAATTCATGATCGAAGGCGAGGAAGAGGTAGGATCCGATAACCTTGGCACTTTCGTGAAAGAAAACAAGGAGAAACTAAAGGCTGATATTATTCTCATTTCTGATACTGCAATAATATCGCTGGACACTCCGTCTATCACAACCGGGTTGAGAGGTCTTAGCTATATGGAGGTGGAAGTCACGGGCCCCAATCGTGATCTCCATTCAGGTGTGTATGGCGGTGCTGTTGCAAACCCTATCAACGTGTTGTGCAGCATGATTAATTCGCTGCACGACGAAAAAGGCCGTGTCACTATTCCGGGATTTTACGACAAGGTCGCCGGGCTGTCAAAAGCCGAACGCGATGCCATCAACAAAGCTCCTTTTAGTCTCGAGGCCTACAAGAAGGATTTGGGCATCCGCGAAGTGAAAGGTGAGGAAGGTTACACTACACTTGAGCGCACCGGTATTCGTCCAACGCTTGATGTGAATGGTATCTGGGGCGGTTATACAGGTGAAGGTGCGAAAACCGTTCTTCCTTCGAAGGCACACGCAAAAATCTCGATGCGACTTGTGCCGAATCAGGTAAGTAGTGAAATCACCGAGCTGTTCACGAAACATTTCAAATCAATCGCGCCGCCCCATGTGGACGTGAAAGTGATCGCTCATCACGGTGGTGAACCTGCCGTAACACCAACTACTTCTCCCGCGTACGCGGCGGCAAGCAAGGCGTTCCAGGAAGTATGGGGCAAGACTCCAATACCTACACGTGACGGCGGAAGCATTCCGATCGTCGCGTTATTCAAGAAGGAACTTGGTCTTGATACCGTACTAATGGGATTTGGTCTGGACAGTGATGCGATCCACTCTCCAAACGAACATTTCGGCGTGAAGAACTTTCTGCTGGGTGTTGAAACGATTGTGTCATTCTACCAGCACTACGCACCCGGTAAGTAGTCAGACCTGTGTGCCAACAGCCCAGAAGTTGCCGGCATAGTCGGTGAAAGATCCGCGTGTATCGGGATCACCGGGTTTGTTTACAGGTGCCTCGATTCCTGTGCAGCCCTGGTCGAGTGCGCGCTGGTATGTCTGATGTACGTCTTTTACATAGACGTGCAGCATCAGCTTGTGAGGCGGATAGTTTTCGTTTCCCTCGGCGAACATAATTACAGAATCGTCGATCATCAATTCCGCATGCATAATCGTTCCGTCGGTATTGTCGTAGCGACGAAGTTCTTTTGCGTCGAAAATCTTCTTCATCAGTTCCATAAACTTTGCCGCATCGTTTACAACAAAATAAGGTGACAATGAATTGTACCCGGATGGTTTGAAGGATTTACTCATATCAGGTTGGATTGGTTTTCAAAAAAGCGTTAGCGTACCGCCCTTTCGAAATTTTGTAAGATCGATAGGCGGCATATGTTTGTCGTTGAAATATTTTCGCTTCGCTGTACGAAACAGTTGATGAATGATCTCCGCATAGTTCCCTTCGCCGGTCATTCGCGTTCCAAAGCGTGAGTCATTTACATTTCCACCATGAAGGGCACAAATCTGATTCCAGACCTTTTCGAAGCGATCAGGAAAATTTTTTCTGAGCCAGTCTTCGAAGATGTTTCCGATCGCACCGTTCAGGCGTACAACGGTCATACCGATATTGCAGGCGCCGTGATCAGAAGCGGCCCTCGCTATTGAAGGAATCTCATGGTGATTTAACCCTGGAATTATCGGGGCATTCATCACACCAACAGGAATTCCATTCTTTGCGAGCGCTTCAACGACCGCCAACCTTTTTCGTGCACTGGCGGTGCGGGGTTCCATCTTGCTGCGTAGTGTTTCGTCAAGTGTCGTTATGGAAATGTAGACATGAACAAGATTGTCCTTCGCCAGATCCTGAAGTAGATCAATGTCGCGCGTGATCAAGCCGTTCTTTGTGATCAGTCCGACAGGATGCCGGTAGTTTGCAAAGACCTGAAGGATTCCGCGTGTCAGTTTATATTCACGCTCAAGTGGCTGGTAACAATCCGTATTGCCGGATACACTAATAGGCACTGCTTCCCAACCCGGACGCAGGATGAATTTTTCGATGAGGGCTGGAGCATCCTTCTTTACAATGATCTTGCTTTCAAAGTCAAGTCCTGCGCTGAAGCCCCAGTATTCATGTGTATTGCGTGCGTAACAATAAATGCAACCGTGTTCACATCCCTGATAAGGATTGGTCGAGTACATCATCCCGAGATCAGGACTTGTAACCTTGTTTACGATCGTTTTCGATGATTCGAGGAATACCTGGGTCTTTACATTCACCTCTTCCGCCTCATCAAGGCCTTCAATGTGATCCTTAACGACAGACTGCCGTAAGAACCTGTTTGCAGGCTTTAGTTGCGCGCCACGTCCCTTGCGATATTCTTCTACCATAAACAGCATTCAACCAAGAATATTAGACGTATCTAATATTGTTAGTAAAGGTATAAATCCTCAAGACGAAGACAAACGAAAATTGATTTAATTTGACGACGATGGTTCTCTATAACGAAACACCTGTCGTGGATTTAAACCTGCCCGTTGCCTCCGAAAAGGGTGTGCGCTTGTTGATCAAAAGGGAGGATCTCAATCATCCGACAGTATCCGGTAACAAATGGTGGAAGCTGAAATACAATCTGGTCGAAGCCTTACGTCAGCAAAAGAGTACGTTGCTCACTTTCGGCGGTGCATACTCCAACCATATTTACGCGGTCGCAGCAGCGGCTAACGACTTGAAACTATCGTCTATTGGGATAATACGTGGCGAAGAATTAAAACCAATTAATCCGACATTAGACTTCGCAGCGAAGATGGGCATGCATCTTCATTTTGTCTCGCGCGAGACTTACCGACAAAAGCAGGAACAGGAATTTGTGGAATCGCTTCATAATTCATTCGGCGACTTCTTCCTCATTCCTGAAGGCGGGACAAACGCGTTTGCCATAAAGGGCGCCGCTGAATTCGCGGACAAATTGAAGTCAATTCAATTTGATCATCTTTTTGTCCCGATAGGCACTGGAGGAACTTTCGCCGGACTCATCGCAGGATTTGCGGGGGATCGATTACTCAATGGTGTTCCAATCTTAAAGCTTGGAGAAAACCTTGCCGATGAAGTGGGTTCGCTCATCACATCTGCCGGTTATGAGATCCATGCCAACTGGAATCTGTTACGTGGTTACGAATTTGGTGGGTATGCAAAGACGACTGATGAATTGATGGCTTTCATCAGGACGATGAAGTACCAATACAATCTTCCGCTTGATCACGTGTACACTGGCAAGATGCTCTTTGGCGTCGTCCGCGAAATCAGTGCCGGTGCATTTCCCAGGGGAACAACTATACTTGCCGTCCATACGGGTGGGCTACAGGCCGCACGGCCGGTTTAAAGCACAAGCATCAGAATGGCTGCACAGACAGTCATCGCAATGATAAACTGCCTGTAAAAACGCTCCGACAAATTGCGAACAATCAATACACCTAGTCCGGCACCGGCTATGATTGCGGGCACAGCACTCAGGCTCATGTAAAAAGTGTTCATGTCGATGGTCTCCCAATGAAAAACGTGAAAGGGCACCTTGAAGAAGTTAAGCGCGAGAAAGAACCATGCTGACGTACCTATGAATACAAGTTTGGGCAATCGCATGAACAGAAAAAAGACAGCCATCATGGGGCCCGCGGTGTTTCCAACCATTGACGTGAACCCGCCCAGTACACCGACAAACCTTCCAACTGCCGGACCGGGAGTTTTCGCTTTTTCATCGTGACGCATAAACACCATCATTGCCACCGAACCCAGAATAGCAATTGCCATGATCATTTTGAACGCCGCGTCATTGATTATGCCACCCACAACGGTCCCGATAAGCGTTCCCAGGGCGGCCCACGGAAAGAGACGCCGGAGCTGAGCCCAGTCGGCGTGACGATGATAGTACGCCACGCCCAGGATGTCGGCAATGCATAATACGGGCAGAAGAATCCCGGTTGACGATTGTCCGCCAAAAACAATGGCGAGAAGTGGCACCGAAAGCAACCCTGCTCCCTGCACGCCTGTTTTCGACATGCCCACAAGCATAGCCACCACATAAAATATAATCAGGTCGCCGGCAGAGAGACTGGTTCCAAAAAATGTAATCAACCCTATTAATGTTTATCGGTGCCGGGGTTAAGGGGAATATGGCTAAGCACTTCCCAGGTGCGACCATTATGTTTGAGGATCGCAAAGCTTGTTACTTCAAATTCCGCTACGTATTCCTTTTCACAAAATTCCTTCCATGCCTCCGCGTATACGCTTTTCTTGAGATCGCGAAAAGCCAGCGTAAGGTGCGGATGAAAAGGTTGATCCTTGTAATCGGCGTTAAAAATATTCAGCTCCAGCTTACAGAATTTCATCAACTTGTTTTGCAGCGCCATCAGGACTGAGTTCGGAGCCACATCAATGAAAATTACGCGCGGCGGGAACGATCCGAAATTTTGCAGCTGCATACTGAACGCAGAGACACCCGCGTTAAATGCACGCAGCTTTTCCTCCAGCTCCTGTTCCTTTTCTTCCTTCCATCGGAAAGGCATATGAAGTGTTATGTGCGGCGGTGAATTCAGTGAAGCCTTCGAATTGTAGTGCTCCCTGAAATAATGCTTCAAATTCAACGCCTCCTCGAATACCGGCGACGGCGGCACGATGGCGAGAAAATACTGTTTAGGTTTTGAAGAATGAGTCACCGGCATACAATCCGCTTCCTTTCCGGGATGGAATTTGTAAAAACAAATTCACTTTTTCCGCATTTCACCGGGTTTCTTTTAGAAACAAATCGCTCACAGGGATCAACCGGGAAGTGATCCCCCTACACGGTGTACTCGCCAGTGAAGTAATGGCTTGGACGACACGAATGTAAATCACGCGACCGTCAACAATTGGTGCGGAAACATTGACACATGATTTGTTCTGGAAAAATTGCCCTTGTTAGGCACACTGTCGTGAGACAGATCGTCATTTCATGATCTTCAGGATGGTGTTCCAAAACCAGCTTTCTTCTGCCTTAATAAAAGTCTCAAGCAACGAATCGGATTTTTCAGCAAAGTTCTTTAGTTCTTTCACTACACGACGAAACTCTTTGGACTCCTCGCTGCCATCCGATTGGACTTCGTTTACCTCCCGGAGAACCTTTAGGATCGGTTCGAGTTCGCGCTTCCTGCGTTCCCGCGCTACCTGACGCGCCAGCACCCATACATCTTTTTCCGCTTTGAAATACTCCTTGCGTTCGCCGGCAACAGATACCCGGGTGACAATTCCCCAGTCAAGCAACGCACGAAGATTCATGTTTGCGTTGCCTCTTGAGATCGACAGTTCCGTCATTACATCCTCGGTTGTCAATGGTTTTGGAGCGACCATAAGCAGCGCGTGTATCTGCGCCATTGTTTTGTTTATCCCCCAGCTCTGACCGAGGTTGCCCCAGGCCTGGATGAGTTCTTCGCGTGCGGCATCAAGTTTCATTCTTCAAAAATATGAAGCCGTCTTAAACTTTCAAGAATTTCTGAAACCTTTCAGAGAGTCTCCTGCAAGAAATTCAGCATCATAGTATACAGGTGCAATCTGGTCTTCGAGCCCTGTATTCCGTGATGTTTGTCTGGATAGTAAAATGACCGGAATTGTTTTCCTGCATGAATCAGCGCGCTTTCGAACTGAACAGAATTCTGGAAGTGCACATTGTCATCACCTGTTCCGTGGACTATCAGGAAGTTACCTTGCAGACGTCCCGCGTGCGTTAGCGGCGAATTGTCGTCATATCCCGATGGATTCAGCTGCGGCGTTTGAAGGAATCGCTCGGTGTAAATAGTGTCATAAAATCTCCAGTTGGTAACGGGAGCAACAGCAATTCCTGTCTTGAATACACCGCTTGCCTTTGTCATGGCGAGTGCGGCCATATAGCCACCGTAACTCCAACCCCAGATGCCAAGGCGCTCCTGATCAACGTAAGGCAGCGTCGTAAAATATTTCGCGGCACTAACCAAATCCCGGAGTTCATATTTACCAAGTTCCTTGTAAGTCATCTTTTTGAAGGCCGCTCCCCTTGCACCGGTACCACGCGTGTCGACCACCGCGACGAGAAATCCTTCTTGTGCGAGGAGCTGGTGAAAGAAATAGTGACTGCCAGCCCAGGTGTCTCCTGTATTCTGAGAACCCGGTCCGCTATACTGATACAAAACTACAGGATACTTTCTCACTTCAGAGAACGAAGGCGGTTTCAGAAAATATCCGTTAAGTTCAGTTCCATCATCTGCTTTGAACGTAAAGAACTCCTTTGGCGCAACGCTGTATTCCTTCAGCTTTGCCTTGAGTTCATCATTGTTTTCGAGCACGCGCATAAGTCGATTGCCTTTCGTTTGAAAAAGTGAAACAACGAGAGGGCTGTCGCTGCTCTTGTGATAGTCCATGTAATACCTGAAGTCGGGGCTCATCTTGATGTGATGCTGACCTTTTCCGGGAGTGAGGCGTTCTTTGCGTGTACCTGAAAAGTTGATACGGTAAAACTGCCGCTCCAGTGGCGAAGCTTCCGTACTCACGTAGTAAACAACCTTCGACTTTTCGTCAACTCCAACAAGGTATGATACCTCAAACTCACCACTGGTTATCGGGTTGACCAGCTTACCCGAAGTGGAGTACAGGTAAAGATGTTTGAATCCGCTGCGCTCGCTTGCGCAGATAAAATGTTTCTTGTCCTTAAGGTAAATCAGATCCTCAACGAATCGCAAATCGATATAGGTATCGCTGGTTTCCTTAAGTATTTCGGCAGCATCGCCTGAAGATGCGTTCACGTGAAAGAGCGTGAGTTCGTTCTGAAGCCGGTTCAACAGTCGTACAGCAAGCAGCCCAGGGTCCTGCGTCCATTGCACGCGTGGAATATATTCGTAATCGGGGAGTTGTGCCTTCACAGACTTGCGGCTATCGAGGTCATAGATATGAATGCTGACCCGCGAGTTTTCTTCACCTGCCTTCGGGTACTTGAAGCGGTAATCCATCGGATAAAGATTTTGCCCCCACACCTGCAGGAGATACTCTTTGACATTGGATTCATCAAACCGGTAGTAAGCGAGCTTCTTTGAGTCCGGAGACCAGTAGAATCCAACAACGAGACTGAGTTCTTCTTCGTATACCCAATCCGTTGTCCCATTGATAATGTGGTTGAATTTTCCATCATCGGTCACGGCGACCTCGGTCATACCTCCCAGCTCGACGAAGTACAGATTGTTTTGTCTGACAAAAGCGACCCTGGAACCGTCGGGGGAAAATGTTGCGTAGGATTGTTTGCCACCGTTTGAAAGTTTGACGGCGCGCCTGGTCCTGACATCATAGATGTAGTATTCAGCAACAAATGAACGCCGGTAGATGTCGACTGCATCCGTCGCAAGCAACAGGCGGTTTTGATCCGGGCTGAATGTATACTCTCTAATTTGAACCCCTTGCGGCAATACGTCTTTTGCCAGGACGGTCTCTACTGCTTTTCCACTGGTTATATCGTAACGGACAATCTGATTGTCTTCGAGTGTCGTGTAGAAGTCTCCCTCACCGATCCAATTGATTCCTGAGACCGTTTTTACATGAAAGGTATTTTTGACCGTGAAATCCTCCACCGAGATCTCCCGCTGAGCAAACCCGTTCCATGCGCCAGCAAGAAGAAGGAACAGCGACACGCTTTTCCGAAGTAATGACATCTTAATTGTGTTAATGCGCGCAATTAAGGACTATTTTGATTTTGGATCAAAGAGGATTTTAACAAACGGTAAGAAACCAGAGCAGCTTTCAAGTCTAGTTCGACGACCTCTCTGAATCCGCACGTTTGATCATCATCCGCGCGCGGAATGCGGTGCGAAATGCGGGAATAAAAAGAAGGAGACACGCGCCTTTGAAAAACACCCATGTACCATAGCTTTCCGCGGAAAGTAGGAATCCGCCCCAGACAACAACAAGAATAGTGAGACAGGCGGTTAACGTTAGCACGGGCCGCTTGAAAGAGCCGGGAACCAGGCAAAGCAGTGCCAGGCTGGCGCAGAAGTGGATGATCAGATTGTACGGCGTGGATTCACGAAAGCCCTCGGGAAAAGATACAAGAAAGCTCGCGAGCGCCAGGGTGTAAATGTATCGTTGCACGCGACTTATTTCGCGTTCAGACTTTTTGACAACCATTGCGCCAGATTGCATAAATGGAATGTACTTTTGTTGCTCGGGGCAATATTCGCAAATAGAAAAGCATTGAACCACCCCGATTTTTTTGGTTGTTAAGGGATTTTATGGGGGATTTTGACCTGATTATTATTGGCGGTGGTCCTATCGGGCTGGCGTGCGGCATAGAAGCAAAAAAGGCCGGACTGTCTTACGTAATTATTGAAAAGGGGTGTCTCGTAAACTCGCTCTACAATTACCCTCTGAACATGACGTTTTTCTCAACCTCCGAGCGTCTTGAAATCGGTGGGGTGCCATTCATTTCACACCAACCTAAACCAAATCGATTTGAAGCATTGGAGTATTACCGAAGGGTAACCATGTCGTGGGATCTCAATGTACGTTTATACGAACCGGTTTCCGAAATCACACGTGCGGATAGCCGTTTCGAAGTGATAACAGAGAAAGGACTCTACCGCGCAACACATGTTGTTCTTGCGCTCGGGTTTTACGACTTACCATATCTTCTGAATATCCCCGGTGAGCACCTTCCGAAGGTGTTTCATTACTACAAGGAACCGCATCCTTTTTACGGGCAGAAGCTCGTCGTCATTGGTGCAGCGAATTCAGCAGTAGACGTCGCCCTTGAAACCTGGCGCAAAGGCGCGGAGGTTACGATGGTAATTCGTGAACCGGCAATTCGCGAAAGCGTCAAGTACTGGGTACGTCCCGACATTGAAAACCGGATCAAGGAAGGATCAATAAAAGCATACTTCAACTCATCCGTCGTTAACATTGCCGAAACGTACGTTGACGTAAGAACCCTTGACAACGAACTGCGAATACCAAATGACTTTGTACTCGCGATGACGGGATATCAGCCGCCTTTTGACTTTATGACCCGCGCCGGCATCACGTTTCATGACGACGAATTCCATACGCCCGTGTACGATGAACAAACGATGGAAACCAATGTGAAAGGGTTGTATCTCGCGGGTGTCGTTTGCGGCGGGCTGAAGACCAACAAATGGTTTATTGAAAATTCCCGTGTGCACGCCGAGATGATTGTCCGGCACATCACTGAAAAACAGAGTGCGATCAGGTAAATCTGTTTAGCACGGCAAGCACTTGCTGGTAATAACTTCCGCCAAAAAGATTGACGTGTACCATCAAGGGGTACAGACTGTAGATTTCAAACCGCTCACTATAGCCCGTTGTCAGCCTGGCCACTTCGTTGTAAGCAGCGAAAAAGTCAGCATCAAATCCGCCAAAGAGCTTAGTCATTGCGAGGTCGACTTCGGGGTTCCCGTAATATACCGCGGGATCAATAAGCGCCGGGGCGCCTTCTGCTGTAACCAGAATATTGCCTGACCAGAGGTCGCCGTGCAAAAGTCTTGGCGTCGTCTCCGTAAGGAGGTCGGGCAATCGCTGATACAACTTCTCAAGCTTTCGCCTTAACAAGGTGTCGCCGACTCCGTTCTCGCGCATCAGGCTGAATTGTTTTTCGAGGCGTTGATGAATAAAGAATTGAACCCACGAGTGATTTGGCGTATTTTCCTGCGGCAGCGACCCTATGTAATTCGGGTGATCAAGCCCAAAGCTTTCAGCGGATGCGTTGTGAAGGTTTGCGAGCTTCCTCCCCAGCTGCTGCCAATAATCCGCGCGACGCGGTTTGGAATCGATGAACGTCATCACGATAAACTGGGTGTCGTTTACGACATCGGTTCCAATGACGTGGGGGACGTCAATCGCTTTGGTGCTGGCCAGAAGTTCCAGTCCACGCGCTTCTGCTTCGAACATGCCGGGAAATTTTACCGCCGAGTTCCATTTCACAAAATATTTTCCCTGAGATGTCGACAGAGCGCCCCCATTGTTGATGCAACCGCCGGAAACAGGCGTGAAGCCGTTCAAGCCAGGGCGTCTACCCAGTGCGTTGCCAATTACGCCTGCTACACCGTCAAGCACATCCTGAGATATCCGGGTCATTTTTTTTCAACCATGAGTTTCAAACCCACGAAGTAGCCAATGCCGGGGGCCACGTTGTAGTAGCGTCCTCCAAATGCATTGAGGTCATTTCCAAGACTGTACGTTTCGTCAAGCAGATTGTTTACGCCACCGAATACTTCGTAGCGCAAGCCATTCTTCAACGTGGCATCCATGCCAGCACGAAGATTGACTAAAACATAAGGTGCTGAAAAGGCGGTGTTAGCGTCATTCAGTGGGATGTGATCCGTATAGACAGATGTTACATTCATATACAGTCCACTGCGGCTTTGCAGATCGGCAGCGAGGGAAAAAATAACGGGAGGAACACCAGTGAGTTTCATACCGGAGAAGTCGCTACCATCTTTGACGTAATTTCCAAAACGATAATGGTTATACGTATACGATGACGAAATTCCCATCCACGACAACGGCGTCCACTTTGCCGAGAATTCGATGCCGCGCTGATTTGTTTCCCCTGCATTTATAAAATACTCCGCACCATCCTCGACGCGCTGAATCACGATGGTGTTACGTAAACGAAAATCGTAAGCTGTCAGGTCTGCGTTGAAGGTCGCATAGCTGGCCCGCAGTCCGAATTCGGTGTTGATACCACTCTCGGCGTCAAGATTACTATTGAACACTTCAGTTGATGGCCTGACCTCCGCGAGCGTAGGCGGCGAGAACCCTCGCGAAAGACTTGTAAACGCCGAAACGTTCTTGTTCAATTTCTTTAGCAACGCTATCCGCGGCGAAAACTCTGATGCGAAAGTGAGTGCCCTGTGGTCTGACTCCGGAAACAAACGATCAAACTCGTAACGAAGCAGATTCAGACTCGCACCTGCGGTTAATGCAAAATTCAACGGAAGCTGGAATTCAGCCTGCAAGAAAATCAGCCCTTGCTGTGAACGCAGATCGTCCGTAAACGTTTTTGGTCCCTTTGCCCCTGCAAGGTTTTGATAAACGTTGAAAGGTGAATAAAACAACTGCCCTTCCAGTCCAAGAGTCACCGCACCTGTTTGACCATCGTTGCCAAACGTGTATTGGTTTTCGACGCGCACACCTAGATTTGTTTCAAACCTTTCTTCAAGATTTCTGATCGCAAAGTTTTGGAAGTCGGTGTACGAACCAAATACGCCAGCGCGAGTCGACCATTTGCCGCTCCATGAGTGATCGAGCGTAAGTCCGGTATATGTGCTCTTGTTTCTGACTGACGCGTCCTGGTCCACGGCACCCGGGTTTGGACCAGTTGGAGGTCTTGCTCCTTTTGGATTTGATTCAAATTCAGATTTTGTCAATCCTCCGGGAGTTTGATAATAGACATTGGTGTGAAAAAGCGTCAGCGCAAGAAAGGTTTTTGAGTTCAGCGGGAATGTCCAATCGGTATTCAATGCGTCGCGTTGCATCGCTGTATGTTCACGATCTCCGTCAGATTGTTGCCGTGCATAGCTCAGAGTTCCACGCGCCTTGTTTTCATTCAACTGTGCACTCACGTGAAAACGTCTCAGCCCGTAGCTGCCCACTAATCCTGAGACGGCAACCGAAGTCGCGTCTACCTTTCTGCTTCTGAATAATACAACGCCACCGGTGCCCGCGCCGTAAAGACTGCTTCCGGGACCTTTTATTATCTCCATACTCCCGACTCCGGCTATGTCCAGCAAGTTCAGATACGTATTGCCTCCACCATCAGTCAGCGGAAGACCCTTCCAGTAGATCTTCACATTCCTCACGCCGAATGGCGACCTGATCAGACTGCCGCGAATGGAGAGCCGATAACTCCCGGGGGATCGCTCCTCCATTCTGACACCGGACACCAGGTTTACTGCCGGCAGCAATGAGGTGTTGTTAAACCTGACAAGTTCATTTTCGCCGACAAGGTCCGCTGACACGGGTACTTCAAGCAGGTTTCGGTCGTAACGGAAAGCCTCTATGCGCACTTCATCGAGGACGCGCGTCGTATCCTGAGCCGACGATCCGTAGCTGAAAATCAACGCGGCGATAAGGAGAAGTTTCTTCAGCCGGCGCCTTTCTGGATTATTTAACTGGCTTTCAGTGTGTTTTACGGGCCCGGTTATTAGTATCTCACTTATTTTCCGCATCTTGTCCGCTTGAACTTAACCGATCATTACAAGGTTATGTAGGAAAGCGCTAAAAGCTAGCGCTCAAGAAACTATAAAACTAATAACAATGGGACGACCTCCTGTATTACCAAAAAAGAAAAAAGACGGGTTTTGGTTTGAAGTGCGAAACAAAGGGGCTAAGAGTGGTATGATTCTCATCCGTGATACCCATGAGGCGATGATGCAAGCGGCGCGGATGTATCAGAACACAAAAGATGTAATCATCCTGGGTGAGCACAGAAACGGAAAGAAGGTAGAAGAATCCAAAACCAAGAAGGAGAAAATATAGGATGGACCGGCGGCCTCGCCGGTTTTTTTATGTCGCAAAAGCGTTGACCGCCGATTCAACATCGCAGGCGCCAGGAAAAAACGACACGATCTTAAGAAGAACCCGATCCACCAACGTATCGGGGCAGGAAGCGCCACTAGTAAGAACAATGCGCAGGGGTCGACGATCCGGAAGAAATCCCTGCGTAACACTTTTCTGCTTTTGGCGATACAGATAATGGTGGATTTCGTGTTCTGACCTGATTTCCCTTTCAGAGTTGATGAAATACGTCGGAAATTTCTTCTCACAGAGTTCGACTATGTGCGACGTGTTGGAACTGTTGTATCCGCCGACCACGATTGCAAGGTCTGCGTGCATATTCAGTAGTTCGTACGTTGCATCCTGATTATCGTTTGTCGCATAACAAAGGGTGTCGCGCGTGTCGGCAAAATGATCCCGGATATTTTCCCCTCCAAACACATCAGCCATAACCGACTTCAGATAGTCCGCAATGGCCTGTGTTTCTGAAGCCAGCATTGTTGTTTGATTCACAACGCCGATCCTCATGAGGTCCCGGTTCACATCGAAACCGGCAGAATATTTTCCCTCAAACTCACGTTCGAACTCATGCTGTGTTCCATTTCCCGCAATGTAGCGTGTCAGTAGTCTGGCATCCTCCATGTCGCGAACTACAACGGCACGGGTATGCTTCGCGCTGTGACTGAATGTCGCGCGTGTTTCTTCGTGCCTGGGCTTTCCGTGAATTACAACAGTGTAGTCTTCACTTCCCAGTTTCTGCGACCTGTTCCAGACCTTTTCAACGAAGGGGCAGGTTGTATTGTATTTCTGTACATCGATGCCGAGATCGAGCAATTTGTTTTCGATTTCAATCGTAGTACCGAATGCGGGGATGATAACAATGTCTTCAGGGCTTAATTGTTCCCAGGGTATCAATTGCGTACCGTCAGTGTCCATCAAGAATGAAATGCCCCGGCTTTCGAGATCGGCGTTCACCTCTTGATTGTGAATCATCTGGCTAAGCAGAAAGACGCGTCTTCCGTTTGCTTCTTCGAGCGCCCTGTAGCTTATCTCAATTGCATTTTCAACGCCGTAGCAAAAGCCAAAGTGACGTGCGATCAGAAACTGCACGGGTCCGAAATCCAGAACAGAGGGAGTAAAATCCTGCTTTCGAAGATCCTTTATTCTTCGTGATTCTTTCACGCGGCCTGTTATCGAAGACCGGTAATAGGCGGGAATGTCAAATTTTTTGATAGCAGTTCTTTTATGGCACCAACCGCAAAGGTAGTGGAAAAGTTTTCTAAAACGAGGAGCAGGCCGGCATGCGAAATGCCCGGCCTGTCCAGGATGACTCTTAGGTTATGTCAGTCTTAAGCTGCTTTCGAGAGTTCGTCTTCTTTTATCTTGTTTACCCTGATCTCCTTCTTCTCGAGATCGAACCATTTTACCTCAACGAAGTTATTCTTAATGTACTTTAGAACTTCCATCACTTTGCCATCAATTTTGCTGCGAACACGTTCGCCCTTTCTAAACAGTCTCCTCATAGAACATTTTATGTTTATAATCTGAAGGCATAATTGAACTCTCTCGGGAAATCCTCATAGGTTCCTGAGAACGTAATCAATTCGCCTGACTTTGTTTTTTTCAGAATGTCAGATACGTCTTTTACGGATTTGACCGGGATGTCATTCACTTTGGTGATGATAAAACCTTCACGCATCTCCGTGTAACGTGCAATCCGACCGTTGCCAAGGCTGCTGACACGGACGCCATTAGTAAGATCGAGTTTTTTGAGCAATTTCGCATCAACCTCCTCCAAATCTATCCCAAGCGCGGCGATTCCGGCTTTCTCCTCCGGCTTGATGATGCCGGTTTCGCCATGGCGACCGGTCAGCACCACCGGGAACGTCAGTTCTTTGCCTTTTCTGTTCACTACAACATTGACCTTATCGCCGGGGCGACGAAGGCCGATATATTCAGTCAGCGCGGTGCTCGAACGGATTGGCGTTTCATCAATGCGAACAACAACGTCGCCTTCCTTAATGCCTGCTTCCTTCGCTGCACTATTGTCTGCAAAGCCCGACACGTAAGCACCGCTCTGAACAGCAAGATCAAATTCTCTTGCCATCTCACTATTCACGTTTCCTATGCTGACCCCTAGCCATCCGCGTTGTACCGTCCCAAACTTGATCAAATCTTCCACAATCTTGCTCACAATGTTTGAAGGAACTGCAAACCCATATCCTGCATAAGAACCGGTATTGCTCGCGATTGCTGTATTTATTCCAAGCAAACCACCATTGAGTTCAACCAACGCCCCACCACTGTTGCCCGGATTGATCGCCGCGTCGGTCTGAATAAACGATTCAATTGCCGTACGCACTCCTTCGCTGTTGCGTCCCAGAATGTTGATGTTTCTACCTTTCGCGCTGATAATACCCGCGGTAACTGTGGAGTTCAGGTTGAACGGATTTCCAACCGCGAGTACCCACTCACCGACTTTCGCCTTGTCAGAATCAACAAAGGAAAGATAGGGCAAGCCTTTCCCGGCGATTTTCACCAACGCGAGGTCAGTGTCGGGATCCGAACCAATTACCTCCGCCTTGAACGTCCTGTTGTCGTAAAGGGTAACTTCAACAGCATCTGCATCCTGCACAACGTGATTGTTTGTAACGATGTATCCATTCTCGTTAATGATTACACCTGATCCTGAACTCTGCGACGGGCCATTTGGGAACCTCGGACCAAAGAAGTCGCGGAAAGGATCGTAATCCGGTGTTTGTTGATTTCTTGTCTGTTGGGTTGAGCGTATGTGAACAACAGCCGGCATTACTTTCTCAGCGGCTGCCGTAAAGTCCAGAGGAACGACATTTCCCTCGTTATCAACACGATAGGCGACCTTCGAAGCCGGCATTCCGGACAGGTATTCCAGCTTTACTGCCGGATCTACCTCGTCATCCTCAAAATATTTAATAGCTGTGATCGTACTCGCACTTCCAAGTACGGCGGCAAAAAACAGGGACAAAAATCGCTTCATAAGTTTCTCCTTTTTTGTATTCTCAATTCATTTTTTTGCGATGCAAAAATTGGGCAGAACTTGCCAGGGACGAAATTTTGTCAGTTGTATTAGCCCATTTGCCAACGCCTGCTGTCAGTTTTTTGACTCTAACGATAATTACGAAATGTTTCGGATTTAAGTTCTGAAATTTTATTTGTGCGGCGGATAAATTTGTCGGGGCGATCAAAACTATCCCGCCCCTGGACGTGAAGGTAAATTTTGACACTACCTTGCGACACAATGGAAGTAACAGGAAAAATTATACTCAAGAAGGGAAAATCACTGTCGATTGAAAGGAAGCACCCGTGGATTTTTTCGGGGGCGATTGCATCCCACGAAGGTTCGACCCGCGATGGAAGTTGGGTGGAAGTCGCGGATCATGCCGGAAATAAACTTGGGTTCGGTCACTATCAAAATGGCAGTATTTCCGTACGGATACTATCGTTTGAAAACAAGGCTCCCAATTCAGAGTTCTATCGTAAGCGCCTGTTGCGGGCTTTGTCTGTCCGTCAAAGTGCCGGCCTGCCCAGTCCTTCCACCAATGCATTCCGGCTGGTTCACGCCGAGGGTGATGGTCTTCCCGGTCTGATCATAGATGTCTACGATACGACCGCTGTGGTTCAGGCACATTCAGCAGGAATGCACAATGATCGCGTACTCATTGCAGAAGCTGCTGGAGAAGTGCTCGGTTCCCGGTGCACAGCAGTTTACTATCGCAATCAGCTTTCGCTTCCCGGCAAGCAGCGACCCGACATGCCCGATGAATATCTTATCGGCAGCGCAACGGTGCCCTGCGAGATACGCGAGTACGACAGCCTGTTTCTCGTTGATTGGGTGGGCGGACAAAAGACTGGATTTTTTCTTGACCAAAGAGAGAACCGGATGCTGCTTCGCTCATTCTCTCGCGATCGGGAAGTATTAAATACATTTTGTTATAGCGGCGGCTTCTCGGTGGCGGCTCTTCTTGGCGGAGCGAAACTAGTCCACTCTGTGGACGTATCGGAAAAAGCAATACAGTTAACACGGTCCAACCTTGAACTAAACGGGTTTGATTCCAGTATCCATGAATGTACAACCATTGACACGTTTGAATTTCTGAAGGACAAACACAACAGGTACGATGTTATCATTCTCGATCCGCCTGCATTTGCAAAGCATCGCGATGCACGACATCAGGCTGTCAAGGGTTATCAGCGGCTAAATGCCGAGGCCTTTCGTGTGATACGTCCGGGAGGAATTGTGTTTACGTTCTCGTGTTCTCAGGTTGTCGACCGTCAACTCTTTTACGATACGGTACGTTCTGCCGCGATACAGGCGGACAGGCAGATCAGAGTTCTTCACCATCTTTCGCAGCCTCCCGATCATCCGGTTTCACTGTTCCATCCGGAAGGAGAGTATTTGAAGGGACTCGTTCTCTATGTGGAATAGGACTGACTAGTAATGCCACTCATTGGTGGTGAAGTGGGAGATCATTTCCCAGGTTTCATCGAGACGTCGGAACACGCGCACGTATTTGATCCCATACATCACCTCCTTCTTGCCATCCAGTCGCGTGATCAGCATTCGACCTCGGACGATGGCAACGTCTTTGTGCAATTCAACGTGAACCGAATCGTGTTCCCGACTGACGAATTTCTTGTCTGCTTTCAGGACGTCCGCAAGCCAGGACCGCTTGTCGTCAACGTGTCCCGTCCCATGGGTGAAAACAAAGTCGTCAGCGTACAGCCTGGCCAGGAGGTCGGCGTCCTTTGCAACGACGGCATGGTCTATACGGGAGTTGATCTCGGCCACCGCGTTTTTTGGTGGTGTTTGCGCAGTGGCCAGCTGGCCAAATAACAATGTCAATACGGTCAATACGCGTTTCATTCTGGCCATGGCTTGCATAGATTCGGTATTAAGTTCGGTATTTTGCGGGAATTCCGACCAGCAAATTGCCTCCTCAGGAAGAAATTGACCTTACAAAGAATTAAGATGCCGTTTCGCCGGTTCGGGACAGCAGGGTGAAAGTCAAGGATTAGAATTTGATTTATATTTGTTTTTTCTACCTATGAAGCTGAAACGCGCCTGTACGGACATCCTTGCTCAGCTAGGTGACGTCGTCGATGCCATAAATCCGGCAGATTTCCAAAAACCATCTGCCGCATTGAGTGGGTCAACAATCGGACAACACTTACGACATACACTTGAATTTTTCCTTTGCCTCGAAAGTGGCTACACATCCGGTTCTATTAATTACGACCGGCGGAGCCATGACAGGCAAATCGAGCAGGACAAAATCCTTGCACGACAGACGATTGCAAGAATTGAAAAATTTATCAGCCAGATGGACCTTGATCGTGCATTGCAGCTTGAGTTAAGCTACGATGCAAATGCAGACCACGAGGTGACGTTAGATACCACAACAGCGCGTGAACTGGTGTACAATATTGAGCACGCGGTTCACCACATGGCATTAATGAAGATCGGCATCCGCGAAGTTGCGCCATACATCGTGCTCGAGAAGAATTTCGGAGTTGCCGCATCGACTGTTCGCCATCAGGAGCGGCAGGCTTCCCAGGCGGGATAGTCGGTCAAGAATGTATGCCAGGTCTTTGGTCGCGCATTAAGAGAAGCAATTTCGTTATAAAACTACGGAATTGGGAGTACTGGCCATTCGGTGTCATTCAGCTTCCTCTTTTTGTCTACTATCCATGGCTCGCATTCAGGGCCGGGTCGTTTACTTTTTTTTCGGGTTCAAACCCTGGTATAGTGATGGGCGGGATGTTCGGTGAATCGAAACATGACGTGCTGAAGAAAATACCCGTTGACCTGATCCCAAAAACGTTTCTTGTTCGTCAGCCGGTTTCTCCGGAAGAAGTGATCGACCTGATCGGCATACAGTTCCGTTATCCTGTGATCTTTAAACCGGATATTGGCGAACGGGGCTATATGGTCAAACGAATCAATGCATCGGCAGATGTACATCACTACATGCGTAAGATGAAATTTGACTTCCTTATTCAGGAACTGGTCGACCTTCCCGTCGAGGCCGGAGTATTTTACAGAAGGTATCCTGATGAAGAACGTGGTAAAGTGACGTCAGTTGTCTTAAAGGAAATGCTCTCGGTCGTCGGAGATGGCTCGTCAACGCTGAAACAACTAATATTCAAAAGCGACCGCTCGAAGCTACAATGGAAAACACTCGAAGAAACATACCGCGACCGGCTTCAAGAAGTGCTGCCTGCAGGATGCCGAATGGAAATCGTATCCATTGGAAATCATTGCCTCGGTACCAGGTTCATCAATGGAAACCATCTGATCAATGAGAAAATGCACGACGCTTACGACGCAATCGCACAAAGAATCGATGGTTTCTATTTCGGACGTTTCGACTTGCGTTGCAACTCTGTTGACGATCTCGTCGCTGGTAATGTCAGGATCCTTGAGTTGAATGGATGCGGCGCTGAGCCCGCACATATTTATGACCCGGGGTTTTCACTCTTCAGTGCTGTTTCAACATTAGTCGCGCACTGGCGGGCAATTTTTGATATCGCACAACAAAACCGAAAACGTGGCTATAGATATCTGCCCCTGCGGGAGGCCGTCAGATATTATCAGACATTCAAGTCCAAAATCCGATAACAAGTCTTTCATCCCGTGACGGCACTGACTAATTTTTTCCTATCGTTCATATTCAGTTTTATCGGATCAATTCCTCCGGGCACGTTAAATCTTACCGTCATTCAGCTAGGACTCGACAATCGTATGGCTGCTGCGTTGCGTTTTGCTTTTGCGGCTTCCATGGTCGAGTATCCATATGCCTGGATTGCCGTAAAATTCGAAAGACTGATTACTTCTTCTCCTGTTGTAACAGAAAATTTGCACTTGATCGCAGCCATTGTCATGATAGTTTTCGGTGTCATCTCACTTTGGCAGGCATCGAAACCGACTTCCGATGCACAGCCGGGCTTCCGGAAAAGCGGTTTTCGCAAAGGGTTCTTGCTCGGGATCCTTAATCCTCTTGCATTGCCATACTGGATCGCGATCACTGCTTACCTGAAATCACAGGGATGGATTGATCTTTCGGCGGTGCCGGCGATGCATGCATACTTCCTCGGAGTTTTTGCCGGGGCGTTTCTACTTCTTTTGCTTTCTGCATACCTCGCTCAAAAAGTAATGTCAGCGCTGAAAAACTTCCCTGCAATACGTAAGGTGCCGGGATTTACCCTTGTTGCACTTGGTATTTTCTCTTTCGTTCAATACATATTGAGAACCGCAGTGTAGCTGTAGTGCCTTTCTTGCAAAAAGGGACGAAAACGTTACAAGCGGCATTTTGTCTGGTTCGGAATTCGTACCTTTCTTTGAAATCATTATTATGAAACACACAATCTTCTTCATGTTCTTTATGGCTTTATCTCTGGCATGTGTCGCTCAGGTCGGTAAGGTCTTCCCGGATATGGAAGCCGAAACTGTTGAAGACAAAAAGGTCAGTCTTCCAAACGATGTGAAGGGAAAATACACACTGATCGGAATGGCTTACTCAAAGAAATCCGAGGATGAACTTAATTCGTGGTTTCAACCGGTTTTTGAAAAATTCATTCAGAAAACGAGCGGGTTGCTCAGCAATTTCTCTTATGATGTTAATGTTTACTTCATCCCAATGTTTACCGGAGTGAACGCTGCTGCGACGGGAACAGCTAAACGCAAGGCGATGAAAAACATTGATCCACAGTTGTTACCTTATGTGCTCTTCTATAAAGGTGAATTGAAAAAATACAAGGACGCACTGGACTTTGAGAAGAAAGACATTCCCTACTTCTTTGTACTCAATCCTGAGGGCAAAATCATTTTCGCTACGAGCGGAAAATATACCGCCTCAAAGATGGACCAGGTTGAGGAGGTGATTGAATAGACATTTTTTGCTTCCCGCGGGGACAAAGTTGAATCAATTCGCGAATTTTGTCGAATGGACTTCCTGTCGTTGCTCGCCATTGCCTTTTCTCCCGGTATCGCCATTGGTCTCTACATCTATTTGAAGGACCACCACGAACGTGAGCCATTGCATTTGCTGTTGCTTTGTTTCCTTTATGGATGTCTTAGCACGGCGGTAACGCTCCTGATTACCATGCCGGTAAATCTGCTGTTGGCAACAAAGCCGGATGACGTAGTCAGTCAGTTTGTGAGTGCTTTTTTTAAAGTGGCGTTAATAGAAGAATTCAGCAAGTTCATCTTTCTGCGGTTTGTCCTTTATCGAAATGAGCACTTCAACGAACCCTTTGACGGTATTGTATATGCCGTAATGGTGGGCATGGGGTTCGCAACACTTGAAAATGTCATCTACGTATTCGAACTCGGCTTTATGACCGGTTTACTTCGGATGTTCTCCGCGGTTCCTGCCCATGCAGTATTTGCAATCATGATGGGCTACTTTCTGGGGCTTGCCAAGTTTTCGCACAGACGTGTATTTCGATATTCCCTTCTCGCTTTGTTGATACCGACGTTGTTTCACGGTGCGTACGACTACTTTCTTTTCATTGCCGAAATCAAGGGCGTGTACGCCGGCGTATGGATTGGCTCGGTGGTCGCGTTGCTCACCGGAGTTGTGTTGTCCAGAAAGGCAATCGCACTGCACCAGGATGCTTCACCATTTCGGCCACAGAACGAAAGCGATTCAGCCAGTTGACTAAGAATAGAGTAATCGTTAGCTTCGCTTAAGAGCTGACTATGCGCGAGGTATTTAAAAACATCAAGAGCGACAAGCCTGGAGAATTTCGTCCCCGTGGCCGTGATGCCGGACGCATTGAAAATTTCAGCGACGCCGTCTTCGCGCTTGCGATCACATTGCTGCTCATCTCAACGTCCCCACCGACGAACTTCGAGCAGATGAAGTTGTTCGTATGGGAACTGATTCCTTTTTCCGCATGCATCGCGGTCATCATGCTGATTTGGTACCAGCATTTCATTTTCTTTTACCGTTACGGACTGCGTAATGCCACCGTGCTTGTGATCAACACGGTGTTTCTGGTTATTGTTCTCTTTTACGTGTATCCGCTCAAATACATCGCCAAGGGTATGCTAATTCCAATCGGATACATGTTGGGAAAGGAAGAACTTCTGGACAGGTTGATTCCGATGTTTGTGGGTATTCAAATTGCCGACCTTATGATCATCTACGGGCTGGGGTACGCAACCGTTTTTCTGATCCTCGCCGTGATGTATCGTTACGCAATAAAGAAGTCCGGAGAACTTGAGCTTAACGAAATTGAATGTTTCGACACACGTACGAGTTACACAACAAACCTCATGCTGTCCACGGTGCCGCTAATCTCCGTCATTATGGCTATCGTCTTCTATGACAGCCGTTACGTCGGGATTTTTTCAGGATTTAGTTATTTCCTTTATCCGCCGGTTATGTGGTTATACGGACGTTCCGTTGACAAAAAGCGAAAGCCTCTACTCGAAACAACCACACTCAGTTAACACCCAGGCCTTCTTCGATTGACTGGAAAAGCTCATCGTGTTTTTCAGTTGCGTCGGCGAGCTGAAAACGCAAAGCCCTCAATCCGGACGCACCGGGAAGTTCCTCAAGTTCCAACTCTTCTACGGATCCCGTGACGAGGTTTCTTGCCTTTAGATATTGGAAGTACCGGCGGAATTCGTCCTCAATTTTTGCCTGGTTATAGACGATGGCGATCTTTCCGGGCTGCGTCAGTCTTTCATTTGAGTTTTTTACGAAGGCCTTGTCAATCCGCTTCTTTACAATCTCATAACGGATATCATAGGCACCATCGACATCGAATTGCTTTTCGTCGGGACGAAAACGGATTGATATCGGTTGATCATGCACAAGTATCAACTGCGTAATCTCGAGTTTTGTCTTGAGCTCGGGTTTCAGCAATTCAATCCTGCGGTGAATCTCGCACATTGTCAGCAGCTGCCACAGGTGAAAGTTTTTCAGATAGAACGGATCAAAGTCGCGACCCTTCACAAGTTCACTTCCTACATAGAGACTGTATTCAACGCCATCGGTTTTATACTTCTCGAAGTAGTGAGGGAACATTTTCTGCGCGCTTTCCTCAGCTTCTTCGAGATAGCCACTGATTGTGCGGTTTATTAACTCAAGGCTTTCTTCAAAAGATTTCCTGCGCTTATAAACGACTCCGGAAACCGGGTCAAGCCGCGAGCGGTACGATTCCACTGCGTCAACCAATGCGGCATCTTCACCAAAATGATCAACAAGCGGATTAATCTCAGTTCTGAGAAAATCGAGCACATTGCTTTCATCGCCGGACGCGAGGCCATGGTTCAGTTTCCTTTGTTGCTCCTCTGTTTTGAATATGACCTCCTCAAGAAGCGGAAGCGTTTTCTCCTGATGAATATGCATCAGCAGGTCCTTCGCCAACTCGAGATTTTGCTGCAGATCCTTCTGAATAGCAATGTTTCTTTCGAGAGAAGAATTTCTGACATCCGCCATTCCGAATAATGGATACACGTTCTTGAATACAATCTCTTCAAACGAAGCGCGCTCGCCCTTCCGGCGTTTGTTCATCAGGTTTACACCTGCTTCAAAGAACCGCCACTGTACTGTTGGGTGGATGGCTGTGCATTCTTCCTGGATAATCGCCCTTGCTTCTGTCGACATCTCTTCCTTCACACGTTTCACCGCTGCAGTGAACATAGGCAGAACGTTTTCGACTTTGTGTGCCGTAACTGAATTAAGCTTACCCGCATACGGCGTCGCCAACTCAAGCATACCGATGGTTTCGTCGCCATCTATCAGCGGTGCAAGCAGAATATTGTTGATACCGGTGGTGATAAGGGCTTCTTCCACACGTGACCTGAACGGATATTCACGAAGGTTTTCAATCGTGACGTAGCGCTTCTCCATCCAGCTGCGTTCGTATACCGATCCCTCATAATCGCCACAGTTAAAATCCGGAATCTCTGATTCGACAAGGCTCTTCCAACAGTCTGAAGACTCGCTGTTTAGTATAAGATTGTTGTTCGGATCAAAGTAAGCGATACCTAGACGCATATCAGTTATACCAAAAAGTGAGCGCAACTTATGTTGGATCGCCGCGAACGTTTCTGGCCGAACGACTGCGTCTTTTTCAAGCAAGTCATACTTGATACCGGACAACATTTCCTGTTCCGTGACATCGACAAGCCGCATGACAATGAAACCCTGGAATTCGTAATTCTCCGGGTGTATATACTGAAACCAAAGGTCGAGGTCATAGGTTTTCTCCATCAGGAATTTGATCACCTGACGATCAATGGGAGGAACCTCTCCCTTCGCGATTATCTCACAGAACCGATGGTTGATATCAACCTTGTAGACTTTTTCGAGCCCGGTGTTTTCATCGCGCCAGGAGAATAAGACGGGCCGGTCTGAAAACGTGCTTACCTGGTAAAATTTCTCCAACACCATCAGGCACCCCTTAATCGCCTTTCCCAGGGCTATGCTTTCCCCGGGAAGGTTTGCTTTCGCTCTTTCCTCGATCCGTTCTATGTCTAACGCATCACGAAACGCCTGGGTAAGGTACAGCGGTTTGAAGGTAAACGGATAGATGGCTGCCACAAGATCCTTGGATTCACTTGCTGTCGGAACTACCGCCGACATAAGGTAATTGATGAAGGGCCTGTGTTTTTCGATAATGGCTTCGTCTTCAATGACCTCTTTCAACTCAGGCGCATTTTCTATATATTCAAGAACTCCCCTGGTAAAGCCAAGCGTATTTTTCTGGCGGATTTGATTCTCCCAGTATTCAATCAGCGGCTTCAGGCTGAGTTTTGATGAGAAAGGAAAACTTTTGGTAAAATCACGCATTGTCCCATGGTTTGTTCTTTCGTACGAATCTTTTACCCCTTGGTTTTACATTTAAGACGGAAGTGTTTGTTTTTTATTCTGAAGCGCATCTGCGGAGCATGAAGAAAAATTGCTGTTACAACCTTCGAAGCCGACTCCGTGTCTATCCGACAGAAGTTGATTATATGCGTTTCTGGAAGTTGTTACCTGGTGTTCTTGTGCTTGTTTTCGCATCCTGTACGGTAAGTCCCGACGACTCATTTGAAATATTTATACAGGAATTTGATTTTTCCGGGGGTCCTGAAGGGTGGTCGGCCGAATTTACCGAATACCCGTTGGGAGAAACCCCTGAATCCGATTCTGTCTACAAATGGAGCGCCTCGCTGTCGCCTCTTCCAGGATCCGGCAGGCCGGCAATTTTGTTGACCTGCGACAACCTCAGCGGCGACATCTTCATGTTTCTGAAGCGAAAAATTACGGATTTGAGACCCAACACAAATTATTCAATCGTGTATGAAATCTCATTAGCCACCAACTCAATCGCCGGGCAGGCATTGGTACTGAAAGCGGGTGCCAGCGATCTTGAACCCAGGAAGGTAATTGAGAACGGTTATTATAGTCTGAACATCGATAAGGGCGAGGACTTTGCTTCGGGTGAGAATCTTCATTCATTCGGTGACATTGGAGGGATCTCGCCATCCAGCGATTCCTACGTTACCGTCTCTAAAGGCAATGCAAGTCTTAACCAGCCCATCCTGGCGACAACAAACAGCAAGGGTGAGTTGTGGCTCATCGTGGGAACAGACTGTATGTACACGGGATTAAGCTCGGTGTACTTCGCCCGTATCAGCGTTGTCTTTAGTGTCAACGACTAATGCAATTCAGGCTTCATTGTCAATGGCGCCTTGGGCTGGCAGGACCTGTTATTTTATATCTGCACGCGTGCGTTTGCTGCAACAGATCTATAAACTGCTTCAACCACACGTATATCGCGCAGCCCTTCTTCTCCAGGAACGATAACGTCTTTGTTGTTCATTATTGCAAGAGCGTCGTCGTCCATCTGTTTTGCCTGCTGATTAGGAATCGACCCATCGAAAAGTTTGCCGTCACTCGTTCTGCCTTTGATTCCGCCGTACGCCTGGAAAGGTGAAAGCTCATACCATCCATTCCTGCAATTGACTCGCAGGTCATTCATGCCCCGGCCGAAGCTTGTAACACATTCGGCAGTAATTCCCTTTGGAAATTCGAGCCGAAACTCCATCGTCTCTTCAACTTCAGTATAAATTTCAGGGCGGGTCGTTGACGCTTTGGCTGTTACAGCAATTGGCTCAAGTCCGGTGCTGTATCGCACCGCGTTAAGAGGATATACTCCCATGTCATACATCGCGCCACCTCCGAGCGCTTTCTTTTGTTTCCAATGATCCTTTCGCGGATCAAAATATCCGGCCTCAGCTTTCACATCGACGATCGCGCCATACGGTAGTGTTTTTGCAAACTGCATCACGCGCTGGGTGTTTGGTTCGTGATGCATACGGTATCCGATGGATAATTTCACGCGGTTCTTCTTGCATGCGTCAATCATTGACTGACATTCAGCAACCGTCATTGCCATTGGTTTTTCACACCAGACATGTTTGCCGGCACTAGCTGCAATGATAGCGTATTTCGCGTGCATTGACGGAGGCAGGACGATGTAGATAACATCGATATCCGGATTGTCCGCAACCTTATGCATGTTTTCGTAGTTGTAAATATTCCTGTCAGGAATGTTGTGGCGCTTTTTCCAGTCTTCGGCTTTTGACGGCGTGCCTGTTACAATTCCCGCTAAATAGCAATTCTTCGTTAACTGAAGCGCGGGTGCCAGCAAGTCTGTGCTGTAATAGCCGAGTCCGACGAGTGCTACACCAAGTCGCTCTTTTTTCTGCGTGAATATGTTGGCAAAAGCAGGTGAGACTGTTGCAGCTACCAGGCCGGCAGCACCTTGCACGATAAATTTTCGTCTTGAATTCATGGGATGGTCTTTTACATCGAGTTTAAGAAGAGAATTTCACAATTACCAGTGGTTTTTTTTCGTTGGACATAGTTCCTCGTGCACGGGGATGGGCTGTTGTTTCGGCTCAGCCGCAAATTGCACTTTTTCAAGTCTGAAAATCCTAACGGGGACAGTAGACGCCAATGAAGAAAATCTTTGTCTACTTGTCGGAAACCGAAACGCAGATTATCCGTATCTTACCAGCAATAACTCCTAATCTAATTATGAACTGTAAAATTCTGATCATCACGACGACGGCTTTCGTGATGTCTTTTGCGGCCAACGGACAGGGTCTCGTGGGAAAACTGAAGCAAAAGGCCGAGCAGGCTGCGGAAAAAGCTTTGGAAAAGAAAGCCGAGGAAAAAACGGGCGTAAAAACCGATGGCAACTCTGAATCAAACAACAGCGGAAATTCGTCTTCCGGCCGTCCAACAAACAAAGGTGGTGGGGGACTCGTGAGCACACCTCCTGACGTAAAGCAAAATCTTACTGATGCTGAATCTGCTTTCAAGTCAGCAAACTACGGCGAAGCCCGGTACGCTGTTCAGCAGGCCATGCTCGGTGTTGAACTTGAAATCGGAAACAAAGTTCTCGCGTCACTTCCTGAAAGCGTATCGGGATTGCCAAAAGTACCCGAAGAGGATCAGGTAACTTCAACCGGATGGGGCTGGGCAGGATTAACAATTCAACGTGTTTACCGGAAAGACGATAAGGAGCTTTCAGCAACAATCGCCAATAACTCCGCATGGATGTCCGCGGTTAATATGTATCTGACGAACACTGGCTATGCGCAACAGACGGGTGGCCAGCAGAACTGGAAACAGATCAAGATCAAAGGACATCGCGCTGTCATTGAATACGATGAATCATCGGGTTACAAAATCAGCGTTCCCCTTGGCCAATCTTCGCTCATCGTCTTCCATGGAACGAATTACGCCAGTGAACAGGAAATCACCAGTGCTGCCAATTCATTTGACATCGATGGCATCAAGAACATGCTTGGAGAAAAATAAAATCAACTCGCAACGATCATGAAACAAATTATATTCTCACTACTCCTGTTCACTTCTGTTACCACATTCGGACAGGATTTCAACAAGAGCCTTGCTGATGCGCGGGGTGCCTATTCCGGCGGAAATCTTGAAGATGCACGATTTGCGATGCAACAAATGCTTAACGAAATTGACATCCTCGTTGGAAAAGAATTACTCAAATCCCTGCCGGCGAAGTTTGATGCAAGAGCAGCAAATACGGCTAACGATAACGTGACTGCAAATACCGGGCTTGCCGGCGTCGTTGTTCACCGCGACTATGGCACAGCCGAGAAAACCGCGACGCTTGACATCATGACGAATTCACCGCTGCTCGCGTCTATCAATGCTATTCTCTCTTTGCCTTTTGTTGGCAATTCCGGGGATGGTAGCCAGAAAGTGGTTAAGGTACAAGGATACAAATCAATCCTTCAGCGTACGATCGATTCGGAAACAAACAAGACAAGTTACTCGCTTCAGATTCCGCTTAATTCAACATTGATAACAATCAATGGTGAAGATTGTACGGATGCGGAGATGCTGCGTTGGGCGAACCTTTTGCCCATGAGTGAAATCGCGAAGCTTGTGCAGTAGCAGACAGAACAATAAAATGAATCAAAAGGGAGCGATGTGCTCCCTTTTTTATGGGTCGCTTATGTGACAACGCGCCGAGAGATTAGCTCATGACTACAAAACTCCGTGTTATGATTTCATTGCCGTTTAGTATCACGCGCAGTACATGCCGACCGGGAAGTTGTTTTCGGGTAGTATAGTCGGTGAATCTTTTTCGCCAGCGAATTTCCACCATATCATTGGGTGCAGCCTCACTTTCTTTCAGGAAAAAGGTTCGTCGCGATGTTTTTCCCGATGGCATGACGTAATCAATAGTGTAATCAAGACGAAATTTCACCGCCTTTCTTTCGTCGTTTCGTAACTTCAGAATGAATGAAAGCTCATCTCCATGTTTTACTTCTTTTGCAGACAACTTCATCGAAATCAGTTGAAGTGTTTTGCGCGAATCGATTCCCTGAAGGGCCAGGCTTTTCGGGTTTCCCTTTTTCAGTAAAGTTCGGCACCCATGTCGGATGATTTGATTAGTCAACGGATTCCCGTTCTTCCAACGTTCGGCGATTTCAATAACAAGGTTCGGGTGATCCTTAGCGATATCATTCAGGTTATTGGCAACACTTCGCCGAACAACGTCTGACGGATCCGAACGAAGGTTTTCCAGAATAGGCAGTAACCTTTCCGGATGTTTCTTCAACCACGGTACCCCTATTGCCCAGGGAAGTCGCGGGCGGCAACCTTCACTCGCAAGACGTCGCACATTGGGATCGCTGTCACGCGACCACGCTTGCATTCTCGCCATAGTCTCTTCCGGATAGAGAAGAAGAAAATTCCGGATGGCAAATTCGCCTGAAACAAGTTTGGTGATGTCCTCCAGGGCGTCGAGCGATTCGCGTGGATAATCATCGCCGAACAAGCCAACAAATTCGGGCAGAAATACCATCTCGAATTTTTGAGTCCACTTGCCTTTCCTGACAAAGTTCTTCGACAACTCACGAAGCTGGGCTGCCGCTTTCGGAAACTCCGGATGCAGCTGACGCTTTAATGCGACGGTTATTTTTCGCACCCGTTGTTTAAGTTCGAGATCGGGCCATTCCTGATCGAAGACGTTGTATATGAATTCCCGGTCATCCATCGAAGGCAAAGACTCCTTCAGCACCGGGGTTATTGATTCAAAGAATGCCGGATTATACAGGTTTTTCAAAGGTTCTGCCATGGCCTTTTTTTACAGGCAAGAACCGGGTGGATGATGACAATCCTATGTCAGTAGCGAAAACAAAAATTAGTTAAGGCGCAATTCCGCTTTCATCGCACGGATATTGTTGATCAACGCCTGCTGCCAGGTAAGGTCCGCATCCCATTTGGTTCCAAGGAAGACGTTGCCTGAATCGATGTGCTTGAAATAGACCTTGAAGACGGGACGATTGCCGGAAATTGTCTTCGCCTGCTGCTGATCCCCCGAATACGTAATGCTCACGAATGCCGATTCAGACTGCCGCATTGGGTAACCCAGCAAATCCCGGACGGCATCCGCACGCGCATGCATAAAGCACAGCGTGTATAACATTCCCTGTTTCCGCATCTCCCGTTCGGAGACACCGGGCTCCACCATTTTGTAGGCAAAAGGAAAATGCGTTTGGAAAATGCGTTCGAGCTGCGCGTCCAGACTGTCGATCCCGAATTTCTGAACACCGACAAGATCCACTTTCATATCAACCGCATAGAACTCGTTGCGCTTTCCTCTGACCACATCAATAGTCAGGTCTGTTTCCGGAAAGTCATTTATGAGCAGGTTCTTGCGTTGAAGAGTCGCTAACGCACTTCGGTTGAGATTCTTTAACGCTTCCACCAACACCCGATCGGAAATGGACCATGCCGGTTGATTTGCCTCGATGATTTTTCCATCTTTTCCTTTGTCGAATACGGTAATTGTCAGGCGAAACATGCCGTCGCGTTTTTCTGCGAAGACAAGGTTTGTTATTTCTCTTTTCACCAGGAACGCGTGAAATCCTGTTGCGGCATCCTTACCTGAAGTCAGGAGATCAAACGGAAAATAAGCAACAGCATCAATACCGGTTCGTTGAAAATAGTCCTGCATGGAGTTGAGTTCCGCTTCCGTCAACGCGACCGAGTGGAACACCGCAGTCCGTGTGCTCAGGAGCTTTTCAGGAAATCCGCCGTTCAAATTGAGTTGTCCGACATAGGCGCTTTCGGTTATAGAAGGCTGCGCCGAAACAAGAGTACCCATAAGGGTCAGGAATGCTAACAGGAAGAACTTTCTCAAATCCATTCAGTAAACTACGGTCAAGTCCGCTTATTCAAACGAAATTACGTATTAATCTATTTCACAACCCAATAAAAAAGCCGGAGTCGTCTTCCCTGAGCGGAAACGTTTCAAGGTCAGAGCACGCCGAGTCACAGGCGCGACCCGTCTTCAGATCAAACCGGTAATTATGCCAGGGACAAATAATCTCACCCTGAAAGTTCAGTCTACCGCCGGAAAGCGATTCTCCGTTATGGGTACATCTGTCCTGGACGGCAAAAAACCTGTCGTTGAACCGGGCAAGGCAAATTCGTTTTCCGCCGATAATAATCAACTGCGTATCGTTCTCACTGACTTTTGTCCGCGCTTCTTCGGCTGATGAAAAGAGTCTGATCCAGTCCACAGCGACCGTTTTGTATTTTGGTTTTACGGAAATCTCCCCTAATATTAATCAAACGTATTGCAATTCTTAAACCACACTACTATGTTCCGTCTGACGTTCCCCTTGCTCCTGCTTTGTTCTCCTGTGTTCGCTCAGGTGCCGGCAGCTATTCAGAAAAAGGTTGACGCAGCAGCATTAGCAGTTGAGTCGAAGGTCATCTCATGGAGGCGTCATCTCCATCAATATCCTGAGCTCAGTAACCGGGAAACCAGGACCGCTGAATACGTTGCAAAACATCTGCGTGCCCTCGGACTGGAAGTGACCACGGGAGTTGCCCATACTGGTGTCGTGGCGCTACTCAAAACCAATAAGCCAGGACCTGTTATTGCCCTGCGTGCCGATATGGATGCGCTGCCTGTTACAGAACGGAACAGTCTGTCTTTTGCGTCAAAGGAAAAAGCAGTTTTCAACGGTCGTGAAACCGGCGTGATGCATGCCTGCGGACATGATGCGCACGTCGCGATTCTTATGGGTGTCGCCGAAATTCTTGTCGCGAACAAGAAAGACCTGAAAGGAACAATCAAGTTTGTGTTCCAACCTGCGGAAGAAGGTCCTCCGGCGGGCGAAGAGGGTGGGGCCGAACTCATGGTTAAAGAAGGCGTTCTCGAAAAGCCCAAAGTCGATGCTGTCTTTGGACTGCACGTCCAGTCCATCCGGAAGCTTGGTCAGATCGGCTATAAACCTGCCGGAATGATGGCAGCATCGGACTGGTTTTCTATCAAAGTCACCGGCAGACAAAGCCACGGCGCGGCACCATGGAAAGGCGTCGATCCAATCGTAGTCTCGTCGCAGATTATTCTTGCGCTTCAAACTATTGTAAGCCGGCAGGTTGATCTTACCAAAGAACCAGCTGTCCTCAGTGTGGGTCGGATTCAGGGTGGTATTCGCGAGAATATTATTCCTGAAACCGTAGAGATGGCGGGTACCATTCGCACGTTCGATCCTGAAATGCAGACCTATATTCATGAGAGTCTTGTCCGCACTGCAACAAACATAGCCGAAAGTGCCGGTGCAAAGGCGGAAGTCACGATAGACAAGAAAACACCAGTAACGTACAATGATCCCGATCTTACCGGCAAACTCGTGAGTGCATTAAATCGCGCTGCGGGCGAGGGAAACGTAATCCGCATCCAGGCTGACACCGGTGCCGAAGACTTCGCATATTATCAACAAAAGGTGCCTGGATTCTTTTTCTTCGTAGGCGTGTGTCCACCCGATACAGATCCAACCAAAGCGCCATCACATCACACTCCAGACTTCATGATGGATGAAGCTGGAATGCTAACGGGCGTGAAAGGTTTACTGAATATTACGCTGGAGTATATGTATCAATCCAAATAAGCGAACTACAGGTCGAGCATGTAGAAGGTATTGCAGGCGAAATGACCAGTGCTCCCCATCGGGCTGTCTATGCGCGTAAATCCGGTTCGTTCATACAGGCCTATCGCAGTGTTCATGGTGCTGAATGTTTCAATGTAACAGCGCCGATAACCAAATTCGCGGGCCGACTTCAAACACATGTCAAGCAACGTTCTGCCATAGCCCTTACCCCGGCTTGATGGTAGCAAATACATCTTTTGAAGTTCACAGGTTTTGGCGTCGCCTCCCTTCAACGGCGCTATGCCCGCGCCGCCGATGATCATTCCATTGACCACACACACATAGTACGCTGACCTGTCATGGGAATATGCTGTACAGAGGTCGTCGACTTCCGGATCGTGAATTGCAAATCCGGGACCACTTGCACCAAACTCGGGCATAACCTCACGGATAATTCTTGCCATTGCGGCGTTGTCCTTCGGTGTTATTTTTCGGATTTCCGTACGCATCATTTATTGCTCAATTCCTTTAGTGCACGCGCGAAATTCCTGCGTATAGCGGTGCCGTTCTGCGTGATACCTTCTTTCACCACCCAACGTCCGTCAACAATGGTACCCATGATATCAGCGGAATCGCTTGTGTACAGAATTGACGAAAGAATGTGTTCTTCCCTTGCTGTGTTCAAAAGGGGTGAATCGGATCGAAAGATCACCGCATCGAATGGTCTCCCTGTTTCAAAGAAGTTTTGGTCAGCCCAACCCATCGCCCTGCGTCCACCGGAAATACACTTTGTCAGGAATACAGTAGACGCATCATCAAATGTGTTTCGCTTGTGCGATGTGAGGCGTTGTGCGTAGTCCAGCCAGCGGATATCTTCAAGCGGATTAAGGCTTATGTGACTATCCGTGCCGATACACAAGTTTCCATAATGGTTGGCATAATCTTTCAGTCGAAAAATCCCATCGCCGAGATTTCCTTCGGTACCGGGACACACCACCACTTGCGCGCCACTGTTTGCAAGGCGCTTCACTTCGCTATCGCTTAGATGTGTACAGTGAACAAGATTAAATCGCTCCTGCAAGGGAAGGTTTTCTAAAAGCCATTCAACAGGCCGGCATTTCAGAAACGCCTTACAATCTTCCACTTCACGCCTTTGTTCCGCTGCATGAATATGAAAGGGCAGGTCTTTCGGTCCGGATTCAAACACAGCCGTAACATCTGACGCCGTCACAGCCCGAAGTGAATGCACGCCAAAACCAAGTTGAGCATTCTTTGATTTCGAGACCGCAGCACGTGTCGCGTCCAGAAGTTTGAGATAGTCTTCAGGTCGCGAAAGGATGAACCGACGCTGTCTCGGTTCGGGTTCCTTTCCGAATCCGCCTTTTTGGTAGAAGACCGGTATCAATGTTATTCGTATCCCTGCATGTTCCGCCGCAGCAAGTAGTCTTTCACCGGTCTCCGCCAGGTTTTTGTACGGACGACCTTGAGCATCATGATGCAGGTAATGAAATTCAGCCACGTGCGTATAGCCATGACGTAGCATTTCAGCGTATACCATGGCCGCGACTGCCTCAATTTGGTCGGGGTTGAGACTGAGTGCGCATTCATACATCGCCTCCCGCCAGCTCCAGAAGTCATCATCCGTGCCTGGCTTGTGTTTTTCCGCCATACCAGCCATTGCATACTGAAATGCATGCGAGTGCGCATTTGGAAATCCTGGCAATGCAATACCCGAAACCGACTCCATTCCACGTGCACCTTCCGGTGGGCGGTCTGAAAGAAATTCTATTGTTCCTTCCGCGCTGACGCCCACGAATGCAGGCTTCAGCCAACCTTGCTGGAGCAGCAATGCATCAAATTTGAAAAGCGGGGCAATTTTGTCTTTCATGTCAGCGCAACGCAGTTATCAACTTTTCGAACATGCGCTTCAGGTGCCCCTGCATCATTCCGGCTCGCCGCGAATCATATCGCGTTTGACCGTCATCCAGATAATTCACCTTTGTCATCTCAAGCTGCAAGGCATGTTGGTTGTCCTGCGGTTTTCCGTAATGTCGTGTAATGTATCCGCCTTTGAAAAGGAAGTTATTTCGGAAGGAATATGTTCCGTCAACTAGCGACCGGGTCGCGATCTCGGTCAAGAAGGTTCCGGCCGAATTACCTTCATTATCACCCAGGATAAGATCGGGAAATGTTTGCGGGTGAATTGTTGGTACATATTGACGGATACTATGGCAATCCCAAAGCAACACCTTTCCGAATTCCCGAATCGTATCCCGCAATAATTCGCCCAGGGCATTGTGATAGGGCAGGTAGAATTCGTTCAGCCTGCGCGTCACCTCGTCGGAAGAGACTTCTTTCCGTTTGTCGCGGTACAGATGTTTTCCCTGAAAATCAAAAGCGGGGCAAAGTCCTGTGATGATCCTTCCGTCGGTATAGAGTGGCTTACTTTCCGGATCGCGGTTCAGATCAATCACCCAACGGCTATGCGTCGCGACGATCATCCGCATTCCCATTCCCGGAGCAAAGTCGTAGAGTCTGTCAACGAATTTGTCGCAATCATCCTGCGCGTGGACGAGTTCCGTGTCATACTCATCGCGAAGGTCGTCAGGGATATGGGTTCCCGAGTGAGGAACGCTAACGACGATCGGCACGCGGCCGGAAGTTTCGTTGCTAATAGTAAAGACTTCCATTTCAGGTTTGTCTGCAGGTCAGCGCTTCTTCTTTTTCTTTTCTTTCTTCTTTGTTTTCTTATCTCCTTCGGAACCAGCTGTAGCCAACTGCGCGACGAGTTTTTCCTTCTCGGCAGTAACCTCTGCAAGTTTATTTTCGAGTTCGGTAATTTGTTGTTCCTTCTCTGTCAGCATCGTCTCGAGTTCGCCTTCCTTCCATTCGGTTACCAGGCGTTTTTTCGCTGCCATTATCCGACGATAACTTTGGTTGATTCGTTCTTCGCTGATTGATCCCGACGCAACCAGACGTTTAATAATGCTGTGCACTTTATCAACAGTTCGTTCTTCGCTACCGACGATGTTGTTCGAAAAGGTCATGATGTCAATGCCGGCGTTTATCGCGAGCCTGATTGCCTCTTCAAGGCCATAGTGTCTTGTAATCGCGTGCATTTGCATGTCGTCGCTGAATACGAGGCCGTCAAATCCAAGTTGCTTTCTAAGGATGCCCGAAAGGATTTCGTTCGACAACGTTCCGGGCAAGCCGTTAGCGTCCAGTTTTTTGTTCACAATGTGAGCGGACATTACTGCATCCGCGTATCCTTTCGAAATAAGGGCCTTGTACGGAGTGAGTTCACGATCACTCCATGTTTGCGTTACGTCCGCTATGCCGAGGTGAGTATCCGCAACAGAACTGCCATGGCCCGGAAAATGCTTGAGCGCAGTCAGGACATTGTAGCGTCTGTGCTGAATAATAAATTCCTTCGCCAGGAGTGCAACTGAGTCTTCATTGTTAGAAAATGCGCGACCGTTCCGGACTATCACCGGATTAGTGGGGTTGGCTGCGAGATCGACAACAGGAGCAAAATTCACATTGATACCTAATCCGGCCAACGTTGATGCAGTCGCTTCGGCATAGAAGCGCACTGAATCCAGCGAGTTGGATTTGCCCATTGCCTGGGCAGTGATTGATCTCGGAAATCCATATTTATCCTTCAGACGATTCACTTTGCCACCTTCCTGATCGATGCTCACAAAAAGAGGGATGGGCGCAGCCTTTTGGTACGTCCAGATAATTCGTTTCAGTTCCGAGAATGAATTTCTTTGAGGGATGTTCTTTTCAAAAATTATAATCGATCCTGCCTTGCCTTCGCTTACTTCTCTAAGTACGGCAGGATCAACCTGGGCTTTCGGGAATCCAATGAGAATCATCTGCCCGATCTTGATATCAAGGCTGTCACGTCCCTGCTGCGCATAGGCGGATCCGGACAAAAGCAGTACTGCAACGACAAAGGTGAACCCGCGAAGCTGCTTAACAGAAGTAGATCGATTAGTAGTGTTCATAAAAGAGATCAAGTATGCGTTGTATGTTTGTTCTGATGGAACTCACAGGGGCAACATAGTTAGCGTTCATAAAAGAGAAAACAAGCGTTTTGCCTTTTTTGGTAACAAGGAATCCGCTTAAACTGTGATTATTGCTTAGCGTTCCGGTTTTCCCAAACACGTACGGTTCGCGCCCTGTAAACAACCGCTTTAACGTTCCGGTCCTGCCACCAGTTGCCAGCAAAGGAAATAGTCGTTCTCTCGGTACTTTCTCATAAAGTTTCGTCCATACGCCGGCAACGAAGCGCGGTGTGAAAAGATTGTACCGCGATAAGCCCGAGCCGTCGCGCCAGTTAGGCGGGTCGGCAAGATCGGAAAAATGATTCTTTTTCATATAGCGGATTGCAATCTCCGGCATTAGTGAGTCCGAGAGTACACCCGCGCACATCAGCAAAAGTTGCTCCGCCATGTGATTATCACTCTCCTGCATCATCACCTTGTAAACGCTGTCTGCCGGGACACTGAACAAAGTCCGTGCTCGGCTGTCAATAGGTTTTTCAATCAATCCAACATCTCGCCGCAACGTATCTTTCAGAAGGTCGGCCACGAGTTGAGGACTTGTTTTAAAGGGCACAAGCAAATCTGCAAAACGTCCATTGGCAGATGGGTGTAGCACAAAGTTGTTGGAGTCAATTCCGCGAACGACGTCGGTGTATCGCTCTGGTTTCCCAATCGAAAGAAATTGTCTGAAGTATTTTGGCACAACCAGTATCTGATCGGGCAGCGGCAATACCTGGAAACTATTTCCGTACATCGGAAAAGCCGATCGCTCCTGAGAATAGTTGTCGTCATAATCACTCCACGCCCATCCTGGTCCGAGATGCGTCACAAAAGAATTTGATGGCGAAAAATAAATCGGCGCCGGGCTATTCTTCAGGAAATCGTAAACCCGATCATTTGAATAACACAAGTGATTCAGAAAGGAAGGATCGGCCGTCCCCCAAAAGATGAGAGAATCAGGTGTCATCGTGTAACGCAATCCGGGTAGTGAATCTCCGAGCACCGTGAATGCTGTGAACAACGTCAGGATCTTTGTGTTCGATGCAGGAGTAAAGTACCGATCCGACTGATACTCAAAAATCGTCTTACTTTCCTCAGGATCAATCACGATAAAACCGGTGTGATCATGAAATTGCGATTCCACTTCTGAAAAGGCGCGATTCAACCTGCCTTTTGATATCGGCGAGCACGATTGAAAAAGTATCAGCCCGCAAACACACAGAAGGCCAATTCGCATCATTGCTTCAGATACCTTTCTGTCAGCACCGACAAGTGATGCAGCTCATGGCCTGGGATGATGTACCCGATCGCTCTAACAGTAAGCCGCGACTTATTCGCTTCGCCTTCGCGATCAAGCATCTCTTCAGTAAACGCTTGGAAAAGGTCGCGTGTTGTCGCCCGAAGCCGCGCCATGGCATCGGCGATTTCCTTTATTGTGCGTGCGTGTGCGTTCGAGTGTGGAACGTAGTGATTTTCATCAAATCCAGGTAACGGCGTAGCATCCAGGCGGCTAAAACAAAGAGCGCGATAGCAAAACACCCGTTCTGCATCCATCATGTGCGTTAGCACCTCCTTGATTGTCCACTTGCCATCGGCGTACGCATAGGTTCCGAGAGCTTCGGGAATGGACGCAACGAGACTTGCCCTCCTTTCGTCAGCGATCCTCAATGCTTCATCGATTTGATAATTTTTTGAGTGAGCCACATAGGTCTGATAAAATGGGGGAACATTAGCAGGTGAAAAAACCTCGTTCATCATGTATTGTTGGGTAAGGTTATAGTGATTCGTGTTCCTTTGCCGTATTCGCTTGTAAGATCAATTTTTCCGCGGAGTTTCTCAACCGCCTGCTTAACAATATACATTCCCAGTCCCGAACCTTGCGATTTGTCTGTCGCCCTGTAGAACATGTTGAATATCTTAGCCCGATGTTCTTCCTTTATGCCGATGCCGTTGTCCTCAAACGAAAGTACCATAGCGCCGCCAGACGCCAGTCCCCGAATCTTTAAGAAGCTTTCGACATCGGTATTCCGGTATTTGAATGCGTTACTGACAATGTTTGAAACGATGATTTTCAAACGAAGCTTATCGCTCTTTATTCGGGCGGGTAACGGATCGATATCGATGATGGTTTTCATCTGCGGCGTTAAGTCCATGTGCTCGAGTTCTGACAGGCAGGAGCTGACAAGTGCCAGAAGATCGACCTCCTCATGATCAGCTTCCATTCGGTTAACGCGCGCATAATCGAGCATCGAACGAATGAATTCATCCAGTTTCCGCGCGCGCCCGTCAATTTTTGAAAGATAGTCGCGAAAAGTAGACGGATCGTTGTCGAGGTGCGCCAGATTGACGAGCCCGATGATGGAACTTAATGGCGATCGAAGGTCGTGGGATGTTTTGTACATCAACTGATCGAGCTCAAAATTGCGATCACTCAATTCCTTTAACGCGGCTTTCAGACTTTCTTCCTGGCGTGCAAGCTGTTTGTTTTGTTGCGTGAGCTCTTCATTCAGTGCGCGGTTTCGTTGTTCGATTTGTTTCCGGTTAGTAATATTTTTTACGAACACCGTCGCACCGGTGATCATGCCATGGTGGTCTACAATGGGATTAAAAGATGTCTCAAGTATCTGATCATCAGGGAACGTTTCTTCAACAGTGGTTCGATCGCCGGATAACGCTTTCTCGACATGACCTTTCATCTTTCTCCAGACTGCGCCGGGCACAACGTCCGCCGCCCTTGCTCCCCTCGAAACGTTTCCTCCGAAAAGGCGGTGAAACCCTTTCGCAAAGGAATTATTGAAAAGCGTAACCGTGAATTTCCTGTCCAGGGCGACTATACCATCCGACGTGCTTTCCATTACACCTTCAAGGTTGGCATTGATCGCGTTGATTATCTGTTCATATCTTTTTCTGTCGGTGATATCCTGCACAAAGACAGCAACACCCTTCACTTCGTCATTGTCGCCACGAATCGGATTGTACGTCGTTTGAATGTAACCCTGGTATTTTTCGAAATCCTGATAATGTTCGGACACAAAATGTTCGCCTGTCAGCGCCCGAAGCAATTCTGCTTTCACCCATCTGCTATCGCGGTGGCCGCGCAGAAACCGCATCTTGTTTTTGCCTATACCAATGTCCGCGTTGTACAACATCGACATGATTTTTTTGTGTCGTTGATTGAAGGCGGTGTAATTTAAATTGTTGTCAACAGAAAAGATGGACTCATCGGAGCTTTCGAGTACGCCTTCGAGGTTTTCATTAAGGTGTTTGATCTCCTGTTCAGCACGCCGCAGATGCGTTATATCTGTGATAAAACCGATGATGAACTTGTCGCCCTTGTCGTTGATGTAGCGCGACTTCACGGTAAGTAAATAGTGAGTCTTTCCATGCCGCGTAAGCACCTCCTCATTCACACCAGTATTACCGGTTCGCAACGTTTCATTGTCAGCTTTCCAGAAAACCTTTGCCTCCCCGGGACTGAGAAAATCAGGGTCTGACTTGCCGAGAATCTGCTCTCTCGGTTTTCCGACGAGATCGCAAAAACTGTCGTTGCACATAATCCAGCGATGCTTTTCATCCTTGATGAATACAGGCGCGGCGACGGTGTTGAGGATGTTGTTGAAGAAATTTCGCGACTCAATCAACTGAACCTCCGCCTGTTTTTCTTTTGTGATATCGCGCAACGTTCCGACGAAATGTCCCGCCTTCCCTTCATATTCAAGTAGCGTTACGTTGAGTACGCCCCAATATGCATCTCCGTTTCGCCTTCTGAGTATAACCTGCCGATCACGGAGTGAACCTGTCCTTTTGAGGTCGTGTACAACCTCCTTGTGTATGCTCTTTTCCGAGAATATTTTTTCCGGACGGATTTTCTCGAGCTCAGCAAAATTTCGAAACCCTGTTATCTTCAGAAATGCGTCGTTTGCATAGATGAATTGTTTTCCAAGGATTCCCATGAAAATACCCTCGGATACATTTTGATTGATTGTCTCAAGCAATCCTTGTGCACGGCGACCGCGTTCTTCTGCGAGCCTTATTGCCGTTATGTCGCGAAAGTTCGAGACGATTCCACCGATCTCGGCGATGTGCACATGATTTGTGAGACGAGATTCTATCCAGCGGTAGGTACCTGTCCGGTGTTTGACACGGTGAATAAGCGTTATGCTTTTGCCGGGTTGTTTTAGCAGTTTCAAAACAGCCTTCCGTGTTCCGCCCGCATCAGCTGGATGCATGAAGCTTTCCCATTTTTTTCCGAGCGTATGACGTAGTGCAAATCCGGTAATTTTCGCAACGGCAGGTGTAGCGTATCGGATACGTCCATCAGCTCCATAAAGCACCACCCCGTCGTGCGCACGTTCAATCAGGGCTTTGAACTGCTTCCCTGTCAGTTGCGAAGGAGATGGTTCTTTCTTTTTTTTCATGATCGAGCCTTTCTAGCCATTGTCCTTGCGGATCACGTCTTCGGAAAAGTCGCGACTGGCTTTTGGAAGAATAAGTTTGTGAAGACGATCGCCGCGTTCCAAAGACCGTAACATACGTTCCCGCAAAAAGCCTTCAACAGGTAGTATCAACATCGCGATCGCAACCTGTACGATAAAATCAATAACCGGAGTCGTTTTTGTCTCTAACGTATCACCGACAACAGTTTCAACCAGCTGGATCATTATGATGATTGTCAGAAGCATCAGAAGCCTGCTGATGATCCGATAACGAACACTAAGCCGGAATGACAATATAACCAGAAGCGATAAGAGCACGACCTCGAATGCATAAAACCATGGACGTCTCCAGTACGGAGGAATAATATTCAATTTCAATTCGCCCATATTTTTTGTCTCGCCGAAAATATCACGCGACTCAACTTGCAGAACGTAGTCACCCGGTGGGAGATAAGGAATCTCAATAGTGTTGTTGGTTTGACTCCAGTCGGACCAGTTCTTGTCGAGGCCTTTGATCAGGTACCGATATTCCACAGCCTGTGGGGCGAGATAATCGGGTTGAACCACTTCAATGACCACTGCGCTGGTTTCGCTTCTCGTGTGAACATCCAGGCGTTTGCCGCCCTGAACGAGTTCACCATTGCGAACTGATTTTAGAATCAGGGGAAACCCGGCTGAGTACGGTCGTACTCTATCGCTATAAAATTTGAAGAGCTCGTTACTGCCTGTGATGATCCAAAGATCGCCGGAGTTTTTGTCGGACATAAGAAATCGTATGTTCCGAAACAGATTCAGCAGTCCTGAGTTTCTGCTTTCGCGCTCGTTTCCGAGGACTTTCCACCCGTGTTCATCGCGATACCAAAGACTTTGCCCATCGGAAAAATAATTCGATGGCCGTATTTCCCCAAGGCTGTCGATCGGGTTAAGTTTATTCGCGTCGTGGTCGAATGAAAAAAATCCCTGTGAGTTCACAAACAAAAGATTGCCATCTCTCGCTAATCCGACCAAGTCATCATAGTTGGGGTTGTCAAATGGGACTATCTGAATGTCGCTTAGCCCGGTCGTTGTGGTTACCACCTCATAAAATCGTTCCTGCGAACAAAGCCATACATGGCCCGACGCAGTCTCAAAGATGTGGCCGATCTGATCATTGACATTAACAAGAAAGTCTTCGCTCTTCCAGGCGGTTTGATCGTGCCTTAACACGTGAACCTTGTCGGAATAAGTTGCAACGAACAACAGGCCATCGCTCGTCCCGTAAAGAAAACGCGCCGGCGATTCTATCAGGAGCTTGCCTTTCAATCCGTTTACTTCAAATGTTCCGCCCAATCCCGCTGCGATGAGTTTCCCGTTTACTTCGACAAGCTGAGTTACTTTCGCTTCAATTCCCTCGACTTTTCTGTACACAAAGTTTGAGGTGCGAAAAATCCGTTCAGTCCGAAGTACCTTTTGTTTCGACGACGTATTCTCCTTTGATTTCTCTTCTTTTCCTGATGCGGCTTCATCCGTTGTACTCTTGCGACGTTTGAATATTCCAAATAGTCCCCGCTTCTTTGATTCTACCGGGGCGGGCTCATCGGAGGTGGTGGCGCGTTCCTTCTGTTTTTTGCTGCCTTTCTGCGGTGCATCGACATAGTAGGAAATTTCTTCATAGACATCTTCCTTTTCGAGTTTGTAAAGACCGAGGGATGTTCCAACGAAGACAGAATTCTTATGCGTCATTGCGCACAACAGATTTCCCTGAAGTCCGGAATAATGGTTAAAGGAACGAAAGGGCAGATAAGGAACGATTCGCGTGAAGCCGAATTCATGCGCGGCCCAAACGGAAAGCGAACGATCCGAAAATAATGTGAATATCTCGTTGTCAGGAAGGCCTTTCGAGTTATTTACAATCTCGTACGTTTTTCCCGTGCTGATGTTGATAAAGATGAGTCCGCCGCGCAGTGTACCAAGTGCAATTAATTCACTGCTGACCCACGTTCCCTGAACAATGACACTGCGGTCGAGATACTGCTGATCTTCCAGTACAAGCATCCGCGGAGTTCTACTATTCCCGTAGAGGTATACTCTGTTGTCACTGAAACCAACGATGTAGTTGTTATCGTGCCGTGACGAAAACACGATCACACCCCTTGTCGCTGGTCCCGTCGTTGCTGGTGAAAGTGCACCGTCTTTCAGGCGCAGCGTCGATTCATTTGAGATCGTAACGTAAACGTCTCCTGCCACTTCAAAAATACCGGTTATCGATCCTTCTGAATCAAGGGGGATTTCGGTGATTTTCCGTGATTCGATTTCAACATCGAAGACGAATTCTTCATTGACGAAATAGATGTGCCCGTTGGCAGACGTACTTTGAAATACGTTTCTGGCATTGCTTGTAAGCGTTGTCTGTTCCGGTTCGCCGGTAGAACTGAACGACACCAATCCGAACCCTGCCACGCCGCCCCAGAAAATCTCACCGGTCTCAACAACATTTAATGTATACACCGCGCCATTTCCTTTGACGACATTCCAGTTTCGTCCATCGAACTGGAGGATGCCGCTTCGTGTTGCGAAATAAATTATTCCATTCGGATGTTGTGTTGCCTGAAAGCAAACGTTATCCAGCCGATCCTGTCCGGGGGAATAGTGCGAGAGAAAATAGTTTCCGGATTGAGAAAACGAAAGAAAGCTTCCGAAAACCAATACCAACAATAGGTAACGCATACGGCGGAGTACTTAAACAAAACTACGCAAATATCCCCGGTTTTCAGATATGGGGTGCGTTAACTGATGCGGCTCCAGTTTACCACGGTCTTTCGCATTGATGCGATTTGTTGCTTGATCGTTTTGTTTTCCGGTTTTGCGAGTTCAGGGTCTGATTGCAATATCTTTTGCGCCGCATCCCGTGCAGCCTGGAGTACCTGTGAATCCAATGAAAGATCTGCAATCAACAGATCAAGAGCACCACTCTGCTGGGTGCCGAGCAAATCGCCGGGACCTCTGAGCTGGAGATCGGTCTCGGCAATCTCGAATCCGTTATTGGTTCGCGCCATTGTTTCGATACGTTTCCTTGAATCGGCCCCGAGTTTATTACCTGTCATTAACAAGCAGTACGATTGTTCAGCGCCGCGTCCAACGCGACCGCGAAGTTGATGCAACTGTGACAACCCAAAACGCTCCGCATTCTCGATAATCATCACCGTTGCATTTGGAACATCAACCCCTACCTCGATCACCGTTGTGGCAACCATGATTTGCGTTTCACCTTTTTTGAACCGCGCCATCTCATAATCCTTTGCCTCGGATTTCATTTTCCCATGGACAATGCTTATCGCATAATCCGGGAATGCCCGACAAACACTTTCATAGCCATCCATCAGGTGTTTCAAATCGAGTTTCTCGGATTCTTCGATCAGAGGATACACCATATACACTTGCCGTCCCGCCGCAACCTGTTCACGAATGAAACCGTTCACCTGCAATCTGTGTGAATCGTATCGATGTAACGTTTTGATCGGTTTTCTGCCTGCGGGCAACTCATCGATGACGGAAATGTCGAGATCGCCGTAAAGTGTCATGGCAAGTGTTCTTGGAATTGGTGTGGCGGTCATCACCAGCACGTGTGGGAAAACATCGGTATTCTTTTGCCACAATTTTGAGCGTTGTGCCACACCGAAGCGATGTTGCTCATCTACAACGGCGAGCCCAATCCTGTTGAACTTCACCTCCTCTTCAAGAAGGGCATGGGTTCCAATAAGTATTTTTAATTTCCCCGACTGAAGGTCTTCGTGAATCTGGCGCCGTTCACTTTTTCGTGTTGAACCTGTGAGCAACGCGATGGGTATCTGCATCTGCGATGCGAACCGTTCAAGGTTTGAATAGTGCTGTTGAGCCAGAATTTCAGTGGGTGCCATCAGGGTACTTTGCGCGTCGCCCTGAAGTGCGAGTAGCATACAGATGAATGCAACAATGGTCTTTCCACTTCCCACATCACCCTGAAGCAGGCGGTTCATCTGCTTGCCTGATTTCATATCCGCATAGATCTCTCTGATCACTCGCTTTTGCGCCTCGGTCAGCGGAAACGGAAGCAGACTGGTATAGAATTTTGTTACGAGTGACGTATCCTGAAAAATAATACCCTTGTATTTATTCTGACGCACGAGTTTCAGCTTCAACAGACGCAGCTGGATATAGAACAACTCTTCGAACTTGAGCCGGCGTTTTGCCTTTTCGAGAGCATCGTGATCAGGCGGAAAGTGAATGGACAAAATTGCTTCCTGTTTTGATACCAACAGGTGCTGCTTCAGCAATGTGTCGGGAAGCGTTTCGCGAATCTTGTCTTTAGCAAGGAGCAATAGCTGGGCGATGATCTTCGACAACGCTTTGCTGTCGAAATGGCGCGACCTCATTTTTTCGGTAAGCGAATAAACCGGTTGTAGTGTGCCTCCCTGCTCGTTCTTCTCGGTCAGCGGTTCAATCTCAGGATGTGCAATGGTGATTTTTGTGCCATAGCGTGTTGGTTTGCCAAATACAACATACCGCACGCCGGGCAACAGTTTGCCCACTATCCAGTTGATACCCTGAAACCAAACTAACTCAATTGATCCGGTTTCATCTTCAAAACGGCAGACAAGTCTTTTTTTTGGTCCGGCACCAATTACCTCGCGCGTTGCAATCACACCTTTCACCTGAACGTATTGTAGTTCGTCGTGCACGTCGCGGATGAGATAGAACTTTGTTCGATCTTCGTATCGCAAAGGATAATATTGAATCAGATCGCCGAACGAAAAGATGTTTAACTCCTTATTTAGAATCGCTGCTCTCTGGGGCCCTACTCCTTTTAGAAATTCTACCGGCGTATCAAAAAAGGCGGTCATGTAGGTTTTTTTGAAACGAAAAATGAAAAATACTCATAAGCAAAATGAGTAATCACCAATTTGTGAATTACTTTTGTGGCCGCGTTTGATTTTTTGCGGTTACCATAATTTTTCACAAGGAATTAACGGCGGGCTTGAAATTATGAAGATTAGTTCCAGAGTTTACAAAGGTATCGAGTACGTTCAGCTTAGTGATCTACCGGCTGACCAACAACAACAAGTCACACTTGCACTCGAACATACATTTATCAAGCTTCTGATCGACAAAAGTATCATCAGCAACTGCATCCAGTACAAGGACTACGAAAACTGGTTTGATAAAGCATACCCTGAAGAAAGGTCTGTGACCAAGATCGAGAACCCGGTCAAACAACAGGTGTTAGCCTAGTCCCATATTCCATTCTCCGGAACAATTTCGAGAACATTCCCGGCAGGATCCTCAAAATAGAAAGATCGTTTCCCTGACGGCCAGGTAACCTCATCAATGATTTCGATGCCGGCCTCTTCGAGCCTAAGCTTTTCTTTTTCGTAGTTTTCTTCACGTACTTCAAATGCAAAATGAAGTTTTCCTGAAGCGAAGTGTGCTGGCGGGCTTTTTCTTGTCTCGTGAGTCGTCAGGATTGAAGCAAAGCAGTACAGATTCGCCGGCACGAAAGAAAATGTGCTTGTCTTCGAGATGACTAATCACCGGGAGTTCGAGAATTCCGCTATAGAACGCTTTGATCACTTCGAGGTCGCGGGCGTAGAAACAGGTTTCCTTAATTCTAAGGCAGTTCATTGATCATCGATTTTTTGAGACGGTTATACTCGTTCCAGATTCCTTCGACCACGGTTGCCGCGGGCTGTATGCGTCGGACGGCAGCCGAGACCTGGCCAATCTCCAGTTCACCCTCGTCGAGGTCACCTTCAAAGATGCCGCGTTTTGCACGACGGCTTCCCAGGAGGTCCTGCAACTCCTGAACCGAGGCTCCCCTGCGTTCGGCTTCAAGCACCTGCAAACCGAAACGGTTCCGGATCAGCCTCACCGGCGTAAGCTGTTTCATTGTAAGTACCGTATCGCCCTCATTGCTTTCAATAACCTTTTGCTTAAAAGCCGGATGGGCTGAAGACTCCTCGGTGACTGCGAACCGCGTACCGATCTGAACTCCATCCGCGCCAAGTACCATGGCAGCGAGCATGGATCTCCCGCTTGCTATTCCACCTGCTGCAATCACCGGAATGTCGACTGCGTCTCTTACCATTGGGACGAGGACAAGAGTGGTGGTTTCTTCTCTCCCGTTGTGACCGCCGGCTTCAAACCCTTCAGCCACTACCGCGTCTACGCCCGCATCGGCAGCCTTCTTTGCAAAGCGAACACTTGAAACCAAGTGGACGACTACGATCCCGTTGTCTTTGAGTTTGCCCGTCCAGGCGGATGGATTCCCTGCCGACGTAAAGACTATACGAACACCTTCTTCAACGATAATCTGCATCAGCTTTTCGATGTCCGGATAAAGCAGCGGTACGTTTACTCCAAACGGCCTCCGGGTCGCAGCCTTGCATTTTTGAATGTGCTCTCGAAGCACCTCCGGGTACATGGAACCGGCCCCGATAAGTCCAAGAGCGCCCGCGTTGCTGACTGCGGATGCAAGGCGCCATCCGCTGCACCATACCATACCGGCCTGAATAATTGGAATCCCGGTTTGAAATAATTCGGTTATTTTTTTGCGCCGTGTGACTTCACTCATAAAGCGTGAAAAGAAAGTTTTGTTTGGTAATATCGGAGAAATCCTCGGACACCGAATCGTCAGGCACTCAATTCGTTATTTTTCGCGTCTCAAAGTTGTCCACAAAGAATGGATTTATAAAAGTAACGCTAACGTGTTGATTACAAGCCCTTTAATGCTTAACCTATTCCTAATGTGGATAAAAGACCTTTTTTGTGGAAATCTTTTTTTGTTTTTTTCACCCCTTCATAAGTACTTGAATTTTAAGGTTTTTCTTTTTCGTTGAGGTGTCGAACCACCCGATTTTGTGGTCCGCACTTTGCAATGTCATGACAAAAATTTTGAGAATGAGGCATCTGATTATCGCACTCGTGTTTTTTGGCGGGGCCGTCTCGGCCCAGGATATACCGGTTATCAAGATTAAAGATCTTGAATCGGTTATGGCCTCAAAGGATCACGAGATTCACGTTATCAATTTCTGGGCCACCTGGTGCGGACCATGCGTCAGCGAGCTTCCCTATTTCGAAGCGCTGACTGCGGAGGCAAGACCGGATGTCAACGTGACTCTCATCAATCTCGATTTCAAAGATCAGATTGACCGGGTGAAGAAGTTTGTGAAGCGTCGCAATCTCAAATCAACCGTTCTCCTACTGGATGAGGTCGACTACAATTCCTGGATTGACCGGATTGAAGAAAGCTGGTCGGGTACGATACCGGCTACCCTCATAATCAATACAAAGACCGGTAAAAGAAAATTTATTGGAAAGGAGTTGAACGAAGGCGACCTTCATCGCCTTGTCGAAGAACTGCAAAAATCATAACCGACCAACATCATGAAAAAGTTAAGTGTATTCTTAGCCATCATTGCGGGCTCTACCCTGTTTATGGCGTTCACAAACGGCGGCTACCAGGTAGGTGATGCCGTGAAAGATTTTTCCCTCAAGAACACCGATGGCCGGAAGGTGAGCCTTTCGGATTACAAAGACCAAAAGGGCGTAATTGTAATTTTCGATTGCAACACATGTCCCTATTCGAAGAAATACAACAGCCGGATCATCGCGCTCAACAAGAAGTACAAGAATGCCGGGTTCCCGGTTGTTACAATAAACGCTAACGACCCTCAAAAATCACCAGGGGATTCTTTCGATGCTATGGTGGCTCAGGCAAAGAAGAAGAACTACGACTTCCCCTACCTTGTAGACGAAACACAGGATGTCGCCAGAGCTTTTGGAGCGACAAATACCCCGCACGTTTATGTCCTGCAAAACAAGGGCGGCGAATTCAAGGTAGCGTATATCGGCGCGATTGATAACAACGCTGCGGATGAAGACGATGCAACCGAAAAATACGTCGAAGCTGCGGTTGATGCATTGATTGCCAACAAGCCCGTACCGAAAGAAAAAACCAAAGCTATCGGCTGCGGCATCAAATACAGAAATGCTTAGTTTAAGGAAAGCCAAACGACCTGAGAAAAGGCTGCTATCGCAGCCTTTTTTTTATGCAAGCCGTCAACAACACAAGGCTACGATGCAAATAGCCGACGCGAACAGGAAGTGGGTGCAATCGTATAGTTCATGAAAAATTGCATTGTGATTTTTCGTTTCGCATATACCAGTCCTTTACCTACCCCGGAATTCAATATTTCTTATGGATTTCTTCTTCTAGTCGTTATTGCGTCGTCGATGTGTCAATGATGCCGTCTCACCCGTCAGGCAGTGTTCACGCACCGTTCACCCGATGTTGACCCGTACGATATATTCGTCAGTCGGAACATCTACGCGCGAAAGAAGCGTGCGCGAATCCCGGGGCAGCATAATCCAGTCACCGACGTTACATCGACTACACGTCGTCTTCGCATCAGACTAGTGTCAGGAATTGATGTGTTGGTCGCAATCCGTTTCGGGGGGTGGAAAGTTTCGGGTTCCACTTCGAAAACTGTTCACAGAAATAGACTATGACACAACTTTCAGCCCGACGATAGATGAAATCAGCGTCAGCAGGAAAAATACCCTCCAGAAGAAGGCAGGTTCATTGAAGAAGACTATTCCAACGACCGCTGTTCCCACTGCACCGATTCCGGTCCAGACCCCGTAAGCCGTCCCTAAAGGTATCTCCTGAGCTGCCTTGTTGAGGAGGTAGAAACTTAACGAAATACAAACGAAGAATAGAAGCGACCACAATGGCCGCGTGAAGTTGTTGGACAGCTTAAGACAGGTTGTGAAGCCTACTTCAAACAAACCTGCGAGTACCAAATATATCCACGCCATAGTTTCTATTTCAAATTTTAGCCGAACGGCAATAAGAATTTTTTTTTCACCGGATGTAATCTTCGGGAAAATTTTTGAGATGTTTTATTGTAATGTTTTTTCCTGCGGAGGAGTTTTTTTCTTAGCTGAGATTGTCTGGCGCTGCCGGTGAGAAAACAACGTACAGGTTATGCGCAATTCTGAGAAGTCGGACGTTTCGTTCCATAACGAAACGTTCCCATCGATTAGGGCTGAAGTCCACGTACGATTTCAAGGACAACTGGACCGCGAATTCCCGTTCACAGGATGTGCAAGATGCAAGTTCGCCGCGCGTTTTTAATTAAGCGGATTAAAAATGTGGCATACCTTGTGATTGTATTTCGGAAAGTCGTGTAAGCAATGAAGAAAGCCTATCTTTTACTGGTTCTGGTCTTCGCGGTATCAGCGAACCTATACGCCTACGATTCCGGGATTGCTTTGAGTACGGAGAAAGGTGTCGCCATGCAGGTCTATGTGAATGGCAAACTTTACAACAGGGAGCCCGGGAAATTCGTGCGTGTTCGATCAACCCCGGGACTATTTAACATCGAGGTGCGGGTCCTTAATCCGTCCAATAAGAAATGGTACTCGGTGAAAAAAGAGATTCGCGCGCAGAAGGGTTTTGAGCTCCAATACAAAGTGGTCTTCGTGAATTCGAGACCCGAACTTGTTGAGGCGAAGAAGTATCCGATTTACTCGCGCTACTTCCTGAACCCGAGCCTTTACAACAGGCACTCTGTAACCTAGCCCGGGTTGTCCTAGCGTTTCTGGGGTGCTCTGGTTATCAAAACAACCACCGCGATAATCATCGCAATCACCATCAACTTGCCTCCGAAGGCAAATACCATCGGTATGCCCCAGTGTCCATGAAACAGGGCCCCGAAGAGAGCTCCTATTCCACCGAAAACAGCGCCGAACACCGCGCCTATTATACCAAACACAGCGCCGATTGCGCCAACGATCAGGCCAAACAGTCCGCCAAGAATACCAATCCAAAAGGGAAAGGTTATTATCACGATTATTACAAGTAGAACGGTGGTACCGGTTGAGTTTGTCCTGGTTTGCATACGATCGGTTTTACTTTGGATACCAAATACGCTCAAATTCTGTGCGAATCCTGCAAACACTGAAATCAGCCTAAAAACAGGCATCAATCTGCGGCCGGTGTTGAATATCGAACATTATCAGATAACAAAATCGTACACAAAAGAAAGGGCCGGTCAAAGCCGGCCCAATCTCAGTTTAGGTTATTTCTTAGAAGGGATACTCGCCCTTTTCAATCACAAAGTCAGCAATTTTGCGCCGGGCTGCTTTCAGGTTGTAGGGTTCGATCTTTGTAAACCGTTTCAGTCCCATCAACATCAGCCGCAGCTCATCACCCTCTGCAAAAGAAGAAATCGCTTCGCGTCCGGCGTTAGCCGCCTTCGTCACCGCGTGATGCAGGTACACCATTGCCATTTCCTTCTGAATCGCCGACGCTTCTTCTCCATTTGAGCCGATGAGTTTCTCGACGCGCAGAAGCACCGACTCCGCAACGTAGCCCTCAATGAGCATGTCGGCCAGGTTCATCAATATCTCCTGCTCTTCGGACAGCTTCATCATGAACTTCTGAACCGCTGCACCCGCCACCATCAATCCGGCTTTTTTCAGGTTTGCCAGAGCTTTCTTTTCTTTTGCGAAAACTCCTTCATCATCACCGGAGCCAAAATCCGGAATTGACATCAGCTCTTTTTGAACTGCCATTGCAGGAGTCATCAGGTCAAGTGATCCTTTCATTGCCCTTTTCAAAAGCATATCAATTGTCAGGAGACGATTGATTTCATTCGTACCTTCGAAGATTCGGTTTATGCGCGCATCTCTGTAAGCACGGTCCATTGGTCCCTCTGCCGAGAAACCCATACCTCCGTAAATCTGTACCCCTTCATCCACTACGTAGTCAAGAACTTCGGATCCGTGTACCTTAAGAATTGCACATTCAATCGCAAACTCTTCAAGAGATTTAAGTCTGGCTTTTGCAGGTTCCATACCCCCCGCAACGAGAGCATTATACGCATCATCAATATTCTGACCTGCACGATAGTGCGCTGATTCTGAAGCAAACACTTTCGTGACCATCTCCGCGATCTTGTACTTGATAGCTCCGAATGTCGCTATCGGCACACCAAACTGTTTCCGTTCTTTGGCATAATTGGTTGCCGTCGATATGGTCTTTTTGCTACCGCCAAGTGCCGCTATTCCAAGTTTAATCCTGCCTATGTTCAGGATATTTACTGCGATCTTGAACCCGTTCTCGCGCTCACTCAGGAGATTTTCCGCCGGAACCTTGCAATCGTTGAAGAAAATCTGCCGGGTTGATGAACCCTTGATACCCATTTTCTTTTCTTCCTCGTTCATCGTAACGCCGCCAAATGCTTTTTCAACAATGAAAGCACTCAGGTTTTTGTCGTCGTCGATCTTGGCGAAAACAACGAAGATGTCAGCGAATCCACCATTGGTGATCCACATTTTCTGGCCGTTTATCACGTAGTGTTTACCGTCGGGTGTGAGTGTGGCTTTTGTTTTGCCGCTGTTGGCGTCGGACCCGGAATCAGGTTCGGTCAGACAGTATGCCGCCTTCCATTCGCCGGTAGCGAGTTTCGGAATATACTTTTGCTTCTGCTGTTCATTTCCATAATACAGGATCGGAAGCGTTCCGATGCCCGTGTGCGCTGACAACGCTACAGCTACACTATGGCCCGCGCCGATGACCTCGGCAACGAGCATCGTGGTGTTGAAGTCCATTCCAAATCCGCCCAGTTCGGCAGGCACCGAAGTTCCCAGCAATCCCAGTTCGCCGGCCTTGTCGAGAATCTGCGGCATGATCTCCGGGTTCTTCATGGAATCAATTTCGTCAAGGCGCGGCCAGACTTCTTTCGCGAGGAAGTCCTTGCACTGTTGTTCAATCATCTTCTGCTCTTCCGTGAACTCCTCCGGTATGAAGATCTCCTGAGCCTGAGTCTCACGGATCAGAAATTCGCCACCCTTGATTGCCTGTTTGGTTTGAACGGTACTCATATGATCGGTTTTTTTAGTTCAACAATTCGTACACACCGGCAACACCCTGACCTCCGCCAACGCACGCCGTTACCAGTCCGTATTTTTTCTTCTGACGCCTCAATTCGTTAAATATCTGGACCGAAAGTCTTGCTCCCGACGATCCCAATGGATGGCCTACTGCTATCGCGCCTCCGTTTGGGTTCAGTTTCTTCGGATCAATATCCAGTTCCCTTACGACTGCGAGTGATTGAGCAGCGAATGCTTCATTCAGTTCGATGATGTCAATTTCATGGAGTGCCTTTCCGGCAATCTTCAGCGCCTTGGGCACGGCGGCAACAGGACCAATTCCCATGATTGAAGGGTCAACGCCTGCGGCAGCGTATCCAAGCATGCGCGCAACCGGTTTTACGTTGAGCTGCTTCATCATTCTTTCCGACATCACAATAACAAACGCAGCCCCGTCGGATGTCTGCGAGGAGTTACCTGCAGTTACGGTACCCCCGACAGCAAACACGGGCTTGAGTTTCGACAATGCCTCCATCGTTGTGTCGGCCCTCACACCTTCATCCGTGTCGACTACAAACTCACGTGTTTTCTTTTTACTGTTTTCGTCGACGTACACTTCCTTAACTGTTATCGGTACAACTTCATCCTTGAATTTTCCGTCGCGAATTGCGGCTGCTGCTTTCTGGTGAGATTGTAATGAAAATGCGTCCTGATCTTCGCGGGAAACCTTGAATTTCTTTGCAACGTTTTCCGCGGTCAGACCCATACTTGTATAGTATTCCGGATTGTCTTTGGCAATTGTATAGTTAAGCACGGTTTTCCATCCCATTACCGGCACAAGAGACATCGATTCGGTTCCACCCGCGATGATCACGTCCGCCTGGCCGGCATGAATCCGTGCACAGGCAATCTGAATCGCTTCGATGCCCGAGCCGCAATAGCGGTTGATCACCATCCCCGGTATGTCGACACCAAGTGCAAGCAGGGAAATCATCCTTCCCATTTGCATTCCCTGTTCGGCTTCCTGGACTGCGTTACCGACAATCAGATCATCGACCATTTTGGGTTCGAGTCCGGGAACAGATTTTACAAGGTGTTTTATCACATCCGCAGCGAGGTCATCGGGTCTGACAAATCGAAAACCACCTCTCTTGGCTTTACCAACTGCGGTTCTGTAACCTGCGACTATATATGCATTCATAGTTTGTTGCTTTTAGTTACGTAACGGTTTACCACCGGTTAGAATTGATTGAATTCGTTCAAGAGTCTTCTTCTCCCCGGTCAGAGAAACAAATGCTTCTCTTTCGAGATCCAGAAGGTATTGTTCGCTGACTTCCTGCGGGGAAGTGAGGTCACCTCCACACATGACGTTGGCGATCCACTTTGCAATTTTCATATCGTGGTCGCTGATGTAATTGCCCATACGCATTCCGTGAATGCCTGCCATGAACAACGCCATCCCTGCACGCCCTTGCACCTTTATATTATTTGCGCGAACAGGCAGTGTGTATCCGGCTTCTGCCAGTTCAATCACTGCGGATTTGCCATCGCGTATCTGACGGTCTCGATTCAATGAGATTCTGTCTTTCTCGCGAAGGATTCCCATTTCGCGGGCTTCTTCAGCCGAGAGTGCCACTTTCGCCGTAGCGATATTCATGAAGGCATTTTGCAGCGCATTGAGTTCGATATCGCCCTCCTGTAAAGAGTCGCTTACACGTTTTGTCAACTCTTTCGTTCCACCTCCTCCGGGGATTAACCCGACACCAACTTCAACAAGACCTATATATGTTTCCGCCGCAGCTTGAGCGATATCAGCATGCAACGTCATCTCGCAGCCACCGCCAAGTGTGCGGCCTTGCGGACAAACAACTACGGGAACACTCGAGTAACGGATCCGCATCACGGAGTTCTGGAACTGGCGAACCATAAAATCGATCTCGTCATACTCCTGTTCTATGGCGAACATGAAAACAAGTCCGAGGTTCGCACCCAGCGAAAAGTCCGCACCCTGATGTCCGATCACAAGGCCACGGTAATCTTTTTCGGCAAGATCAATTGCCTTGTTCAGGCCTTCGATCACTGAGCTTCCAAGTGTATAGCTCTTACTATGCCACGAGAAATTCAGAACACCGTCACCGATGTCGGTAACTTTTGATTCGGCGTTTTTCCATACCACGCTGTCGCTAAGATTTTCAAGGATGATGAAAGCATCCCTGCCTGGAACCTTCTTGTAACTTTTCGTCGGTATGTCATAATATTTTCTGACTCCGTCTTCGACTTTGTAAAATGACTTGTTTCCTGCAGCAAGCATGTCTAGAACCCATTGGTTCGGCGTTTGGCCGGCGGCCTGCATTTGAGGAAGTGCTTTTTCAATTCCGACCGCGTCCCACGTTTCGAATGGTCCGAGTTCCCATCCGAATCCGGCGCACACGGCATCGTCAATCTTGTAAAGTTCGTCGGCGATCTCTGGAATCCGGTTTGAGACATACTTGAACAAGCCAAAAAATGCGTCGCGATAAAATTCACCGGCTTTGTCCTTACCCGCCATCAACACCTTGAAACGTTCTTTCAGGTTATCGATAGTCTTGGTGGTTTCAAGCGTGGCGAATTTTACTTTCGCCTTCGGTTTATATTCCAGCGTCTTGAGATCGAGTGTAAGGATTTCTGTCTCGTTCTTTTCATTCTTTGTTTTCTTGTAGAATCCCTGACCGGTTTTATCGCCAAGCCATTTGTTCTCTTCCATTTTTAGAACAACATCAGGCAGTCGGAAGAGATCTCTGCTTTCATCGTTGGAGAGACCCTTGTTCAGGTTGCCGGCTACTTTGATGAGTGTATCAAGACCTACCACATCCGATGTTCTGAATGTTGCCGATTTCGGCCTGCCTATAACCGGGCCTGTGAGTTTGTCGACCTCGTCAATGTTAAGATCAAGTTTCTGCATTGAGTCGACGACTTTCATGATTGCGAAAACACCAACGCGATTAGCAATGAACGCCGGCGTGTCTTTACACAAGACGGTTGTCTTGCCCAAATGCAAATCGCCATAGTGCATCAGGAATTTTACAATCTCCGGATCGGTATCTGGTGTGGGAATGATTTCGAGGAGCCTCAGGTAACGTGGCGGGTTGAAAAAGTGCGTTCCGCAGAAATGTTTTCTGAAATCGTCAGTTCTGCCCTCGGCCATCAGATGAATTGGAATACCGGATGTGTTTGACGTGATCAGCGTTCCGGGTTTTCGATATTTTTCGACCTCAGTGTAGACCTTCTTCTTAATATCAAGATTTTCGACAACGACCTCTATTACCCAGTCATAGTCGCGTATACGAGCCATGTCATCCGTGAAATTTCCAACGCTGATACGCTGAATAAATTTCTTGCTGAACAGCGGACCGGGATTTGATTTGATTGAGCGGTCGAATGAAGTCTGCACGATTCGATTTCTAACCGCTTTGTGCTCGAGATTGAGTCCCTTTGACTTCTCGGCATCCGTGAGTTCAGATGGAGCGATGTCGAGCAGGAGAACTTCACATCCAATGTTTGCGAAGTGACATGCGATGGCTGATCCCATCACCCCTGAACCAAGGACTGCTACCTTTCGAATTGTTCTGTTCATCTTAGTGTCGTAAGAATTTTTCGCTGGTCAATCTTTTTCGTATATCTCGTTCTTCTCGATTAGCTGAACGATAGTCTGGGCGATTTCAAAAAAAGTTTCGAGGTCTTCATGCGAAACATGCCTTCTGACCACGTCATTAAACCGAAGAACTTTCTCCTTTGCGTTTTCCTTGCTTTGCTTGCCGCGTTTGGTGAGCCGGATTCTGACTGAACGCTTGTCGACCTTGTCTGCCTCCCGGTAGATGAGGCCCTTTTCTTCCATGGTTTTCAGAAGCCTCGTCAGACTTCGTGCCTCTAATCCCATCATCGGGGCGATCTTTGTGGCGGGCGTGCCTTCTTCCGTATTGATGTTCAGCAGGACGAATCCCATCGCCATGCTCGCGTCGGCGTCATACCTTGCCGCTTGTTGGTTGTACATGCGTGCAATTGCATGCCATGCTACCCGGATATGATAATCGACCGTTTCCTCTTTCCGCATACGTTTTCGCCAAGGATAGCGAAGGTATAAAAAAATTGTTATGCATGCAGAGTATCTTGGAAAAACTTTTTTTATTCGAAAAATCAGGAATCCTGATTATTGAAGTCGCCCCGGAGCGTCCGGAACCGCTTCCGCGCCTCAGCAGCATAGACGCTGCCAGGGAATTTGGTCAGAAATGAGCGGTAGAGCTCCATCGCCTTTTCGCTATTGTTGAGCTGGCGCTCGTAGATCTCGGCTTCCAGAAACATTGCATCGTCGGCGAGGATGTCGTCAGGGTATTCCGTTTGAATTTTTGTGAGCAGGGCCAGGGCCCTGTCGAAATCACCTTGTTGCTGTCGTATCCTGGCTTCGAGCCAATACACGTCATCGAGAATTGTCTGATTGCTGATGGTTTTGAGTGAATCTTTGCCGGGAACAGTCACCCGGCCTTCTTTCAGCAGACCGATACGCTTGAGTGCTTCATCAATCTGGTTCTGATAAAGCAACAGTTCGATTCTCGCGTACTCCTGCAAACCTTCACCGAGTGAGTCGTACGCAATGTTTTCTTTAATCCGCAGGCTGAGGTCGAGTGCATCATTTGCGATTTCACGCGTGGTCGCTTCCTTGAGAATATTCAGATGCTCCTGGGCAAGCCGGAAGTCGCCTTTGTAATAAGAAAGTTTCGCATTCCTGAGTTTTGCTTCGTATCCTATCGGGCTTTCGCGCTGGGTTTTTTCCACCTGGGAATATAACAGCGTCGATTCCCACGGCTCACCACGCAACAGGTATATGTCGCCGAGGTCAAGCTTTGCTTTTGATTTCAGGTACAGAGACGCGCGCGGGTTTGCGATGATCCCATTCAGAATAGAAACCGCTGTGTCTTTTTCATTCAGATAAGTCGCATACAGGATTGCCTGATTGCGCGCTGCTTCCCAGGCGTTGGCGTTGTCGCGAAACTGATGAATAAATTCCTGATAGTCGGCAAGCAGCCCACGCACTGAATCCTGGTTTACGGGGTAAGAGCTTTTTATTTGCGCCTCACGGGTTCTCAGCAAACCCAGTGCAGCAAGAAACCGATTTTGGGAGTTCGGAAATTCCCGAATGACATAGCGATATATTTTTGACGCATTCGTGAAATCGTCATTGTCGAGCGCGACCTTGGCAACTTCCATACACTTTTCGCCATCATGGCTGTAACGTTTGTCATATGCTCTCGCCTGGATAAATGACGCATGGAAATTTTTTTGCTGCAACGTCACCCATATTAGCAGATCCGCGTAGACCTCCACATCTGGCGATTGTTGTATCTTGTCGTATAGTAATTTTTCAAGGCTTTCAAGTTCAGACGGTTTTGTGAGCATAGTCTGCATCACATTTTTTACATACTGAATGTTGGCGGAATTTTGTGTGACGTAGTTGAGATACTCGCGCACCATTTTGTCCTGATTGCCCTGGATGCGGTATAACATAGCAAGGTCAAGACAGTACAAATAGGGATTGCCCAGTGCTTCACGACTTTCATGGAGAGCTATCACCGCGTAGTCTGACAATGACCGCGATGTGAAATACTCGGCCATTAGTTTGATTCGCTGAACATTGATTTTTTGTTGGCCGATTTGCTCTCGGAAATAGCGATCCGCCTTTTGAAGTTCGCCGGCCTTAATCTGAACGAGGCCAACGTCAAGTCTAAAAATGTAGTTGTCCGGATCCCGCTTCAGGTTTCTTTTTAAATAATTGTTTGCCTCCTCGTACGCTCCCATGTCGAGCAGAAGGTTGAGATAGTTGTTGTAGATAAGTTGGTTCGTTGACTCGGTTCTTGACAGTTCGCGGTACAATTCAAGTGCTTTCTTTTTGTCGCCCTTGATCATATACTCATTTGCAAGTTGGACATCCTGGAAGTCCTGAGCTGTGGAAAGTGATGCCCAGAATAGGATGACGAAAGTTATCCCGATACGCAGCGGTATTATTGTATTTATATATATATATATATTATTACTGTTATTAGTGTTGTGGAATTGTGGATGGATACCGCGCCTTTTCATGTGTTGGTTACTTGTTAATTCCTTGTACCGTCCAATTTCTTTGTATCCAATAAGTTATGAATTTATTAACAATCTTCCACGATGTTGATAGATTCCTGGTGGATAGCTTTGGTTGTTAATGGGTGTGGGTAGGTTGGATGTCATGCACATAAATTTGGTGAAGGGTTTTATTCGTTACAAATTGGTGCCAGTTGTTCCACGGTTGGGCGGAGTTGTTCACATCTTGTTAGAACGTTATTAACAATGGTCCGAGTTCAAAATTTGCCTTAAGATTGATGAGCGGTACGTTTTTGTCGTTGCTGTAATAGAAGATCATTTCAGGTTCGCGTTTTTCGAAGAAGTTCCCGGGTGTCCAGATGCCATTGGCGTCGGCGTCGTCAATCGCCCGGAGGAGATATTCGCCGGGTGGGAGGTCGTTGAATGTAACCTGTTTTTGGTTGACAACCTGGCGGATTACGTTGTTGGATTTATCGAGGAGTTGAATAATCCAGGCAGGGCTGTCGGTGTTGACGGAAGTGATTATGATTCCAGTGTCCTCATAGTACAGTGGCCGTAGTGGCTGGGTGATAACGGCGGAAGAGTCTTTTTCAATACTGATAAAGGTTGTGCGACCGAGGTAGAAGGTGATAGTCGGTTGCGGTCCGGCTGTTTGTGACTGCGCTACCTGTTGTGGGGTGGTTGCTTCGGTTCTGAGGTGTGTACGGGGGATAGTTTTTTGGAATTCAATTTTGCGATTTTTGTTGTCGATTGTTATTTCATCTGGAAGGAAGGCCACTGCTGTGGCTGAGTCGAGTTGAATTATCGCACTGTCGTAGTTCGTGTCAACGATTGGTTTGGAGAACGTAGCGTTGGCTGTTACTCGCGCAGTTCGGCCGAGGAGTGCGGTTTGGTTAAGCTTGACGCTGAATGATTCTGGCGTGACCTGGCGTTGGTTGAATTTTACATATAGCGTAGTGTCGATTTGGTTACCAATACTATCGCGTGCGAGAAATTGAATAGCGGTGCTGTCGCGTTCGGGGAAGCTATTATAGATGCGGACGTTGGTGCGGTCTTCGCCGAACGTTGTGTACAACGTGTCATTTTGAGATGAAAGAACTTCGTAGTCGGCCAGGCCCTTGGAGGTGCGGATATTAAAATAGGTATTGTTGGGCCGTGCGCTGGTGAGTGTGAGTGTTCGGGCGTCAAGTTTTATTGCGTGGAGATTGATGTTGTCGACGCTTTGGTCCAGGTAAAGTGAGTCTGATTTGAAGGCGTACATTTCTGTCTTGCTGTCGACGATGAGGTTGCGGTTCTTATCGTCGAACGCATATACGTAATAGATTCCGTGCTTTAGGTTTTCGATCGAGTACTGGCCCTTGTCGTTTGTCTTTGTGAGATAGATTGGTTTGTGTTTGAAGATATTGAAGGTGTCCGATTGGTATAGCGCAACCGTTGCGTCTTTGATTTCCTTGTTTTGTGTGAGGTCGCGCACTGTACCGGAGATGGACAGGGAGTCGATGTAGTTGCCTGTGCTGAAAGCAAGCCTCAGGTTTCTCGCGGGATTTTTCTCGGTAATATCCTGAATAGCGTCTCTGAAATTTATCGAGTAAGTAGTGTTTGAATCCAGTGGGTTTTCGAGTTGAATGATAACGCGCGTCCTTTTCGCGGTAATCTCGTATTTTTTCTGAATGTCCGGTGTGATGATGATTTGTTCCTTTGGATTGGCAAGGATTATGTGTTCGTTGAATTCCAGCGTTATGGTGCGCGGTCTGGCATTCAGCGCCTGATGCGAAGGTTGGGAGTTAATGAGTCGTGGAGGGATGGTGTCTTTTGGACCTCCGGTGGGTGATGTTTGTTTCGCGCATGCGAAAATGATTGCTACGAATGAGATGGTTAAGATGAAAGACCAAAATTTATGCATGTTTGAAAACATATATCAAACTGGAGTATTCGCCGGTGCGCTTCGCTTTAGTGTTTGAGATCGAACCGTTCTTCAGTGCATTTATCATTCCGGAAATGGTGGTGCCGCCGCGTTTGTATTTTTCGCTTAGAAGAGAAACGTAATACGCGTCCAGTTTCATTGGATAAATTTCTGTCAATGTAAATTTTTGTTTCGTAAACAGTGTGGTCATGGCGTTGCGGTTGAAATGCCAGAGGTGCCGGGGGACGTCATATGCAGCCCAATGTTCTCGGTAGTGGATTGATTCCCAAGTGTTTACGTTTGGTACAGCGATTATCAAGCGGCCATCGTTGGCGAGATTGGCTTTTAATTGATCAAGAAGCTTTGAAAGGTTATGCACATGTTCTAAGACATGCCATAGGGTGATGGCTTGATATGCAGGGTTTTGAGATACGAATGTTTTTTGTACTGACTGGCTGCCGAGTTTGGTCGCGGCGATTTTGCGTGCATTGTCAGATGGTTCAATACCAGCTACAGTCCAGCCCTGGCGCTGGCATGTTCTGAGGAAATCACCGGTACCACATCCGTAGTCTAGAATGTTCGTGATTTCGGGCTGGAGGTTCTTAATGAGCCGAACCTTGGATCGTAGTGTGAAATACCTGGCGAGCTTATAGATCGTATCGATGAGACTCGCCGGTTTGTCGGTGTGTGATATGTAGTCCGGCGATGCATAATACTTCTGAATTTCCTGTTCGTCGGGTTGAGGTGTTGTGACAAGGAGGTTGCAGGAGCTGCATTTTTTGAGATTGAAACTTTCCCCGGATACCGTGAAGTCGATTGGAGTTATGAACAGTTTGAAGTCGGTATTGCCGCATGCGGGGCATGTATTTATCTCTATCATTTGCCCATGTACACGGTAAGGACTGAAATGTCTGCAGGTGAAACACCACTGATGCGGGTAGCCTGACCTAACGTTTCGGGTCGGATTCTTTTGAGCTTCTCACGGGCTTCAGCGGAGAGTGCTTTCACACGGTCGTAGTCGAAATTGGGGAGTATGAGAAATTCATCGAGCGATCCGATCTTTTCTGCGAGTCTTTGTTCCCGTTCGATATAGCTTTCGTATTTGATTTGGATTTCTGCCTGTTCACATTCTTCCTCGGAAAATTCCTGCAAGAGGTTGGCTATTTGGTTGTCGAAAACACGCATTTCTTTTATTCCGATTTCGGGTCTTCTTAGTAACAGATCCCATGGTGTCTTTTCGCGAATAGTCGAAGTGTCCATGGCAGCGAGATGATTGTTGATTGTCTCGGGTGCTGACTTTCCTGTTTTCAGAAGTTTGGTGATGCGTTGAATATTTCCGCGCTTCTTTCGGAGTGCTTTGATACGGTTGTCGTCGGCGAGGCCAATGGCGTGTCCGGTCTCAGTCAGGCGCAGATCGGCGTTGTCCTGACGAAGTAGAATTCTGTATTCGGCACGTGAGGTAAACATGCGGTAAGGTTCTTGGGTGCCCTTGTTGATGAGGTCGTCGATTAGAACACCTATATATGCTTCGCTCCTCTTGAGGACAAGCGGGTTTTCGTCGTTGATTTTCAGGTGTGCATTGATACCGGCCATCAAACCCTGGCACGCGGCTTCTTCATACCCGGTGGTTCCATTGATCTGTCCGGCGAAGTAGAGGTTCTCTATCAGGTTGGTTTCTAGCGTCGGCTTGAGTTGGGTTGGCGGAAAGAAGTCATACTCGATTGCATATCCGGGCCGGAACATCTTCGCGTTTTCGAAGCCGGGAATTTTCGTTAATGCTTTATACTGGATGTCTTCGGGAAGCGAAGTTGAAAAGCCGTTGACGTAGATTTCAATTGTGTTCCAGCCTTCTGGTTCGACGAAGATCTGGTGGCGTTCGCGTTCTGCAAAGCGGTTGATTTTGTCTTCGATTGAGGGGCAGTATCGTGGGCCCAGTCCCTTGATGCGGCCCTGGAACATTGGTGACCTGTCGAATCCTTTCTGCAGTTCTTTGTGAACGTCGTCGTTAGTGTAGGTGATCCAGCAGCTGACCTGATTAGCCAGGGGTTTGGTGTCGGCATAGGAGAACTTTCCGGGCTGTTCATCGCCGGGTTGTTCTTCCATGACCTTGTAGTTTAATGATCGGCCATCGATCCTTGGAGGTGTCCCGGTTTTCATGCGACCGGATTCGAACCCAAGGGTAACGAGCTGTTCGGTGAGGCCTGTTGCGGCGTTTTCTGCAGTGCGGCCGCCGCCGAAATTCTTTTCTCCAATGTGAATTTTGCCGTTTAGGAAAGTCCCATTTGTCAAGACGACCGACTTTGCCTGTATTTCGAGGCCGAGTGAAGTTTTGATTCCAACCACCCTGTTGTCTTTGACAAGGATTTCGCGGACCATTTCTTGCCAGAAGTCGACGTTGGGTGTTTGTTCGAGAGTAAGACGCCATTCCTGCGAGAAGAGCATGCGATCGTTTTGGGTTCGCGGGCTCCACATTGCTGGCCCTTTCGAGCGATTCAGCATACGGAATTGTATCATCGATTTATCCGAGACTATTCCGGACATCCCACCGAGAGCGTCTATTTCGCGGACGATCTGACCTTTCGCTACACCGCCCATTGCCGGGTTGCATGACATTTGGGCGATGGTATTCATGTTCATTGTTACGAGAAGGACGCGTGACCCCATCTTGGCGGCGGCATGCGCAGCCTCACAACCGGCGTGTCCGGCTCCAACCACAATTACATCGTACGCTTTAAACATATGGATAGCTCAAAAAAAGCATCGCTGACAAAAAGTTTCAAAAACCCGAAAAAGTTTCCCACAAATTTCTTCCACAATTCCACATTGATGTTTCACGTGGAACGTGAACAACTTGAGTTACCCCTTTGTTTCACGTGGAACAGTTGGCAAAGATAGGTGTATGTCTTCTTTTTGCCGCATCACGGATTTTTCCGCTTTAGTTTTGTCAGAATAACCGAGGAGGTGCAGGACTCCGTGCACCAGGACGCGGTGAAGCTCATTTTCAAAGGATACGCCAAACTTTTCAGCGTTCTCTCTTACTCTGTCGATGCTGATGAAGATGTCGCCTTCGATTTCGCCCTCCGTCTCCGCGTTGTCGAAGGTGATGATATCAGTGAGTGTGGTATGATTGAGATACTGCTCGTTCAGCGAATGCAGGTAGGAATCGCTGCAGAATATGAAATTGAGGCTTTCTAAAGACCCCCCTTCAATAGAAATCACTTCTTTCAGCCAGGCAGTAGTCTTTCGCGGTTTCGGCAGGGAGAAATCAATATCCTCGCTGAAAAAGCTGATCGCTGGCATTAGGCATTCATGTAGAAGCTCAATTCCACGATCCGGCCCTTATCCTTGAATTCAACTTCGTCGGATAGGTGTTTCATCAGGAAAATACCGCGCCCACCGATCTTTTCAATGTTTTCGGGTGCGGTGGGATCTGGGAGGTTTTGGTAATCAAAGCCGCTTCCTTCATCCTTTACAACGAACTTAATCAGACTGTCCTTCAGGGATAAGCTAATAAGGACGTTCTTGTTCTTGTCGCTGGCATTGCCATGTTTGATCGCATTGTTCACTGCTTCCGTTACGGCTATCATGATGTTGCCGTAAATGTCGTCGTCCAATTCAAATCTCTCCTTTGCGTTATCTATGAAGCTTTCGATCATTCTAATGTTTTCGATGATCGACGGAACCTGGATGCTAATGGTATTCATGTTTACCTTCTGTGGCTTTATTAATTGCCCATTCGTTTAAAGTAGTCTGACACTTCCTTCTTGTAGTAAGGATAAAGCTTCGGAGGGACTGTTTTCAGCAATTCTACTTCTTTTTCTTTAAGCCGCAAATATTCTTCAAAAGCACGCGGGATTTCTTTGTCATACTCCTTGGCCGTTTCTCCCTTCCTCTCTTCATCAAGATCCTGCTCACGCATTGACTTTTCAGCGTCGAGTAACCTGGTCAATATTTCCTGCTGACGCCTTATCAACTGGTCGGTAAGCTGCTTGTTAACCAAATCCATTTCGGTCTGCTCCATTTTCCCCGGAATCTGATTGCCCGGCATCGGCGAGTCTCCTTTCATTTGATCCTGCATTTGTTGGAGTGCCTTTCGTATTCTCTCCTGTTCGGCTGCGAGTTCCGCCAATTCTTCTGAAAGCTCCCGTCCGGACTTCCCGCTGTTCTTGAGCTGCTCGATTCTTTGATTCAATTGCTGCTGGAGCTGGCTAAGGTTCGGCTTCTGACCCTTTTGCTTGTTTTTGGATTTGCCCATGGAAGCTTTGGCATTGGCCATCATCTCCATCATCATTTCAAAATGGTCATCAAGCATTAGCGCCAGATTGTTTATTGAAGTCATAGTGGCCTGCATTTCTGTAAATGCCTGCGGTTTCCGTCGCTCCTTGTTAGCCTCAATTACTTTGTCCAGGTGGCCTTTCAATTCGCCAACTTCACGGGTGACCACCGGCCCCAGGAATGGATCGCGTTTACCCAAGGCAAGCAGACTATCTTCGATCACTTTGACATCATCCTTAAGCTTAAACTGATTTTGAGCAATTGTGTTGAATTTTGGATCATTCTGCGTGAGTTCGCCAAAACCCTTCATCAAATTTTCCTGATCGAAAGAAAGTTTAACCAATCCATGCACAATGTGACGCAAGCTCTCCAGATTCTCCATATCAATCTCCATTGACATGCCGCTTTGCGAACTTTCCATCTGTTGCTTCATTTGCTTCATCTGTTGGATCGCCTTCTGCTGCGATTCCTTCGAATCAGAAGGCTCGTTATTCTCCAGCATCTCCTTGCTCTCTTGTTGCTCGTCCACTATTGATTCCTGCTCCTCTTCAGAAGGCAAGTCCGGACTATTGTGCAAATCTTCACTTAATTCCTTCAACTCCTGAAATTTCTCGCTGTTTTGACGAACGTCTTCCATTAGCTTTTCCTGCTCCTTGGCAAGTTCCTGAGCTTGCTGCTTAGTCTTTTCTTCGCGCTCCTTTTTGTTCATGCCTGGAGTCTTCTGCTGTTGCTCCTGCTCGAGTTGCTGCGTTTTTTCGAGAATCTCTTCCTGACGGGTGATTTCCTTGTCCAGCTCCTGAATCATCTGATCCATCTTGAAATCAAATTGCGCCTGCTTAAACAACTCGAGCACGCGCTCAAGTTCTTTCTCCAGATTGTCGGCGTTCTGATTTAGCTTGTTCAGGATTTTCTGAATGTCGTTGACGTCAGTGTTTTCCTTTAACAGGCGTTGAAGTTCCTCAAAGAGTTTTTTCGTCTCTTCGTCAAGCAGTTGGTCCATCAACTTCTGTATCTGCTCAGCCTTTTCCTTAATACGCTGATCCTGTTCCGTAAAGGTCTCCTTCTTTTGTTCGAGTAGTTTGTTCTGCTCCTTCAGCTCTTTTAACATGGCATCCAGATCATTCTTTTGCTGGAGCAAATCCTCAATCATCTTCTTATCCTGCCAGTCAAGTGACTGCTTGCCTTTCAGCTTCTGCGCAGTCTGCTCAATTTGCTCCTGTAATTTTGATGCTTTACTTACGCTTTGATCAATTTTCTCCTGAGTCTGATTTTGTGATTTCGAAATGTTCGTCAGCAGATCTTCCTGTGTGGGAATATGAAATGAATACGCGGCGGATCGTGTTGCCTTCCGGCCGTTAACGCCGTCGTTATCCCACACCTGCAAATAGTACTCAAGCTGATCACCTGGTTTCAAATGAAGTGAGTCAACCGCCCAGTTGAAGAAAAAGTTTTGTTCGGTCTGATTCCTTTCAACAGGGATCTGTACAGAGGAATTGCTGACTGGCTTTCCATCCTGATTGCGTACGCTGAAGAACAACGCAAGCTGACTGACACCATAGTCGTCACTCACCATCCCACCAAGAAGTACCCTCTGATAAAGAATCGAATCACGAAGATTATTGACTGCAATACCAGGATACTGATCTTTGATGACCTCGATCGAATACTGTATCCGTTCCTTGTTACGGCTGTGTTCATTCTCAAGAATTACCTCATAAATATCTGGAGAAGTCACCTTTTTTTGATATGTAAAGGCTTGATTATCAGTTTTTTCTGCTTCATTCTGGACACTGTCCGCTCTGAAATTCAACCATGCCCTCCGGGTGTGGGGGGCATTCATCTTCCAGGAGACTTGTGTTCCCTCGGGTATCTGGAGATTTCCTGTGTTGATGAGTTGATCGTTCCTCAGATTCAGGTAGCGGGGATATATCAGGTCGATTCTAAGTTGTCCGAGTTCGGGGCGGTTGTACAATTCGACGTTATACTGTTGCGAAAAGAAACCAGCGGCTTCAATCTGAAATTCAATTGGTCGTTGAAGTTTCTCGAATGTGTATGAGAAGTCTCCATCGCTGTTCCGTGGGAGTTTTAATCGCAAATCATTTGTAACCAGATAAGCATTCGCCGGAACAGCCGAACCATCCAGAGAAAATGTCACCGAAAAGTCCTCGTTGTAGAAAGCCTTGAGCGATGTATTCTTCAACACGAAACGGAATGGCGCCTCAGGAGAGTACTGCCGGCTGAAATAAATAATACGCTCTGCGCTCTGCGTAAGAATACTTTTGTTTACAAACAAAATTAGCAAGACGACAGAAACGGGGATCAGCAGATATTTCAAATACTTTCGATTCTCGCGAAGGTCTATTACACTCTCGAAACTCAGCGGTTCGAATTCTCGCGTCTTCTGCAGAAGACTGGCAGAAGCAAGGCTGTTGGTCTGCAGTGACTCCAATTGGACATAATTCAGGAGCCGGTCGCGAACAGAGGGGATATACCTACCAATTAGTCGTGCACTCTCCTCTTCGGAAAGGCCTCTGTTGGCGACAAACCATCCAAGTGGTTCGCGGAGAAAACGCACGATACAATATCCGGCTACGCCGAAGAATGTCAGAAATGTCATGAAGCGGGCCCAGCCCCCTAACCAAAGGTTGTATTCGAGGATAGCGGCAATGAGAAAATAGACGGTTAGAATGGCCAAGGAGAGAATACTTCCTCTGAGAAACATATCGAGATAGTACTTTCTTTTGAAGGACCTGATCTTGTTGTGTATCCGTTCTGCTCCTGAGTCCATAAGAATATCGTTTTTATTGAGGGAATCCCGAACCCTTTATGCAATCACAACCAATTTACGTTTTAAGTTATTGCGTTTCACCAAAAAATCTCTGAACGGCTGATCAAAAATCCGTCTCTGATACCCGGCGTCAGGACGGAAGACTGTCTGGGCGGGACCAGTCGTACTCTTTTTCAAAATACTCAATCACGTGCCACTTAAGAAACTTCTCCTGTTCCAACAGGTCGAAGTGGGGCAACTTTTTTACCAATGTCCAGTGCGGCCAGCCGTCAGCATCCTGACCATCCAATTCATAAAATCCGGATAGACTAAGAACTTTGCAGATACCGATATGCATCAGGTCCTGCTTCTCCTCCTTGCTGAAGACCTTATTTCCCTGACCGAGCTCCTGTACGCCTATCAAAAAAAGCATCCCATTAAGATCTTTCGGGCGCTTCCCGATAATTTTTCCAACTTCAGTGAGCAGGGCTGCCCAAGCGCGATCAAGGTCAAGATCCCTCTTATACATGGTGCAGCTCCTCCCAGAATTCGAATGCCCTGCGCAGGTGCGGGATCACAATGGTGCCACCTATCAAAGTGGCGATTCCCATCGCTTCGTGCACCTCGGAACTTGTCAAACCGGCTTCTTTGCACTTTCCGAGGTGATATTTTACACAATCATCGCATCGAAGGACAAGTGAGCAAGTAAGTCCAATCAGCTCTTTTGTTCGAATATCAAGATTTCCCTCCTGGTAGGCGTTTGTATCAAGATTGAATATTCGCTTGATGATAAGGTTATCCGAATCCAGAATCTTCCCGTTCATCCGGCTCCGGTATTCATTAAAGTTCTCAACAATTCCCATAGTCAACTCTAAACAGGGTGAAATCAAATTTGTTCCTCGACTGTCAAGTTATTCAACTTTCAACGGGAATTCATAGATTCGGGTCAAAGTTGTGTTCAAAAAACTTACCGTTATGTTAGCTTCATGTTCCCGCGTGTTCAGGGATTTCACGTCCCTGTTTTATCCAAATTGTTGCCCCGGATGTGGTCGCGCTCTTTTGAAAGGAGAGAAGACCATTTGTTCAGCGTGTCTCCTTTCAATGCCCCAAACTGATTTTCATCTGGACGAATGGAACCAACTGGCTCGCCGGCTTAATGGACGTTTCCCGGTTTCAAACGCACTTGCGTTCTTGAAGTTCACCAAGAATGGACGTATCCAACATTTGCTTCACAATCTGAAATATCGAAATCAACCAGAGATCGGATTGGCTCTCGGCACGATCTACGGAGGGAAATTGTTGGAGGCAGGATTTAAGAAACGATTTGATGTAATCATGCCGGTGCCGTTACATCCATCGAGGTTGAGGAAGCGTGGATACAACCAGAGTCTGAAGTTCGCCGAAGGGTTGGCATCAATACTTGAGGTTCCGGTTGATAGCAGTACACTCTTTCGCAGGCATAAGACAAGCACACAAACCCGCAAGAGCAAACTTGAGCGGTGGGAAAATGTCTCTGATGTTTTTGGGCTCCGTGCTGAAGTAATACCGCGGCACTTCCACGTCCTGCTCGCAGACGATGTGATCACAACAGGTGCAACGGTAGAGGCATGCGCAAATACGTTACTGCGGGAGGTGCCGTGTCGTGTCAGTGTTGTTTGTATAGCTGTGGCATAAAAAAAGCCCCGGTGATAACCGGAGCTTTTCATTATGAGTTTCTAAGTTCTTAGTAGTTCGATCCGGCACGAATCATCGCGCAACGGAAGCCGACTGTTGCAGTAGCAGAATCCTCATCGAGGAAGCGTCTTGTTCCGGGAGACATCCAGTAGGCAACATCTTTCCATGAGCCGCCTTTGTAAACGCGTGTTCTGTCGGAAATAAGTGAAGTAAATGTAGCCGGGTTCTTTTGTTCGTTGTTATATCCCACGCTCGGATCGAGGAATCCGTCGCGACGAATCGGGTTCAGATCGTCAAAATCCTGATACGAAGTCGGGCGGTAGATATCCTGTACCCACTCGCTGACGTTTCCGGCCATGTTATAAAGGCCATAGTCATTCGGAGGGAATTCATAGATATATGAAGTGATCAACGCGCCGTCATTCAGGCGGCCTGCGATACCAGCATAGTCACCACGACCGCGTTTGAAGTTTGCAAGCATGAAGCCCATTTGTTTTCCATACGGGTTACGAACTGCGTGACCATCCCAGGGATAAATTCTCTGGTGAGTCTGCATTTCTTCAAGCCACTGGGTACCGATCAATGCCTGGGCAGCGTATTCCCATTCAGCTTCAGTAGGAAGGCGGTAAGCAGGAACAACAATTCCACTTTCAAGCGGAATGCGACCGTCGCTTTCTGCATATTCTTCGCCGGCGTTTTCAGCAAGTTTAATGTTTACTGCGCGCGTTCTCCATACAGCATACTTAGATGCCTGAGACCAGCTAACACCTACAACCGGGAAATAACGGAAACCCGGGTAACGGAGGTAGTGTTCAACATAAGGATCATTGAATGCCAGCTTACCTACCCACACCAGTGTATCGGGAAGAGCGGCCTGGTAAGCGTCCTGTGACGAATCTTTAGCCAGGTAGTGGAGGTATTCAAGCCAGTGAATATTCGCGATCTCGGTTTCGTCCATATAGAATGAGGCAACCGACACGGTACGTTCGATGTTATCACGATAGGACATTACATCCTCTTCGTAAGACCCCATCACAGCGCGGCCACCTTCAATAAACACCATATTGGGTGCTTCTGGCTGGCCTTCGTAAGGCTTCACCATAAATCCGCCCTGGTCTTCATCATTGAAGGCCAATCCGGTAGCCGTACTTACTTGCCCTGGGTTAGACGCGGTAGGTTTACCTCCTCTGCCGCCAAAAAGTGAACAGGCGGACAGGGCAACTGATCCACCTACAACGTACAAGAGAACCCTAAAAGAATACCTCATTTTCATTTTTGATTTTAAACCAAATGCTAATTAAAAATATAATCCCATGTTTTCCAAGAAGTCGCAAGGTTATTGGTCAATCTCAACTAAAAGCAAAACCGGCCTCAATCAGTCTCAAATCAGGTTTCACTAGAACGTCGGAAGTGTTCTGCTATTGTTTCGGGAAACGCTAATCCATTTTTGGGAAAGCTGGCACGGCCGAATCCTGCGTTAAGTGGCAAATTTCAACGTTCAATTGACTGGCACAGTATTTCGAAGAGTCTGGGCCTATAACAGACCCAGTATGTTTACAATTGAAGAATTCCGCCAGATGAATTTCGAAAAGAAGTGTGACGTCATCACCTTCTATGGAAATTACCTGCTTCAGCGCTCCCTGGCTGACTGTAAGGTTTTCCTCTATTATGCGGAAGGATTTTACATCGAAGTTTTCTATTCTCCGAAATATCAGAAGGTTTTAATGATCAATGCGTTCGAGGACGCTACCGGTCTCGAACCTTATCTGGACAAGATTTCGCTTGAAAGCCTCGCAGTTGGTCCCGCCATTTGACGGAGGAAATCGATCGCTTCGTCGACGGTTTGAATCGCATCAATGAGAAGCATAGCCTTTCCCGCTGAATCTTTCATTTTACACCGCTTCGGATGCTTCTGCACGAAGCTGATAATCTGACCAAACACGTCGGAGGAAAAATATTTGTCATTATTGCTTACGAAGTAGGCACGCATCTTTTCTGACTTCAGCGTCAGTTTCTCAAATCCAAGTTTTTCACCAAGCCACCGAAGTCTTACTGAGTTTATCAGCTCGAGTACGGAAGGAGGAATCGGACCAAAACGGTCTTTCACCTCTCCTGAAAAACCTTCGAGTTGCTGTTCGTCCTTAATATTATCAAGTCTTGAATAAAGCTGTAGTCTCTCCGTTGTACTTGACACGTACGTCTCCGGGATTAGAATCTCCAGGTCTGTTTCAATAACACAATCCTGAACGACGACTTTCGCTTTTCGCGCAAGCTCTTCAGCAAAAAGGTCTTTGAAATCAGTTTCTTTAAGTTCCTGAATCGCGTCGTCAAGGATTTTGTGGTACGTATCGAAACCAAGATCCGTGATAAATCCGGTTTGCTCCGCTCCCAGGAGATTGCCCGCCCCGCGGATGTCAAGGTCCCGCATCGCCACCTTGAAACCGTCTCCAAGTTCCGAGAACTCCTCAAGGGCAGCGAGGCGTTTGCGCGAGTCGGCTGTCAATACGGAAGCCGGAGGCGTAAGCAGATAGCAGAATGCTTTCTTGTTTGATCTTCCAACACGGCCACGCATCTGATGCAAATCAGACAATCCAAACATGTGAGCCTGGTTGATGATGATTGTATTCGCATTGGGAATATCAAGGCCGGACTCAATGATGTTAGTCGACACAAGCACGTCGTACTCACCATCGATAAAACGAACCATGACCTTTTCAAGTTGATTCCCGTCCATCTGGCCGTGAGCAATCCCAATCTTTGCGTCGGGTACGAGTCTGTAAATCGTGTTGGCAACCTGTTCGATGTCGCTCACCCTGTTGTGAACGAAGAACACCTGGCCACCACGCCGAATCTCGTTGCTCACCGCGTCGCGAACGATCGCTTCATTGAATGTGTGCAGTTCCGTTGTAACAGGTTGGCGGTTTGGCGGCGGAGTCGCGATGACAGAAAGGTCGCGAGCCCCCATGAGGGAAAAATGCAACGTGCGGGGTATGGGCGTTGCTGTCAGGGTAAGCACATCAACGTTAACCTTAAGTTCTTTCAGGCGATCCTTAACCTTAACACCAAATTTCTGTTCCTCGTCGACGATCAAAAGCCCGAGATCCTTAAAGGTAACATCCTTGCTGACGATCCGGTGTGTCCCGACAAGTATATCAACCTTTCCTTCCTGAACCTGCTTCAGAATTTCCTTGATGTCTTTGTCACTCTTGAAGCGCGACACATACTCGACACGAATGGGGAAACCTGAAAGACGCTCACTGAATGTGCGGTAATGCTGCATCGCAAGGATGGTGGTTGGAACCAGGACCGCAACCTGCTTACCTTCAGTGGCGGCTTTGAACGCAGCCCGGATTGCGACTTCGGTTTTGCCGAAACCAACATCACCACAAACAAGGCGATCCATCGGGTGAGCCAATTGCATGTCGTGTTTTACGTCTTCAGTAGCCCGCGCCTGGTCAGGCGTGTCCTCGTACATAAATGATGACTCGAGCTCTGCCTGCATGTATCCGTCTTCGGCGTACGCGAAACCCGGGGCAGTCTTGCGTTTCGCATAGAGTTCAATCAGCTCTTTCGCGATATCCTTTACGCGTTTCTTAACCTTCGACTTCTTGTTTTCCCATTCCTGAGAACCCAGCTTGCTGACAACCGGAGGTGTTCCCTCTTTGCCTGTGTACTTCGAAATCTTGTGAAGGGCATGAATGCTCACATACAACAAGTCATCATCGCGAAAGACAAGGCGGATAGCTTCCTGCTCGTGTCCGTTCACTTCGCGTTTTTCGAGACCGGCGAATTTTCCGATCCCATAGTCGATGTGCGTGACAAAGTCCCCGGGCTGAAGCGTCTGAAGTTCGCGAAGCGTGAGTGCCTTTGATTTTGAGAACTTTTCCTTTGCCCGGTACCGATGATATCGTTCAAAGATCTGATGATCGGTATAACAGGCTACCTTCATCTGGTGGTCGATGAAGCCGGCGCGTAACGCAAAGTCCAGCGGCTGAAACTGAATAGTCACGTCGACCTCTTCGAAGATTCCTTTGAGCCGTTCGAGCTGGCGGGGCATGTCGGCGGCGATGAAGTTGTTGTATCCCTGTGTCTGATGCTCGTGCAGGTCTGTAGTCAGCAGGTCAAAATTCTTGTTGAATGAAGGTTGCGCTGATGACTCAAACGCGAAGGAAACGGACGCAGAAAGAATGCTTCGACTTCCAAACTCGATACGCACAAACCTGTTGCATGCCGTTTCAAATTCGTCTTGCGTGAGAGATAATTTCTCTGGCGGCATCATAACACCAGAGCTACCCTTTTTCTCAAGATGTCTGAAGCGGGATGCGATTTTGTCAAAGCTCTTACTGATGATATCGCCGCTGAGCTGATAATCGCTGAACCAGATTCGCGTTGTTGGTGCGATGAAATCAAGAAACGATTGACGCTCCTCCTGGATCAATTTTGTCTGGACGTCGGGTATGATGCTTGCAAGCTCCAGCGTTTCTACCGACAACTGAGACCCGGGTTCAAACGTGCGGATGCTGTCAACCACATCTCCGAATAATTCTACGCGGTATGGGTATTCATTTGCAAATGAAAAGATGTCGATGATTCCCCCGCGCACAGCGAACTGTCCGGCCTCGTAGACGAAGTCGGTCTTTTCAAAATCGTAGTCATGGAGGAATTCTTCAAGAAACCGGACATCGAGACTTTCATTGAGCCGGACCGTGAACGTATTGGAAGCAAGTGAGCGTTTTGTAATTACACGTTCGCTGAGTGCTTCGGGATACGTGACGATAACCACGGGTTTCTTTTTGTTTGAAAGGAGATTGAGGACCTCTGCCCGCATTAGTATGTTCGCGTTCTCTGTCTCTTCGAACTCGTACGGGCGTTTATATGACATTGGGAAGAGGAACACTTCCCGCTCAAGGAGATTTTGGAGATCGTTCTGCAAATACGCGGCGTCTTCGCGATCTTCGGCGACAACCAGAAAGTCTTCCTTCTGGATCGAAAAGATCGACGCAATCACTACCGCATCGAGACTACCTGACAAATTCCGGATTCTTACAACGGTAGGTTCAGGCGCATTGATTGCTGCGGCCACGGTCTTTATGAAACCATCCGCACTGTAAATCTTAGTAAAATCGCTCGCCCTCAAAATGCGCTCTTTCTGAATAAGGGATGCAAATATAATTGGACTTGAGAAGCCAAAACAAACTTGTTATGTTCACATTTTTATTAATTTTCCTGCCATGCGCAATGCGTTGTCAGCGCTGCTCGCGTTTGCCGGTCTTAATGCCGTCCTTTTGATAGCCGGCCTTTTCAAACCCTGGCTGCTTTTGTGGTGGAGGCCGGTTCAGACAAGAAGGGCCGTGATCCGCTTGTATGGAACGTGTGTGCTGATCTCGCTGCTTATGTACTTAGTGCTTAACACAATCAAATTAAGATGAAGACGGTTTTCGCAATTGTAGTGCTTGCTTTTCTTACGTGCTGTTCCGGAAAATCCGGTGTAAAAACAGATCCCGAAACCACCAAAGAGGCGAAGCAAGCTGAGGCGCCGAAAAAAAATGCTCCAAACTTCAGGCTGAAACTTGAGAACGGCGAAAACACGACCCTGGACAAGCTGCCTGGCAAGATCGCGCTCGTTTTATTTCAACCTGACTGCGACCATTGTCAACGGGAAGCGGAGGATATAAAGAACAATATCGATGGTTTCCGTGCATTTCAGCTTTATTTCGTTTCTTCCGCGCCGATCGATGAAGTGATTGCCTTTGCGCGTAAGTATGAGTTATACGGCAGGCCGAACGTGAAACTTGGAACCACCACGGTAACCGATATCATTAATAGCTTTGGGCCGATCGACGCACCCTCAATCTGTCTGTATGGAGACGATGGAAATCTCATTCAATCGTTCAATGGTGAAGTAGCTGTCGAAGTTGTTCTTAAATACATCTGATCAAACTCGTTCCGCGAGAATAAGCAAAGGCGTCCTGAGGGCCGTCGTTCCTATGATGTAGTATTGACCACCATCGTTGATCTTTATTTTCTTTTTCAATGCATCTGGTGACAACGGGTAGTTTCTTACTATGACGTTGGCCTTTCTTTCCGGAAGCATACGCGCTACGGAGGCGGCGTCACTTTTTAGACGACTTCTGACGGCAAATCGCCGGCCGGGAAAACCGGTAATAAGTTCGTTGGATGTATAGAGATGCGTGTTTGGATCCAGTTTGGCGAGGCCGAAACGTGTCGCGACCAATTTAAACGCTCCCGATTTCAGGATTGATGGATTGGGTTCATACAGAAATCCGCCCACATCGCCGAAATTGGCCTGCGCATGCTTTTCTTCCGGAGCCGTAAACTCAAAAACTTCCCGGCCCCAGGCGGTGACGTGAATCGTTGTGATTATCGGCTCGCCCCGTGATGAATCATTGCATATGAAAAGCAACTCCCTGCATTCCTGTTGCACTGAGACGACAACGACGTGGCTCACGACATCGAGCTCAGCAATAGAGTTGCTGATGTCGAGCATTGGTGACGCTTTGATCATTAACACCGGTGCGCGATTGAAAATCGTGGGCTGCAGACCGAGGACATTTGGCTCGCAATCACGCAGCGAAACAACTCGGCGGGTGTTCACCCTGCGTGACGGATCGATGTAGATTGCAGACAGCCTTTGCGCAGACGCAGCGAGGAAAGTCTCGGCGGTCGTGACGTGGTGCCGGATGTTCGTGGCCCCGAGGGTGCGATGGTTGTGCGCGGCAATGGACGCGAGTACTTGATTTGGTTCGATGTATTCTACGGCATTGAAGTACTTGCTGAAGTGGTAAGTGTCAACGCCAAATCCTCCGGTGACATCTGCGATGACCCCAGGAGTCACAAACCGCGAAAGAAGCTCAGCCTTCAGGGCAGCCGTTGCTGAAGAAGAACTCTGTTCGAGGTTTAAACCCGGTGGATAGATTATTGAATGGTTTCCGCAGAGGTCGGGGAATTTTTCTTTCGCCGCGGCACGCCCCTTAAGTTGATCGGCAAGAACAGAGGGAGGAACGCCGTCCACATCCCTCCCCTGCAGCAGGATCTGATGTGTGTCGCGATCGGAATGCGAATCAAGAAACTCCTGGACAGAAGGCTTTAGAATCTGCCGATATGTTTCAAATTGCACTCCAAATTCCGATTTCATGTCGCTTTAGCAATTTCGATTGTGCACGATTACACAGCAGCTTCAATTTCTTTCCTGGAAATCCAAAGATTTCGGATATAGACAATAATTCCGAGGCTTTGCGAAACGAGTAGCACGGGCTCGACTTCAAGAACCGGATGAAAAAGAGAATAGAGTATTACGAGCACCGAGGCCCACACACTGATGTGCCAGAAGCCAACGGGGAGGATAGACGACCGACTTTTTTCCGAGTAGTACCATTGATACACGAATCGCAGATTAAGAGCGAGCTGACCTATGGTGCCGACAATGATCATCGGGTGCCACAGGACCACCTCTATGTTATACGCAGAAGGTTTAATAAATGCGAGAGACGATACGGCCACAACAGGCAAGATGAGGAAACTGACCCGTATAAATAGCGGGAATCGTTGCCACGCTTCCTTCAATTGAAGATTTCGGACATAAATAAAGTAGCTGAGGAACTGGCCGGATATAATCACCCAGTCATAGCGAACTATTCCATAGATGAGGAACAGGAATGAGCCCGCAAGGCTCAGTTGCCAATAGACAACCGGACTTACAACGCGGCGATGTTTCTCCGAAAGAAACAATTGGACGATAAGCCTTGCCCCGAAGAGGGACTGACCCAAAAATCCCAAAGCAATAATAGCGACGGTGTTTTCCATCAAATGATCAAGTCGAATTGCCTTCAGGTTATCAACAAGGAATAAATTGACACTTTGGTTCCGGCAGATCGCAAAAAACCAAAGGTAATACTAGATTGTGACTGCAAACTTACTTTTTGCACGATAATGAAACGTGAGCATGTGCATGACGTGATCGTAGTCGGTGGTGGAGCCGCAGGCTTTTTTGCTGCTACTGAGATTGCACGCCAAAGGCCGGAATTCCAAATTGAGATTCTTGAGCGATCGAAAAAAGTTCTTTCCAAGGTCCGGATATCCGGCGGAGGACGGTGCAATGTAACACACAATGAATTCAATCCGATCCGGTTGTCGCATCACTACCCACGAGGGGAAAAATGGCTCCGGAGTCCATTTAAGCGATTCCAGGCGTCGGACATGGTTCGATGGCTTGAGGAAAGAGGTGTTTCTGTTCACACGGAAGCGGATGGAAGAGTGTTCCCGGTTACGAATAGCTCTGAGACGATTATCAATTGTTTCCTTCGTGAGGCATCAAAACACAAGATCAAAGTTTCTACCGAGACCGGGGTGGAACGCATTCAGAGGAACGAAGATCATTTTATAATTTCAACACGGCCTGGTGCGAATTATTTTGCCAGAAAGGTGCTGATTGCCGTTGGCGGAAATCCGACGAGTTCGTTTTACGACTGGATCCGTGAACTTGGTCATTCTATATCACCCCCGATTCCGTCGCTGTTCACTTTCAATATCCCGTCGAAATCATTCACAGATCTGATGGGTGTGAGTGTTGCAAACGCAACGGTACGAATAGGCGGCACAAAACTCGAGCAACGTGGGCCGGTTCTCATTACGCATTGGGGATTGAGCGGTCCCGCGATAATCCGGTTATCGGCGTGGGCAGCAGACTATCTCAATGCTCAGAATTACAGGTTTACATTGTACGTGAACTGGACAGGAAATTTTTCTGAAGATGACATGCGTAACGAACTCGAGGCGCACCGAAGTCGGCACGGGCGTCAGATCATTTTCAAGAATCCGTTGTTCGCATTGCCGTCACGCCTTTGGCAGAGGTTGTGCAGTCTCGCAGAGATTGACGAACAAAAAGCGTGGCAGGAAGTCTCCCGACGCAGTATGAACAAGCTTCTCGAAAACCTGATCCGATGTCGATTTGAAGTTGCAGGAAAGACTACATTCAAGGAAGAGTTTGTTACATGCGGCGGTGTGGATCTGAACGAAATAGACCCGGCGACGATGGAAAGCAAGCTGATTCCGAATTTGTTCTTCGCGGGCGAGGTGATGAATATCGACGGTGAAACAGGCGGATTTAATTTTCAGGCGGCGTGGACGTCGGGATATCTTGCTGCACAAGAGATTGCAAAAGAATAGGACCGGCCGCGAAACAGCCAGTCCACTCCTGACTTATTCGTTTTTCAGATTGGATGCAGGGTTCGCGAACGCTGCCTTCAGGGTTTGAGATCCGATGGTAACCAGACCGAGTCCAAACAGGATTGCTATTCCAGCGGCAATGACACCGGGTCCAACGGTTGTCCTGTAAGCGATGTTCTCCAGCCAAAGATTATTTAAAAGCCAGGACGCCGGCACGGCAAAAAGGATGGCTAATCCGAGAAGGAGAAGAAACCCACGGGACAGCAACACCACAAGCGATGAGTTACTCGATCCCAGAACCTTCCTTATGGCGATTTCTTTCATTCGGGTTTCAATGGCGTACGTTGCCATTCCGAGAAGACCAAGGCAGGAGATAACAATTGCCATGAATGAAATCACGCCAACGATCCGGACAAAATCGGTGAAGACTGTTTTGTAGAAACCACGAACTTCATCTTCGAATGTATTATAAGCAAGCTTCTGGTTCGGGTTAACCGCTGACCACGCCTTCTCGATATCAGCAGCGGCGGTGGCCGCATTACCCGTGTATTTTACCTGCACAATGCTGAATGACTCAGGCCGGTAGCGCAAGACCATGGGACCGATCTTGCTGACAAGGATCTCGTGATTGTAGTCTCTTACCACGCCGATGATTTCGAATCTGGATGAATCTTCAGAGGAGAAAATTGTCTGGCCGATAGCATCGTGTGGGTTGTCAAATGAAAACACCTTCATGGCGGATTCATTTATGATGAGTGAACTTCTGTTCTTTTCACCAGCGCCAACATCAAAATTCCGTCCGGCAATCAACTCAATCGAAAGATTCTCAAGATAATTTTCATCGACGTTGTAGTAGTCGGCTGAAATAAATTCCGGATCGGACAATTCCTTTTTGTACCCTTCTCCCAAAACCATGCCGGCAGCCGGGACATGTGATGCGCCTGCAGTGTTCACAATTGAGCTATATCGGTCGAGCTCCTGCTTCAGATTTTCGTATGATGTGCTGTTCAACTTGATGACATATTTTGATGACATGTCAAATCCGTGGTCGGCGCGCATGAAGAGGCTCAGCTGATTGTAAAGTACAAGCACTGAAATAATGAAGATCAGAGATAGAGCGAATTGAAACACAAGCAATCCCTTCCGCAACGTGAGACGTGAGAACAGTTTAATTGATCCGATCTTCTTGAGGACCTTGATAGGTTCAAACCTTGAAAGAATAACCGCGGGGAAAAAACCTGCCATTATTCCTACTACGACGCTGAATAACAGGAACGCTCCGTAAACGACAGGATTTCCTTCAAGATCCCAACGCAGTAATTGTGCGAACTTCAGATTCATGATAAACGGCTTCACCACCACGAGTAATACAAGTGCAAATGCCAGCGCCACCAGTGAAAGCAAAACCGCCTCGGAAAGAAACTGAAAGAAGATGTGAAACCTGGTCGCGCCGTTAACTTTTCGAACGCCGATTTCGCGCGCCCTTGAAAGAGACCTGGCGATGCTTAAGTTCGTATAGTTGAAACATGACGTAACCATTACGATGAGCGCCAGCCCGCCAAAAAAGTATACGAATACTTTCGGCATGAAGGGACCGATAGGATTGTTGATAAACGGACCGGGGGTGATTCCTGTGAGCGCCTGCATCTCGAACCGGTACGATCGTTCTTCATTCGAAAGCCCTGGGTCGGGCCTGTTTTCTTTTGCAACGGTGATGAGGTGAGATTCGACCTGTTGTGTTGGTGTATTGTCATTCAGAAGGATGTACACCCATCCCGCAGTGAAGTTGCCCCATCCATGATCGTCTGCGGAAAATGTTTTGTTAGCCTCAAGACTTGCCAGGGTTGAATATGACGCGAGCGCCTCAAAGACAATGTGTGATTTCACATTTTTGTCTCTGATGACACCGGTGACTTTGTACTCACCGAGCTTACCGACCTTGATTATTTCTCCGACAGGATTCGGTTGTTTGAAAAGTTTGTTCGCCGCCTTGCGTGTAAGTACGACCGAATAGGGTTCTGTAAGCGCGGTTTGAGGGTCGCCGTATTCCAGTTCGTATTCGAATACATCAAGCATTTCCTGGTCTGCGAAGAACCCTCCAAGAGGAATACTCAGGTCCTGCTCGAATTCGGCCCAACTGTTACCAAATCCCCGCCGGATTCTAACCGCTTTTTCGATACCGGCATAATCTTCCGTTAGCGTTGGCGCCAGTGCCAATGGTGTCGTCGCATACTCGTTGCCTGCAGGTGTACCATCTGAATTCAGATATTGCGTGATCACACGATAGATACGATCCCGTTTTGTGTTGTGCCGGTCATATTGCAACTGATCGGCTACCAGCATCATAATGCCCAGGCAGACGGACATACTTATTGCAAGCCCGAAAATATTTATGGAAGAGAAAAAGCGGTTCTTAACCAGGTTGCGGCAGGCAACCAGAAAGTAATTTCTGAGCATAAAGATGGGATTCGAAGTGGTGAGGGAAAACGGAAGACTATTTAGCCTCCCGTTTCATAATAGAATAATACACGAGGTAGCCAATTGAAACCGCAACAGCAAAAATGCCATACGGCAACGTTTGGTCAGGATGGACATCCATGTAATCGATAATGATAAGCGCGATACCCGCTGACAAAATGATCAGACCCCACTTCAGAGACCCGTTCCGGGTTTCCTCTTTGCGGTATTCCTTGAAGATGGACTGGCTTTCTTCGTTTACGTAGCCTTTTTCGATCATCTTCTTTCTAAGGATATAGTCTGTCATAACTTTTGTAAAGAAGTAAAGACTGGCGCCAAGCGATCCAAGTATTGCGACAGGCATGAGGACATCAAAGAAATCGTTCATATCAAAATGTGTTTAGTTTGCTTAATTTTATTTGTCCCGTAGGACACCGGCCATAAGCGGGATGTTGCAGGAGTTCTGAAAATCTTTTGCAGATTTCAGAAAATGATTTTCCCACGAAAAATTTGGCAAAAAGCTGCAACATGGCGGACGGAATACGTGTCAAACAATGGGAATGGTAGATGACAAAACACTGGTGTCTGAGGTCCTTGGCGGGGATATGCAGGCATTCAGGACCTTGATTAACCGACATGAACGCCTTGTCTTCCACATGGTTGCAAGGGTCATTAAGAACAGGGAAGAGCAGGAGGAGATATGCCAGGACGTGTTTCTAAAGGTATATGACAAGCTACGCGAATTTCAGTTTCAATCGAAGTTGTCAACCTGGATAGCAACGATCGCTTACCGGCATGCGATAAACGCGCTGAGAAAGCACAAGGTCAAGTGGAGCGAAATTCCCGAAGACGAAAGTTTTGTAACGCATTTTGTCACCACTGAAGACCCCGGAAGCATAGTCGAAGATCAGGATATGGATACATTCGTTCTCCGGCTCGTTGATGCACTTCCCGCGCAATACAAGTTGGTTCTTAATTTGTATCACGTTGAGGCGATGAACTATCGGGAAATAGGTGAGGTTACGGGGATGCCGGAAGGAACCGTTAAGAGTTACTTGTTCCGGGCGCGGAATTTATTGAAAGAAAAAGTTAAAGAGAAACTCAAGAATTGAGACAGAAATATGAAGTCTGAAGACGAGATACAGCAGCAGATCGAGGGCGGAAGACATCCGCAGAATGACGACGAAACGGCATACCTCCATGTTTTTAATGCGTTGAAGAAAGCGCCGGCAGAGATGCCCGTCAGCGGTCTGGCCGATCGTGTTCTGTTGCGCCTTGAGAAACGGTCAAGACGTTCGTGGGTCGAGTTAGTCTTACCTGTGCTCGGCGGCGTTCTGCTTCTGGCCGGACTGGTGGTTACAGTCGTTCTCACGAAATTCAAAATTAACTTTGGCTTCCTTTCTGCGATGCGGGACTATGCAGGGCTGATTGTTTTTGGAGTCTGCTTCATTTTACTCCTGAATATCATAGACCGGCTTGTTGTTCGTAAGAAGCTAGTTGATACGCGGATATAATTTTCTGGTCCGGATCGACCTGCATATTCGCGTGTACCCCTTGCGTTGCTACCAGCGGTCAATCAGGACCAGTTAACGTTCTGTTACGATGCTTGCGCCCTGGTCTGTAACATCAAGCACAGCATTTCTTCCGCAAATCCATGCTTCATTTGGATGAATGTGGCCAACCGGAAAGCCAAATCCGACGGGGTAGTTGAATTCCCGTGTATGATAGCGCACAATCTGTTCGACTGTCTCGCCAAATGATTCCGAATCCTTAATTTCGCTGAAGTGTCCAATCGCAAGTCCGGCAAGAGACTCAAGCTTTCCGGCCCGCTTGAGTTGAACGATCATCCGGTCAATGCGATACATATACTCATCAACTTCCTCGATGATCAGGATTTTTCCTTTCGTTTCGAGTTCATGTTCCGACCCCAAAGAGTCAGTCAGGAGACTCAGGTTTCCGCCTGTCAATTGACCGACGCCTTTTCCGGGTTTATTGTAAGCAGACCCGGACGCAATCAGCGTATGTGTTTCGTCAAAGAGCAGTTTATGCAGTGATTGCAGCGAACTCCCTACGTCATCCTTGCCAAACATGATTGGCATCGTACCATGTATGCTCTCTATTCCAAGTGCCGATAATTTGAGGTGAAGCGAGGTAATGTCGCTGTAACCGACAATCCATTTCGGCTGATTCATGAAAGCGGTAAAATCGAGCGCGTCAATAATCCGTGTTGTTCCGTAACCACCGCGTGCGCAGAAAATAGCTTTCAATTCCGGCTCGTCAAGGAATTGCTGCAATGCACTGATGCGTTCGTCGTCGCTTCCGGCAAGATATGAGTGGTTGGTATTGTAGAGATGTGGTGAGAGAATCACGTCAAGTCCCCATCCTTCAAGAACTCGCACAGCAGCCTCTACATCGACCGCCTTGATCCTTCGGGCTGTCGCAACGATGCCTACTCGGTCACCGGTCTTTAAAGGAGAGGGTCTCGTCATTGTAAAAAAAAAGCCTTACCCGAAGGAAAGGCTTTTTGTTCAAAATCTATAAAACTACTTGTTCGGAGTTGTCGTTTTTGCGTCTTGTGGTTTTGGGGTTACGCCCATCTTCTTCAACACAAGGTCAGAGATATCAGTGGTCTCGTCGGCATAAAGGACAACATCAAGGCCACCAATTTGCTGGCTGAGGACCATGTTGAATCCGTTTTCCTTTGCCGTGTCAGTGATTGCTTTGCCCATCTTGTCATAGACAGGCTGCATCAACTGATTGTTTTTGTTCTGGACAGTAGTCTGGGCGTCTTCCTGCAGCTTCTGAAGGTTTTGTTGCAACTGCTGAAGTTCACGCTCTGTATTCAGACGGACAGCCTCAAGCATTGTGTTGATGTTTTGCGTATAGTCCTGATACTTCTTTTGGAATTCGGCGGCCTTCGCTTCGATCTGGTTCTTCAGTTGGGTTTGAAGTGACTTCATCTCCGTCTCGATTTGCTTCGCCTCCGGCATCTGGCTGAAAATATAATCCACATCCGCATAGCCAATCTTCGTTGATGTAGTCTGAGCCTGTGCCACGAATGAACAGAAGCCCATAGCCACAATAAATACAAATGTTCTCATTACAGTTAAATTCAATTTAGTTTTTAATCTTATCGTTTGGGTCTCCAAGGCCGAGTTCATCCAGTACGAAGTCCGTGTAATCGTGGCGTGGATCAGTGTAGATCATCACCATAGCCCCGGCTTTGTCGAACATGATAGCCAGATTATTCTGCTTGCAAACCTTGTCAACCGCATCCCAAACCTTGTCCTGGATCGGTTTGATGAGTTCCTGTTTTTTGAGGAAGAACAGTCCGTTAAATCCGAAGACCTTTTTTTGGTATTCCTTTAATTCGGCTTCCTTCTTCTGAATTGCGGCGGTTCGTTCCTTCCGCATTTCCTCCGTCAGCAGCACCTGTTCCGCCTGAAAGGCACTGTACATCCCGTCAATCTTCTTAGCGCTCTCCTGAATTTCATCTTCCCAGGCCTTCGAAAGCTGATTAATTTCTTCCTGGGCCTTGGCGTATTCAGGCATCTTATTCAGGATAAAATCGGTATCGATGTACCCGAACCTCTGAGCATTGACAAAATTCAGGCCGAAAATGAGAAAAAAAATCGTAAATAAATACGGACGCATATCGCTATCTGATTTGTTGACCGATAGTAAAGTGGAATTGCGATCCGCTCACATCCCCCCGGCTTCCAAGCGGCACGCGATCAAATCCATACCCCCAGTTCAACCCGATCAAACCAAACGCTGGCATGAATATCCGCGCGCCAAAACCGGCGGACCGATACATCTTAAACGGATTGAAGTCTTCGTAATTGTCCCAGTTATTTCCGCCTTCAACGAAGGCAAAACCGTAAATCGTGGCTGCGTTCCCTGTCGTAACCGGGTAACGCAATTCGAGGCCGAATTTGTCATACACTACACCACCAAGTTGTGACGAGCTGTTTCCGCTTTGGTAGAGTGGCGGCGTTATGACGTTGTTTTCATAGCCCCGAAGGCCGATAATGTCTTTTCCAAGCACAAATGAATTGAATCCGCCGGCTAGTCCGTCTCCACCTACGATAAATCGCTCAAACGGTCCGATTCCGGCTCGTTTCGAATACGACGAAAGGAATCCAAAGTGGGCTTTTGCCTCCAGGACCAGCTTCTTCTTGTTGTCCAGCGGGATGTAATACTTCGCGTCGAACATGGTTTTGTAGTACTCCTGCCATTTGTTCCGGCGTGCCGCAGGCGCCGTTTCGTAGTCGATGCTGTTCCACGATGAATACGGCGGCGTAAGCGTTACACTCAATGAAATTGACGATCCGGATGACGGATACATCGGGTTGTCAATGCTGTTACGCGAGAGTGTTGTATTGAACGTCAGCTGGTAGGAAGTACAGGTGGTACAGCCCAGTTGATAGTCCATACTGTCCAACTGGTACACAGCGTAAGACAACGAGTTTGTCAGCGTGAAATAATTGTCGGGCCACTCGAGGAGGCGGCCGAGGCCCACACTTACGTTGTGTGCCTTGATGCTTCTTGTAAATTCCGCAGAACGAGAGTAGAAGTTATTCGAAAAACGCGATACGGAATGTACGTAGCTAAGACTGAGTGACTGAGGCTTACGGCCTCCAAGCCAGGGTTCGGTAAATGAAACCGAGTAACTTTGGAATGACCGACCATTGGCCTGAGCCCGCAGCGAAAGCCGTTGACCGTCACCGACAGGAAGCGGACTCCAGTTACGAAGTTTAGGAATATTACGGAGCGAGAAGTTGTTAAACGTCAAACCCAATGTTCCGACAAAGCCATAGAAGCCGCCCCACCCACCGGAGAGTTCAACCTGATCGTTTGATTGTTCCTCAACCTGCCACTCGATATCAACTGTTCCGTTGGCGGGATTTGGCATAAGGTTCTGGCCAATCTTGTCAGGTGCAAAGAAACCCAATTGGCCGAGCTTCTGCTGGGTGCGGATGATATCAGAGCGTCTGAACTTCTGGCCGGGAACCGTACTGAGTTCGCGGCGGATAACGTGGTCATTTGTCCTTTCGTTTCCTACAATGGTGACTTCGTTGATCGTTGCCTGTTCGCCCTCGAAGATCCGCATTTCAACATCAATAGAATCTCCCTGGACAGCTACTTCCACAGGATTAATTCGGAAGAAGAGATATCCATCATCCATGTAGAGACCGGAAATATCAAGACCCTTCGGATTGAACGTAATCTTTTTGTCTATAAGCTCCTTGTTGTATACGTCGCCTTTGGATATTCCAAGTACGGCATTCAGCTGCTTGTCTGTATAGACGTAATTGCCTTTCCAGATTATGTTGCGGAAGTAGTATTTCGGACCTTCGGAAATAACAAAATCAACATTGATTGATTTCTTGTTATGTGCGTAGATTGTATCGGTAACAATCTCTGCATCGCGGTAACCTTTGGAGTTGTAGAACTCAATTACCTTTTGCTTGTCATCCTCATAGTCTGCCTGAATAAATTTCGAAGAGTTGAAAACATTCAGCTTGACGTTGTCGTGGAGGAATTCCATAAATTCCTTCTTGCTCACGCTATAGCTCGTGTCGAAGTATTCTTTTGGTTTGAGATTGAGGATTCCGTTGATGAATGCGCGATGTAATGAGAAGCGTGCATATTCGTGCGTGCCTTTCATTTTCTTCTTGAGCTTCGCGTCGTCGATATTGTCGTTGCCAACGAATGAGATGTTATGAATCTTGACTTTGGATTTCGGCGCGACCGCAATTTTCAGTTGAATCCCGTCTCTGCTGATGGTGTCCTGCTCCTGAGTGATTTTCACTTCAGCATTCAGGAAGCCTTTCTTTACAAAGTGTTTGCGCACGGCGATCTCAGTGTTCCGCACCATTGCATCGTTGACGATGCGTCCAAGAATTAGCTTGAGATCTTCTTTCAGACTACTCTCCTGTCCTTTTGAAATTCCGGTGAAGTAGTAGCCGGTAAGCCTCGGACGCTCTGCAAGCTGGAGGCTCAGGTAAACGTTTTCGCCTTCAATTCTGTCAACTTTAATAGTAACGTCGCCCACCAATCCATGCTTCCAAAGGTTTCGGATCGCGTTGGAGATGGCGTCACCGGGGATTTTGATTTTGTCACCAACTTTCAAGCCTGTGAGCGAAACCATGGCATTCTTGTCCAGAATGTTCAGACCGGAAACTTCGATGCCTGCAACAGTGTATTCGCGCGGATTGGCGTAGTTCAACGTCGTCTGCGACTCGGTTGTTCTGCCTCGCCGGTCGCGGTTCATGATCTGCGCCAGGGAGGAGAACGAAATGAGAATGAGGCATGTAAGAAGTAATGTCGGTTTCATCAAACAGGATTCATTTGTTCACTGGTCTTTCCAAAGCGTCGTTCACGTTGTTGATATGACCAAATTGCCTCATACAGATGTTCCTTCCGGAAATCCGGCCATAACGTCGGCGTGATATACAGTTCCGTGTAGGCAATCTGCCAGAGCAGGAAATTGCTGATACGCATTTCGCCACTGGTTCTGATCAACAGCTCCGGATCTGGGATGCCCGAAGTCTGTAAATAGTTTTCGATCACGCGATCGTTTATGGAAGTAGATTTAAGATTTCCTTTTTCAACGTCCCTGGCAATGGTTTTCACGGCTTCCGTTATCTCCCAACGGCCACTATAGCTGAGGGCCATGATCAGAGTTAGTCCCGTATTATCCTTCGTGCGTTCCATCGCCCAGGCGAGGTTCTCCTGACAGTCAGGAGGTAGCTGGGAAGTATCTCCGATTGTAAGGAGGCGGACCTGGTTTTCCATGAGGGTATTTATCTCCTTCTTCACGGTGTCGACCAGCAACTCCATAAGGCTGTCGATTTCCTCCTTGGGGCGGCCCCAGTTCTCAGTGGAAAATGCATACAAGGTTAGATAACGAACGCCGAGTTCGCCACACCCTTCGGTCACTTCCCGTACAGCCTGCACGGCATTGCGGTGGCCGAAGATTCGCATGGCGCCCTTCTTTTTTGCCCACCGGCCGTTGCCATCCATAATGACGGCGACGTGTCTGGGCAGTTTGTTTAAATCAATATGTTCCTTATAAGAAGCCACGGGGCGCCAAAATTAGTAAAAAGTAGGATGGAAACGGTGGATATTTTTTTGTCGCGCAAAATTACTTGTATGGGTTCGTCGGGCAGGGAATGCTGTAGAACGTTCTGGTCAGTGTGATACCGAGAAAGTAGTATGTATCGTTGTCGTTGGGATTGCCGTATTGAAAATTTTTGAAACGCTGGTCGCCGGCTGAGACGTTGTCGAGGTAGTCAGAGAATGTTTTTCGAACGCCGAACTCGAGAGAAAAATACCACTTTGGATTATGCACGTATTTTACCCCACCACCGAAGGGAACAGCACCCTGGATGTTGCTGTATTCGGCCGTCTTTTCGTCGTTTCCACTTATACCGTACAGAGCCAGACCGGCGAAAAGATAAGGCGTAAATCTGACAAAACGTTTTGTCTCGCGCCAGTTCAGGAAGTGGTACTCCATTACGGCGGAGGTTTCGAAAAGAAAGATGTCGAATGAAGCATCGCGGACGTTGGCGAACTTGTCAATTGGTGTTTCAGAGGCACCCAAAAGTCCGGCAACGATACCTGCCCGGAAACTGACAACGGGGCTGAGGTTGGCACGATAGAATACGGTCGCAGCTGGTTTGGAGAATTTCAGATTATAAGACCGGACAAGGTCGCCTGTATAGTTAAGCGTTCCCAGGCCGAATCCCACTTCCGATCGTTGGCAGAATGAAAAGCCAGGAAAAAGGCATCCGATAGACAGCAGAAGTGCTATTCGACAGAACATCAGTTAAATCTCATCTAAACTTCGCGCGATTGTAAGTTTTGCCGTAAATGTACGTAAGTTTAAAAGTTGTCATCGTATAAATATCGCGATCATCTTGTCCACCGCGTTTATTCCAAACCATTTCATGACCATAACCAGGCAGAACATTGTACACGCGGTCATGTCCATCGACTGTTGATGGCAGCGCAACCAATTGGTCTGCTATGCCAGGCAGCTCGTTGGAGCGATATGAAAGTGCCTTCGCCAGCTCGTTATCGCCGAATACCCCAAGGTCAACATAATTCTTGCTGACGTCGTCGAGGTAATCTGTGAAGAGATAACGGAACCCAAACTCAACAGAGAAGTCCATGAGCTGGTTGAGTCTGAAACGCGCGCCGACGCCGAATGGTATGGCAAGTTGAATTAATTTGTAGGGTTTTGCACCGTAATTGACGTCGGACTCGCGGAGAGAAGCGTGTTGACCCTCAGTTCCCAGTGGCTGGAGATCTACCCATTCGCCGCCTTTTTCAAGAGGAGTAACACCGTCAACAGCGAAGTCAGGGGCCTTAGCCTGGGGATTATGGTGGAAAACCGCCAATCCGGCAAATGCGTAAGGTGTCCACTGAACACGGCTGATATAAGTAGCGCTGTTCGGCCAGAGATCAAATGAAGCTATAATTGCGAGTTCTTTGATTCGGTTACGGAACGACAGATTTCGGTTGTACCGAAATACTGCATTTTCATCATCGGGATCAGCAGAATCCTGATCCGATCCCCGGATTGCACCGTAGGTAAATGACCCGGTCAGTGCATAACGCGGGCCGAAGCGGTGGGAGTAAACAAGGCCAATTGCGGGTCTGGTGAGTGACAGATCAGTGCTGATCATCGAGGAACTCGGAGCCAGGTCGCCATAATAGTTCATAGCGCCGAGCGTGACGCCAATCATGTTGTACCTGTTCTGCTCAGGAAACCACTGTTTTCTGCCCTTAAAACTGGACATTCGCTTGTTGTTCCGCTTAATCGAGCGCCGATTCAGCTGAGCTTCTGCTTCATCACATATTCCGACCAGAAAAAACACGGCCAGAATACAAAAAATACTCGTTCTCATCAGGTTAGTTAAGAAGCTAAGGATCAGTTTAGTTATCAAAAATAGCAATTAATTGCGGATGTCCAGTCCCCAATTTAGTTTTTGGCGGAGGGTCTTGAAGTAATGTTGTCCTTCAAGTTGAATCAGATTCACCCCGAAATTGGCTTTTTTGATAAGAAGATGAGCCGAGGAATCAACGGATGCAATTCTTGAATCCAGCGAAACCAGAAACCGGCGGCTCCTTCCTTCAATTTGAAAACTGATTTCCGAAGTATCCGGGACAACGATCGGTCTAACGGTCAGGTTATGCGGGCTCACGGGTGTGATCACGAAATTCCCCGACCGCGGAAAGATCAGAGGGCCACCACAACTAAGCGAATAACCGGTAGACCCCGTTGGCGTCGCTACGATAATCCCGTCGGCCCAATAGGAGTTCAGAAACTCGCCATTAATGTACGTATGAATTGTGATCATGGATGATGTATCCTTTTTCACTACAGTGAAGTCATTCAGGGCGAACGTCAGCGAATTGAAAATGTCCAGATTCGTTTCCAGTCGGAGCACCGCGCGCTTGTCGAGCGTAAAGGAGTTTGCCAGAACGTCCGCGATTGCTTTTTCAACTTCATCTTTTCCGATAGTCGCAAGGAATCCAAGCCGGCCCGTATTTATTGCAAGCACCGGAATCTCAAGACTGCCGATATGCGTTACCGACTCCAGCAGCGTACCGTCGCCACCGACGCTTATGAAATACTTTACGTTTGACAACGATGTCCCCGGTTCGTAGACCGTCCACGAAAATGCTTTGAAGGAACTGGACTTCAGGTACTGGGCAAATTTTGAGGAAACCAGAATCTGGACCTTACTCTCGGAAAGTAGTTCGAAAATTCTCGTGATGAGCGGTGCCGACTGGCGGTTGAATTCCTTTCCGTGAACAGCTATTCGCATACTTAACTTCGGGTTCCGTCCATTCGGTGACTATGCAGACAGGGTAAAGATAGGCAGGCTTAAATCAACAACAAAAGTGGATATGATTAGATGTCGAGATAACGCAGCAGCATGTCGATACGATCCTTTTCATCCGGGACGGGTTTTGTTTCCTGGTAACGGCCGATGACCTTATAGTTAAACCGTTCGAGGGTGGCGACAATCCGAGAGAGGTCGACCTGGTTTATTTTCAATGTAAGGCGAAGTTTGTGCGGATCAAGGGGGTCTTCCTTGACGATGCTGCTTAAGACCTTTGCGTGGTTTTCCTCAATGAGCCGGCTGATTTCGGAGAGGGAGTAATCAGCATGGTTCATTGCGAGAACGAGAATTCCGCCGGGAAGCTGAACGGCAGCAGTTTGGGCAAATGAAGTGAGCGTGTCCTGCACCGTAATTACGCCGCAGTAACTTTGGTCTTCATTCAGCACGGCCACAAGTTGGAGTTTGTTTTCTGCAGCGACTTTGAGAATATCGTAAAAGTGAGTGTCAAGATGGACGTAACAGTTCAGCCCTACGAGGTTAAAGTCCTTGACCGTTTTATCGATTTCGTTTGTTTCCAGGATAATTCCTTCGCTGATAAATCCAAGCAGCTTGTTGTCCTCAACTACCGGCATATACGTACAGCGGAATTCTTCCATCCATACGATCGCTTTGTGCGCGTCGTCGGTTCCCTTAAGGGGAGGAATCATGTGATTAATTAAATCTTCCGCTATCACGTTGGCAGTTTTATTATGTGACCAGAAAGTCCTCCACCAGTTCGTTGAATAATTCAGGGTGTTCCATCATCGGGGCATGACAACATCTGTCAATAAACTTAAGTTCCGAATTTGGGATCAGCCTGTTGAACTCATAAGCAACAACGGGTGGTGTAATTGTATCATTCAAACCCCATACCAACAATGTTGGGATGGTGATTTTTGGTATCTCGTCCGCCATGTTATTGCGTTGCGCGGATTTGGCAATGGCGACGATCCGCATGCATTTCGGGATGCTATTGGTCACATCAAAGACTTCGTCCACAAGATCTTTGCTTGCCACTGCGGGGTCAAAGAAAGTGTAGGCCACCCGTTCTCTTATGTACTCATAGTTTCCCCGTTTGGGATAGGATCCTCCCATCGAGTCTTCAAATAATCCGGAACTTCCCGTCAGTATAAGCTTGCGGACTTTTTCCTTGTTCTTAAGCGTGTATACGAGTGCGACGTGCCCGCCAAGGCTGTTTCCCATGATGATCAGGTCATCCAGTTTCTTGAATTCGACGAAGTTTTCAAGAAAAGTTCTTAGTCCTTCGAGACCAGCTTCCCTGATGGGCATCTCATAGATAGGCAGCATGGGGATGATAACACGAAACTTTTTCGAAAACCTGTTGACAACCCCCTCCCAGTTACTCAGCGCTCCAAATAATCCATGCAGCAAAAGCAAGACCGGCCCATCACCTTCGTCAACAAATTTGAATCCGTTCTCTTCCTTAATCCTTATGGTCATTGCCTTTTCCTTTACGGTGATAAGTATCAAAAAAAATGTGAAAAGAAAAAATTGCGCTGAAAGCGGCAGTTATCTTACAATATCAGAAAAAAAGGGAATTATTCTGCCAATCGCTTCAAATGTGTCGGGGGCGAAATGTGCGACCATCGGCAGCACCCAGGAATCGCCAATCCAGTCTTCCGGGAATTGAAGTTGAAGGGACTCAAGGATCCACAAGACCAGGCTCACCATAAACACAGTTCGTAACAGCCCGAAGACAGCGCCGACATAGGGATCGGCCATGCCCAGTAAGGCATTGGGATATTTTTCAATGAGAAACTTTGCAGCAAGATTTACGAGCAGGACCACCAGAAAGAAAACTGCACCGAAAGCGATGTACGGGAGCGCAAACTCGTCGATAAAGAATTCCTCTTCCAAATACACCATTGTCACGCCCATAAATTTGAATCCAAACAGAACGCCGAGGAAGACAGCTACGAGCGAAAATATTTCAACCCTGGCGCCGTCGCGGAAGCCGCTGTAGGCACCAACCAGAATAATGATCGCGAGTGTGATGTCAACCTTGCTCAAGCGGAAAGAATTTTTTTGACCATGTCGGAAATGGTCTTGCCTTCCGCTCTGCCGGAAAGCTTTTTTGTTGCAACCCCCATGACTTTACCCATATCCTGAGGACCCGTTGCTCCGACCTCAGCTTTGATCTTCAGAAGTTCCTGCTCAAGTTCTTCCGGACTGAGCTGCTTGGGCAGGTACCGGGAGATTATTTCAAGCTGAAACAACTCCTTGTCAGCCAGATCCTTCCTTCCCTGCTGGGTAAAAATATCGGCAGATTCCCGCCGCTGTTTGGCTGCCTTCAGAAGAAGTTTGTTTTCGGCGTCAGAGGACACTTCGCCTGAACCGCCTTTTTCAGTTTCGGCCAACAGAATAAGTGATTTAATGCTACGGAGCGCCTCAAGCTCTTCCTTTTTCCGCGCAAGCATCGCCGCCTTGATGTCGGCGTCTATCTGTGACTTAAGGCTCATTGTTATCTTTGCTTAGTTTTATCGAACAAAAGTAATCGGTAGTTTACACCCGGAAAAGTCAGTTTGTGACCCGACTCAGCGTCAATATTAACAAAATTGCCACACTCCGGAACGCCCGTGGGGGAAATAATCCCGATGTTCTGCGCGTTGCGCGCGACTGCGAGCGATTCGGTGCCGAAGGGATAACGGTTCACCCACGACCTGATGAGCGACACATCCGTTTCTCGGACGTAATCGCACTAAAAAGTCTTGTTACAACAGAGTTTAACATCGAAGGCTATCCGGATGAACGATATCTTGAAATAATGCGTCAGGCCCGCCCAGATCAGGCCACACTCGTACCGGATGCACCTGACGCTATAACATCCAATGCAGGGTGGGATACGGTTCGAAACGCATCTTTTCTGAAAGAAGTAATTACAGAGATCAAAAAATACGCCGGTCGGGTTTCGGTTTTTGTCGATCCTGACCAACGCATGGTTGAAGGAGCCGCAGCAGTTGGCGCTGACCGCGTTGAACTTTACACCGAGCCTTATGCGGCCGCGTTCGCATCTGACCGTGAGGCGGCGATCCGTCCGTATGTCAGCAGTGCAGAAGCAGCTCACTCACTTGGCCTTGGTATCAATGCAGGTCATGATCTCGACCTGAACAACCTGGCGTTTCTGCATCAACGTATTCCTCATCTCGACGAAGTGTCAATTGGTCATGCATTAATTTGTGATGCATTGTACTATGGGCTCGAGAATTCAATCCAACTCTACCTTCGACAACTGAAACAGAAATAATTTCTAGTTACCTTGCGACATTGAAGATACTCGTATGAAACTGAATCAACGTTTTTCGGAGCAGGAGCTTCAGCGCATCAATACAGCGGTGAAATCTGCCGAAGAGAAAATATCGGGAGAAATTGTCCCGGTGATTGTAGAGAAAAGCGATGACTACGTTGCTGCCAGTTACAAAGCCGGAATCATATGTGCCGCTCTCGCTTTTGTGACGATGGTTATCCTGGATCGTTACGTCATCTCCGACACGCACACCCTTTACTATGATCCGCTCTTCCTGCTTGTCGTAACTGCCGTGTGCGGTGTTCTGGGTGGAGTGATAACAAACTATGTCGACGGCCTGAAACGTTTCTTCATTTCCCGGGTGTACCTCGATGCGGTCACACGCCAGCGTGCGGAGTCAGTTTTCCTGGAAGAAGAAGTGTTCAACACAAGACAACGCACCGGAATAATGATTTTCATTTCATTTTTTGAGCACGAAGTAATAGTCCTCGCTGATCGCGGAATTAACCAGGTTGTGGACCAGAAGGACTGGGATAACGTTGTCTCGGGACTTGTAGGGAAAATAAGGGAAGGCAGAATTACGGAAGGGCTCGAGTGGGCAATAGGACGTTGCGGAGAAATTCTGCTTGAAAAAGGTTTCCAAAAAACCGCTGACGACACGAATGAGTTGGGCGACGATCTGCGCATAACCAAGTAAGATTCATGCTGGCATCGATGCGTAGGTTTCAATTTCCGATTACTCCTTTCATCTCGAAGCTCCGGCTTCTGGCCGCGTTCTTCGTCTTCGCAACGCTTGGTCTGCATGCACAAGCACCGATACCTGCGCAGGCGGGTCATTGGGTGCACGACGATGCTGGTATTCTTTCGTCCGCAACGGAACAGGTACTGGAACAATTCATTCAGCGGCAAATGGACAGCACATCGAATCAGATTGGAGTTCTGATCATCCCAAGCCTGATGGGTGAGGACATTGAAGGCTATGCGGTGCGTGCGTTCAAAGAATGGCAACCCGGTCAGAAAGGAAAGGATAACGGTGTGTTACTGGTAATTGCAGTCGACGACCGAAGGATGCGTATCGAGGCTGGATATGGTCTTGAAGGCGCACTTACTGACCTTGAATCAAACAAGATCATTCGAAACGAAATAGCGCCAAGGTTCAGGGCCAATGCCTATGACGAGGGTGTGAAGGCGGCGGTGCTTGCAATAAGCGAGGCTATCCATGGAGAATATGTCAACGACAACCCTACGTCCAGACGCGAGGGTGGCAAACGTTCACCCGTTCTGACGATACTTATCATCCTTGCAGTAGTCTTCTTTCTGTCGCGGCGCGGAGGCGGGGGTGGCGGAGGCTACTGGTCTGGGCGTGGTGGCTGGATGGGTCCGATGATAGGCGGCGGAGGCTTTGGTTCCGGTGGCGGCGGTTCCTGGGGTAGTTTCGGCGGAGGCGGAATGTCCGGTGGAGGCGGCTCGAGTGGCTCATGGTAATTGCGATAAACATGAAAAAATCGATACTCCTGTTTTTCCTTCTGGCAACACAGTTCGTGTTCGCCCAGCGCGCAGTTCCGGAACTTTGGGGTCACCGCGTGCACGACGAGGCGCATGTAATCGATGCAGCCACAATTGAACGTCTTGAGACGATGCTGGCTGCGCATGAAGACTCCACCGGCAACCAGATCGCTATACTGATCATACCATCACTCGACGGCGACGATCTGGAAAGCTATTCCCTCAGAGTTGTCGAAAAGTGGAAACTCGGGACCGAAAAAAACGATAACGGGCTACTTATCCTCGCTGCAATCAATGATCGAAAGATTCGCATAGAAGTTGGTCAGGGTCTGGAGGGTGTTGTTCCGGATGCCATCGCGAATCAGATAATCCGAAATGAAATTGCGCCGGCATTCCGTGAGAATGACTATGGGCGTGGGATCGAGCGCGCTGTTAATGCTGTCATTGCGGCCATCGGCAATGAATATGTCGTCAGCGACAGTGACTCCCCGTTTGAGCCGCAGATGACGTGGAAGGAAAAGATTCTAATCGGTGCATTCATATTCTTCATTCTTGGCATCTTCACCTTCTTCGGCCTGTTTGTTCCCGGATGCGGAGGATGGGCTCTGTACGCCTTCCTCATACCATTTTATGCCACCTTTCCAATGGTAGTGCTTGGTGTCGATGGAGCTTTGGCACTGCTGGGCACCTACATCATTGGCTTTCCGATACTTCGGCTTCTGCTCGCCCGCACTGCATGGGGGAAGAAGTTTTCAAAATCAATTGGCACAGGAAGTCGTGGCGGAGGCGGTGGCTGGTCGTCGGGAGGCGGATGGTCTTCCGGTTCATCTTCAGGGTGGTCATCCGGCGGAGGCGGCTTTTCGGGCGGTGGTGGCAGCTTTGGCGGTGGCGGTTCCAGTGGCAGTTGGTGACATCGGCCATTTTGTAATTTGTTCTATCCCTTCATTGGCGCTTTTGAATAAGCAATTATCTTTGGCCTTCTTTTCAAGGCGGCAGCAACGACTGCTGCGACATTTCGCAACCACTAACCACTCACATGAAAAGAGATAAAATCGTTTTCGATCTTATTGAAAAAGAAAAAACCCGTCAACAGGAAGGTATCGAGCTGATTGCCTCTGAAAATTTCACCTCGCTTCAGGTCATGAAGGCGATGGGATCAGTGCTCACCAACAAGTATGCAGAAGGTCTTCCGGGGAAGCGATACTACGGAGGATGTGAAGTTGTCGACGAGATTGAACAGCTTGCAATCGACAGAGCGAAGGAGTTGTTCGGTGCAGAATGGGCAAATGTGCAGCCGCATTCGGGTGCTCAGGCAAACGCTGCGGTGATGCTCGCATGTCTGAAGCCAGGTGACAAGATACTCGGATTTGATCTTTCACATGGTGGTCACCTCACGCACGGATCACCGGTGAATTTCTCCGGAAAGTTATATCAGCCTGCGTTTTATGGAGTGGAAGAGGAAACGGGTACGATTGACTTCGACAAAGTCATAGAAACGGCACAGCGGGAGAAACCGAAGATGATCATTTGTGGTGCATCAGCCTACAGCCGTGACTGGGATTATAAGAAGCTTCGGGAGGCTGCGGATAGCGTGGGCGCAATTTTGCTCGCAGATATTTCACACCCCGCCGGACTGATTGCCCGCGGATTGCTCAACGATCCGATGGAATATTGCCACGTTGTAACAACCACAACGCACAAGACGCTGCGTGGCCCCCGGGGGGGAATGATTCTCGTTGGAAAGAATTTCGACAATCCATGGGGCCTTAAGACGCCAAAGGGTGAGCTACGAAAGATAACCTCCATTCTTGATTCCGGTGTTTTCCCTGGTACGCAGGGTGGGCCTCTGGAACACGTGATTGCCGCCAAGGCGGTAGCATTCCAGGAGGCTTTGTCGGACGAGTATCTCGATTATGTTGTACAGGTGAGCAAGAATGCAACGGCCATGGCGCGTGCATTTACTGACAAGGGATACAAGATTATTTCCGGTGGCACCGACAACCACCTCATGCTGATCGATCTCCGTTCAAAAAATCTTACTGGCAAAAAAGCTGAAGAAGCTTTAATTCAGGCGGATATTACGATCAACAAGAACATGGTTCCGTTTGATACACAATCACCGATGGTGACATCGGGAATGCGAATAGGAACGCCTGCGATTACAACGCGTGGGCTGAAGGAAAAAGATGTCGTGAAGGTGGTTGAGCTCATCGATGAGGCACTTCAAAAACCTGACGACGTTAAGCACCTGAAAGCCGTCAAGCGGAAGGTCAATCGTTTTGTGACCAGGTTTCCGCTTTACGCCTGAGTTTATTTTTTTAGAGCTGTTTGACTATGCCTTTGGATCAGGATCCGATAGAGGAAGGTTTGGAAAAAGAAATGTCGTTTCTCGAGCACCTGGAGGAGCTCCGATGGCATATCGTTCGTGCATTGTTGGCAGTTATCGTCTTCACAATCGCGGCATTCGTCATTGCACCCTGGGTTTTTGAGAACATTATCACGGCGCCGGCGCGCGCCGATTTTGCGACCTTTCAGGTAATGTGCAAGTTTGGGAAGATGCTTGGCACGGAAGGCTTTTGCGTTGACGATATTCCTTTCAAAATGCAAAACCGTCTGATGACCGGGCAGTTTTCGATGCACATCCTTGCATCATTTACAATCGGTCTGATCCTCGCGTTCCCTTACGTAGTCTGGGAAATATGGAGGTTCATCAAACCGGGATTGTACAACCGCGAAAGGCGTTACTCACGCGGCGCCGTTGCATCGATATCTTTTCTGTTCCTGGCCGGAATCTTATTCGGATACTATGTGCTCGCTCCGATGATGATCTACTTCCTGGCGACATATTCAATCAGTGACATGATCGTGAACGAGTTCGACATCACCTCATTTGTATCCACGATTGTGACCGTTGTGTTTGGAAGCGGGTTGCTGTTTCAGCTTCCGGTTGTCATCTACTTTCTGACGAAAATGGGTATCGTATCGCCGTCATTTCTCAGAAAATACCGAAAACACTCGGTTATCGGGATTTTAATTATCGCTGCGATTGTTACACCTCCGGATCCAATCAGTCAAACCCTCATAGCAATACCGCTCTACCTCCTTTTCGAAATCAGCATTGCAATCGCCGCCCGGGTTGAGAAGGCGAAACTGAAGGAAGAAGAGGAAGAGCGTTTGCGCGAGGAAAAAAATTCAGCCATATGAAACCAACTATCGCCATTGGAAGCGACCACGCCGGGTTTGAATACAAAGAGGGATTTCGAGAATTCCTTGAGGGCCGGGGATATCACGTAAAAGATTACGGAACATACACGGATTCATCCGCAGACTATCCTGACTTCGCTCACGCAGTAGCTCTTGCTGTTGAAAAAAGCGAATTTGATATTGGTGTGCTTGTTTGCGGGAGCGCCAATGGAGTTGCAATTACTGCGAATAAACATCAGGGCATACGCGCGGCCATCTGTTGGAACGAGGAACTTGCGGGACTCGCGAGACAACACAACAATGCCAACATAGTCTGCCTTCCGGCACGCTTTATTGAATACGACCTTGGCGAAAAAATTATTGATAAGTTTCTCACGTCATCATTCGAGGGCGGGCGGCATGCCACTCGCGTGAATAAGATCAGTTGCTAACCACAGGAGCATTCACACGACGATATCCATCGTCAGTGGAGACATAGGTGTTTCGCAGTTCCGGAATCCTTTTGAAGAACTCCAACATAATTCCATCAGGATCAATGACCAGGTCCGGAGGGTCGGCTGCGAAACCTTTGTAAACACGGATCACATTTTCATAGTATTGGGGACCTTCGAACACTTCGCGTGACAAATGCCAGTTCAGGAAAGGTGTAGCCATGTCGTTGCCGGCATAACCTTCTAACTGATTCGAAAGGATTACGATCTTCCTGGGAGTACCGGAAAATTGACCTGCAACAAGACCGCGGAACGATTCATCCTCCAGATTAAAATACCGGACGTAATAGTTACCGGATATTAAGCCAACGATAAAGATCCAGAGCGCCAGCTCGGCAAACAGTCTCCGGCGAATAATAAGGAAAAAGTGCGCTACAAAGAATGCGATGCCAGGCACCATTACGATGCACGTCTGCGGTTTGAATTCCTTCGCGTACAATACCTGGACTATACTGAAGACCGTCCAGAAGAACATTGCCTGAAGCACCTGCGACTGATATTTGGTAAGCCTGCTTTCGCGATTGACCATTACGAGTGCTGCCAGGAGAAAACCAAGTGGTGTAAGCAAGAGGGGAAGAGTATCAACAAGTCCGACAAAAGGAGTTCGCGTAAACGAAAGGTTAGGCAGGTAGAAGTACCGCCAGAGGTCGCCAGCGCCATCACCAATGTAGTACACTGAGATCGTCAGGAGATGTGGGATTGCGAACCCGATAAGCAGTAACAGGAATTTTCGGCCGGAACTCCGGGTGTACATCAGCAACATCAATAGAATTCCCGGAACAAAGACGATGTACGAGAATGCGAACAACGATGCGATTCCGGTGAACAAGCCCATCTTCAGAACCATCTCGAAACTTTCTTCGCGGAATTCAATTTCTTTGAAGAGGCTGTTCAGCGCAAGCAATATGAAGAACAACCCCAACAGTTCGCCGGAAAGGGCAAGTGCATCGAACGTAAAAGCGAATAGCAAGGCAAAGGTGAGTGACGGCACGAATGAATTTTCAGGGAACACCTTCTTGTCGATGTAAATGATCCCAACAAACACTGCGAGTCCAAAGATCAGCAGAAGGGAGAGGATGTGTCGCGCGAGAGCGCTGTCGCCGACAATAAGGTGCATGAGCGTCTGAAACAGTCCTGTCAGCGGAGCGGTTGAGTCAATTACGCCGCTGTAAAGGAAGAAGCCGTTGAGCGACTTTTGTCCGATGATGATTCCCTTGAGTTCAGGAAGCGTCAACGGCGGCGGGTCAATCAACAGGGGCAGAAAGACCAGAATTTGAAGTGCGAGCAGACCGAATACCCGGTACGGATCGTTAATTCTGAAATAGCTTAACAAAACCGATTAACTTTATTCCGTAAAATAGAACAGCTTTTCCCGAATTGCCAATCGTTAGCTGGTAATTGTTGAAGGGATAAAGGATATTTGCCTTATGAGTGGAACAACCAGACAAAATAAATATGCCCGCCTGATCCAAAAGGAATTGAGCGAGATATTTCAGCAGGACAAGAGGGGTATCCTGGATCACGCATTTATTACGCTGGCAGAAGTCAAGGTTAGCCCTGACCTCAGCGTGGCCAAGGTGTACATCAGCATGATGCTTGAAAAGGATAAGGCCGGCATACTGGCGAGAATAAACTCCAGGAAGCGCGAGATCAGGAAGGTGCTTGGTGAAAGAATCGGGAAGCAGGTTCGTATAATTCCGGAATTGGTTTTTTATATTGATGAGGTTGAAGAGAATGCCCAGCGTATTGAGGAGATCATCAAAAACCTGAACATTCCTCCGGAAAGTAAAGCCTAATTTGTTACGGACTTGAATCTTTCGTTCTTTATAGCCCGACGTTATCTGGTATCGAAGAGGAAGAAGAACTTCATCAACGTTATTTCATGGCTTTCGATGACGGGCGTGGCATTCATCACTGCGGCTCTTGTAATCGTCTTGTCTGTATTCAATGGCCTCGAAGATCTGTTACATTCCCTGAACAATTCTTTTGATCCCGAAATCAAAATTGAACCCGTGAAAGGAAAGTCATTTGAAGTTTCTCCCGACCTTATCAAAAGGATCGAAGACACGAAAGGTGTGAGGTATGTAACTGAGGTTATTGAAGACTACGCCTACCTGCGTTACCGGACCGAGAATAACAATCAGGTGGTCACACTGAAAGGCGTGAGTGGAAACTTTATAGAGCAGAACAGAATTCCGGATGCCAATATCGTTGAGGGTGAGCTCGCACTCCGGAAGAACGACATCAACTACGCGATCATTGGCAATGGTGTGAAATACAGTTTGTCGATTGCCGTGGGTGATAACATGTTTCCGCTTCAGGTGTTCTACATCAAAAATGCACGGCCCGGTGCCGATCCATCGCAGTTGTATTCAAAAATGAACATCCTTGCGGGAGGAGTTTTCTCGATTGTACAGCAGTTCGACGAAAACTACGTTATCGTTCCGCTTGAGTTTGCACGCGAACTTCTGAACTATGGCGATCGTCGCACGGCGATCGAGGTAAAGACCGATGCAAATGCGGACATCTTTGACGTAGAACGACGATTGCAGACAGTGCTTGGAGACGAATTCAACGTGCTCAATCATGAGGAGCAACACAAGGATATTTACCGGCTACTCAAAATTGAAAAGCTGTTTACTTTTCTCTCGTTTTCTGTTCTGCTTGGAATAGGGTCAATCAACATCTTCTTCAGTTTAATGATGCTCGCTCTCGACAAAAAACGAGACATTTCCATATTGGCAGCAATGGGTGCTGCCGGCCGAACCATTCGCAACATATTCCTTTTCGAGGGCGGTCTTATTGCGGCGATTGGCGCCTGCTCCGGGCTGATTCTTGGTGCCGGCTTTTGTTTTCTCCAGGAACGATACGCCTTTATTTCTATGGGTATGGAGAATGCAGTAATGGACGGTTATCCGATTAAAATGCGTGCAGAGGACTTTCTTTGGACGCTCAGTGTAGTATCTGTTATAACATTTCTCATTTCGATAAGGCCGGCCGTTTTAGCTTCACGTACGGCGTCGGTGCAACACCTCTGAATGGGGTTTTTCTACCCACATAAATTTGCCCCTAAAGCGGGTTAATTCATCGAATATCGTTAATTTTCGAGTTCCGGGATTGTGTAATTGTCGGTTTTTCGATGAAAGTGTCTGCTTCACAACCGTTCAAAATCATCTACTCGCTCTACCAGCACGAGTACCTGGGATTCATTTTCGAATCCTATATCGTGCATCTTGACGACAAGGGCCGGCTGACATTTCAACATCAGAATATTTCCGCGAAAAACGCACGCGAATTTTCCCGCGGGCTCGACGATCGTGATTTCGAACTCATCGAACTGATGGATTCGATGCAGCAGGAAAACATCGTTCGCAAGTTTGCAACAAAAGCGTTCAAACCAGAAGAGTTTTTTGCCAAGACCTTTGATAAGGCCAAAGGCAACGAGATGCTCCAGGAACAGATCGATGACTACATGGAGAAACGACGCGCAAAGATTCTCGAAAAGATAAAGGGAAAACTTTTATTCGAGATGGGCAACGATGGTGAGCCCGCGTGGAGACAAATCGACGTGCTTGATCAGCGTGCATCGATCCAGTTTCATTTCATGCGCACCAACGATCACACGAATTATTATCCGACTATTACGTTTCAGGGGAGGAAGCTTGACCTGCCAAACAGTTCAGCTTATCTTATTTGTAAAAGTCCGGCGTGGATGGTGCTTAACGGCAAGTTGTACGGCTTTGAAAAACCTGTTGACGGCAAGAAGTTAATACCCTTTTTCACAAAGAAACACGTCCTGATTCCGAAGAACGTCGAGGAAACATACTACAACAAGTTCATCGCCCCATTGATTGCATCGTTCGATGACATAGAGGCGAACGGATTCGAGATCAACAAGACTGAGTACGATCCACATCCGGTACTTACCCTCTCAGAACTTCATGCCGTGCACGCGAAAGCGGCTCCAACGTTGTTCGGCGGCGGCCCTCAGGATGAACCGGAATCAGACGATCCCGGAAAGATCGTGTTCGACCTTTCGTTCAAGTACGGCAAACACCGTTTTCGTGGTGACAATCTGGGTCCGGTCAACGTCACCATGGAGAAACAGGGCGATAAGTATATTTTTCACCGTGTAACTCGCCGTTCCGACGAAGAGAAGAAATTCCTCAACACATTGCAGAAACTTGGTCTTCCCACGAAAGGCTTCAGGGTAGCGGTTCCGAAATCGTGGGCGTTCTCCTGGCTCAACGAGAATCGTGTCAACTTGTTGAACCTTGGATTTGAGGTCAGTCAACCTGAAAGTCGGGATAAAAAATACTTTGTCGGCAAGGCTGTCATTGAAGTTGAGGTAAAGGAAAACCTGGACTGGTTTGACATCAATGCAAAAATTCGTTTTGGAGAATTTGAAATTCCATTCAAGGATATTCGCAAGCTGATCCTGAGAAAGAAAGTCGAATTCAAACTTCCCAACGGAGAAATTGCAATCATTCCGGAAACGTGGTTGACGAAGTATTCTGACCTGTTTGCGTTAAGCGAAACGGAAGGTGAGAGCGAGAAACCCGTACTCAGAAAACATCACCTGAACCTGGTCAAGGAACTTGAAGACGGCAACCTCGCCAAGGTTCACCTGAGTGAAAAGCTTAGAAACCTCAGTTCATTCAATGGCATCAAAGACTACCCGATACCACCCGGATTTCAGGGTGAGCTACGTCCCTATCAGCGGGCCGGATTCAACTGGTTGAGATTCCTGAATGAATACCGTCTCGGTGGTTGTCTTGCTGATGACATGGGTCTGGGGAAGACCGTTCAGACCCTTACCCTGCTTCAGGGGGAGAAAGAAAAGGGTGCAGGAACGACGTTGCTGATCATGCCGACCTCTTTGGTATACAACTGGGAGATGGAGGCGGCCAAGTTCACCCCTGCGCTGAAGATATTGAATTACACAGGCACGCTCAGGAACAAAGACATCAGGCGTTTTGAAAAATACGATCTTGTACTCACGTCATACGGGATCACCAGGCTTGACGTCGACCTGCTTTCACAATTCTACTTCAACTACATTATACTTGATGAGTCTCAGGTAATCAAGAATCCGACATCGAACATAGCAAAGGCGGTGCGCGAACTGAAGTCACGACACAAGCTGGTGCTTACCGGTACTCCAATTGAAAATACGACGCTGGACCTTTGGTCGCAAATGTCATTCATCAATCCTGGTATTCTGGGATCTCAATCGTATTTCAGGAATGAATATCAGCATCCCATTGAGAAAAAGAATGACGAAACAAAGTCGCGCAAACTTCATGCGGTTATCAAGCCATTCATTTTACGAAGGCATAAGTCACAGGTAGCAAAAGAGCTTCCTGAAAAAGTCGAAAACATTCAGTACAGTTCAATGACTCCCGACCAGGAGAAACGCTATGAGGAGGTGAAGGCGATGTACCGCGAGAAAATCTTCAAGCTTATCGAAACCGAAGGACTGGGCAACAGCAGGTTCATTATTCTCGAGGGCCTCACCAAGCTGAGACAACTTGCGAACCATCCCAGAATGATCGAACCTGGTTACTCAGGAGATTCGGGTAAGCTTGAGGACATTACGCACATGCTTGACAACGCGATTTCTGAAGGGCACAAGGTTTTGATTTTTAGTCAGTTTGTGAAGCACCTGGATCTGGTTCGGCAACATCTGAAGAGCCGGAAACTCGACTTTGCTTATCTCGACGGATCAAGTACTGACCGAAAGGAACAGGTTGAGCGTTTTAACAGGGACAAGAATCTGAAGATTTTCCTTATTTCGATCAAGGCTGGCGGGCTTGGACTCAACCTCACGGAAGCGGATTATGTGTTCATTCTCGACCCCTGGTGGAACCCGGCAGTGGAAGCGCAGGCTGTGGATCGCGCGCATCGTATCGGACAAAAAAACAAAGTCTTCACGTACAAATTCATTACCCGCGATACTGTGGAGGAGAAGATACTTATGTTGCAGCAGCGCAAGCTCAAGCTGACGACAGAGCTTATCACGACCGAAGAGAGTTTTATGAAACAACTCACCCGGGAGGACATTGAGCAGATGCTTTCCTGACCATTGCGGCGATTTCGTACTTTTGTCGCGGCCCGACGGGCTTCAAAAAAAATCAACTCATGAAAGACAAAGTTGTAGTCATTACCGGTGGGAGCTCCGGCATTGGCAAAGCGCTGGCTGAAGAATTCGGACGTAAGGGTTCCCGCATACTGATCACAGGAAGGAACGTTGATGAGCTTAACAACGTGGTGGCGGAACTTGCCGCAAAAGGAATCGACATCGCTGGCTTTCGAGCCGATGTTAGTATCGAGGATGACAACCGGTTGATGGCCGAAGAAGCTATCCGGCGTTTCGGACGAATAGATGTACTTATCAACAATGCCGGAATCAGCATGCGCGCACTCTTTTCAGAAGTTGATCTGGATGTCGTAAAGAAAGTCATGGACATAAACTTTTACGGTGTCATATACGCCACGAAATATTGTCTTCCTGAAATCATTCGCAACAACGGATCGGTTATAGGAATTTCTTCGATCGCCGGATTCCGCGGTTTGCCAGGACGGACGGGCTACTCCGCCTCGAAGTTTGCGCTCAACGGTTTTCTTGAAGTGTTGCGGACTGAGCTATTGAAGACGGGTGTCCATGTGCTTACGGCTTGCCCCGGTTTTACAGCATCGAATATACGGCGTCGTTCCCTGAACCGGGATGGACATCAGCAGGGGGATTCACCGCGGCAGGAAGAGAAAATGATGACGGCAGAGGAATGTGCCCGACATATTTACAACGCTACCGTCAGGCGCAAGCGTACGCTGATCCTTACTACCCAGGGAAAACTTGCTGTGTGGCTGAATAAATGGTTCCCCTCACTGGCAGACCGGATGGTTTACAACGTCATGGCCAAGGAGAAGGATGCGCCGATTCGCTGACATTACGTCTTCGTCAGGAACACAAGTTTGGTATTGTCCGCCTTTGTTACCGATTTATAGAAGTCAACCAGTTCCTGATATGATTGCGGTGGAAATTCACCCGACTTCACTTTGAACCGTCTGAAGTAAACCACCTTTCCCTGGTCGACGAAAAATCGCGATTCGTATTCACCGAACGGTGAAGTTATCGTCACCGGTTCGGGAAGAAATTCCGGAAAGATGTCTTCGGGAATTTCATAGATGACAGAATCGATGTCGGTAAGCGGCGTACGTACGACAATGTCATTAACCCTCTTTTCAAGTTTTTCGGGCACGAATGAATTTCTGTTCATCAGGTTCGGCGTCAGAAAGAGTCGTTTTCCGCTCACGGTGGCAAGATTCGGCAACGTGAGGTTCAATGACACCTCAGCCACGGGAGCATTGCCCTCGTACGTTGTTTTCATGTTATAAGACTGAATGTCGAATGACGGAATACGCACATTCTTCTGCACCCAGGTTTTCTGGTCATCCGCACCTGAGGTAGTGTAATAACCAACGTGAGAATCGTCGTCATAACGCGCCCCTTTGTAACGGGTTAATACCGAAGCAGTACCGCGACCGTTGGCGTTCAGCTTCACATTAGCCTTTCTGATCATTACATCAGTGTTGGCGTCGTATGAAGGTGTTTTGACCAGCTTGCTTCCGGTTTCAGCGATAAGGTGTCCATATCGGTTCTGCGTGAACCTTCCCAGATATCCAAACGGTGTTGTCTGACTGGTGCATTCGAGCCAGATTGTATCGTTCTTATGAGGCACTGCGACGATAATATGGTTGGACTGGTCATTGGGAAAATCCGTAAACACTTCCCCTGCATCTTGGCCAGCCATGATTGTAGTATAGTACCCTGTTATACCGACTTCCTTGAGCAATGCTACCATGTAATTGGACAGCGCCTTACAGTCGCCATAACCCATTTGATCAACGACGCGGGCTTCAAAGGGCTGCAGACCGCCGATTCCAACCTGAATGCTTACATATCGTGTTTTATTCTGGAGGAATTCATAAAGGATCTTGATTTTCTCATAGTCAGATTTGCCTTCGGTCATTGATTTAACCTTTTGGATGGTGGCGTCAGGCAACTTGTCGCGACCGGCGTTCACACTCCACTGCCATTTTCCAAAGTTTTCCCAGGTATCCATCCTTCCGGGATAGCCGCCATAGTCAAAATCTACAGGACCGGCGAGAACAGTTGGAACGAATCTTCGCGAATCCGGAGCCAGCTTCTCCCAACGCAGTGGCTTGAAATCAGTGTACAGCCATTCGAGACGTTCGGTATTTCCTTCTGTGCTTTTCGTGGGCTCGGGTGCATTTACTGTTTTGTAGCGCGGTTTGAGATTGGGCGGATAAATTATCGTATAGACGGATCGTTGTATCGACACTTCATCATCGCTGTAAAGACGCCACGTCGGAAAGGAATACAGGAATTTGTTTTCGACTTCGTATTCGAATTCTACCGTATAGGGATATATGTTGTGCGAAAGGTCGACATATTTGATGCGGTTATCGCTGAACAGGGAAAATCCATCGAAAGCGCTGCGATCGTAAATGTCTGAGGGTTTAAGTTTCTTGATTAGTTTTCCGTTGGCATCGTACGACGCAGCTTTAAGCGAGGTAATCCGCCTCATCTTGTCGTAACCAACGACCTTTTCGGCGAGTCTTTTTCCGTTGGGATTCAGGATTGTTATGACTTCGCGAACGCGGTATGATGATTTGTCTTTTGCCAGTACACGAAACTCAAAGATTTCCTCACGAATAACGCCGTACATGTTTTTCTTCATGTCTTCGGGAATTGCAGAAACGGGGTAAACCGGATCTGCAGCGAAGCCGGCGCAAGTTGCCAGCAGGGCTATCAGTAATGATACGAACCTCATCATCCTATATCTTCTTTTTCAGGACAATTTGTTCAGATTGTTTGGCAACGACCTGGTTGAAGTATTCGCGTAAGTCAGAATACTCCATTTGGGTGAACAGACTCTTGTTTATTGAGAAGCTGCTCGTAACAGAAATCGTGTTGCCGAGACGGCTGACGCTGTAAACATATCGCGAAGCGTTTTGAGGCAGCATCATGATTTTGGATTGTGGCATTTCATCAATATCGTATCCGTCAGGAATTTCAAATTTCAGTACGTATACCTCATCCGATGGGAAACCAAAATCGACAGGGTACTCGCGCTTTTCAAGCTTGAAAGGATTTGAAGTCATCTGCCCAATGACGATCGGGTTAATATAGATTACGTCTCCGGCAGTAGTTGTATGGTTATTGATTTGCAGTTCAAAGTTTTCCTTGAGTGACTGGCCGATGTCCTTGAGATTTTCAAAATTCTGTTTTGAAATTTCCCACTCGCGTCCTGCAAGCAATTGCTTTACGTACTCTTCTTCGCCACGGACAAGCAGTTTCTTCCTTTCATTCAATGCCTTGTACCCCGTGTACTCCATCGACATATTTCCTTCGAGCTGTCCATCAGCAAGGAGTTTGAGAGCGAGCTGATGTACGGCCCTTGTTTTTACCGGTGACTTGATGTCGATCCAACGACCTCCTGCTTTAGAGATCACAAAACCCTTTCCATTGAGACATCGCTCCGGAAGGATATCGGCCGGGAGCAACGGTTCCGTTGCGTCAAGTAGCATACGCTTATCGCCGAATGCCACCAGCACTAATACGTGATTAAACTGCGTCGATACCGGAATATGTTCGCGGATGAATCCATGATCCCTGGTACTGATAAGCACAGGCTCTACGACGAAACCTGCCTTGTCAAGCATGGACGCCAGCAGAAGATTTATTTCCGCCGAGTTCCCTTTTCGTCCATCGAGAACCTTCTTCAGATTGCTGCTCGTGAAATCTGTGGAAACTCTGTTCCATTCAACTGTTCTCTTAACGTGACTGTGGATGGCGACGATTTTTTCTTCGGGTGTAGCAAGTCCGGCAGTGAGGTCTTCCGTAAGTTTTTTCAGATGGCCGTTGCCAGTGACCTCACCAAGAAAGTCGCTGTTGTCCGCATAGAATTTATTGATATCCTCCCACGTGCCCATGTATCTTTTCATTGGCTGCTGGGGAAACTGCGTGAAGGCGAGCTCAAAGTTGATACGACTCAGGTAATCCTTTTCAGTCGTAATAAACGGTTCAGCTTTGAATGCAGGGACGTTTTTCGCAACCCACCTGTATCTGTGTTCCTGAAAGTCGAGTTTTTCTGTGGAGGCTGCCGCATTGCCACCGCGAAGATCACCACTGCGATCTTGTCGGATTCGAAGTATAATGCTTCCGGCTGTCGTCTTGTGTTCGTTGACGTCAAAGATCACGTATCCCTGAGTGTATTTGTCGTAGTGGAACCACTCGGGAAAGGATGCGCGATATTCTGTGAGTACCACGGGGATATCGTACTGAAACTGCCATCCTTTGTAATTGAAAACGAAGTCAGAACTTAGTCTGTATGAGTACTCAATGACTGATCCTTCCTTGACATTCGGGAGCGTGAATTTTGTGAGGTCATGGTTTTTGTCCACGACTTCTTTGAAGACCGATTCGGACTTCATCTTTGTCTCGCTGATTTTGCCATCAACGAGGTTGTACGTCACTGCCTTCAACGCGCTGATTTTTTCATCGTTATCACCCGAGCGATAGGTCTGTATCGAATAATCTGCGTAACCGAGTCCTTCTTTGCGAAGTATCTTGATTCGTCGCAGGCGTTCGAAAACGACACGAAAACCTTTCTCCTGATTGTATTCAAGAGAACTTTGACCATAATCCACAAGGATCACAGCAGCTGCGGAGGTATCAGGATCATACGTGGTCATTTTAAGTTCCTCCATTGAAACGTCGCCGAATTTAGCCGGAGCTTTTTGGGAATAAACGGGGATCAGTAAAGCAAAATGAAGGATTACAGTAATTAAAAAAGATTTCATACACCGGGTGCGTTAGTTAGGTTAAGCGCATAATTTTAAGGAAAATCTGTGAGATATAAAATGATCATTGTCCACCCATTCATTACGTTTGTCATACATTCAAATCAAATCGGCCTTGGCTAAAGCGAAATCAACATTTTTTTGTCAGTCTTGCGGATACGAATCATCGAAATGGCTTGGGAAATGCCCCTCGTGTTCGGCGTGGAATACATTCGTCGAGGAGGTCGTCGTTAAAAATGAATCATCGAAGACGGAATGGAGACAGGATACCGCGCGGACCAAAACAATTAAGCCGAAGACACTGGATGAAATTGAAACCGGATCGGAGTATCGTATCGGCAGCGGTGACGCCGAACTCAACCGCGTTCTCGGAGGCGGGATCGTTCCGGGCTCACTTGTTCTGATTGGCGGCGAGCCGGGAATCGGAAAGTCGACGCTCATGCTACAGGTTGGACTTCAGGTTAAGAATCTTAAAGTGCTGTACGTATCCGGTGAGGAAAGTGAACAACAAATCAAGATGCGTGCACAACGGTTGGGCTATTCTTCCGATCAGTTCTTTATGCTCACCGAAACACAAACACGGAATATATTCACAGCGATCGAAAGCGTTCAGCCCGACATCGTTGTTATCGATTCTGTTCAAACACTCTACTCACACGTACTTGATTCCAGTGCAGGAAGCATCGGCCAGGTACGCCAATGCGCCGGCGAGTTTATGAAGTTCGCCAAAGAAACAGACACACCGGTATTCCTGATAGGGCACATTACCAAAGATGGAATGCTGGCGGGCCCGAAGGTTCTCGAACACATGGTCGACACCGTGTTACAGTTTGAAGGTGATCGCCATCTGTCGTACCGGATATTGCGCACAACGAAGAACAGATTTGGATCGACATCTGAAATCGGAATTTATGAGATGCTGGGAAACGGTCTTCGGGAAGTCAGCAATCCATCGGAAATACTGATTTCGCAGAAGGACGGACAATTGAGCGGCGTGACCATTGGCGCCACCATTGAAGGAAACAGACCGCTGCTGATTGAAATACAATCGCTGGTCAGCCCGGCATCTTTCGGTACACCTCAGCGCACGCCCACGGGATTTGATCACAAACGACTTAACATGCTTTTGGCTGTGCTGGAAAAAAGATGCGGCTTTCGCATGGGAACCCAGGATGTCTTTTTGAACATGGCAGGCGGGATAAAGGTGGAGGATCCCGCAATTGATCTGGCCGTTTGCGTTTCGGTCATCTCATCGATGGAAGAAATTCCTATACCGGATCACATTTGCTTCGCTGCTGAAATCGGGCTTGGTGGTGAATTGAGAGCTGTGAACAAAATTGAACAACGGATTTCTGAAGCAGAGAAACTCGGATTTCGCGAAATCTTTGTCTCTCGTTTCAGCCAGCGGGGAATCGAACAATCAAAATCAAAAATTCAGGTTCGTTCATTTGCGCGACTCACCGAGGTTTTCGAGGAGCTCTTTGGATAAAGTATACGGTCCTTTTTCTGTAGATTGATTGAATATTAAACGACTGATCCGTTCATTTGCCTCATGGAAGAACTTTTTACGAGCACGTTTGGAGTAAGTGAGGAAGTTTACAGCTACGTTCTATTGCCACTGTTGATCTTCCTGGCCCGCATAACGGATGTATCTATAAACACAATCCGCATTATCTATGTTCTTGGTGGCCGGCGGGTTACGGCTACCCTTCTTGGCTTTTTTGAATCGCTCGTGTGGTTGATGGCGATCAGCCAGATCTTCAATCACCTTGATAACTGGATTTGTTATGTTGCTTATCCCGGCGGATTTGCAACCGGAATTTTCGTTGGGATGGTCATTGAAGAACGAATCGCCTACGGTAAGGTTATTGTGAGAATCATTACCCGGAAGAGTGTTGTAGGGCTTATGGAATACCTTAACGGTGAAGGACTGCGTTACACACATGTTGATACAGTGGGACCAGATGGACGCGAGAATCTGGTTTTTACGGTGCTGGAACGCGAAAAACTGGATGCACTTCTTACGGTACTCAAGAAGAATCTGCCAACGGCGTTTTATACCGTGGAAAAGGTCAATCGTGCATCAGACCAGGCCTTACCGGACAAACAGACCTCGGGGGGACCTTTATCATGGCTCCGCAGCATTCGACGCGAATAGTTTTCATGTTTTTTTGGGTGAATATTACTTACCTTGGGCGCCATTAAACCTCATTTTATGAAAACGTTTCGTTTTATCATTCTAGCAATTGTTGCATTTGGCTTCACCGTGGCGCCTGCCGGTTTGAAGATAGAGTACACTTTCAAAGTTGGCGACCAGTACACCTGGGAACAAAGCACCAAACAAACGATCAAACAAAGTGTGATGGGAATGGAGCAGGTTGTCGACAACCAATACGTCGGGGCCTTCCAACTCAGAGTAACAGAATTAACCAAGACAGGGGCAAAGATCGAAGCGAGCTATACAAAGCTGAAGAATGCGACCAAGTCTCCGATGGGCGAAACAGTAATGGACAGCGATGGCAGTCAGGAAACTACTGAGAATAAAGTTTTCAAAGCGCTTACGAACAAACCATTTTTCATTTTCATGGACAAGCGCGGACAGATCGAGAAACTGGAAGGCGTTGACAATCTTTGGTCTGGGCTTGGCGAACTTGGTTTGGATGACGCTACTCAGAACGCGATGAAACAGTCGCTGCAACAATTCATGAGTGAATCATCATTGAAATCAACTTTCGAACAGGTCCTTATAACATACCCGGAAAAATCGGTAGCTAAAGGTGATGCGTGGTCTCACACCACTGAAATGCCGATGAACATGAGCGTTAAGAATACCTGGAGCGTGGCAGAAGTGTCTGCATCAACAGCTGACCTTACGGGCGATGGAGTCTACACCACATCCGACTCGGACAAGACTATGGATCTTCCCGGTGGACTTAAGGCTAAGACCGCTCTTTCGGGTAAGCAGGCAATGAAGTCGAAGATCGATGTTAAGTCCGGCTGGCCGACCAAGATGGATATACTTTCAGAACTCAAAGGAACAATGACGCTCCTTGCGGGCGGGATGATTCCTGAAGACATGGAGGTGCCTATGGAAATCGTTTCGGAAACAACGTACACGATCACAAAGAAATAAACTGTCAAGAGAGAGGATAAAAAAAAGAGGAGCAATCCTCTTTTTTTACGCCTTGATCATGGCGAGGATATCGTCAACGTATTCGCGGTTGTTGGCAAGCCTGGGAACTTTGTTCTGTCCGCCGAGCTTTCCGCGTTTTTTCATCCAGTTGTAAAACGTTCCCGTCTTCACAACGACAACTTCCGGGGCAAGTAACGCAAGATTTTGCGTACGCTTAGCGTCGTAGTCGGAGTTTACACGACGGAGTGTATTGTCGAGTTCATTAACAAAATCTTCGAGACGCGTTGGCTCTTTTGTGAATTCGATAATCCATTGGTGCCGCCCTTTAACACCTTTTTCGATATAGACTGGTGCCGCAGTAAAGTTGTCGATAATTGCTCCTGTGACTTCGCACGCCTTGGCTACGGCAGTCTCCGCATTCTCAACGATCACTTCTTCGCCGAACGCGTTCATGAAATGTTTTGTCCTTCCTGAGATACGGATCCTATACGGGGATAGCGACGTAAACTTAACAGTGTCGCCGATATTGTATCGCCAGAGACCTGCATTGGTGGAAATCACCATCGCATAATTCGTATTCAGCCGGACCTGGTCGAGTCCGATTGCCTGTGGGTGTTCATTGCCCATGTCGTCGAACGGAATAAATTCATAGTAGATTCCGTAGTCAAGCATCAGAAGCATCTCCTCAGAATCACGCCGATCCTGGATACCGAAAAACCCTTCGCTTGCGTTGTAGGTTTCCCAATACACCATGTCGGAAGATGGAATTAGCGAGCGGAATAACGAACGATACGGCGTAAAAGAAACAGCACCGTGAAAGAAAACCTGCAGGTTGGGCCAGACCTCAAGAATATTCTGTTTCTTTTCAAGCTCAACGATCTTTTGAATCAAGAGGATCGTCCACGTAGGAACGCCGGCGATGTTTGTCACGTTTTCACGCGCAGTTTCGCGCGCCAGTTTTTCGATCTTTTCCTCCCAATTACTGAGCAGCGCTGTTTCGAGACTTGGGGTACGGATGAATTGCGCCCAAACGGGAAGGTTCTGCATGATGACGGCGGAGACATCTCCGTAGTAGCTTGTCGCTGACGGGTCGTAATCATTTTGTTGATGGCTCCCTCCTACGGCAAGCCCTTTTCCGTCAAAGATTGTCGTCTCCGGGAAGTTGTTTACGTAAATGGAAAGCAAATCTTTCCCACCCTTGAAATGGCAATCGTTTAGCGCCTCCGTTGATACGGGGATGAACTTGCTGCGGGCGTTGGTTGTACCGGAAGATTTCGAGAACCACTTTATCTCTGTTGGCCAGAGAACATTCTGCTCACCACGCATAAGTCTTTCGATGTAGGGAAAGATTGTCTCATACGTGTGTATAGGAACGCGGTCGCGAAATTGTTCGTACGAATTGATAGTCGAAAACTCATACCGCTGTCCAAAGTGTGTGTTGCGTGCGGTCTGCAACAGGTTCTTAAGAAGTTCCTGCTGGACGTCGTGCGGATACTTGATGAAAAGCTCAATCTGATGAATGCGCTTCTTCATTACCCACGTCAATATTGAATTAATCAGCCCCATACAAATATCCTTGTGCTCAAAAGTAATTACACAAATCGACTTTTGTTATACGATCTTTTCTACGTCTGTAAATCAGGATGCCGGAGGCGCCGGGGGTGTTATTCGCGCCCTTCTGAGTTCAAAGTTTTGCCCAAGGTAGACTTTGCGAACCTGCGGATCATTTGCGAGATCTTCGGCAGTACCGGACTTAAACAGTTTGCCGTCGACCATCAGGTAAGCACGATCTGTAATGGATAGCGTTTCGTCAACGTTATGGTCGGTGATCAGGATACCAATGTTCTTGTTTTTCAGTTTCGCGACTATTGTCTGAATTTCTTCCACAGCGATGGGGTCGACACCAGCGAACGGCTCATCGAGCAACACGAATTTTGGATCCACGGCAAGTGCCCTGGCAATTTCGGTTCGCCTGCGTTCACCACCCGACAAAGACATGCCGAGGTTCTTTCGAACCTTATGTAAGCTAAACTCATCGATTAGGGCATCAACTTTTTGCCGACGCTGTTCTTTTGAGTAATCGCGCATCTCAAGCACGGAAAGTATATTCTCTTCTACAGTTAGCTTTCTAAAGACTGAGGCTTCCTGTGCGAGGTAGCCAATGCCGCGACGCGCACGCTGATACATCGGCAAGGCAGTAATCTCTTCCGAATCAAGAAAGATGCGGCCTTCGTTAGGCTTGATAAGCCCAACCATCATGTAAAAGGAAGTTGTTTTGCCCGCTCCGTTAGGGCCGAGAAGTCCAACAATCTCGCCTTGCTCTACCTGAACGGAGACTTCATTGACAACCGTCCGGGTTTTATATTTCTTGATCAGATTTTCAGCACGCAGCACCATGTCAATAGAAAGTTATGTCTTTTACACGTAGTTGTATCGAGGTCGTTCCATTATACGTGTTTTCCTCGATGGTGAATGCCATCTTAAAGGGATCTCTCGCTGCCAGTCTTGGATAATGTTCCCCAAGGTCGAACCCTACCGCCTGGAAAACGTTGTCGCTTCCGTCCTGCGAAACCAGGAATCGTACATGCCTGTCTTTGAACACCGAAAGAGCATTGAATACATTGGCATTTTCTGCGACGAACACCGGTTTTGGATTTTCAGGCCCGAACGGCCCCATTTGCTTCAGGACGTTCATGAATTTTGTAGTGATCGCGTCGAAGTGAATTGCCAGGTCTATGTCGATTACCGGCGTGAGCATTTCTTCAGTGATCGAAGAGCTTACCACTTCTTCGAAGCGACGTTGGAATGACTCGAGGTTGTTTATGTCAAGCGTGAGACCTGCTGCGTATTTGTGCCCGCCAAATTTTTCGAGCAAGTCACTGCATTCGAGGATTGCGTTATACAAATCGAAACCAATGACGCTTCGTGCCGAACCCGTTATCTTGTTATTTGATTCCGTCAGGATAACGGTTGGCCTATAGTATTTCTCAACACAACGCGCGGCGACGATCCCGATCACGCCTTTGTGCCAGGTATTCTTGAAAAGGACCGTCGACTTGGCTGATCGCAGCACTTCATTGTTCTCGATCATTGCGATAGCCTCTTCGGTAATATCGGAATCAACCTGCTTCCTGATTTCATTCTTGAGATTAACCTTTTCCGCCAGGCGGTTTGCGTCCTCTTCTGTTCGGGCGATAAGAAGATCAACGGCGGCGCGGCCATGTGCAATCCGTCCTGCTGCGTTGATGCGCGGACCTAACGTGAACACTATGCCTGACACGTCGAGGTCGGCACGTGTGCCCGCAATCTCCTTCAGCGCTTTTAGTCCGGGCGACGGATCTTCATTCAGTTTTCTGAGTCCGTAATGCGTGAGCACTCTGTTTTCGCCTGTGATCGGAACAATATCAGAAGCAATACTCACGGCGACGAGATCGAGAAAGTCAAAGATACCTTCATGGATGCCGTAGCGCAGTCCGTAGGCCTGCACGAGTTTAAATCCGATTCCACATCCGCTTAATTCCTTGAAGGGGTAAGGGCAGTCTTTTCGCTTCGGATCAAGAACGGCGACAGCCTCAGGGAGATAGTCATCAGGCAGGTGGTGATCGCAAATGATAAAGTCAATGCCCTTGAGTCGTGCTATGTTCACGAGTTCTGCCGACTTGATGCCGCAGTCCAGTGCGATGATCAGCGAGTAGTTGTGTTGCTCGGCCCATTCGATTCCGGCGAGCGACACGCCGTACCCTTCGGCATACCGGTCGGGAATGTAGACTTCACAATCAGGACAAAGTCGGTGGAAGAAACTGAATACCAGAGACACCGCTGTTGTTCCGTCTACGTCGTAATCGCCATAAATGAGAATCTTCTCTTTACGTTCAATGGCCAAAGCGATCCGATCTACTGCTTTGTCCATGTCCTTCATCAGGAATGGATCGTGCAGGTCGTCAAGTTTTGGTCGAAAAAAAGTACGTGCGCTTTCGAAATCGCTAATACCTCGTTGCAGAAGAATAGCCGTGAGATACCAATTGACGTTGATGGCTTTTGAGAGGGCTTCGATTTCGTTCTGGGGGGGTATGGGTCTTAGTAGCCATCGTTTATGCATAGTTAGTTTTTTTCCACATTGACTTTGCCGCTTATTCCCGCGAGTCCATTGGGGGCCTCGAGACCAAGTTCACCGTTTTTGCCATGGCGTCGTGCAGGACCGAGGCCTGCGGCTCCACGTTCGCCAACTTTGCCCGGGACGCCGGGGAGCCCACCGTGTGTATAGACGGTGATTCCCGATCCTATATAGTTACGAATGAAGGGATCTTTTTTGCTGCTAAGGGTGAGATTGCCACCATCGGCACCGTTTCCTCCCTGCCCGGCATTTCCACCGTTCCCGCCATTTCCTCCGTGACAATGCACGGTACCAGGACTTCCGCCACCACCCATTCCGCCGTCACCGCCGCGGCCGCCATTTCCACCTGACAAATCAATCGTCAGAATGCCCGCCAGTTTGATATTTTCAATATACAGAAAAAGATTCACACCGGGGGTTCCATCAAGTCCTCTGCCGCCGCTACGCCCCGGGGAGCCATCATTGCACGGGCCAATGGGCGTAGTGCCGATGGTACCGTCTCTTCCGGGCTGGCCGTTCAGACCCCGGCCGTCGATAACGCAGCGATCACCCACGATCAGCGTGTTTACCCTGATGTAGTTGTCTTTTTTGAGCTTATTAAGGACAAGACGGGAGGAGTCTCGCAGGATAAGGGTATCGGCAACAAGGATGTCAGAATTCTGGAGTTCGTACACCTGATTCTTTTCTATCACTAATGTCTTAACCCTCACCTGTGCATACGACGCACTGGTCAAGAAAGCCAACATCAGCAAAATAAAAAGTCCCCTCATCACGCAAAATTAACGTTGTCTGTTACTTTTTAAAAGTAACCATGTCTCTAATCAAACCGCCTGCCGAAAATAAAAAAAGCAGTGCCTTTCGGACTGCTTTTTTAAGATTAATATGTCTGATGTCTTACCGCGCCGACGACTGGGCTGATTTGTCGGTGACAACACCCTCGAGAACGTCTTTGATTTCTACGCGCTGACCATCCTTGTAAGGAACAATCCACGCATCCTTAACGCCCATTTCACGCATATATTTCTTGAATGTGTCAGCTTCCCAGTAATCCCTGAAAATTCCAATAGTGATCTTCTGGGGTTCGCCTTCGTTGGCTTCACCACCGAAGTTGGGATTGTTTTCGAAATACTTCTGCAGGTCTTTGTTCTTGAACGCTCCGATTTGAACTTTGAACACAATTCCCTTCGAGAAATCCATAGAGTTGACTACAGGAGCTTCCTTAAGTTGTGCAAGTTCCGTTTGAGCTGCGGAAAGCTGACCGCGCATTCTCGCAAGTTCATCTTCCAATTCTGAGATACGCGTGTCCTTGCTGGCAATCGTGCCTTGGAGTTGCGTATTCCGCTGATTCAGTGATGCCACCTGGTTATCGGCAGCCTGTTTTTCCTCGATCAGTTGCTTCAGATCGCTGGGTTTTTTAGCGTATTCCTTGGCTTTTTTCTTCCACTCCTTTTTTTCCTTTTTGGAAAGCTGTGCCGATACGGTTGTTGAAGCTGAAAAAATCAAAGCCAGACAAAAAAGTAGGATTAGTCTGTTGTTCATTGGCTTTACGGTTTTAAAAATCAAAATAAAAATACAAAAACTTTTTGAATTTCCGTTGCCTGCTTTAGTCGAGGCTTCCAACCATTTTTTCCGGCCTTACCCATTCGTCAAACTGTTCCGATGTAAGTAATCCGAGTTCAATGGCGGCTTCGCGTAAGGTCTTGTTTTCCTTATGCGCTTTTTTGGCAATTTTCGCCGCATTCTCGTAACCGATATGCGTGTTAAGCGATGTAACAAGCATCAGGGAATTTTCAAGATGCTGGCGGATTACGGAGTCATTCGGTTCGATGCCGGCAGCGCATTTCTCGGTAAACGAGACGCAGGCGTCGCCAAGCAACCTGGCGGAATTCAAGACATTGGCGGCGATCACGGGTTTGAAAACGTTGAGTTCGAAGTGTCCGGTCGCACCACCAACTGAAACAGCGACATCATTTCCGATGACCTGGGCACAGACCATTGTCAAAGCCTCGGGCTGGGTGGGGTTGACTTTTCCCGGCATGATTGACGATCCGGGTTCGTTGTCAGGAATAATAATCTCACCGATTCCGCAGCGTGGTCCGGAGCTAAGCATCCGAATATCGTTGGCAACTTTCATCAGTGAAACTGCTGCGCGTTTTAATGCTCCGGACAATTCCACCATCGCATCATGGGCCGCGAGTGCTTCGAACTTGTTCGGTGCCGTCACGAAGGGATACCCTGTAAGCGCAGCTATCTTTTTTGCCACTAGCACATCGTAACCTTTTGGCGTGTTCAATCCGGTCCCGACAGCGGTTCCGCCCAATGCGAGTTCGCGAACGGCTTCGAGTGCATTGTTGATGGCACGTATGCTGTTGTCGATTTGTTGAACGTATCCGGAAAACTCCTGTCCCAATGTAAGCGGAGTTGCGTCCATAAAATGCGTTCTGCCTGTTTTAACGATTGTCCTGAATTTTTCCACTTTTGAAGCAAGCGTGTCGCGCAGTACTTTCATTCCGGGCAGGGTCACTTCAACCACCTGTTTGTACGCAGCAATGTGCATGGCTGTCGGGAATGTATCATTGGAGGATTGCGACTTGTTGACGTCGTCGTTCGGGTGCAGCGCTTTTTTCTCGTCGGCAAGATTGCCACCCTGAAGCACGTGTCCTCGGTAAGCGACCACTTCGTTCACGTTCATATTGCTTTGTGTACCGGAACCGGTCTGCCAGATGACAAGCGGAAATTCCGAATCGTGTTTTCCTTCGAGGATCTCATCGCATACGGAAGCGATCAGGTCGCGCTTTTCCGCAGAGAGAACACCAAGTTCGTGGTTTGCCTGTGCGGCTGCTTTTTTCAGATAGGCGAAAGCATAGATAATTTCCTTCGGCATGCTTCCCTCGGGCCCGATTCTGAAATTGTTTCGCGAACGCTCAGTCTGCGCGCCCCAGTATTTGTCGGCCGGGACTTTCACTTCACCCATGGTGTCTTTTTCGATTCGGTATTTCATAGTGATAGGATTTTCGGCCTCAAAAATAGGAAACGGAAAAAGAAAAATGCCGGACGAGCCGGCATTTCAGAATTTTTTTAACAGATCGTCAATAGATTCTCGTCACTCCCCTCGGAAATATTTATCCTCATCAAAGGTTTCATCATCCTCGATTGGCTTGGGCTTGCTTCCGATCTCGAGAATCTTGAATTCGGTACGCCTGTTCTTCTGGCGACCTTCCGGATTATCGGTTCCATCGGGGTTAGTGTTACGTGCGATAGGCCTTTCTTCACCGTAGCCTTTCGCGATCAGGCGGTCCGGCGAGATACCACGTTGAACAAGGTATTGCACGGCAGACTCCGCACGACGCTGTGAAAGTCGCATGTTATAATCGTTATCGTCGATACTATCCGTATGCGAGGCAAGTTCAATCTTGATTTCGGGATTGTCTACAAGTAGTTGAACCAGCTTGTCAAGTTCCTTCGCTGCGGAAGGTTGAATGTCCCATTGGTTGAATTTGTAGTAAATATTCTCGAGCAGGAAAATCTTGTTGAGTTCCATCTTATCCAGAACAAGCAAGGTGTCCAGCGTCACATTTGTGATAAGGTCCTTGACAGATCGCGGGTCAACAGACTTTCCCACGGTTGTATAATCGATCCGCTCAACGAGGAAGCCATCCGTTTCTCCGACAAGACTATATACTTCGTTTTCGTAAACTCTGAACAGGAACTTTCCGTCGTTACCGGTCACGTAATCCTGCATGAGTTCCCCGTTTCCATCGAGCAGAGAAACACGGGTGTTGGGTAGCACCTGGAGCGCGTCATTGTCCCCTTTCGTGTACGTGATCCCTTGAAGATAGTAGTTGATCACACGCAGGTCGGGATCTTCATTCACGAATGTATAGATGTCATCGTCGCCTTTACCGCCTTCGCGATTCGACGTAAAGAATCCGCGGTCGGGTCTGAAAAGAAATATTCCAAAATCGTCGGCGGGGCTGTTCATAGGTTGGCCGAGATTTTCAATTGTTGTTTTGCCACCTACGCGGCGATAAACAAAAAGGTCAAGCCCGCCATATCCGGGATGACCGTCGGACGCGAAATAAAGTCTGCCATCGTCGGCGATATAAGGAAACAGTTCGTTACCGGCGGTGTTAATCTGAGGTCCAAGGTTTCGCACCCTTGAGAAGCGACCACGTGAATCCATCACGGCGCTGTAGATGTCGGTTCCACCATATCCACTGCTTTCCTTCCCGCGGCCACGACGGTTGGAGGCAAAATATAAAGTCCGACCATCGGGGGCGAAACAGGGCGACGAATCCCATGCATTCGGGTCATTCAATCCGGGAACAGGAACGGGTTCGCTCCATGTCCCATTGCGAAAACGGGAAATAAACAGGTCGACGTCTTCGGTGGGGTTCACTCCCTTTCTTTTTCTGGTATTGCCCTTGGCGAAAATCATTATTCTTCCATCGGGAGAGAACGTAACGCATCCGTCATTAACACCCGTGGTGTTGATACCTTCGGGAAGTGGCGCCAGTGTATTGATCTCCACATTTGCACCGCGGGACGCGACCTTGTAAATGTTTGTGAACGGCGTCCCCGTTGCTTCGTAAATTTTTTCATTTCCCCGCGACGTAGTGAAGTACAATTCATTGTTGTGAAACACAGGAGAGTATTCGCTGGCAGGAGAGTTCACGGATTCAAGATTCTTAACCCGATAGAAATTCTCTTTCTGGTCAAGCTCCGACAGATACTGAAGCCCGGAGACTTCGGCGCTTGCACGTTCTTTGAGCGCCGGGTTGTCGGTCTCGCTGATAAGTTTGTTCAATACCTTTTCAGCCTCGGCATACTTACTGTTTGCCTTCAGAGATTGTGCATAGTAGAACTGTACCGAATCACTATCAATGCCCTTTCCACCTGCTTTTGCGTAAAACGGTTCTGCCTGCTTAACGCGATTTGACAGACGGTAGGATTCTGCCACGAAGTAATTAGCCTTCCCGTTGTTTGGGTTAGAAGACAGGACTTTCTGATAGAGATCGATTGTTGACTGATATTTACCGAGGAGGTAAGCTCGCTGCGCTTTTTTTTCGACCCCGCAGGAGCTGATTAAAATGAGAAGAACGAACGCAGATATCGAGAACCTCATAAAGAATTGAATTCTGTTTAAAGCTACTAAATATTACGCGTTTTTCACGATGGCATTTTCATTGAAAAATCGTTTCAGCCACGTTTCTTCCGCCGGAGCGGGCCACCTTTCGTGAAGGTCGCTCAATGTGGTGACGGTGTTGTCAAAAACCAGGGTACTCGACGCTATCTCTCCGCTCCTGATAAATTCTTTCACCCGCGACACCGGAACTGTCAATAGATTGTCTGCCTTTTGCAAAGCAATCAGTGTTCTGTCGAGAAAGTCGAGTCCGATCTCCGATCCAAGTTGTTTCATCACGCGCACCGAACTATCGATTGAGCAACCACTTGTCTCGTCGCCGGCAGCAAGTACGATCAACTGATCATGGAAAATCCTGAATGATGCCGGCAACGGAGATCCGTGAACTTCCCAGTTTTCACTGAACGAACGAAGACCCGATGTTATTATATCGATCTCAGCGGCGTTTAACTTTCGTGGTGATTGATAAATCCAGACCCTGGAAGATGAAGGGAGTTGTTCAAAGGGGACAAACATAGTATTTCTGTTGTTTTCTATAAACCCTTCGCTTCGGCGATAAGTTCTGCAAGGTCTTTCACTTTAACGTCGGCCTCACGTTCTTTTGCCTTAACGCCGTCGCTCATCATTGTCATACAAAACGGACAGGCAACGGCAATGGTCGTCGCCCCGGTGGCCAGCGCTTCTTCGGTGCGCTCAACATTGATGTCCTTGAATCCTTTTTCGGGTTCCTTGAACATTTGGGCTCCGCCGGCCCCACAACACAAGCCGGTAGTCCGGCAACGTTTCATTTCAATCAGGTCAGCATCCAATGCTTCGACGATATGCCGCGGCGCTTCATAAACGTTATTCGCCCTTCCCAAAAAACATGAATCGTGATAAGTAATTTTCTTACCGGCAAACGCGCCGCCTTCGACCTTGAGTTTTCCCTTGTCAATGAGCTGACTCAGTAGTTCGGAATGGTGGAGCACCTCATACTTTCCACCGAGGTCGGGGTATTCATTCTTAATGGTATTGAAGCAATGGGGGCATGCCGTCACGATACGGGTTATTCCGTACCCGTTAAGGATCTGAATATTATTCATCGCCTGCATCTGAAAGAGAAACTCGTTACCGGCACGTCGCGCGGGGTCGCCGGTGCAAGCCTCTTCCGTACCGAGGACAGCGAACTTGATTTCCAGTGCTGTTAATATTTTGGCGAAGGCGATCGTCACGCGTTTGTAACGGTCATCGTACGAACCTGCGCAGCCAACCCAAAAAAGAATCTCGGGGACTTCCTTGCTGGCGGCCATTTCCGCCATCGTTTTTATTTTCATACGTGTCGTATTCAGATTTACATGTTGTTTGCCCAGTTGAAGCGGTCGCTCGGCGCAAATTTCCACGGAGCGAAATTGGTCTCAACGTTCTGGAACATCGCATTCCACGCAGCGGGCGATCCCGACTCCTCCATGGCAACGTAGCGACGAAGTTCCATTATTGTTTCAAGTGGACTGATCAACACAGGGCATGCCTCGACGCATGCATTACAACTTGTGCAAGCATTGATCTCTTCACGGGTGATGTAATGATCAAGCAAACTCTTTCCATCGGCGAGACCGGGACCGCCTTTGGCAATGCTTGCGCCAACTTCTTCCAGCCTGTCACGTGTATCCATGATAATCTTCCGGGGCGACAACTTCTTGCCGGTGATATGTGCCGGGCACTCAGACGTACAGCGCCCGCATTCAGTGCATGAGTATGCGGCGAGAAGAAGATTCCAGTTAAGATCGTTAACGTCCTTTGCCCCAAAGCGACCCGGTTCAGTTGGGGGAGCACCATTCGTATCGGCGAGTCCAAGCATGGTGCGCACTTCATTTGTGACAACCGGCATGTTTGTCATATGGCCCTTTTGTTCAAGGCGTGCAAAGTAGGTATTGGGAAATGCAAGGAATATGTGAAGGTGCTTTGAATAGGTGATGTACACGGCAAATCCAAGAATTCCTATGATATGAAACCACCACGCAAATCGTTCGATGGTGGCAAGAGTCGGAACCGACAGAGAGTCAAACAACGGTACAAGCAGCGAACTGAAGAATAGTTTGCCAGTATCCGTATAGTGAGGCTGGGTGGTTTGCAGAATCTGGTCTGATGCGTTCATGGTCAGGATTGCCAACATAAGCAGGATCTCCGTGACAAGGATGACGTTGGCATCAAGCCGTGGCCATTGCTTCATCTCGGGTGTCCAGAACCGATGAAGCCGGAGTATGTTGCGGCGAATCAGAAAGACGACACAGGCGAGAAGGACAGCGACAGCGAGAAACTCGAAGATGTTCATCAGGACGGTGTAAAAGCTGCCGAGGAATGGAGCAAAAATCCGGTGCGATCCAGCAAGACCATCCACCATAAATTCGAGTACTTCAATGTTGACGATAAGAAATCCGACGTAAACGAAGAGGTGGAGGATTGCAGGGACCGGTCGCTTGAACATTTTCTTTTGACCGAACGCAACAAGCAACACGTTTCTCCGTCGTTCAGCCTTCCTGTCATTCAGCACGTTATTCTTTCCAAGTCGCAACGTGCCCAGAATACGGCGTGCTCTGATCGTCACAAGAACGACAGCTGTTACCAGAACCACGAGGAATACGATTTGCTCAATCATGGCCTAAAGTTTATCTCTTTCCCGAAAAAACCAATAATTCCTCAAAGTTTGTTCAAACGAAGTGCATTCGTTTGAAATTAAGCGAAAGGCATAAATTGACCGCCACATGTGGCCGAAGAAAGTCTATTCAGGCTTTGCATGGAATGTAAATTTCCATACTTTTGTGCCCCTGTCAAGCAGGGAAACCAATTCAGGGTGATGTAGCTCAGTTGGTAGAGCAAAGGACTGAAAATCCTTGTGTCGGGGGTTCAATTCCCTCCATCACCACAAGCCTCGTCTTCGGGGCTTTTTTTGTATCTGCCGATGAAGGGTTGAAGCATCGGGTTTTGGTAATACTTTGTTAATTTGGACTAATTACCTTCCCTTGAATCTGTTCAACGAATCGTTTGCGCCCCCCGTCTATGTGTTCATTGCCCAATGGATTCTCGGGTTCATTCTGTTCTTCGTATTCCGACATTTCAGCAAGCTGTATCGCCGGCGCTTTCTTTTCACATGGGGTCTGAGCTGGCTGTACTTTTCTCTTTTTATGCTTTCGCAGGTCTTCATGTCGTTCCTTGGCAATGTGAATGCCTTCGGCCGAATTCCAATCAACGTTCTGTCGCAGCTGACGTGTTTCCTTCAGGTAATTATGATTCTTCGTGGGATTCACGAAATGGTGTCAGAAAAAGCACTCAACAGACGAAGGTTCCGGCAGTTGCTGATCCTGTTCCTGATCATCGCGGTAGCGACGGTCGTGTTTTACAACGAACGTCCATCCGATGCGTTGCAGCGAAACCTGCTTCGCCTTGGCAGCCGCACACTAACGACCGGACTAGGCTTCCTGATCACCGGATTTGTAGTCTGGTTTCACCCGAAGTTTTCAAAGGGGTTCGGTCAGAAATTGCTTGCAGTATCGTGCTTCATCTACAGCTTTTACCAGCTTTTCTTTTTCATGGTATTGATCCTTGACGCCGTCGATATCCAGGTTGCATGGCCTGAGTTCTATGGCATTGCGGATATCCTGCTCGTTGCCCTCATCGGAATGAGTATGGTGATGTGGCTCCTAGAGGACGAAAGACAACGCCTCGAAAAGGCGCACTACGAACTCGATCGTTTTCTTTATAGCACCTCTCACGATCTTCGCGCGCCGATAGCGTCCATTATGGGGCTTACTTATCTCGGAAAACTTGAATTCGTCGAAGAAAAAGCGCGCATGTTTATGGGTTTGATCGAAGAGCGTATTCAGAAACTCGATAATGTCATTTCCGACATCCTGAGCTTGTCGCGAACAAAGAAGTTCGAATTGAAACCCGAACCGCTTAACCTCAAGGACCTGCTTGATGAGGTGGTCATGGATATCAAATTCAACCCCAACGCATCGGCTATCTCACTAAAATACGAGCCTGACCCGGATCATATTTTTGTGTGCGACTACAGTCAAATGAAAATCGTGCTTCGAAACCTGTTGGGTAACGCGGTGAAATATCACAACACAGACCAACCCGACCCCTGGATCAAGGTCACGTTCCAGCGTTTCGAAGACTTTGTTGAAATATCCGTGATCGACAACGGTCCGGGTATACCTGAGGAAAGTCTGCCAAAGATTTTCGAAATGTATTTCCGCGCGTCGGAAACTGTGGAGGGAACCGGACTCGGACTGTATATTGTCAAGGAGGCGCTTCAGCGCGTGAAGGGTTCGATCACTGTGGTGTCAGCTGTGGGACAGGGCAGTACGTTTACAGTACAACTTGAAGACGCCTGATCCGGATTATTTGTAGTGCTTAAGCCGTACGATTTCTTCTTTACGGAGGTGTCTCCACTCACCGCGTGGAAGGTCTTTTTTGTCAAGGCCTGCGTAGACGGTACGGTCAAGTTTCATGACCTCGTATCCGAGCGTTTCAAAAATGCGCCGGACCACGCGGTTCCAGCCAATGTGTATCTCCAGTCCAACGGTACGGCCATCCGGCGAAGCAATTGCGACGTCATCCACCATTGCGCGGCCTTCTTCCAGCCTTACGCCTTCGCGAATCTTTTCGAGGTCGGCCTGCGACAATGCACGATCCAGCTCCACTTTGTAGATTTTTTTCACGTTGTACGACGGATGCATCAGCTTGTCAGCGAGCTCGCCATCGTTCGTCAACAAAAGTAAACCTGTTGTATTCCTGTCGAGACGTCCAACCGGGTAAATGCGTTCTTTGATTTTGGTGCCAATCAGGTTCATGACGGTTTTGCGCTCTTCGGGATCACGCGTTGTTGTCAGATATCCTTTTGGCTTGTTGAGAAGAAGGTAGATGGGTTTTTCGGCGTGAAGGACTTTGTTCTCATAACGAACCTCATCTCCGGGATTCACCTTGTAACCAAGTTCCGTAATGGTGACGCCATTTACGGAGATCAAACCCATCGTAATCAGTTCGTCGGCTTCGCGTCGTGAACAAACGCCGCTGTTCGCGATGTAACGGTTCAAACGGATTTTCTCTGTCTGCGCAGGTGCTTCCTGAATTGCTGGAGATCCCTGGTTGTCTCGGCTTCTGCTTGTACGTTTTCCCGGGAAGGAACCCGATTTTTTTGGACCCCGGCGTTCGTCCCTGTCATCAAATGCACGACCTCCAAACCTTGAGGTGCGTGGTTTCGACGAATATTGTTTTCCCCTGTCGTTGCCCTGTTCCGACTTCGTTGTTTTGCTTCTGCTTCCGAACCCTGTTGTAGATTTTCTCTGCCGACTTTGGCCAAAGCTGCGGTCGTCACCCTCACCGGAAAACCGCGTCCGACTGCCGGATTGTCTGTTGTCATCGGAGCGGTTTTTATTCACTCGCCCCCCGAAGTGTCTGTTGTCATCGGAGCGGTTTTTATTCACTCGCCCCCCGAATTGTTTATTGTCATCGGAGCGATTCTTGTTCGCCCGCGCTCCGAATTGTTTGTTGTCGTCGGAGCGATTCTTGTTCGCCCGCCCTCCGAATTGTTTGTTGTCATCGGAGCGGTTTTTATTCACTCGCCCTCCAAATTGCCTGTTGTCGTCGGGGCGGTTTTTCTTCACCCGCCCTCCGAATTGTTTGCTGTCGTCGGTGCGAGTTTTCGCTTTCCGTCCACCGGATCGGGTTTCTTTGAAAGGCCTGGCGGATTTGTTAGTTGAGGTTCGTCTTGAACCTGAGGACCTAGGCTTTGGCATCGGGTTCGGTTAAATCGCTTCCATGTTCAAAGGATGCATCGGAACCGTTGTGCGTGGATCCATTTTCAGGTTGTTGTGGTCCTGAAAGGGGTTCTTCGGCAGAATCCGCGATTTCACTCTCTGACGAGTTCTGAATTTCATTTTCTTCCGTTGTCTCAACGGGCTGTTGATTGACGTCGCTATCAAGCGTCGTGTCGGCGTTCTCGCCAATGGTATTTGTATCACTTACTTCCTTCGGAACCGGCAGTTCAGCGAGATCATTAATGCCGAAGTATTCCATGAACTTCACTGTTGTTCCGTACAGCATTGGTCGCCCAATGGTGTCGGCCTTTCCGGTGATTTCAATCAGTCCTTTATCGAGGAGTTTCTGAACCGCGTAGTCACAGTTGACACCACGGATATTTTCAAGTTCAGTTTTCGACACCGGCTGTTTGTAGGCGATGATCGAAAGAGTTTCCATTGCAGAAGTCGAAAGACGCTTCTTCGATTGTTGCTTCAGCAGAATTCCGATGCTGGCCTGATATGCAGGTTTTGTAAGAAACTGATAACCACCGGCAGTTCGGAACAGTTGAAATGCATATTCATCCGAAGTATATTTTTCCTCCAATCGCTGAATGGCACCCTGAATGTCCTCCTCCGGCACATCAGCGTTAAACATCTCCGAAAGGCAAGACTTGATATCTGCTATCTTGATTGGACTCGGAGAGCAGAAAATCAGAGCTTCGATATGGTTCTGAAGGAAATCCAAGGCGATTGTGAATTAAAAGGTTGACTCAATCCTGCTGCATCATTTTCGCCTCAATAGACTGCGTCGTATGAGGTACGGCAATAAGACGTTCCTTCGGGATGAGCTTTCCTGTGACAGAGCAGATTCCATACGTACCATTCTTTATGCGAACCAATGCGTTCTCAAGATTGGTAATATATTTTTGCTGACGTGCAGCCAGCTGGCTCAAATTTTCTTTTTCGGCAGTTTCAGCTCCGTCTTCGAGAACTTTTGTGTTGCCGCCGGATGTGGCATCCGTTCCTTCGTCGTTGTTCCGGTTCAACGTGTCCTTGAGGATCTTATACTCCTCACGCGCTTTGTCAAGTTTTCTCAGAATAAGCGCTTCGAATTCCTTTAGTTCCTCTTCTGAGTAACGCGTTCTCTCATCTGTTGATGAAGACGCCTTGGCGGGTTTGTGTGCAATAGGTCTTTGATTCGGCACTGGAAAAATGTTTAGTTGTGGAGGTACCGGGCGCGGGGTGGGCGCAACAGTCACCGTTTCCTCTTTTGCCTTCGCAACTTTCTTCGGCGCGGGTGCAGGTTTCGGAGCTGCTTTTGCAACAGGCTTCTCGGCTATCGGTTTGGTCACCGGTTTTTCAGAAACAGTTTTTTTCGCTTTCGCTTTTGCGGGAGCTGCCTTCTTGCCTGCTGATTTTTTTGACACAACTTTTTTGGTCACCGCTTTCTTCGAAGCAGCTTTGGGCGCCGCCTTTTTTGCGGGCTTTTTAGCAGGAGCTTTTTTCGCTTTTGGCGTGTTCTTCTTCGCTTTTGCTGCGGGTTTTTTCTTCGCAGCTTTCTTCGCTGCTTTTGCCGGTGACTTCTTGTTCTTAGCCATACGGATAGTCGCTTTAGTAAAAGATGCGCAAAATTAGGCGGTCGCCCACGAAATCAAAAACTATTGAAGAATTTATTCAACAATCGTGATTTCGAGCCTGTTTAAGGTTATTTTGAAAACTTATTCTTCGCAGATGAATCGCATTCTTGCATTTGCACTATTCCTAAGTCTTCTTGGCTGTTCTGAGGTACGACAATCCCCGGAGGAAAACGTCAGTCATTCCGACATTCCGGCGCCTATAGCTCTGGTTATTCACGGTGGCGCGGGCACCATTCCACGCGGCTCGCTTTCGCCTGAAAAAGAACAGGCGTATCACGACATGATGAAGATTGCACTTGACAGTGGTTATGCAAAACTGGAAGCAGGAAAGCCGGCTGTTGAAGCGGTGCTTGCTGCGATCCAGGTGCTCGAGAACTCGCCGCTTTTCAATGCTGGAAAAGGAGCCGTATTCACAAGTGAGGGAACAAATGAACTCGACGCCTCCATCATGGAGGGAAAAACATTGTCGGCCGGCGCTGTCGCTGGGGTGAAGACAATCAAAAATCCGATCCTGGCCGCACATGCTGTTATGACAAAGTCGCCGCACGTGATGCTCGCAGGGGAAGGAGCCGAGCGTTTTGCCGAAGAGCAGGGACTTGAAATTGTTCCGAACAGTTACTTTTTTGACTCAGCGCGGTACCGGCAGTTTCAAAGAAGTATCCAAAAGGAAAATGTCAATGACAGCAAATTCGGTACTGTAGGATGTGTGGCGCTGGATAAATTTGGCGACATCGCTGCAGGAACATCTACAGGCGGAATGACGAACAAAAAGTTTGGCCGAATCGGCGATGCCCCGATCATCGGAGCGGGTACATACGCCAACAATGCTACATGCGGAATCTCATCAACCGGATGGGGCGAGTTTTTTATTCGTCTCGCAGTTGCGCACGATATCTCTGCGCTTATCGAGTACCAGGGAATGGATCTTAATGGTGCGGCAGAAAAAGTTATTGTAGACAAACTCGGTTCTCTCGGTGGAACCGGTGGCGTGATCGGACTCACGCGTGACGGACAAATCACGATGACGTTCAACACCGATGGAATGTATCGCGGCTACAAACGACAGGGGGAGCCGACAAAGACATTCATCTACAAGGACGAGTGAACTAGTAATTACCGGCGATCGCGACTCGCTTGAGAATTGACTCCTGAAGTCCCGTTTTGTCATAGATATCAAACCGGATCATGTACATACCGATCCGCGCTTTTCCGCCTGCATCCGTCTCTCCATCCCAGCGGAAAAATCCGTTTGAGCCGAGGACAGAGTACTGCGTGAGCCGTCTTACAACGCGTCCGCGCGAATCAAAAATTGTGACAGTGCCCATCATGCCAGGTGATTCAAGATCATAGGAGATAATCGTAAAATCCGGCTGGCCCATAATCGGCACGAATGCCTCCGGATTCACTTTTACGCGGTCACCGTTTCCGGATTCGCGCACGAGATTGGAGTTCTCGTAACCCGGTGTGGCGAAACCCGAATGGCTTGATGCGGATTTCCAGTTCGAAGGATCATTAGTGGCACGTTCCGTAGAAAGCCTTTCAAGGCTTACACCTTCGGGGTCGCGCACAAATCCGGAGTGCATGTCTTCGCTGTAGTTAAACAAATCAAGAATTCTGCCCTTTGGATTTACAATCACAACGGAGCCGGCGTCGTCGTTGAAAGGCGGTACCTTCATTTCGACAATGTCTCTTCCGCGCGCATTTGTGTATTCGCTTTCTAGAGTCATCGCCGATGGTGTGAAGACTCTGATCTCACCCGGTTTGAGAAGCCTGAAATGTTCGGGAATGGCCGATACATCTGACATCACCCCGTCTTTCATGCGTCCCATCTGCCAGGACGAAAGCACCAGGTACTTTGAGGATCGATTTGTGATTTCAACGAAGTCGACGCCGCCGGATCGTGGATTGAACAGTATTTCGTTCACAACAACGTCCAGGCTATCCGCTTCATCCGGGACGGCAAACTCAGCAGCGCTGAAGGCGGCCTGCACCGGATTGCCCGGACAATCGTAAACGTTTTGGACTGATACGCGGTACAGTATCCCGCGTTCGATGGGAGCCGTTGTAGTTATCCGGATGGTCCGAAGGTCGGGATCAAGATGCGCTTCGGCCGCAGCGAGGTTGTTTGTGAAAGTAAATGCGGATGCATCGACCGGTTCGCGTGAAAGGCGCTCATTAAACCGCAGCGCAATCACGTCGGCCGTCACAGGTAATGCAGCGACAAGTTGTGGCCCGGTTAAATCCGGCTTTTCGGCGAGTATACTGTTTTGTTGTCCCGGTGTACCTCCTGCCGGTGATTCAGACGCGGCCCAGTTTTCAGATTCTGCGCAAATGTTTTCCGGGTCGATCAACTCGAGCGACCAGCCTCCGGATTGTTTGGCCGAATCGCGATACCAGTTTCCGTACGCGAGGGAATCAATCATCGTCCCTGTCGCGGAACGCAACGTAAGCACGTCATCGCTGTTGTTGAGCGAAGGAAAACCCGTGACTTTGATCACGTCGCCGGAAGAGGCAAACTGCTCCGCGCCGGTTCCCGCAAGGATCACATAAGAATGCGGCTGCAAAATGTGTTTCCCCAAAGTACCTTTGGAAGAGGGATCGCTGATCGTCCAGCCTTCGAGTTGTAAAGCTTTGTTTGACCGGTTATAGATTTCAACGTATTCAACCTCCGGCAGGCTGACGGGTGGCGACGGGTCGGCGAATATTTCGGTGATGATAACATCTTTGAACACCGCATCATCCGGCGCGCCGAAAGCAAATGTGTAGCTCACCGGCGCCATCATATTGCCCGCAAGATCCTGAATGTTCGCTATCGACAGCTGATACACGTTTCCGCTGACGAGATCGGCGTCGAGGATCAGTTCCACCGTTCGATCCGATTTCAGTACTATCTGTGAAGGGTTCCCGACATCGTTCGAGATCAAATAGTTTGATACATTCACCGCACCCGATGGATCAACAGTTTCGCTATACGTCACGCGGATTGTGGGCGCATCGACAGTCTCAACATTCGCAACTGTCGGAGGTACGTCGTCGTCTTGCTCTTCCAACTCAGTCGAAATCGATATGTCATCAAAGCTGAACTTGTCCGCGCGCGTTGATGTAAATACGCATTCGAATCCAAAAAAACTACCGGATTCACCGGCACTATGACTGGCGGTCCCTTCAACATGAAAATCACTTTCGGTTTCGGTCCTGGTCATAAGTTGCCATTCACCCGATGGTGATCGCGAGACTTTGACGACTAACGTTACACTAGTGGCATCTGCGCGACCGTCTGTTCCGTTGATGATTTTTACTGTGGACGACTCGTTACGGTAGTACAACGAAACGTCGTCATTGGTCCCGCCGATAATGACAAAGTATCCTTCCGGTTCCATGTCGAGATCAGGTGAGGTGCTCATCAGATACACGCGCGCGAAGTTGGAGGCAGAGGGATTAAAGCCGAGGTGAACGCGGAATTGCCAGCTACCATAGGCGACCTCACTTGGCGTAGTGAGAAAGGCCGAACCGGCGGATGGGTCGGCGCTGAGCCAGAGTGTGCCGTCCCGAACGACAAAATCGTCTGCCGATCCGCTCCAGGGAGGATCGGCGGTAAAATTGCCGTCCGAGAACGACTCTTGCATTTGTGCTAAAACCGGCGTGGGAATCGTAACCCAGTTTAGAAAAAAGATCGCCGTAATCGATTTCAGGATACAAAGAATAAATATTTGGCCAACGGATTTCATAGGCACAACGGGAAAAAGTAATTTTGCAAACTTATTTTGACAACGGTCCGTTTCCGGATATAGAGACAAAGTAAAAAGTTTTCCCGAAAGGAACGAACAGAACGGCAAAAAACTAAAACCAGAACAATGAAACTTGCAGTTGTAGGCGCGACGGGACTCGTCGGCCAGGAGATCCTCAAGGTTCTTGAGGAAAGAAGCTTTCCCTTCAATGAGCTGTACCTGGTGGCATCAGCCAAATCGGTAGGCAACACGATTTCCTTCAAGGGTAAGGACTACACTGTCAAGAGCATGGAGGAGGCAATCAAGCTGGCTCCTGATGTCGCAATATTTTCTGCCGGTGGAGGAACATCATTGGAATGGGCGCCGAAGTTCGCTGAGGTGGGAACGATCGTAATCGACAATTCGTCAGCGTGGCGGATGGACCCTGACAAGAAACTTGTGGTTCCGGAGATCAACGGTCATGTCCTCACGATCGATGACAGAATCATTGCCAACCCGAATTGCTCTACTATCCAGATGGTGTTGGCTCTTGCGCCGTTGCACGTGAAGTACCGCATCAAACGTGTCGTTGTATCTACATACCAGTCGGTAACAGGTACGGGCAAGGATGCTGTTCAGCAAATGATGAATGAGCGTTCCGGAGTTGATGGACCGAAAGTTTATCCGCATCCGATAGACATGAATGCACTCCCTCATATTGATTCCTTCCTCGATAATGGTTACACGAAGGAAGAGATGAAAATGGTGAATGAAACACGGAAAATACTCGGTGATAATTCAATCGGAGTGACGTCTACAACGGTACGTATACCGGCAATCGGTGGTCACTCGGAGGCGGTCAACGTGGAGTTTTACGAAGATTTCAATCTCAGCGAAGTGAGAACCCTCCTTGCAGAAACGCCTGGTGTGATTGTGCAGGACGATCCAAAGAAAAACGTATATCCGATGCCGATCCTTTCGAAGGGTCGCGATGAGGTATTTGTAGGACGTCTGCGTCGCGATGAATCGCAGCCCAATACACTGAACATGTGGATTGTCGCAGACAACCTGAGAAAAGGCGCGGCGACAAACGCAGTGCAGATTGCCGAGTTTATGATGGAACGCAGTCTGGTCTACTAAGCCGGATTCATACATTCCTGATAAATACAGGAGGCTGTCTCAAAAGAGGCAGCCTTTTTTTCTTTTCGAATGGGACGAGGCTACGCCTCTGGGGAAACGCTGCGAAGATGTGGCTCTATGTGAGTTGTAGTAGCGTGATGTGTTCTCGGGCGTCCTGAGAAAAGGACGGACTGAAGTCCGTCCTTACAATATATTAATCCAGGCTACGCCTCTGGGGAAACGCTGCGAAGATTGTGTTTCTATGGGAGTTGTACTACGTAGTATCTTCACGAGGCGTCCTTAGAAACGGACGGACTGAAGTCCGTCCTTACAATATATTAATCGAGGCTACGCCTCTGGGGAAACGCTGCGAAGGTTGTGTTTCTATGGGCGTTGTACTACGTAGTATCTTCACGAGGCGTCCTGAGAAACGGACGGACTGAAGTCCGTCTTACAATATGTTAGTCGAGGCTACGCCTCTGAGGCAGCGGATAAAATGGTGTTATGACATTAACCTGAAGGTGAGCCAGGCCTGACGGTCGTAGTTGCTCATTTTCTGGTGTCCCTCCACTCTTTGCCCACTCTCCACTGGTTGTCCAGTGGCCGCACCGCAAATCTTCGCAACCCCTGAGCCCCGGGTTGTTGGGGTGGAAGGATTTATCACCACATCATGCAACCTGTCCCTGCGGTCTGCATTCCGGCGACATTATCATAACATCTTCATCAAAACCTCATCGATTTCCCGCTAGCATTGACGTGGCTTTAATACCAAAGCTCTGCTAAATAACATGTCTATGAAACAGCTATTGTCTATTGTTGTTGTAGGTCTTCTTTTCGCGGTCACGATGTCATGCGAGTCGGAAAGTGCAAACGCAAGACTGGAAGTGTATCTTACAGATGCTCCCGGAGATTATGAAAACGTATTTGTGGATATCCAGTCCGTTGCGGTGCACAGTTCCGAAGAAGATGGTGGCTCCGGTTGGAAAGAACTTGCAGTCGTACCGGGGAAATACGACTTGCTGGAACTTACCAACGGACTGGATACACTTCTTGGATCCATCGAACTTCCGGCAGGGAGAGTTTCGCAAATTCGTCTGAAGCCTGGAAATGATAACACTATTGTTGTCGGAGGCAAGACGCATGCGCTGAAGACACCGAGCGGAATGCAATCCGGAATCAAGATCCTCGTAAATACAGTTCTCGCCGAAGGTATTACCTACAAAGTCATTCTCGATTTTGATGTGGCGCGATCGATCGTCAAAAAAGGCAATGGCGCGTATTCGCTTAAACCTGTCATTCGCGCCATTACGAATCCGATGGACGGCGCGATATCCGGCGTGATAGATCCGCCGGCAGCAACCCCGGCGATTTATGCCATTGCGGGTATCGATACCGTTGGCTCCGTGTATACTGACGACGCGGGACGATTTCTCCTTCGCGGACTCTCGGCCGGAACTTACACTGTCTCTATTTCGCCAAACGAAGCGTACACGATGAAGACATTCGAGAATGTTGAGGTATCGGCAGGTTCAATTACTGACCTCGGTACAGTTTCCCTCACAGATTAGCACATTACTTCGTGCGTATGGCGGCTCGGTTATTTGATGCTCCCGGGCCGCTTTTTCAGCCCAAAACCGGGCAGCTAAGCTCGTCGCTTATAACGACCGGTCATAACCGCTACTGTTACCTCACAGACGATTGGTGCTTTCGCATGATTTTCCACACTTACCCAATGTCTCAAAGAAGAATCAATATCAAACTGAATGACTATGAAGAGGATGATTTCACTGGTAGTAGCTGGATTGCTTCTGATGGCGATCACCAGCTGCGAACCCGAGCCGCAGTTTGCAACAGTCCAGTTTTGGCTTGCTGATGCGCCCGGCGATTTTGAAAGCGTGACAATCGAGGTCGCTGACGTACTTGTACATCGCGAAATTGGTGATCAGTCGTCCGGATGGTTATCCACAAATGAAAAGCCGGCAGTCTATGATTTGCTGACACTCACAAATGGCAATGAAGCATTTCTCGGAGCCCTACAACTTCCGGCCGGAAGGGTTGAACAAATCAGGCTTGTTCTCACCAGTCGCAATTCAGTAATAATTGATGGTGAAAGATACGCACTGAAAATACCAAGTGGTTACCAGTCGGGAATTAAGCTCCAGGTTCATCAGGATATTGAAGCGGGAGTTAATTACCGCGTACTTCTTGACTTTGACGTTGCGCAGTCTGTTGTTGATAAAGGTAACGGCTCATATTCACTCAAGCCCGTCATCCGTGTTATCACAACACCTGAAGGCGGGTCGATAGAAGGGACGATAGATCCTCCGGCATCGACGCCGGCAGTCTATGCGATTACAGGTGCCGACACCGTTGCGTCCGCATTCTGCGACGAGCAGGGGAAATTTCTTATTCGGTCATTGCCCGCGGGTACCTACACCGTTGGAGTCGTACCGAATTCCGATTTTGTTTCAGTGAGTAAGTCGGGAGTCGTCGTTCAGAGCGGAAAGGTTGCGAATGTCGGTGCGATCAACGTCAGCAACTAAGTCGTTAGCGTACCCAATTGACCTTCTCTGAAACAGGCTTGCGTCTTCCTTGCGGGAGTCCTTCCGAAGGCATTCCCACGTGAACGAAGCCGATAAGGCGGTCATCCGGGCGGAGGTCGAACAAGGCTTTCGATTCTTCGAAATAGGTGATGCCACCGGTACTCAGGTACGCACCGACACCATAGGCCGCGGCGGTCAACAGCATATTCTGGATGGCACAAAAGACGGCACCAAGTTCCTCAACTTCGGGAACACTTTTGTTCGGATCACGCTTCATCGCAACGGCAATGATATGCGACGACAACGGAGGTTTCGTCAACAGGTTGTCGTAACGGTTTTCCTTAAATGTCCCGTCGGCAGTCGTAACGCGCTTATACAATTCAGCCTGCTCCTTTGCAAGTTGTTGGATGCCGGAACCTGTAAACACGATGAAACGCCATGGTTCAGTAAGCTTATGAGTCGGAGCCCAGTTTGCATTTTCGAGCATTTGCTCAATGATGGTATCATCGACACGAACCCCTGAATATTGATTTTGAAAAACTGACCTGCGTTCCCGGATAATTCGGTTAACCATTTCTGCCGCTTGTTGCATATCTTTGGTGAATAAACTTGACCTGCTATGAGAAACTTGATCTTGCTGGCATTCGTTGCCTTCGGATGCGCGCCAACATATGTCCCAAATGTGCGCAACTCTCCGTTATTTACCAAAGGCGGTGAAGTGCAGGGAAGCATGCAATGGGGTAACGGCTTTGAAGGACAGGCTGCCGTTTCGATTAGCAATCACATCGGTGTGATGGGCAACGTGCTGTACGCAGACCGCGAGAGATTTGATCCCGATGATTTTGATGATTACCACAAACACCTTTTTTATGAAGGTGGGATAGGATATTACACTAATGACGACCTCTGGTGCTTTGAAGTGTTTGCAGGGTATGGCCGCGGTGAAGGATCAAGCAAGAACGAGTTCCTGGGGCTAGATGCCCCGGCACCGTCGACAGGGAGGTACGAACGCTACTTTATTCAACCCGCGTTTGGTATGAACAAGAAAGTCATGCACGTTTCGTTTGTCATGCGTGTGTCCGTGGTTGACTTCACAGCCTATTCCGATGATCAGATAAGCTTCACCGTTCGGGAGGATCCGAAATTGTTTTTCGAACCTGCTGTAGTCGGGCGCGTGAACTTCGCTGACAACAAGTTATTCTTCACATTTCAGGGCGGTCTGTCATCAGCGATGAGCAGCAACACGTACTTCGAACATCGCCGGTTTCAGTTCGGATCGGGAATCGGATTCCGGTTTGGTTCCATTGCGCGCAACGGTGCATTGCCACCTAAATCATCGCGGGAATAATGACGCGTCGATATTGGGAATTACCTTAAGTGCATTCTTATAGTAGACTTTCTTAAGTACATCGTCCGGGAGGTCGAGTCCGTACATTCGCCAGAAAGCGTGATATCGCTTGTGATAGGGGAAGTACTCATCGGCGGTTTCGAGCACACGAAAGTATGTTTCATATTCTGCCGGAACCCATGAGTCCTTTCCGAACATCACGCGGTCCTGATATTTTATGATGAAAGCTCGTGCGGCGCGCGGCTGGCGTCCGAGTTCGGCGATTACTGCACCAATCTCGGTATACATATTTGGAAATTGATCCATCAACTCACCCAGCTTTTTCAAATCATTGCCATACCATCCCAAATGGGCATTGATAAACTTTGTTTTAGGATGCTTGCGAAAGATATCGTGTTGTTCAGCGATGATCGTTTCCCACGATACGGGATCCTTGTCGTGTCGCCTGTTTTGATGCAACTTCAATTCAAGCCAACGTTCATTGTTGGCGTCGACAGGTTGCCAGAAGGGACGCGGATCGGCGGCGTGAATTAGTACAGGTATACCCAGCTCTCCGCATTTTGCCCATATCGGATCGATGCGCGGATCATTTATACGGACGCGATTGCCCTTGCTGTCCTGAGTAAACATGCCAAGGCTCTTATAAATCTTCAGTCCGTTAGCTCCCTTTTCGACATCGTCTTCCAACTGCTTCAGCATCCTGCCCTGCCATTCAGGATCATCAATGGCTGCGAAATCCATATTCGTAAAAACGATGAACCTTTTCGGTTGAGTTGCTTTGACATTCCGGATAGCGCCTTCGAGATGCTCGGCGCTGCCACGTCCGCGACCACTCAGGTTGACCATGACGGCCATATTGAGCTCATCCATGGTGCGTACCAACGCGTTAAGATCCTGGCTCGGCATATTAAACTGATGGTTGTGGACGTCGATAAATGGATACTTTGCCCGGGTGACATGATGCTCCGGCACAACGAGCGTTGACGGCGGATCGTAATCTTCAAATTCCATTTTGTCCTGTGCGTACAAATCCGTCAGCAGAGCTGTGGAGACAAATGCAGTTACAAAAAGGAACAAGGGGGCATACCGTATCATAGAGCCAATCGTTTTTACTAAAGTAAATTGGTTTCCGGTGGCGGCTACAAAAAATATTATGAGCGGAAATTTTATTTTAGATTAACTTGGGAAGGAAAATCCAGGCAATGAAAAACACGCTTATTGTATTGTTTGTATGTGGTTTCTTTTCGCTTTCCGCGCAGGATTCGGCACTCACGGCGGCAAGGAAGAAGCTGACCGATGGTAATTTCAAAGCCGCGCTTTCGGAGGCAACCGCAATCCTGGAAAAGACACCGCGTGAAAAGGCTGCGCTACTGCTCCGCGCCGAGGCACGTATCGGGTTGGAGGATTTTTATGGCGCCATTGGCGACCTGAACTTTGCATTGGAAGCCGACTCAACAATTGCCGATGCCTATAACCTGAGAGGCGAAGCAAAAGTTGCACTCAGTGATTTCGAATCTGCGATCCTGGATTTTAACAAAGCCATCAAGTTTAATCCAAAACTCGTTGACGCGTATACCAACCGTGGACTGGCGCTTTACAACGTTGAAGATCTTCAGGGTGCGTCTTTTGATTTTTCAAAAGCCCTTGAACTTGGTCCTCCGGATGCCGACAAATACTTCAACCGCGGTGTGGTGCGTTCCGAAATGGGCGAATTTGTGAGTGCTATCGATGACTTCAACAAAGCAATCGAACTCGACAAAGCTGATCCCACATTGTATAACTACAGAGGGGTCGCGTTTTATAACCTCAGTAATTTTGATGAAGCGATAGCGAATTACACCGAGGCAATAAAGCTTGATCCGAAAGATCCGGTGAAGTATGAGAACCGCGCCCTCGCAAAAAGTGGGAAGGACGATTTCAAAGGTGCTCTCGAAGATTACAACAAAGCCATTGAGCTTGACCCCGAGGAAGCAGAAACGTACAACCTCCGGGGAGTAGTGAAATTTAACATGGACGATCACGATGGTGCGATTGCCGATTACACAGAAGCGATCTCCCTGGATGATCTCAATCCTGTATACTATGATAACCGCGCACTGAGTCGCGTTGAAAAGGAGGATTACGCCGGGGCGATCGAAGACTACACATCATCAATAGAGCTTTACCCGCAGGATCCGGAGACCTATTATCAGCGGGGTCTCGTCAAGGTGGAAATGAATAACAAGTACGATGCCTGTCTTGATTTCCGAAAGGCCGACGAGCTTGGTTCTACTGAGGCAAAAGCAATGATCAAAAAGCATTGCAAGTGAAAGCAGCCATTATTCTGAATGGCATCTCCGTTTATAAGGCAAAATTTTACCGCGACTTACTTCCCTTGCTCCAGCTGGTGCTTTACTGCGACGTTTTTGAAACGCAGTCGCAAGGCGATGCGATAACGTTAGCTGCGAATGCTATTGCGAATCACTATGATGTCGTGTTCGCGGCGGGTGGCGATGGCACGGTCAATCAAGTGGTAAATGGAATGTTACGCGGCTATGAACCACCAGCCAGACTTCCGGTCCTTGGTGTGCTGCCGCTGGGAAGCGGAAATGATTTCGCGAGGAGCGTTGGCGCCAATTTGAACATGCAACAAATACTTGCCGCGTTACGCGAAGAGCGTTTTCGTAAGATCGATGTGGGCGAGGTGACGTATAAGAGCGACGAGGGAAGTCAGGGACATCGTTACTTCGTGAACGTTGTTGACGTTGGTATGGGTCCCGAAGTCGTCAGCAAGGTTGCAGCGAGTGGACGTGCTTTCGGTTCCGCATTCAGTTACTACCGCGCAATAGTTTCGACATTCTTTACGTACAAGCCGATTACAATGCATGCGCGTGCAGGGGATTGGCAGTGGCATTCACCCATGCGAACCTTTGCAATTGCGAACGGGAAATATTACGGCAACGGACTTTGTATAGCCCCGGAAGCAGCGCTCGACGATGGGGAGTTCGACGTGTTTGCATGTGGAGGCGCGGGCGTGTTTGATTTTATTCTGCAAAGTATCCCGCTGAAAAAGGGCAGGAAGGTGAAACACCAAAAGGTATCGTATATGAAAACAAAACAGGTCCATCTTTCATCGGATGGACCTGTGAGAATTGAGGCTGACGGAGAAATCCTGGGATGGCTTCCCGCGTCAGTTTATCTTTCGTCAATAGAACTTCAAACGTTAGACTTGCGCAGTAGCTGAAGCTTTTTTCACGACAAGCGTGCCCGCGATAATGTCATGCAGACCCTGTTTCTTTTCAGTGAATCCTGCCATGATGTATCCGATGAACAGAATAAAGCCTGAAATGATCTTGCATAAATTTCTGACAATTGCCTTTCCAATTGTTAGTTTGTTTCCATCCGTATCAGTAACGACAAGGCCGAGCGCAATTTTGCCGACAGTTCCCTGAAATTTGGACGTTTCCATCGCGGAATAGTAGGCGACGCTGATGGCCAAACCCAGCAACATTGATGACATTGCCATACCCATCATTGAGGCAACCATCCCCATGGCCTGAGCTTCGTCCATTGTCGCAGCACCGTCGAGCTGGGACGCAAAGGAAAGACCGAAGACGGCGAAAAGGGGAATAAATACGAATGACTGAACGATGTAAATGATAATCGCATCGATGATGTAGGCTACAAATCGCAGCCAGAATCCGGCATAAGTTGTATTCATAGGTTAGGTTTTGATTTATGTAAATCTAAAATAGTTAGCTTAGACATACAACACCGATTTGAATTCAAAACGCGTCAGACCTTACCTGGCGATCGCTGAGAAACGAAGAAAATTCTGTCCGGGGCTGAGTTGCGGTGTTGCTTTTCACGAATCAAAGGTAGCGGTTGAATGCAGATAACAACCCATAGACCTACTGCGTATAGCGCATCCGTTTGGCTTGATATCATTCGTTTGACATGACAGTTGTATGTCGTGACATCTGGTTTTACGTCAAACCTGATGGCAAAAATCAGGTTTTTCTTCGCCTGTCTGTTGTAAATTATGAGAGCAAAAGCACATGACCATGAGGGTACAAAACTACATCCTATCCCAGCCATCCCCGCAACGTGAGATGATGACCATACTCCGCTCGTGGATCCTGGATCTCGGCTCGCACACACAGGAGAAAATCAGCAACACAGTGCCTTCCTTCTTGTTCTACGGGCCCCTTTGCTATCTTGCGCCCAGGAACGATGGTGTAGACCTGGTTTTTCCGCAGGGTCATCATCTGGACGATGAATCCGGACTGCTTGATGCGAAAGGAAGGAAACATGCGCGGTCGCGCGTATTTTACAGCGTGGCCGAACTGGAAGAGTTTGAAGAACCTGTACGACGACTTTTAAATCAGGCAGCGATCCTGAACGAATACCAGTTCAAACGAAAGACAAAGCGAACCGTCAAAAAATGAACGATTCAGGAATCAACGGCGAAGACGAGCAGGACGATGAGTTATTTGAACACCATCGCATCGTGGCTGATGCAAAACAAAGCCTCGTCCGGATTGATAAATTTCTGATGGATCGGTTGCCAAATGTTACCCGTACAAAAGTTCAGGGCGGGATACATGAGGGATTTGTGAAAGTAAATGATAAAACGGTAAAGCCGAATTACCGCGTTCACCCTCTCGATGTCATAACTGTTGCATTCCCCGAACCGCCGCGCGACACGGATGTCGTTCCCGAAGACATCCCGCTCAATATCGTGTTTGAAGACGAGCATCTGCTTGTCGTGAACAAACCTGCGGGAATGGTTGTCCACCCGGCGTATCAAAACTGGAGTGGTACACTTGTTAACGCGCTCGCGTTTCATTTCAAAAACCTTCCCGAAATGCCGGGAAATGAGGGAAGGCCGGGTCTTGTCCATCGGATTGATAAAGACACATCGGGACTCCTTGTTATCGCCAAGAATGAAGCCACCATTTCCGGGCTCGCAAAACAATTCTTTGACCACACGATTGAACGAACCTATTGGGCCATTGTATGGGGTGTCCCCGAACCGCCGGATGGGACGATTAACGTGCCGGTCGGGAGAAGTCTTAAGGACCGTCGTGTGACTGTTGCATTCCCTTCCGGGGATATGGGTCGGCATGCCGTTACGCATTATACGATGTTACAGGATTACCGATATGTGTCACTCGTTGCCTGCCGCCTTGAAACGGGTCGTACACATCAGATCCGGGCCCACATGAAACACCTTGGTCATCCCCTCTTCAACGACGCCATGTATGGCGGCGATCAGATTCTCAAAGGGACGACTTTTTCCAAGTACAAACAGTTTGTCGATAATTGTTTTAAGGTCCTTCCCCGTCAGGCACTTCACGCCAAAACGCTGGGATTTGTGCATCCTGTTTCAAAAAAGCGAATGGAGTTTGACTCCGAACTACCGGAAGATATGAAGGCGGCGCTTGAGAAGTGGGAAAACTATGTCAGGCACAACTGATCCTTGTACCGCCAGAAAGAATTTACGCCCTTAATCTAGAACTCGCGATCCAGCTTATTGTTCAGCGCCTCGCGAATTTGCCGCATAGCCTCGCGTTTTTGTCTGTCTTCATAGCTTTCACGCGCGACAGGTTTGGCAAGTACCCCCTTGATGTAGCGCAGCACGCTTTCCATCTGCGCCTCATCCATCGTATCCAGCGACTCGAGGATACGATGCCTTTTGTGAATGGTTGTCATACGATGTAGTGGTTATACAGAGAGAAACGTAAAACAACAAATTGAGTTTCAACACGAAATAACCTCAGGATTAAGTTTTTGTCACCATCTGCAACCTGCGACACGGAAGTTGCGTCTTATGCCTAAGAAAATTATGTATTAGGGATTTATGCATTCCCCCGAATTATTGAAAGGCACGCTCCAGATGATCGTGCTTAAGGTGCTACGTGACCACGGCAAAATGTACGGCTACGAAATCACGCAACTCGTAAAGGAGTTGTCTGACGGGAAGATCGTTCTGACCGAGGGGGCGCTTTATCCAACGCTTCATCGTATGGAAAGCGAGAACCTGGTAAAAACGGAGGTCGTTCAAATTGGTAAACGAATTCGCAAGTATTACACACTGACTTCTGAAGGCAAGGCACTGGGTCGTGACCGCGTTTCGGAATTTGTTGACTTCATCAAGACCATGTCTGTCGTGCTTCGCGTTGAACTCGCCTGATAATGGACAAACTCACGAACGAGCATATCGACTACATCATTCGTGATCTCACGTACCGCGGTATTGTACTGGAAGGGTTCCGCGACGAGATTGTCGATCACATTTGTTCGGCTGTAGAAGAGCGTCTTTCAACAGGCTTGCGCTTCATTGACACGTATCACGAGGTACTGAGGGACTTCGGACACACCGGCGGATTACGCCAAACTCAAATACAAACGCTTCAGCAGGAAAACCACAAAACGGCTATTATGCTCAGGAACTACCTTACCATCGCCTTTCGCAACCTGGCCAAGCACCGGTTCTATACGTTCATCAACATTTTCGGACTGGCGATTGGAGTCGCCGCCTGTATGATAATCACGCTATACGTACTGCATGAACTCTCATACGACAGACATTTTGCAAATGCAGATCGCATCTACCGGGTTAATACGGAGATCCTGTTTAATGGGAATCATCATCAACTTGCAGTGGCCCCGGCACCGGCCGCGGCTGCATTGATGCGCGATTACCCGGAAATTGAGTCGGCAACAAGATTTCGTTCCTGGGGTTCACAACTCGTTCGTGCGGAGAAATCGACTGAGAATATCAGAGAGAACCGCGTCATTTTCGCGGATCACAACATGCTGAAAGTGTTTCCGCTGCGATTGATTTCGGGCAATCCTGAGACCGCATTGAAAGAACCGAATTCGCTTTTGATAAGTGCGAGTCGTGCGGAGAAATATTTTCCCAATGGCGATGCCGTAGGTCAAATGATGATCGTCGAAAATGAGCGGCCGTACAAAGTTGCCGGAGTCTTTCCGGATTTTCCGCAAGCAACACACTTCAATTTCGATATCATCCTTTCCATGGAGGGTCTCAGGGAAAGCAAGCTGGACGAATGGCTGAGTAATAACTTCAACACCTACGTACTTCTGAAAGAAGGCGCATCTCCAAAAGAACTTGAGGCAAAATTTCCCAGGATGGTCGAGACGTATGTCGGCCCACAGGTAAGGGCGGTCTTTGGGATGGATTTTGACATGGAGACCTTTCGCAATGACGGAAACAAGTTCGAATTTACGCTGATGCCCCTGGTTGACATACATCTCCATTCTGATCTCACTGCAGAACTGGATGCAAACGGCGACATCACTTATGTTTACCTGTTTTCGGCGATCGCGCTTTTCATCCTCGGAATCGCATGTATCAATTTCATGAACCTTTCGACTGCACGTTCATCGAATCGTGCAAAAGAAGTTGGTGTGCGCAAGGCACTCGGATCGCTTCGTTCCCATCTCGTGCGGCAGTTCCTGACAGAGTCGATCATGCTTAGCTTCTTTGCATTCGTGCTCGGGATTGCGATTGTATACCTTGCGATTCCCGGATTCAACACACTTGCCGGCAGGCAACTTGAGCTGCCAGTCGGGAACATCAATTTCATCGCAACACTCTTCGTAGCAGCACTTGTTGTGGGCCTTTTGGCTGGCGTTTACCCTTCAATATTTCTTTCTGCGTTCAAGCCGGTGAACGTACTGAAGGGGAAAGTAGGTCTTGGTATGAAGAGCAGCTTCATTCGAAGTGCGCTCGTTGTGTTTCAGTTTGTCATCTCAATTATCCTGATTATTGGAACAATCACAGTCCAACGTCAACTCACGTTTATTCAAAACAAGAAGCTTGGGTTTAACAAAGATCAGGTCATTGTATTACATGATACTCATGTACTTGGAAACCAGAATGAGGCCTTTAAGCAACGTATCCTTGGGAATCCGGCCGTTACCAATGTATCCACCTCTGGCTATCTGCCTATTTCGGGATTCGGCAGGAATGACACAACGTTTTGGCCGGAAGGAACGCAATCAACACAGGAGAATCTGACATCCATGCAGTATTGGACGATCGATTACGACTACGTGGAAACGCTGGGAATGAAAATAATAGAGGGCCGCAATTTCTCACGTGATTTTCCTTCGGATTCATCCGGAGTAATCGTCAATGAATCAGCTGTACGAAAGATTGGGCTGACAGATCCTATCGGCAAACGGATCAACACCTTTGATTTTTCGAATGGAGCGCTTGATCCCACGAAAACGAAAACCTTTACGATCATTGGTGTCATCGAGGATTTTCATTTCGAATCCCTTCGGGAGAATATTTCACCACTTTGCCTGGAACTTGGTAATGCGAACTGGTGTATGTCCTTTCGCTTCCAATCTGCGGATACCAGGGCCGTTATCGACCTGCTTGAAAAGAACTGGAAAGAAATGGCACCTGGTCAACCGTTTCAATACACGTTTATGGATGATGCCTTTGGAAATATGTATTCATCCGAACAACGTCTGGGAACAATATTCGCAGTTTTTGCCGGGCTTGCGATCGTGATCGCTTGTCTTGGATTGTTTGCGCTGACTGCCTTTACTGCAGAACAGCGGACAAAAGAAATAGGCATCCGCAAAGTCCTGGGCGCATCCGTCGGGAGTATAGTATTTCTGCTTTCACGTGAATTCGGTAAACTAATTGTGATCGCGTTCCTGGTGGCGGCACCCGTAAGTTGGTTTGCCGTAAACTGGTGGCTTGAGAGCTACACATACAAGGCGCACATAGGCATTACGATCTACCTCCTTGCGGGAGTGGCGGCGTTTCTGGTTGCGTGGTTAACGATGGGTTACCAATCCGTAAAGGCTGCGCTGACAAATCCCGTCAACTCCCTGAAGAGCGAGTGATCAGTACCCCCGGGCGAGGTCAATTCGGTTTTGAAGCGGCTTCTCTTCTCTGAACAGCTGCAGGTTTATCAAAAACTGACTGACCTTTCCCTCGTCTTCGAGGCGGTGACCTCCACCGGTGTGCTGTGTGAGAATGACTTGTTTCATGTTCCACAACGGACTCGCCACCGGAAGCGGCTCCGCTGATGTAACATCGAGTACAGCACCTGCGAGGTGACCTGAATCGAGAGCCTGAATCAAAGCAGACTCGTCAGTCGTGCTACCCCGGCCGATACTTGCATAAATGCTCCCGCGCCGCATGGCATGAAAGACAGACGCATCGACTGCTGTGCCTGCAGAGCCGGGAAGCGTATTGATCAGTATATCTGATTCAGGCAATGCTTTAATAAAGTCTTCGCGCGAACGGATTTGCGCATCGGGATTTGTGCGCGCGACGAACCGGATCGTGCAATCAAATCCGGCAAGTAATTTTGCTATTGCCCGGGCAATTGTACCTGCTCCAAGCATGATCACCCGTTTGCCGGTAAGCGTCTCCATTTCGTACCGAAGCGGTTTCCCAACCCACTTCTTTTCATCCTGCAGGCGCACGAGTGTGTGCAGCGAACGATAAAATGCAATGAGGCCCGCAATTATGGTTTCGGCGCAGTTAACTGAGAAAAAGTCGCCCATGTTGGAGACTGCAGCCTTTGTTTGCCCGCCACGGTACTGATCAAAGCCGGCCGAATCAAGTTGCCAGAATGCTAACTTGTCGTGTCCGTTGATCCACTCGCGTGGCGGATTTCCAAATACGATCGAACACGAGCGACATTGTTCAAGAGATTTCGCGGGTGCGCTTTTGTCGTTGAAAAGTGCATCAGGTACCGTTTCCCGAATCAGGTCTTTCAACTGGTCATTCAGATCAGCATAAATAAATACGGGTACGTTTTCCTGCATCAGTGCCGTAGGTTGTAGTAATGTTTCAGAATCCTGAAATTAAAACTCCGGTGCCCGGGAAAAAATTCTTTTTATGCCGGCGGGGAATCGTAACCTGAATTCAGGAATGATTTGACCGGAATGAATTTACCTGCTGTCGGGAATCAGCATTCATCTGATAGGAAACAACCGTACCATCATTGAGCACTTCAACAATACGGTAGCCACGATAAGCAACGCCCCAGTTTCCACCGAAGTGACCGTCGAAAAAGTAAGGTTTATCACGAAAGAGTTTCATATTGTCCTGATCGTGGTCGTGACCATGAAACACCGCCCAAAGGTTTTTCTGCTCCGCAAAAGCTTTGGTCAGACGGCTGCACTGAACGCCGTTATCGGTCCAGTTTCTTGGTGTGATGTGCATAAAGACAAACATTCCGGCGGCAGCTTTATACTTTCTAAACATCGACTCAGTCAATGCGATATCCGGACACAGGTACTCGCCTTTCTGATTTGACGTATCAAGCACCAGGCATGCCACGTCGTCGACGGCAAAGCTGTAATCGAACGGATTGCCCCAGGTTTGTTGCCACTCATCAGCCGTAACGCGGTCATGATTGCCTCGTGAAACGTGATACGGCACGTCAAGTCTGTCGAACTTCTCTTTAACCCTGGGGAGGAACTTCGGGTCATCGTGAATTACATCACCGTTGAACACGGCAAATGCCAGTCCGCGTGTTTTGTTTTCTTCGTTAAGCCAGTTCACAACATCAAGGTGATAGTGATCGAAGTCGGTGTTCGGCTGGCCATAATGTCCATCGGAAGCGACGGCAAATCGCAGTCTGACTTTATCGTTTCCGGGAATGCGAAACGTGCGTGGATTTGCCATCAATGGCTGTCCTGCACAAACGATGCTGATAGCTTTAACACTTGTACTGATGAACTTCCTTCGATCCATATGCCGGTTGTGTTGAGGTTTGTGGGGGTCTCCTCAATCCGGATCGAATTTATGAAGCCGAATTGGAAATCCGAGTGTTTTCCGACGAACTCTGCAGGCTTGATTCAACCCGGGCGCTCATAGCCATGGGCCGGGTAACATAGAAATTAACATAGGTCAGCGCCGCAGTCAGCAGGAAGGCGGTTAACTGATGTGCGACTGCAAATGAAATCGGAACAGCATTTACCAAAGTGATAATACCGAGTGTCATCTGCAGCAAAGTCAATCCCAATAACACATAGCTTCCTGTTCGGATCTCGTGCCGATTATCGTTTCGAAACTTCCACCAAACGAGGAAGACGGCGCCAGCAACGACAAAGGCAAACCATCGGTGCAGGAACTGCAATGTAACGCCGTTTTCAAATGAGACAAATATGTTTTCAGGAATAAGCCGGTCACCCATCAGGGGAAACGTGTTATAATAAAAACCAGCTTTTACACCGGCGACGAACGCACCAAGAACAATCTGAATAACGAGGAGGCTAATCGTCACGCGTAGGAGCCATGGGGATGAACGTCTGGCCGGCTCGTTGTGGTCAACTGAAAGATAAGTTTGCCAAATAACGAAGCTGAGGTACAAAGCCAGGCCAAGGTGCATAGCGAGGCGGTAATGACTTACGTAGGGCAGGTTCTGCAGACCACTCATTACCATTACCCAACCCATTATGCCCTGCGCGATCGCTAATCCGAGTATCAACCATAGTCGCCGCAGGAGCCATAGCGGTACTCTTCCGGATATGTGAAATGCTACAAATGGGATGATAAACACAAGGCCGGTGATGCGGCCAACAAGTCTGTGAATGTATTCCCACCAGTAAATGCCTTTGAAATCGTTTAGCGTGAAATCCCGGTTGATCTGCTTGAACTGAGGTGTATGCTGGTAGTCGGCAAATGCTTGTTCCCAGGCTTCTTCATTGAGCGGAGGAAGTACGCCGGTAACGACATCCCACCTGACGATTGATAAACCTGAACCTGTTAGGCGTGTAATCCCCCCAAGGGCGACCATTACGAGCACAAGCACGTAACCGGTCATAAGCCAGATTTTCAGAAGCTGTTGATCCTTCGCCGTCATGGTGGCGAAACATAAATGATCCGCCGGGGTTCTCCCATGACGAAAGTCATCAGGTGTGGTTAGTTTGTCTGGATGATTTCGATTTCGGTCCGGCGATTGATTTCGCGACCACCGAGTTCGTCGTCGTTCGATACGATAGGTCTTTCAGATCCATATCCTTTTGCTGAGAGTCGCGTAGCGTCCACGCCGTTGGCAACAAGGTAATCGACAACAGCACCGGCACGTCTGAGCGACAACGTTTTGTTTGAAGCAGCATTACCCGTGTTGTCGGTGTGACCGTTGATCTGAACCTTAAGATTGGGACTCGTAAGAAGCAGTTGCTGGATCTTTTCAATTTCGGCGATTGATTCATTCTTGAGATCAGCCTTTCCGACATCGAAGAAGATGTTTTTAAGGATGACTTTTGATCCAACCTCTGCACGAACCATGATAATGTGCGTGTCGATTTCCTGGTACTCCGCGAACTTCGGTACGCTAAAGTTTATCGAGTTAAAGAGGTAACCTTCTTTTTCAGTAGCCACACCGTAGTTTCCGCCGTGCGGAATCACAAGTTCAAAGTCCCCGTTTTCCGGATTCGTCGTGATGCGCGAAAGAACCTTTTTTGTTTCGTTGTCTACGAGCGAAATAGTTGCGTCAAGGGGTGCAGCAGTGTTTTCATCGATAACCTTTCCCTTGAGGACCGTTACGACGCGCTTGTCACGGCTCGCCTGAATTGACGGGTCAATGAAGTCGGTATTCTTCGGTTTTTGAACTTTGGGTTGTTCGGCAACGACAACGGGTTTTGGCTTCGGCTTAAATTTCGGTTCGAGGAATTTTATAGAATAGATGTCGGTTTCACCAATCCCACCTTCTTTCATGGTTGAGTAATAGCCACTTTTTTTATCAGCCGATATCGTAAAGAATCCGTCGTATTCCCAGGTGTTGATTGGCCACCCGAGGTTCTCAGGTTTTTGCCACTTTCCATTCTTGAATTCGCTTACGAAGATGTCGCTGTTGCCGAGGTTTGGATGACCATCGCTTGAAAAATAGAGCGTGACGCCATCGGAATGGATAAAGGGCGCGTCTTCGTTTTCCGGTGTGTTGATAAGCGGGCCAAGATTAACGGCTTTACCCCAGTCACCTTTTGCATCAAGCTCACTCATGTAGATATCGAGTTCGCCCAAACCACCGGGTCTGTTACTCGCGAAGTACAATTTTTTACCATCAGCGCTTATGCTCGCACTGGTTTCCCAATACATCGAGGTGTTGATGTTTTTGTTCAGCGGTTGTGGTTTGGTCCATTCGCCATTTTCAAGACGCGAATAATAAATGTCACCGGCTCCTTCTTCGTAATACAGGAATAACGTTTTGCCGTCCGGAGAAAGCGAGGCGGCAGCGTCATTGTATTTCTGGTTCAGGTTCGAACTGATCTTTTTGGGGGTATCCCACACATCACCAACTTTCCGGCTGATGTAAATGTCTTCGTAATTGGTTTTTGTGCGAATAGCCCTTTCGTCATCACTTCGGTTTGAAGTAAATATCAACGTGTTTCCATCTGCGGAAATGATGGGTGAGTAATCATGGAACGTCGTATTAACCGGCTTAACGTTTTCGATGACTACGTTTAGTTCGTATTGTGAAAGCGAGTCCGCAATCCGGCACTCCTGAATTCGTTTATCAGCGATTGCGGCAAGACCGCTTTTCTTTTTCTTGAACTGCTGGAAGTGTTCGATTGCCTTGATGAACTCGTTCGTGTTCTGGAAAGCGACACCAAGATGGTAATCAATTTCATCGTTGATCGTAGGATTCAAACGATAAGCTTTGCTGATGTATCTCGCCGCCTTTGACTTCGTCTCCGAGTACAGGTAACTCAGTCCAATCTGGAGATTTAGTTTCGCATCATCGGGATTAATCTCGAGAGCTTTGAGGTAATGCTCCAGCGCGCCTTTGTATTCTTTCTTCGAATAGTATCGATCACCGAGGGTCACAATCTCCTGCATCGACTGGCACAAGCCTGTTGTTGAAATAGCGAGAAGGAAGGCGGCTACTAACGTTTTGGACATACCTTTAAAGCGGTACTGATTTTGGCTTTAAGTTGCCCAAAAAATTCTTAAATGGCCGCCCCTTTCCGACCCGGTTTTTCTCCTATGTAATATTTATCGGCTTTCTCTGTCAGAATGCTTTCAGAAAGCCCATTATTTCTCGGATTTCCGTGAATTGCTGACAAAGGCGACGTGCTTGCTATCAGGAGACCAACTCGGCACATTAATGGTTCCCTGACCCCCGTACAGGTAGGCGATGGTCCTGGGTGCCCCTCCTGCCACTGGCATCAGACGCAGCATTACGCGTTTGTACGATGGGTGCGAGTCAACGTGGATATCCGCAGGAAAGGCAATGTAAACGATCCATTTTCCATCCGGTGAAATGTGAGGAAACCAGTTGTTGTATTCATCGAATGTGAGTTGTTCGCCACCCGAGCCATCAGGTCGCATCCGCCATATTTGCATCGAGCCCGATCTATTGGTGTTGTAGTAAATGTATTTGCCATCGGGTGAATACTCGGGCCCGTCGGCGATGCCTATCTTGTTGTGCGTTAGTTGGATCTCCGGCCCGCCGTTTATGTTCTTTTTGTAAATGTTGTACGCATTGCCTTCGCGCTGGCCGACATAAACAATCTCTTTACCATTCGGAGCCCATCCGTGCCAGTATGAAGGCGTCTTTTCCGTCATTTGCTTAGGTTCGCCGCCTGTTACGGGAAGAATATAAATCGTTGATCCGCCACCGGGAAGCCCGGTACGATGGTGGCTGATTGCAAGTATTTTCCCATCGAAGGAAATGCCGTGGTCATTGTTGTTCCTGTCGGCGAAGCCAGTGTTTAGTTTCACCGGTTCACCTCCTTCAATCGGAATGGTGTAAAGGGATCCGTTTTGATTGAAGAGCAATCGCTTTCCATCAGGCATCCAATTCGGGGCTTCAAATCGTCCCGGTGCTTCGTGAATAACTTTTCTCTTGCCATCGAACACGTTGATGATTTCCATCCGCGAGCCAACAATGTATCCTTCCCTGTCGGGATTATAGTTGTCATGCACGGGTTGATCGATACGAACATTCCAGGCAATACCATTTTCAGTTTTGTCGGCGTTGTGGGAGCAAATAAACAATCCGGCATAGACTTCATCAGGAAGCACAACAGCATCCGTTGATCCGATGACTTGCAGTGGTTCACCGGGGTGAGCGGCGCGCATGATGATTGTTTTGCCTTTTCGTTCAAGTTGCAGAATGGGATAACTTCTCTTCGGAGAAAAAATCTGGTCTTCGGGATCGCGCATGAATGCCCCTTTCATCATCCGCCACTGCAGGACTGTGAGACCATCGCCATGTAATACGGCGCTGGCATGGGCGGCATCTTCGTCGAGGGATGTACGAACCATCCATCCGATTTTCCGATGGGGATCGAAACCTTCACCTTCAAGCGCAAAGTTCGCAGTAAGAACAAAGTCGCCTTTCAGTTTTGTACTCGCGAATTGAAACTCATCACGGTTGAACCAGATATTGTATCCGCTTCCGGTAAGGGTGTACACCTGTTCGTTCTCATCGTACGTTGTTGAACCGGAGTTTTTTGGTTTTCCGATGTCTGATGACTGATCGAAAATTCCGGTTTTCTGAGACTGCACTTGCCCCAGAATCATTGTCAGCGCAAGGCTAAGGATAATTGTTCGCATGTGGTTAAAAGAATTGGTTGGATTGGTTGGGAAACGTGGCCGGAACACGTACACTAAATGTACCGATCTCACCAGAATTGCCGCACGGACAATTTACCAGCGGAAAACTTTTCGTGAGGATGGCTGTTAATCAGCCGAACCGCCCGTAACATGCCTTCTCAAAATGGTTAACCACTTCAGATGATTTGTTAACTTCCGATATGTTTGTCATGAGGTGGTTGATGCTGGCGATATGTTTCCTGGATTTTGCTGCGGCCTCCGCGCAGATTCGCGTGCGGGGATCTGTGCATGATCGCGAAGGCCATACTTTGCCGCTTGCTCACATATTTGTATCACCAGATTCTCTCACTACCTCGTCAAACAACGACGGCGAATACGTCCTTCGCGTCAAACCGGGTGAAAAGACGATTCACGTTTCCTATGTCGGTTATGAAGCCGTACAAATTCGGGTGGTCATTCGGGGCGATACGACGCTGAAGACCGTTATGCAACCTTCCGTGAATCAGTTGCATGAAGTTGTGATATCAGGTCAGCGTGATTACCAGGAGGAGAATTTCACGCGCAATCGCACCAGTACGCATGTCCTGACCGATAAACAAATCAGTTCTATTCCGGTACTCGGTGGGGAGGCGGATGTAATCAAGACGCTGCAACTGTTACCCGGTACGGTTAAAGGTGTTGAGGGTACGTCGGATTTGTTTGTCCGCGGTGGTGCTGCGGATCAGAATCTCGTCTTGCTGGATGGTGCGCCGGTTTACAACACGGCCCACCTATTTGGTTTTCTGTCCGTCTTCAACCCGGACATTCTTCAGAAAGTTGAGGCGATCAATGGTGGATTTCCCGCGCGCTACGGGGGAAGATTATCATCCATTCTCGATGTGGAGTCGCGATCGGAACTTGCGACTCGCACTCATCTGAGTGGTGACATCGGGTTGATTGCGTCACGCGTATATCTGGAACAACCCATAGTGAAGGAGAAGGCGAGTATCTGGGTGGCAGGACGCAGGACGTATATCGATCAGGTTGTAAAAACGATCGGTGAAGACCTTCCGTATTTCTTTTATGATTTGAATGCAAAGCTTATTCTGAAACCGACACGGCGTGATCAGCTGATGATCGGGCATTACGCCGGGGAAGATATTCTTGACTGGTTTCGCGATCGCAACAACGATGGCGATGGCGTCACCACCACCTTTCGTTCGGGAAATAATGCGCAGTCCGTTGTCTGGAAACACGCGATGAAACGACATGCCGGCATTGAGATGAAATTGTTCAGAACGAAATACATGTACGATGTCCGAAATTCATTTGAGGAAAACGAGCTGGTTGCGCTTTCGGACATCGAAGACTATGGAGCGAGCTTCAAATTTTCAAGGGATTCTGTAGCCGGAAGCGGAACGATCACGGCAGGTGCCGATTTCGTCCGTCACAGGCTTAGCCCAAACGTTGTAAACACCGCCGGCGCCGTCGCTGAAGTAATCGAAGCCAATTCAATCAATGGTCGTGTTGCAACCGAAGTTGCCGCGTTCGCGGAGTATTCGTGGAACCCGTTACAGCGCATTAATCTGAACGTTGGCGCACGACTCTCATCCGGGATCGTTACCGCGAAGAAGTATCTGTTTCCTGAGCCACGGATTGCCATTCGTTACGCCCTCAACGATAACGAGGCGCTCAAGTTCAGTTATGCGCGCATGGCGCAGTTCATCCATCGTATCTCCAATTCCGCAGTGACATCACCGACCGATATCTGGTATCCTGTAACCGATACCATTGCACCTCAGACATCGCATCAGGTGGCCGTCGCGTGGCAAAAGCGACTACCGAAGTATAATACATATATCAGTGCGGAGGCTTATTACAAGGCGATGGACAACCTGATCGGGTATGAAGAAGGTACGAATTTGTTTTTCAATACGGATTTTGAGTCGCGGCTCATTCAAGGTGACGGACGTGCCTGGGGGCTTGAGTTCCTTCTTCGCAAAGACGCGGGACGACTCACCGGATGGTTGAGTTATTCCTTAGCGTGGTCACACCGAAGATTTGATGAAGTGAACAACGGTAATTGGTATCGCGCACGCTATGACCGACGGCATAACGGAGCCATTGTCATGCAATACGATATTTCATCGCGTTGGTCTGTGTCGGCCGTGTGGGAATTTATTTCGGGTGCGAGGTTCACGCCGGTAATTGGGCAATATGCATTCCTCGCTCCTTCGCTGAGCGGCGTCGACCTTATTCCGGTGTACGCAGACATTAACTCGGTAAAACTTTCGGATGCACATCGTCTTGACGTCGGGATCAAGTTCAGGGCGAAGCCTGGCAGAAAGTATCAGTGGTCGTGGTTTGCCGGAATTTACAATGTGTACAATCGGACCAGTCCGGTTGGCATATCCATCACGGAGGATGAAACGGATGGATCATTGCGTTACGAACAGCCCGGTTTGTTCGGATTGTTGCCCTTTATCAGCTATGGATTCAGACTATGATGAGACGAAACGAGTTTGAGATGATCGACATGAAAAGGGGAATGTTCAGCATTCTTGTTACGGTTGCTTTCGGCGTAATTTCCTGTCTGCCCGACCCGCTTGATGTTAGCGGCCTTCCTCGTGTGAAACCGGAGCTCGTGATTTCCACCCAGATTATTCCGGATGGATCGCTCGTCGTGTTTGTGACAAAAACCTTCGGTGCACTTGACGCCAGTGACGATAGTGACCCGGCCGAGGTCATCGATCAAATTGCCGTGAACGACGCCGTCGTTACGATAAGTTACAACGATATCACGGACACCCTGTTGTTTCTGGGCAGCGGTGTTTACGGCGGGCTTGATATTGATTTCGTACCGGGATCCACATACACGCTGTCTGTTGACAGTGAAACACTCGGAAAAGTAACGGCGTCGACTGAAGCGAAGGCACAGGTTCTGTTCGATGCCATTGACGCACAACTTTATTTCGATGGCTATGACGACACATTGGCCCAGGTATCGTACGTGCTGCAGGACCCGCCGGAGAAAAACTGGTATATGATAAACGTGCTCGAAATTGATTCAGCTGACATAGTTAACAACCTGCTCAATCCCCGTGATTTTACAAGCCTGGTGAATGATGACGATTTTGAAGGCACTGTGTATGCTGAAACGTTTCGTGTTTTTCCGAGAGAGTTCGACAAAGGCGATACCATTGCAGTTTACTTATCGAACATCAGCGAAGAATACTACAATTACCTGGAGATGCGTATCAGCAACCGGTTCGGATTTTTTGAATTTGTCAGCGAGCCTGTAAACTATCCCTCAAATGTCAAAGGTGGACGAGGCTTTTTCAATCTTTACGTTCCCGACATCAGATTCATCGTCCTGAATTGAAAGAGGCCGGTTATTTACCGGCCTCATCCACATAGTCGGGCTATGCGGTTCTAATACTCAGGGGTTCAGTTCCAAACCTCAAAAAATAATATACTGAACATTTCTATATACGGATGTGCACGCCGCAGTAACACCTTCTTCCGATGAATGGCAGGTCGTTACCGCTGAACGTCACTTTTTCTTCTTCAAAAGCCCCTTAATCGCATCACGCGCGTCTTCAAGCTGCTTCGCGGGTGTCGCTGTTTTAGTAGTGTCAGTCTGGGTCGAATCCGATTTTCCGAGAAGTTTGCCAACTACCTTTTCCGCTTCAGTTCCCTTAACCGCTTCCTGTATGGCTTTACTTCCTTCTTCTTTCGCCGCTGCAGTCACAGCTTCTTTAACCTGTTCCTTCTGTTCAGTGGAAACAAGGTTGAACGACGGATTGTTGTATGCGCCGCCGATACCAATCGAAAGCGGAATGTTTGAATTCGGATCAGTTTTTCCACCGCTGTACTGGGAAATCAGACTGTTGAACTGGGTTCCGAGTTTTCCGGCAGGGACATCCATTTTCAGTGTATAATCAAGCTTGCCGTCAAGGCCAGTGCTTCCGGCAACCGTTGTTTTATAGTCACCGAATTTTACATCGAACGGTTTCACGCTGAGTTTTCCATCCTTAATGGACGCCGACATCAAAACATCTTTCAACGACACTTCGCTCGTGTTGTCAAGTTTTGTAAGCGAAGTGATACCGGAGATCAGCTTCGAATCTTTCAGGGCTGCCTGTGCGATTTTGATGAGGCCGGATCCGTTCACCGTTGCAAGATTAGGCATCATGTCCTGCAACAATTCGCCGGAGATCTTGAAGTCGGTCGAAAAATTTCCGCTTGCGAGTCCGGCAATAGGTGCGTACGACTGGACGAGGCTGGATGCATTTGCGGCCTGACGAATCGAAACGTTTTCAATCTTGAGCCCGAGGTCGTATTTCGGATGAGCAAGGTCGCGGGTGTTATACGTACCGTTGACCACGAATTGTCCACCAAGCATATTGAATTTGAGACCACTAAGATCGGCGACTCCGTTTCTGATGATTACCTCGCCCGTTGCATTCGTAATATTGAAATTCATCAGGTTGACGCGCTTGACGTCAGACTTCATCACGAAATCAATGTTCGAAGGGATGGGTATTACGCCGTACGAAGTTGTGTCAGTAGTGCTGGTTTCCTCGGTGTCGGTCATGAATTCGTTAAGGTCAAGGAGGTTCGAATTCAGATTGACGGACCCTTTGATCGTTTCCTTGCCAAACACGTAACCGATATAGTTATAGATGGCGCCATTAACGCGGAAGTCGCTTCTTCCCACTTTGCCATCAACATCCTTGATTTCAATTTTCTTCGGATCAAATACCATCGATGCTTTTGCAAGTGTAACCTCCGGCAGATCGGCAGTTGCATACCGGAAATCACGAAGCGATGCGGACCCCGATGTCGGAAGGCGTTCGTAACGTTCGGCCTGCAGGTCGGAATACTTCCCTTTGGTTTTCAGGTCGGCATTGATCTTACCGGCAAGCGTCATTCCTTCAATCGGGAATATCTTTGTAATGTTGGCGAGGTCAACGGCACCTTTTGCTGTCAGATCCCAGGTGTAATTGTCAAGATTTTCGAGAACCAGGTTTGCCTGGAATTTCTCTTTGTCCATGATCATGGCAAAATCATTCACGTGGATAACGGTTTCCTCCATACGTCCGGAAGAATTCTTAATGTCCGCAGTGAAACGCATATCCTCCATGGGAATCGGGAACTCGCTGGATTTGACGTAACCATTTGCCAGTGACATAGCTGCTTCAATGGCAGGTATCGTATTCTTCAGACTGTCATATACACCCTTTGCCTTCAGATCGACAGCGTAATTTCCGCGCATTGTCAGTCCTTCCATCGGGAACATCTGATTCAGTTCCGCCAGATTTAGTTTGGCGTTGATTGCTGCATCTACATTGGTAGGATAGATCTTTGTAATGAGTGCGCGCGCATCAACAGGATTGTTTCCAAAATCCAAATGGAGTTTCTTCAAATCGATAACAGTATTGTCAATGATGCCGTCTTTGTTGTCGATCAGCAGGTCCATGTTGATGTTGTTGACCGCAGTAGGCAGATCCGGATATTTGAACATCGCATCGTTGACTTTCAGGTTCACATTGAACGCAGGCATCTGTTGTTCACTGTACGTTCCCTTTACAAATCCGTCAAAGGCGAGGTCACCACTGGTTTCGATTTTTTCAAAATCCTTTGTGTACATACCGGGCACGAGCGAGAGGAGGCTTCGGAATGTGTTTTCCGGACTGCGGAAGTTGATGTCCATACCGAAGTCATTTTCATTCATCTTAAACCATCCATCAAAAGTCATGGCGAAGTCATTAACTTTCAAGGAGTTTTCCTTGAACGTGTATTTCGTGTACTCTTCGCTGATGCTGATAACGGCGTCAATTTCCGCGCGTTTGTTGGTAAGATATTCCGTGCCGTCAAAGCTTGTGGTTACCGAGTCAGCAACTGTTTTTGTTTTCAGATCGAAAACATCCTGTGTGAAGTCACCGCTGCCGGTGTGGTTAAGTCCGACCAACTCCAGTTGAAATGGAATGGTTTTGTCGTCATACGTCAAGCTGCCATCGACGATTTCCCAATGATCAATTCCAAACGAGAAGTCTTCACTTTCCTCCGTTGTCGTCGTGTCTTCCGACGGAATCATGATATCATAGTTCGCCTGACCAGCTTCGTTTACCTTCACATTGATCACGGGGCCGATCAGTGAAATACCTTTCACCCGCATCTGGTCGCCAAACAGAATGTCAGCAAGATTTACCTCAACCTCAAATCTTTCGGTCGCGAAAAGAACCTGGCCTGCAAACGGAGCGCGATTGACAACACCAAGGTTGTCCATTGTAACCGTAATGTTCGGGAAGTTCCGAAACAAGCTGAGACTAAAATCGTCGGTCTCAAAAAGAACGTCAGCATTGACGGATTTGGCGAGCTCTTTGTCAATTGCAGCTCTGATGTCATCCTTGAACACGGCCGGAAGTATAAGTGCCGCCGCAAGAAGGAACACGATCAATCCACCAAGGATAATGAGGGTCCACTTTACTGGTTTTTTCATGGTTAAAGCCGTTTGAAAATCTGATAACAATATTGGGCTAAAATTAGCTTACCGAATCGTACATTTTTAGAGCATTCGACGGGTAACATTACATATTCGTCATCTAGAACAACTTCAGGAACCAGTCCATAATGCGTTGCGATACTGCGGTGTAGGGAGGATAGAGCATTTTGACGGATGTCATGCCCGGTCTTTGTCGCAGGACCGGTTTTTCATTCGAAAATGCCAGAAATCCAAAATGGCCGTGAGATTTGCCATGGCCGCTCGTATTAACACCGCCGAATGGCAGGCCGTGGTGGAGGAAATGGATCCCACAATCATTAACACAAACACCGCCGGCAGATGTTCCACGCAGTATAGACTCCCGGATTGCGCTACTTTTGGTGAACAGGTATAACGCCAACGGTTTGGGCTTCTGATTCACAAATCGTATGGCCTCTTCGGCATTGTTCGTGGTGATCACAGGCAATATCGGACCAAATATCTCCTCCTGAAGTATGCGTGCGTCTGGCGAAACCGCCGAGAGGACAACGGGAGCGATAAACCGGTCGGCCTCATCCATTTCTCCCTCCATTGCAACTCGCGCGCCTTTGACCTTAGCATCCGCTACCAGTTCAGCGAGCCGACGGAAATGTTTGGCGTTGACTATCCGGCAATACGATGGCGAGTTTGCAAACGATCCGTTGACGGAGAAACGTTCGCGAACCTTTGAGCAAATTTTTTCAGTCAATGCATCGGCGATTCTTTTATCGGCGATAATGTAATCAGGAGCAATACACGTTTGTCCGTTGTTGACAAATTTTGCGACGACGATCCGTTCTGCTGCATCGTTCAGGTTTGCGTCAGCAGCAACGATGCACGGTGACTTACCACCGAGTTCAAGCGTTATCGAAGTAAGGTGTTCGGCGGCGGCTTTCATTACAACCTTTCCCACTGACGGGCTTCCTGTAAAAAAGATATGGTCGAATGGCAAGGCGAGTAATTCTGTAGCTACCGAAGCATCTCCTTCTATTACTGTCACTTCGCGCTGTTCGAAAACCTCCTTCATCATCTCGCTGAGAAGCGCCGACATATGTGGTGTGAATTCCGACGGCTTTAGAATTACCGTGTTCCCGGCAGCAATCGCCGATACCAGCGGTCCGACCGAAAGCGAGAACGGATAATTCCATGGCGAGATAATGAGGCAGCTACCTTTGGGTTCATACCGGATTACTGAACGCGTGCCGAGAAACGTCCATGGGGCGTCTACCTTTTTAGGGCGGACCCAATCGCGAAGGTTCTTAGACGCAAACTGAATTTCGTTCAGGACGTGGAAAACTTCAATAGCATCTACTTCCGTTGCAGGTTTTCGGAAGTCCTGGTAGGCAGCTTCGTGAATGCGTGACCGGTTATTAAGTATCCATGAACGAAGGCGCCGCAGCTTCCTTTTTCTCGCTTGCCATTCTTCCAGGCGCAGCGTTTGACTGTAGTCCTTCTGCATCAGAAAAATCTGGCGAACAAGGGACGTGCTATCGGCTGCCGGGATTGTCATGGTTAATGGAGTGACAAACATACGGGAAAATGACCTGATTTCAGATTCGTTCGTTTGATCAGGTGCTTGTCACAATTCTATGGTGGCCCTCCGGCTGGAAGATTGGATTGTCTAGTTTTCGAGGATACGCAACTCCACGCGACGGTTCAGGCTATGTGCTTCCGGGGTCTCATCCCGTGATAACGGCATCGTTCCACCAAATGCTTTCGTCTTGATACGCGAGGAGGCAATACCTTTGCTGCGGAGATATTTTTTGACGGCGTCAACCCGCTCCTGGGAGAGTTTCATATTGGTCTTTGCATCTCCAAGGTAGTCCGTGTGGCCTTCGAGTTGGATTACCATCCGCGCATTCTCGTTCATCATCTTCACGACAAGCTCCAACTCTTCGTAGGATTCAGGACTGATTCTCGACTTACCCATCTGGAAGATGAGGTTATTCAAACGCATTACCTGACCCGGGGCGTGATTTGTCTTGTGGCCGGCGGTGAGCTCAATGTTTCGGATAACTTTGCCGCTATCGTCCGCTTCGGCAGGATCAAGCATGTATTTCGCGGGAAGATATCCCTCAGCTTCGACTACAATAGCATATTTTTCATTGTCAAACATCGGGAATGAATACGTCGAATTGTTTAACGTACCGATCCTGCTTCCGTACGGAAGACTCTGATAACGAATGCGTGCCTGAACAGGTTCTTTTGTTTCAGCGTTGAAGATTCTTCCCTCAGCCACAATCACCGTGTCGGCCGATTGTGAAAATCCCGGAAGTGAAATCAGGCAAAAAGTAAATACTCTGATAATTCCAGTAGTCATGGCGTTAGGTATTAAAGTTTCAAGATTTTAAACTCAACCCTTCTGTTCTTTCCACGTCCTTGTTCTGTCTCATTGGACTCGAGTGGTCGACGCGAGCCCTGGAATTCTATTCTTATCCGGTTTGCGGAAATGCCCTGTTGCGAAAGATATCCAGACACTGCCTTCACCCGTTGTTCAGACAATGCGAGATTCGTTGCTTCAGATCCAACATTGTCGCTGTGACCGGACAACTCGATAATTGTCCCTGGCTGCTCTTTAAGCAGGGCAACAATTTTGTTTAGCTCGGTCTTTGACGCATTGTTAAGTGTTGCCTTATTCGACTCGAAATATACGGCGCTGCGGTAGGAAGTCGTGAGCGGTGACGTCAGCAGAAAATCCTGATCCTTGATGACACGGTTGGGCTGTACGTTCTTCAGGTTGACTTCCTTAACTTCGCTCTTTCCATTTTCATTTTCGGCGTGCACGCGATATGTGCCACCCGCTGTAAGTTGAATTTCATAAAATCCCGTCTCCGGATTTGTTGTCGCAATTCCAGACTCTTTTCCGCCACCAGTCTTCTGATACACAATGCGCGCAGAAAGCGGATTGAATGTGCGCTTGTCCGATACCTTTCCGGAAATCGTAACCCACGGTTCGGCCGTTTTGAGTATGGGCAGCTTTACGCGGAAGATGTCGGTATTCGTGTCGCTGACTCCGCGAGAGTAGTAAGCGTACTCTCCTGTGACCGGGATGTTGAAGAAAAGGTCTTCTAGCGGCGAGTTAATTGTCGGGCCGAGGTTTTCCGGATCAGACCAGTTTGTCCAGGTATCGTCCAGCCTTCGCGTTACATAGATATCACTGCCGCCATACCCGCTGAATCCTTTCGACGAAAAGTACAATGTCTTGTGATCGGTATCGAGAAAAGGTGCTGATTCCTCCGCGGCGGTGTTAACGATTGTGCCAAGATTCAAAGGCTCGGTCCACATGCTGTCTTTTTCCATGAACGAAACGTACAAGTCACGATCCCCATAACTGTCGTCGCGTTGTACCGACATCAAAAGTACGAGACGATTGTTGGTAAGGAAGTAGTCTGATTTTTTCGCGCGGTTGTAATCGTTCGTAATCTTCAAGGGCACAGGTTCACTCCATTCTCCCGAAACGTTGGAGCTGATAGAAATGCCGGTGCTCTTTCCATCGGATGATTTGCTGTCAATCAACATAATTGCCGACTTGCCGTCCGGTGTTATCGCCTGAATTGAATTGAGTGTATTAGATCCTTCGGTGTTTAACTCTTTCAGGTTTCGGGCGAGTTCCCATTTTCCATCCTGATCGAGTTGTGAAAACCAAATATCTTCTCCATCCTTCACACCGCCGGTGTTCTCCGGATGATTGGCGCGACTGAAGTAAAGCGTCTTTCCATCCGGCGAGAGAACCGGGTTGAGTTCGCTGTAATCGCTGTTAACATTTTTGTCCAGCGTTTCAATCAATATCCCGGATGCGAGAAGTTGCATGGTAGGAATATCGGCGATGATCGGGTATTGTGAATCTGAAATAGCAACGGCATCTATGCCAAAGTAGTCAGTAAGATGCGCGCCGTCGAATTCAATCTTGATTGCAGTAACCTTGTATGGCGTCGGATCCATGAACACGTTAAGCATTCTTCCTTTGAGCGGTACGGCAACAGGCTCAAGCGAATTGATTTCGTGCTCTTTTCCGTTTTCGTCGTATGCGACAATCCTGGTGATAGCACTTGGGTTATGTGACTCGGCGATAGCAATCTGGCGGATGCTCATCGGGTTGGCATAACGGAGTTTGATAAATTCCTTTCCCTTCGGCATGTCAGGAGACCACGCATTCGGGCTTTGACCACCGGCAGGAAGAACGTTCGGTTTTCCCAAAACCTGTTTTGCCGAATACTGGATGGGCGTTAGTTCGGAGGAGAATTCAATCACGTCAGATGCCCATTGGACCACCTGCGCATTCGCGAATCCGGTTGTCAACGCGACGAAACAAACCAGGAAAAAATGTCGCATCATCTATACTATAGTTAGGATTTTTAGACCGATAAACTTAAATAAAAATTTACTAGGAAGGAGAAAGGTGTATAAAAAGATGGGATTTTGAACCGGAATGGTCCACGTCGCTGCAATTCGACGGCGAATCATACCTCTACACCGCTACTCAAGCGGATGCCGGTCGAAAAGCAAAAAGCCTACGTGAACGAGAGCACCGAAATTGTTTCGATCGTCATCGTAATAGTTCAGCGAGACACTTACCGGGCCTATTGGCGAATGGTAGACCAGTGTCGACGTTGCGGCGACAAAAAACTTCTCAAAGTCATTCACGATCACCGTTTCCTGCAGTGTGTTTTCTTCCAGGAAATCGAATGGCTTGAACACGTAGCCTTCAAGTCGTAAGTCCAGCTTCTTTTTTAATGATATGACGTTGCGCATTCCTGCGGCGACAAAATTGAAGGACCGAAAATTCCGGAGGAACAGCGTCTTCGAATCCTGCATTGGATGGAATGCCGGTGCATTGGTAAGTGTGGTCATGTAGTTCTGGAAGACGGGTTGGTTTGAAGTCACTGCTTCAAAATAATATCCCGGTCTGAAGCGGCCCCGTCCAAAGTATTGCTCTGCGGTGAGCCGCACGCGGAACCAGTCGTACGATGATCGGTCTGTCTCCTGGCTCAGTGACGTGTTTCCCGGCTTATGTCTGACAGTCGTGTTGTAATAGTGCGCTTTCAAGGAGAAGGCGCGGCCACCAGATGCGTATTGCTTGCGGTTTAGCGAGCTCAATTCAATTCCGATTCCCGTACGGTAACCTCCGAGGTGAACTTCATCCAGGGTATCGGTCGATATGAACACATCACCATTTACAAAGCGATCGCTGTTCGTAAATCCTTCGAACTCGCCCGTCAATTTCATCGAATGTTTGAGTGGTACACCAACTACCACACCTGCTTTCCGACTCTTTCGTTCGAGTACAGTTGGCTCGATACCAGGGGCGACGTCCTTCAGCAAATCTTCACTTTCGAGATAGTCCCAGCTGTTGAATCCGATGAAAGGCTGAACGAAAAACGGCGTCGCGACGTCGAATCGAACAGTAGCCAGACCGGACCGGTAGAAATTTCCGGATTGGAGGTTGAGCTGTGCGTGACCCAGGATTCGTGTAAACCAGTAGTAATTCAACCCAAGGTAGATGTTGCTGATGTCACGACTGGCGATCACGCCTCCGAAATCAACCAGAAAGTTCTGCTGCGGTCGTCGCGTTAGCTGAAGACGAAACTCGTCTTCGGCAGTATCATAATAAATCTTTGGATAGACGTTCATGAAATACTCTTCGGAAACGAGTCTGAAATAACCCTTCTTGATCTGAGAGTAATGAACGGGTCCGTTATAATTTCGCGGTGTCTTGAAGACCTGGCGTATATACCCCCGTTGTCTCGAGTTAAATCCTTCGAAGCTCAGTTTTCCAAACATGAACGGCTTGTTACGATTGTTGAACTCGTTTCTTCTCAGACAAATCGAGTCACATGTTACTCGTCGCGCAATCTTGGACTTGATTTCATCCATCTGCCTCATGGTTTGCTTGTACCCGCTGTCAATCAGACTTTTTGCGCGGGCAAAATCAAACGAAGTGTAGCCGCGCAAATTTGGTTGAATGAAAACGCCGCTATCGGAGATCAGACTTGGGTCTGACTTGTCGAGTAGCATAAAAAGCAGCGACTTCGAAATGAGCTTCTCATCATTATCGTACGGATATTCGTCAAAGATTTTGGTCGACACGTTCACGCCGATGACTACATCCGGTGCAAAATCGTTTTGAACCACGTCAACCGGGAAGTTGTTGTAAACGCCGCCGTCGAAAAGGTACTTTCCGTCGACCCGGATCGGACGATAAAAGAACGGTACACTTTGTGTCGCCCTGAGTGCGTCGCTTAATGAACCTTTCGAAAGGACAACTTCATTCTGTGTGAAAATGTCAGCAGTGACGACACGCAATGGAACAAAAAGACTGTCAAAGTTATCTTGCGAAATGGCGGAAGCCTGCGCCATCTTTTCTGAAAGGGCAAAATTCAGGCTGACGTCGTTGGCGATACTGGAATTGAAAGACAGGTTGAAAGTTGAATCCAGCGCCATCGAAACGGTGAGAAAGCCCGGGTTTGGACTGCGTTTGTGGTAGAAGTAGTTGTACCCGGCTTCGCTCGTTCCGCTAACCCAGCCGAGAAACTGGTCTGACAGCACCATGCGTTCAATTTCTTCGGGGCTCATTCCCGCGGCGTAACACCCGCCGATGATTCCTCCCATTGAAGTGCCCGCAATGTAGTCTATGGGGATTTCGTTTTCTTCAAGCGCTTTCAGTACGCCGACGTGTGCAAGGCCCTTCGCCGCACCGCCGCTAAGCACGATGCCCACTTTTTGTCCATGGGCGCACCACGTGAAAAAAGAGAGAAGAAATATCGTTAACAGGCGCTTCATGCAAGTCTGTCAAAGGTAAAAACAAGGGTGGGATTCCACCCCAGGTCTCAACGAAGCGCTTACAGAAAGATTATAGTCTGGCCATCGTATCCTGTCCTGAAAAGGATATCGCGTCGAGTCTTCCCATGATGTCTTTCTTTACCACTTCGAACGCTTCCATATTTTCTTTTCGAATGGGTTCAGACGGCGGAAGGTCAACCTTAAGCGCGTCTACCTGTACTCCATTCTTCCAGAACCGGTAACACAGGTGCGGACCAGTAGCCAGACCGGTACTTCCCACATAGCCAATCGTTTGACCCTGCCGAACGCGCGTGCCGGCGCGAACTCCGGAAGCGATGCGCGACATGTGAAGGTATTGTGTTGTATAGGTCGCGTTATGGCGAATTTTTACGTAGTTACCATTATTCGATTTATACTGAGCTTCCTCAACGGTACCATCACCAACGGCACGGATAGGCGTTCCCGTGGGTGCGGCGAAGTCAGTTCCCAGGTGAGCCCGGTATACTTTACGAACGGGGTGGAATCGGTTTTGTGAATAGCGCGAACTGATACGCGTAAACTCGATCGGATAGCGCAAGAGTGCTTTGCGCAAACTCATACCATCGACATCGAAAAAGCTTACGCCATCCCCCTGATCATACGGAATCGCGTAGTACGGCTGTCCGAAATGTTCGAAATAAATCGCCGTGATCTTGTTAATGCCTACATAATTCCCGTCGACCTGGTTTTCCTCATAGATCAGTTTGAACTTATCTCCCTTTTGCAGACGCTGAAAATCAACCTGCCATCCGAATATATCGACGAACTTGTTTGTAAGCTCATGGGAAATTCCCAGCTCCTCTATTGTCTCTGATAAGTTTGAAAGAATCTCGCCCGTAACGGTCTTTTCAACGGTCACAACCTCACGCTGGTAAATGTTCACCGACAGGGAATCCTGCAGATTGAACACTACATAATCAATCGCGTTCGGTTCATATACAAGTGCGCGAGCCGTCTTTAAAGAATCCTGATCGCAGATTAATATGTACTTCTTGTCAGCAGCGATCTTTCTGACATCGAATACTTCTTTTGAAATCCGTGAGAGTTCGTGGATTTGTTTGAAGGATATATTGTGAGGACCAAGAATATCGGTAAGGCGTTGATTTCTTTTGATCCTGTCTTCAATCACAATCTGGTTGTCAACCACCAGACCATAAAGTGTCGTTGGCTCCTTAACAGGCTCCTCAACAGTTGTCGTGTCCATTGATATGTTCTCTTGTTCATTTGACGCAATCCGCGGCAAGTAGAACATGTTGAACAATACCACACCAGACGCGATTACGGCGAGTACGATTAGAGCAACAACGCTTTTTCTCATGAGTGTCTACGCTTGAAAGGTTAAAAAATACAGGTTTCAAATATAGGTGCTTTGGCAAAAAATGCCGTCCATCAAAGCACGTTTTCAAATATACTGCAAACCCCAGAAAATCAAAATACTGCAGCCCGCTAACTAAGCAGAGGTTGAAGTAAGAATTTGCCCTGTTTGAACCGTTTGGTCCAGCGGTTTCGCGCATCGCGCGAAACCATGCATAGGCCTAATAGAGTTCTTCGAACTTCTGCTTACCGCGATCCAGGAAGTCAACAAATTTGGACGGGTCCCGGTCATACCCATAGGGAGACACGAGAACCCTTTCATCCTTCCCTACCAGCACATAAAAGGGCTGTGCATTGTTGTTGAGATTCGTAATCTGCAAATCGGCATTCTGTTTTCCGATGGTCTTCTTGATCTTGCCGTCGGCAGCCGTATACCATTCATTTTCAGGTAGTTCGGTCTTGTCGTCCACATAAAGGGCTACCATAACATAATCTTCCTGGAGGCGTTTCTGTACTTCGGGATCCGCCCAGACTACGGCTTCCATTTCCCGGCAATTCGTGCAACCATGACCGGTAAAGTCGATAAATAATGGTTTATTCTGGGCGCGCGCGCAGGCTATGGCCTGATCATAATCGAAATAGCCTTTCAACCCATGCGGCAGATGTAAAAGATCGCCGTATATGGGCTCATCGCACAAGTCCGTTGGCGAAGCACTTCGGGAGGCTCCGTAAAGGTCGAAATCGTGCGTATGCATCGGAGGAAGGTATCCGGCAAGGGCTTTGAGTGGCGCGCCCCACATCCCGGGGGTCAGATACACAGTGAACGTAAACATGACCATGGCCAGAATTAGCCTGGGAATTGAAACCCTTGGATCCTCGATGTCTTTTCCCGTGTCACCGGGTAATCTGAAGAATTTCATCAGGTATGCGCCAATAAGGATCGAGACAACAATCCAGATGGCGATGTTGATTTCGCGATCCAGAATCCCCCAATGAAAGGCCTGATCTGCGATACTCAAAAACTTGAAAGCCAGGGCGATCTCTATAAAACCGAGTACAACTTTTACCGAATTCAGCCATCCCCCTGATTTTGGAAGTGAGCTCAGCCAGCGCGGAAAGATGGCGAATACCGTGAACGGAATGGCAAACGCGAGCGCGAAGCCAAACATGCCGATAATGGGTTTCAGAAACTCACCACCAGCGGAACTTACGAGGATACTTCCAACGATTGGTCCTGTGCACGAGAATGAAACGAGCACGAGTGTGAATGCCATGAAGAATACTCCGATTAGTCCACCACGGTCGGCCTGACGGTCAACTTTCGTGACAAATGTACCAGGTAAGGTTATGTCGAATAAACCAAGAAAAGAAAGACCAAAAACGATGAACACCAAAAAGAAGATAATGTTAGGTAGCCATTCCGTTGAGAGGTGATTGGCGGTCTCAGGACCCATCAACGGCGCAAGTGCAGCCCCGATGAGTGTGTATATCACGATAATGGAAAGACCGTATAGTACTGCCTGCGAACGCGTTCTTCCCGGAGCGGTGAAATAACTCACAGTCATCGGAATCATTGGGAAAACGCATGGTGTCAACAAAGCCGCCAGCCCCGCGACGAATGCGAGGAGAAAGAATCCCCAGAAACTCTGCTGCTTTGTTTCTTCCTGTACGAGATCAGGATCGAGAATGGGTCCCTTGTTCTTTGCACCGATGGTGGACGCGGCATTGGATGTTGTGGCTGCATCCGTTTGAGTCGCGGCCGCACTGGTTGTGTCGGGCGGGACTGTAGTTACGGAAGCTTTGTCGTCTTGCTTCTCCTCGTTTTTGTGTTCAGTTGCCGGTGTTGTCTTTGTTGCCGCACCTGTAACATTGATCTCTGCAAAATACAGGTCGTCACCAATCTGGACACATTGACCGTCAATGTTCGAACACGCCTGGCCCGCAAATTCGCCAATAATCTGAAGCGGGCCTGGTTTGAGGACCTTTATGCGCTGGCGCAGCTGACCTTTCCCTTCGACGTATCGGACATCACAATCGAAATTTGCATCATGTTTACTTAAGTCTCCCACCGCCGTAAGTTTCCCTACAAGTTCAAAGGCATCATTTGCCTGAAGGTCGATTGTCAATGGAATCGGGCCGCAGTCCGGATCAAAACCGGTGGTATACATGTACCAGTTTTTGTTGATTGTGGCGTTGAACACAAGGTCGATTTCTTCGCCGGTCTTAACCGCATTCTTACTCACCTCGGTGGTGATTGAAACCGGTTTCAGTATCTGCGCGGGCAGCTGTAGAGAGATCAGGAGAAAAAACGAGACAGAAAGAATTTTCCGCATTACTGATAATTGGGTTCTAAAGTAAGCAATCGTTCAAATCTATAAACCTAACGGAATGTTAAAACAACATTCGCCGGATAGCAAGAAGTTCTGCACCAGCTAAAAATGCCGACAGGTCCCGTCAAAAGTGGGCCAAGGCCTAAAAATCAATCAAAATCTGATGATTTAACAGGTCTTCGAACCGCTCCCGCTCGCGAATAAGGTGTGCTTTTCCATTCAACACAAGGACTTCGGCCGGTTTGAGCCGCGAATTGTAGTTGGACGACATCGAAAAACAATATGCTCCTGCATTTCGCATGGCAAGGATATCACCTTCGCGAACTTCCGTAAGAAGACGGTCCGCCCCGAATGTGTCCGTTTCGCAGATATATCCTACCACCGTGTACCTCCTTTCAGCGCCGCCTGGATTCGACACATTAACGATGTGGTGATACGCGTCGTACATCATAGGCCGGATAAGATGGTTCAAACCGGAATTCACGCCAACAAAAGTTGTCGAGCCGGTTTGTTTGACGACGTTGGTTTCAACCAGGAACGAACCTGACTCGCTCACCACAAACTTTCCAGGTTCGATCCAAAGTTCAAGGTCGCGTCCTTTTGATTCACAGTACGCGTTAAACGCCGCACTGAGTTTGGTGCCGAGTTGTTCAATGTCGGTGACCTTGTCGCCGTCTTTATATGCCACCTTAAATCCGCTGCCGAAGTCCAGGAATTTCAGAGACTCAAAATGTTCGCTTGCGCGGAACAATACGTCAGCCATTTGAAGGAATACATCTGCGTCTGTAATGTCCGAGCCCGTGTGAATATGAAGGCCGCGTACCGGAATGGAATACGTCCTTACAACATCGAGTATCTGATCAAGCTGGTCTATCGATATTCCAAACTTTGAATTGATATGACCGGTCGAGATCTTAAGGTTCCCACCGGCGAGGATGTGGGGATTGATACGAATACCACATCCGTAAGTGGCGCCGTACTTCTCGCCAAACTTTTTCAGTGTTGACAGATTATCGATGTTCACAGAATAACCTGACGACACGGCTTGCTCTATTTCGCTGAAATGAACACCACTGGGCGTAAATGTTATTTCCGCGGGAGTAAAGCCCGCCTTTATTGCAAGCGCAGCTTCCTGGAGGGAGACAACTTCAATTTCTGCTCCTGCTGTTCTGATGAGTTTAAGAATGGAAATATTCGTAAGAGCCTTTGCTGCATACTTGATACGCACACGTGTACTGCCAAAGGCGTTTCGAAGGCGATTGATCTGGCCGGTAATCTTCGCTCCGTCGTAAACGAACAGGGGTGTACCGAATTCTGCGGCGAGGTCAGTCGCCGCAATTCCCTGAATAGTATAGACTCCGTTAATGTATTCCATGTTTAAAAACAAGCGCCAAATATAGTGGATTAGCGCGTGCCTCCGGTGTCGAAAGCCGGATTTTCAATATTTCCAAAGGTGGTACGAAACAGTCCTAACTGAAAAGGTTGTTCAGCTCAAGGTCAACCCGGTTAACAACGTAGGAGAAGTCCTCGATGTTGGCTACGAAGTCGAGATCGTTAACGTCAATGATCAGCAGTTTTCCATCTCGGTAATCTCCGATCCATTCTTCGTAATGCTGATTCAGGTTCTTGAGATACTCAAGACTGATGGAGTACTCGTAGTCGCGCCCGCGTTTTTCAATCTGACGAACCAGTTTCGGAATGTCCGCTTTCAGGTAGATCAGCAAGTCCGGTGGACGCACAAAGTTTATCATCGAATTAAAAAGGTCGAGGTAACTCTGGTAGTCCCGGTCCGAGATAAAGCCACTCCGGTGGAGATTGGCGGCAAAGATGTACGCGTCTTCGTAGATGGTCCGGTCCTGAATTGTAGTCCTTTCGCTTCCGCGGATTTGATGAACCTGCTTGAATCGTGTATTGAGAAAATATATCTGAACATGATAAGACCAACGTTTCATGTCCTGGTAAAAGTCGCGCAGATATGGATTGTCGTCCACTGATTCGAACAAGGGTTGCCAACCATAATGTTTGGCAAGCTTTGCGGTAAGTGTTGTCTTACCGGAACCGATGTTTCCGCAGACCGCGATATGCTGAGGTTTATTCACTAGACTAAAAATTTCAATGTTCAGGCTCAATCAACAGGGCGAGCTTGTCCTGGTATGGATTGAATTCCATGTAGAGGACATTGCCAGTCACGTTACCATTCGGAAGTTCACGCCATTCGTTGCGCTTTCGTTCAAATAGAAGTAGTTTATTATCAGTGACCGAGAGCGGCGCGCCGTCGCGCGTAAGCGTAAAAACCTCCGTTTCTGGAAGTGACTCCGCAAGTATTTTTATTGATCCGTCGGTGCGAACAGTTTTGATGCTCCATGAGTCCACGGAAAGTTTATGGATAAAGGCGAATGAGCCCTCATCAGCAGCTTTGGCCAACGACCCGGCTACATGCTGCGAGACAGGTGTGCTGCGCTGTGGACGAAGTGTCATCAGCTCGAGCGTGTTCGGCTTGCCCTCACGGATGATGAAAATGTTGTTGTCATCAAGCCACATGAAGTTCGATGTCGACACGGGTAACTCCGTTGTCTTGACGTTCCCTCCGTCAGTTGGTATCTGCAAAAGGGTTGAACGTGAGTCGGCGCGCACGAGGCATGAAATGGATTTCCCGCCCGGATGTATGCGAATTGCAGAGGGCGTGCCTGACCCATGGTGAACAGGTTTCTGCTCACGCGTCTCGTAATTGACGGCCACAATTTCGAAACCAGCCTGCTCCTGTCTGGCGTAGTAAACTATCGGCTGCGTCAGATCAAACGCGGGGCTGCTGTTGGCGAGCGCGATGCTGTCCGCGACAAATATGGTATCCGTTGCGCTGAGCGGAAAATCACGAATTATCAGTCGGCGGTCCTGTGCCGATGCATCGATAGCAGTAACGCACGCGATAAGTGGCAGCCATGCGAGCCGCATCATAACCATTTCTTTCGCCGGAAATACCACAGGAATGTCAGCGATGAAAGGATCATCAGCGCCACGGCAAAGGGATAGCCAAAAGGCCACCTGAGTTCCGGCATGAATGTGAAGTTCATGCCATAGACAGATGCAATGAGCGTCGGCGGCGCGAAAACAACCGTCACAACCGTAAAGATTTTTATGACGGTGTTCTGCTCGATGTTTACAAGACCGAGGAATGTATTTTGCAGATATTCCAGTCGTTCGGCGCTGAACTGCGAGTGCTGGAGCAGGGAACCAATGTCGTTCAAAATAATCTTAAACCGCTCATTCTCGAGTCGGTTAAACTCCTGGATGCGAATCAACGAACTCACTACGCGTTGCTTTTCTGTGATGGTCTGATGCAACAGCATTGTATTTTCCTGAAGTTGAGCGATGCCAAGCAGCAAGTCTTCATTCAGGGACTTCCGCGCAATCAGCTCCTTACTGATCACGTTTACCTTCCGGTTGATACCTTCAATAAGATCCGCATCGCTGTCAATACGTGTTTCAAGGATCGTAAGGAAAATGTTGAGTCCTGACTGGCGATTATCAAAAGTTGCTGTCGACCCGGCAGTCTTTAGCTTACGAACCGACTCGGCGAAAATCTTCAGGTCGCTCTGGCGATAGGTAAACAGCATGTTCTCTTTCAAAATGAACGTAACGTTCTGGACGTTCATTTCTCCGGACTCAATTCCGATAAACCCAAGGTTGATCTCAACAGTTTCGTCAGTTTCAAAAAAACGGGAACTGCTTTCGATTTCCTGAACCTCCTGCGACGTAAAGAATTCTATTTTGTAGTTCTTTTCTACGAATTCGCGCTCCTGTTGCGATGGTGATTGGAGATCAATCCACTGGATATTGGGAATACCCATGACTTCATTCAAAGCAGGCCCTTTGTGCTGCTGAAGTCTGTTGCCCTGTATGGTGTAAACCCGAATCATCCTGCAGTTTTTCGGCCTGCAATTTAAAAGCATAAATCAAAATACCAGCAGGACGGAGCGGAAGTTCAGGAACATGTCGATGTATGTCATCCTGCCGAAGTGATCGCCGGAACATAATTTTTTTTGCCTAATTTCGTTCCCGGAAAAACGCCACCACCTTATGCGGCACTATATCCTATTTTTCGGCGGACTGCTCCTTGCCTTCGGCGCTTTCGGTCAGGAGACTGAAACGCCCCAGGACGCTGAGCCTCAGGACCAGCAATTTGCGGTCGACACACCGGTCAATCTCGACTTCGGTCAGGAGGAGGAGGTCGAACAACCCAAGAAAAAGAAAGTAAAAAAGAAGGTATTCTACGGAATCAAAACAAAAAAGGGGTTCACACGAAAAGGATACGGCAATCGCGTCACTTATGAAACTTTCTATTATTTGAAGAAACCTGAGAAGCCCCAGGGTTTTGTCCGTGACATTTATTGGTACGATTTCACGCGGAAGGAAATTCGCGTGACGCAGAAGTTCGACCCAAACAAGGGAGTTCTCCTGCATGGGCCTTATGAGAGACGCCAGGGCGAGATCGTTCTGGAAAAAGGAATTTTTTTTAAAGGAACAAAACACGGCCGTTGGCTGAAGTACGGCAGAGATAGTGTGCTTCTCGACAAAGAGAAATACTTCCGGGGTTGGCCAAAGGAGTCGCTTGTTTCATACTACGACCCCGTCGAACGGAAGAAGATGAAGGAAATGCTTCCGATTGAATACGGCGAAAAGGAAGGCTACTATTACTTTTTCCACGAAAACGGAATGCTGGCCGTACAGGGCGAATACCATTGGAATCAACGCGTGGGCGACTGGATTGAATATTACCCGAATGGCAGGCGCAAAAAAATCGTTACGTATCCGAAAGAAGCATTTGACAAGAGCGTGAGGCCGTACGTCAAGGCTGAGTGGAACGAAAACGGCAAGGAAATTTACCGGAACAACAAAATGGCCCGACGGTGACCGTTAGTTAATAGCGTCTTCGAAGTGGTCGATTTCAGGAGCTTCTCCCGGTTTTACAGAGACAACGTCGAAGCGAATGTTGCCTTCCCAGTTGGTTGAATAAATCCACTCTTCGGCTGCATCAAAAATTCTTCCGGCCTGCTGTGTCAGGACGAAGTCTTCGGGTTCACCATAATCCGATGAGTTGCGGGTTTTGACTTCCACAAATAACACCCAGTTGTCCTTTCTAACGATAAGGTCGATTTCCGCTTTTCCGTGGCGGAAATTACGGGCGAGAATTTCGTATCCCTTTTCTTTCAGGTAACGTGCGGCGAGGTTTTCGCCAATGTTTCCGGTTTTGATTTGATCGCTCACAACGGTTTCAATTTTATCGGTCGCAATTATCTCCTACATTTGAAATTGAATTTACGATTTATGTCGGTGACGAAAAAAAATATCGAAGGGTTTACACGGCAACTTTCGGATGCGCTCAAGATCGGTCAGACGCTTGACCTGGATCGACCAGGAAGCGATATCCGCAATATCGTAATTGCCGGCATGGGAGGCTCCGGCATTGCGGCAAACCTGGTAGAGTCGCTTACCTTTGGCAGGATTCCGATTCCGATTACGATTTGTAAGAGCTATAACATTCCTCAGTTCGTAAGCCCGCACACTCTTTTTATCGCGTGCTCTTATCGTGGCAACACGGAAGAAACGGTAGCTGCCATGAACAAGGCGCTGCTCAAACGTGCCCATGTAATAGGTGTGTCATCGGGTGGTAAACTCCTGGACATCTGCCGCGAGTATAATCTCTTTTACATCCAACTGCCCCCTGGATCGGATAGTCCGCGAGGAATGCTCGCGTACAATCTGCTTGCGTTGTTGTACGTATTGTACCACACGAATCTGATCGGCGCCGCTTTTATCAAGGAGACCGAAAATGCCATCGAGTATCTCGATCGCGGATCGAAGGGTATTCAGAATGAAGCCGAAATTATTGCCAGAAAACTGAAAGGTCGCCTGCCTGTGATTTATTGCGATAGCCGGCTTTTTGCCATTGCGCTGCGGTTCCAGCAACAGCTGAATGAAAACGCCAAGCAAATGGCCCACATTAATACGTTCCCCGAAATGAACCACAACGAACTTGCCGGATGGCGTTTCCCTGAGAACCTCATCCCAATGCTTCAACCGGTTTATATGTATTCGGATCACGATCACGAACGCGTGGAACGACGAATGGAAATCTGCCGCGAGATTTTTGAAAAGAAATCAAATCCGATTATCGACATCATCGGTGAAGGTGCCTCATTGCTTGAACAGTATTACTACCTCATTCACCTTACCGACTGGATCTCATTTTTCCTCGCGCGCGAGAACGGCGTGGAACCGGATGGAGCTGAATCTATTACTTACCTCAAGGAGGAGCTTGCGAAAACCAGGTGAACGTTCGAATAAACAAAAAAACAACCGGCGTAGATCTCGGGTTAATTGATTACAAGGCTGCGTGGGATTATCAGACGGAACTCTTTCAAAAGTTACTCGCGATCAAATCTCATAACCGCGAGAATGGGTCAGATCAGAAAGAGACAGACAATTACCTCATCTTTTGTGAACATCCGCACGTATTTACGCTGGGAAAAAGCGGCAAGGAATCTAATCTGCTCGTAACGAAGGAGGAGTTGGAACAGCTGGGGGCAACCTATTATCACATTAACAGAGGTGGCGATATTACCTATCATGGTCCCGGCCAGATTGTCGTGTATCCTGTTATTGATCTCGAAAACTTCTTCACTGATATACACCGGTACATGCGGACACTTGAGGAGGCCGTGATTCTAACGTGTCGTGATGTAGGCCTGATTGCCGGCAGGATTGAAGGGCTAACCGGTGTGTGGATTGATTTCGACGATCCGACCCGCGCGAGGAAAATCTGCGCGCTTGGGGTCAAAACCAGCCGATGGGTTACGATGCACGGTCTTGCCTTTAACGTTAATACAGATTTGCGTTACTTTGAGTACATCATTCCGTGTGGCATTGACGGGAAGGCGGTAACATCGCTCGAGGCCGAACTAAAGCAGCGGCAGGATATGCAGGCGATTGCCACCAGGCTTCGCAGCCACCTGAGTTCGCTATTTAGCATGGAGGTTTTATGATCAGGGATATTAACATACCGGAAGTCAGAAATGTTACCCTTGCTGTCGCGCGGGAAAGTCAATCCGCTGAAACGGTTTGGAAAGTATACTTGCTCAATAACAACGACTTTCCCATAGAAAATACGCTGGTTTCAAGTAAGGGCTATGGCGTGAAAGATGGTGAACAACAACGCACTTCCGTCCTTCGTCATTTTCTGGAAACCGTGCCCGCACATTCATCAATGCTCGTGGAACCGATTGATCCGGCTGTATTTCATCTGACCAATGAATATTGGGTGAGCTATTATGTCGGCCGCGAAATATTTGATAAACGATTTGTCTTTGTACCCGATGCGATACGGGAGGAAAACGTTTCCTTTATAAAGGAGTTAAACCTGGAAGGGGTTCTTCATTCCTGATGTTATTTTTGTTTAACCGTTAGCCAACAGAAACCTAAAGATGTAAAGAGCGAACCTGTTTTTTTACCCCGTTGCAATTCTTACTTTTAACACTAAACATTAAATCATGTCTCCTGAAATTCGGGATATCGTCTTTCTTGATATCGAAACCGTTGCCCATCATTATGATTATTCACAGCTCGACGAAAGGCTCAAAACACAATGGGCCCGGAAGGCCGGCTTTCTGAAACGCGATACCGGTGTGTCGGATGAACAGCTTTATCACGACAGAGCCGGGATCTATGCCGAATTCGGTCGCGTTATTTGCATTGTCGTTGGCAGATTCGCTGAGAATGATGCCGGTGAATTGATGCTGCGTACCAAGGCATACTATGGCCACGATGAAAAAACGCTGCTTACTGATTTTAAAACGATGCTGGACAAACTTGATCCGGCAACAAGACTTTGCGCTCACAACGGGAAAGAGTTTGACTTCCCTTATTTATGCAGGAGGATGTTGGTTAACTGCATCCCATTGCCTGCGTTGCTAAACCTGAGTGGCAAGAAATCATGGGAAGTACAGCACCTTGATACCATGGAACTCTGGAAATTCGGTGACTACAAACATTACACTTCTCTCGACCTGCTTGCCGCAATATTCGACATACCCACGAGCAAAAGCGATTTTGACGGCAGTCAGGTGAATGCACTTTACCATCGCGAAGATGGTCTTTTAAGGATCCGCGACTACTGCCTTCGGGACGTGGTCGTTTTGGCACAACTATTTTTGAAAATGAAATGCATTCAACTGCCGAACGAACTGGTTGTCACTACTGCCTCGTGATCCGTCCTTTCCAACGAACTACCATTTAATGAAAAAAATAAAAAAACGAACTGCCCGCGAACAGTCAAAACGATCGAAAGCCCAGTCGCAGAAAGTTGTACTCCGGGAGTCAATACTCGCAATACTGCAGGAATACCCGGGAAAGCCGGCAACGATAAAACAAATCGCGAAAAAGCTTGGCTTAAAAAAACGAGATGACATCAAGCAGGCAACGCTGGTGCTTTATCAACTTGAAGACGATGCCGTAATTCGTTCAAATGATAAAGGCGGCTATTTTATCGCAGGCAATGATGAAGGGATAACAGGCATCGTCGATCATGTCAGTTCGAGGTTTGCTTATGTAAAGATCGGCGACGACCGTCGGGATGTCTACATCAAGGCACGCGACCTCGGCAGCGCCGTTGATGGTGATACCGTACGAATCAACGTTTACCCTACGCGTCACGGTGACCACCCGGAAGGTGAAGTCGTTGAAGTCGTCAGAAGAAACCGGTCGCGTTACGTTGGGAAAATCGAGGTTTCGAAAAACTATGCATTTGTAGTGGCCGACTACCGGAAAATGCATCAGGACTTTTATGTCTATCCTGAAAACATCTTCGGGGCACGTACAGGAGACAAAGTTATCGTCGAGGTAATTGACTGGGGTGGCCAGGACAAAAAACCCGAGGCTAAGGTTATTGAAGTGCTCGGGCGCGCCGGCGAAAACGAGGCTGAAATTCATTCGATCATGGCGGAATTCAATCTGCCGTTCCGTTTTGATGTTCGCGTCGAAAGTGAGGCCAACGCAATCGATGAGGGAATAACCCGGGAAGAAATTGCAAAACGCCGTGACTTCCGCGGAATCACAACGTTTACCATTGACCCCGTGGATGCGAAAGATTTTGACGACGCGCTTTCGTTCAGAATGCTCGATAATGGAAACTACGAGATCGGAATTCATATTGCCGACGTAACGCACTACGTCGAGCCAAAAACCTTGCTTGATCAGGAAGCTTTTGATCGCGCCACTTCTGTTTATCTGGTGGATCGGACGATACCGATGTTGCCGGAGCGCCTGTCTAACCAGTTGTGTTCACTCCGACCCAATGAAGACAAACTCACGTTTGCTGCCGTGTTCGAGATGGATGAAAAGGCAAAGATCATCAATGAATGGTTTGGCCGGACGATCATTCATTCCAATGTCAGGTTCACATATGAGGAGGCGCAAACCATTCTCGAAGATGGAAAAGGTGAACTCGCCGATGAACTTAGAATTCTCAACACAATGGCGAAGAAGTTGCGGAAGGAACGTTTCCGTAAGGGTGCCGTGAATTTTGAAACCACCGAGGTGAAGTTCAAACTCGATGAAAAAGGCAGACCTCTCGCGGTGATTCCGAAGATTCGGAAAGATGCCCACAAGCTGATTGAAGAATTTATGCTCCTTGCCAATAAACAGGTTGCGACATTCGTGTACAACATTAATAAAGGGAAGGAGAAAAACACATTTGTATATCGCACGCACGATTTTCCCGATCCGGAAAAGGTCAAAGACTTTTCAGTTTTTGCAAAACAGTTCGGCCATAAAATGACTGTGGACGAACAATCGATCAGTTCATCCCTGAACAAATTGATGGAAGCTATCGAGGGAAAGCCGGAGCAGAATATTCTGGAACAACTCGCGATCAGAACCATGGCCAAGGCGAAATACACAACCGACGCCAAAGGGCACTTCGGACTTGCGTTCCAGCACTATACACACTTTACGTCGCCAATTCGCCGCTATCCAGACATGATGGTGCACCGGTTGCTACAACATTACCTTGACAGCGGCAAGCCGGTCAACAAGGGTGATTACGAGGAACAGTGTATTCATACTTCCGAACGCGAAAAACGAGCCGCTGATGCCGAGCGGGCGTCGATCAAATACAAGCAGGTTGAATTCATGGCAAATGCCGAGGATCGCGTTTACGAAGGCCTTATTTCTGGCGTTACTGAATGGGGACTCTACGTTGAGATTATAGAAACAAAATGTGAGGGCATGATACGGCTCGCGGATCTTACCGACGACTATTACGAATTTGATGAACGCAACTATCGTGTCGTCGGGCGCCGGAAGAGGAAAATCTACACACTTGGTGACCGCGTTAAGGTGCGCGTGAAGAAAACCGATATCGACAAACGACTCATCGACCTGGTCTTTGCTGACGACCGAAAATCTGCTTCTTCACGTTCCAAAACCAAACCGGTCTACGACGATGACGAGTGGGGTGATTAACGTTCAAAACAAAAAGTCGCCATTACAGTTAATCAGTAACGAAAAGTTCTGATTATTGCATGCTGAATTCACGCGCATCGTCTAATGTCCGACCCCGTGCTTAAAAAGAATTTGCAAATTATTGAGGGTGAAATCCGTCGCCAGCGATTTGGCAAAGAACCGCAGTCGCTGTATGAACCGATACGCTACATCATGGGTCTTGGCGGTAAACGTCTCAGGCCGATGCTCACCCTGCTGGCGTATCAGTTATATCGCTCCGATGTTGAACGCATTGCACCGTATGCAGTGGCCGTTGAGGCGTTTCACAATTTCACATTGATGCACGACGACATCATGGACAAGGCGCCGCTCCGGCGCGGTAAGCCAACCGTACATCAGAAGTGGGATACGAACACAGCGATACTTTCCGGAGACGTCATGCTTGTGAAAGTGTACGAAATGTTTCGAACGCTGGAACCTGAAAAGTTCGCGGCCGTCGTCGGTGTATTTAATGTATGCGCAGCTGAGGTCTGTGAAGGGCAACAATGGGACATGGATTTTGAAACGAAGGCCTCAGTTACGGAGACGGAGTATCTCAAAATGATCCGGTTCAAAACCGCGGTGTTACTGGGGTTTAGTCTGGAACTCGGTGCGATGCTCGCAGATGCTCCGGAGAGTGACCGAAATGCACTTCGTGAGTTTGGAATAGCTGTCGGCATGGGATTCCAATTAAAAGATGATCTCCTTGACGCTTTCGCGGATCCTGATGTGTTCGGCAAACAAACAGGCGGCGACATCCTGGCGAATAAGAAAACATTTCTCCTGATCAAAGCGCTTGAACGCGCCCGCGGGAAAAACAAAATCAATCTGAAGTTCTGGCTTGGGGCAAAGCGTTTCCGGAAGGCGGAAAAAATAAATGCTGTTAAGGAAATTTACGAAATGCTTGATATCCCGTCGATCACCGAAAAGAAGATCAACAGCTACTTCCGCAGGGGATTTCGTTTGCTCGATTCCGTGTCCGGCCGCGAGGACTCAAAGAAAGCATTGAGTTCTTACACACACACACTCATTGCAAGAATATCCTGAGCGCGATACCGCGTTATTGCGTGCTGCTACCATCGGCGACAGGCCCGTTTCGTTCGTCATATTTTTTGGAAAAATTCCCCGAGAGCCGCGCCTCACGTACACGTTATCGGCGTATATTTCTCTCAATAAAGAAGCCGTATGAACGTAACAGTATTCGGAAAACTATCGGTGATGATGCTCCTGGAGTATTTTGTCTGGGGCGCCTGGTATGTGACGATGAGCACATACATGGCCACGTTTCTGGGAAGCTCCGGCATCCAGATCGGCGCAGCGTATAGCGCCCTCGCTATAGCGACGATGATTTCACCCTTCTTTGTCGGAATGGTGGCAGACAGATTCTTTGCAGCGCAAAAGATCATGGGAATTTTCCACCTTGCCGGAGGTGCGCTGCTTTATTTTGCAACGTACATACAGAACAACACTGCGTTCTACTGGTTGATACTACTCTACTCACTTCTGTACATGCCTACAATTGCTTTGTCAAACAGCATAGCATTCAATCAAATGAGTGACCCTGGAAAACAATTTCCGTGGATACGGGTATTCGGAACAATTGGATGGATTTTCGCCGGACTGATGATAACCGTTCTCGGGATTGAAAAAACACAGTCCACTTTTCACATGGCGGCTATCGCGTCCGTTGTGCTGGGATTGTTCAGTTTCATCCTGCCGGATACGCCACCCAAGGGAAGCAGTGCCACAACCACCGCCTCCGGTGCACTCGGCAGCGATGCCTTTGTCTTGTTCCGTGACAAACCGTATCTCGTCTTCTTCATCGCAGCCATTCTTGTTTGCATCCCGCTTTCCTTCTATTATGGGTTTGCCAACCTGTTTCTTAATGAAGCAGGAATGGAGGATGCTGCGGGTAAGATGGTTCTCGGACAGATTTCGGAAGCGTTGTTCATTCTCGCGATTCCTTTCCTCTTTTATCGGATTGGCGTGAAGAACATGCTTATCCTTGGCATGCTCGCCTGGATACTTCGTTACGTGTGCTTTGCGTATGGCGACGCCGGTGCAGGTCTCTGGATGTTGTATGCGGGGATCATACTTCATGGAATCTGCTACGACTTCTTCTTTGTGACTGGCTACATGTACACGGAAAAGAAGGCGGGCGAAAAAATCAAGAACGCCGCACAAGGCCTGTTTACATTCGCGACCTATGGAGTCGGGATGTACATTGGCACGCAGTTCTCGGGCTTTACCGCCGACTATTATGTGGATGATGGAATCCGTCTGTGGAAGTACATCTGGTTTGTACCGGCGGCAATTGCGGTCGCGGTGCTTCTTTATTTTATCTTGTTCTTCCATGAGAAACGTGAAACAGGTGAAATGACCACCGACGGAACGAAGTAAGAATTAATCAACAAAAAGATTTTCAGCTATGAATATTGCGATGTTAGGTTCCGGCTTCATCGGAAGGTTTTATGCAGACTCTCTGCTTGGCGGCAGGAGCCGCGATAAGATTGCTGCAATCTACTCACGCCGTAAAGAGAGCGCCGATAAGTTCGCGTCCGACTATAATGTTCCCTATGTTACGACGACTATGGAGGACGCAGTCAACAGACCGGATGTAGATGTTGTGTGCGTTGCGCTGCCAAACTATTTGCACGAGGAAGCCGTCATGCTTTGTTGCAAACACAAAAAAGCAGTGATGGTAACGAAACCGCTTGGAAGAAATGCTGATGAGGCAAAAAGAATGCTTGAGGCAGTTGAGAAGGCAGGTGTATTCAATGGTTACCTTGAAGACCTTGTGTACTCACCGAAGTTCCTGAAAGCAATCCAAAGTGTGAAAGAAGGTGCATTGGGTCGCATACTCTGGGCGAAGTCACGGGAAACCCACCCGGGTCCGCACAGCGATTGGTTTTGGGATATCGAAAAAGCTGGTGGCGGATGTATTCTTGATCTTGGATGTCACTGCGTTGAAATAACACGGAGTTACATCGGTAAGGATATCCGTCCTATAGAGGTAATGTGTTGGGCAGATACGCAGGTAAAACCAATTGATGCTGAAGACCATGCTATCGCCCTGATCAAATACGAAAACGGCGCTATCGGTCAGTTCGAAGTCAGCTGGACATTCCGGGGTGGTCTCGATTTGCGGGATGAAGTAATGGGAACCGAGGGGACAATCTGGATCAATAACTTCCTGCGTACCGGATTTGAAATGTTCACAACGGGAAAAGGCGCCGACTACGTGGCCGAAAAAGCTGAAAGCAATACCGGTTGGCTATTCCCTGTTGGTGATGAAGTGAACGACCTTGGTTACAACCACATGTTCAACGACATGTTCAGCGCCATGGAACAGAAAAGCCAGCCCGAAGAGACGTTTTACGATGGTTATGTCGTCAATGCAATTCTTGATGCCGCCTATCGTTCTGCCAAATCAAAACTCTGGGAACCGGTAAGACTCGATATCTGGAGAGGGAAGACCGGCGTCACCCGGGAGTCAACACTGCAGGAGTACGATAAGGATCATTACCTTGTGAAAGAAGAACTCACCCACTACGGTGCGAAGAAGGTGATTCTAAAAACCAAAAAAGACGGACGGATAATCGAGAAGATTCTGGATTAGAATCTCCTGTCGAAGAGGTCGACGAATTTCTTTGTTAGCAGTTCACGCGCGTATTTCGTTTCAGCAAGGCGTCGTGCGTTGGCGCGATACTTTTTTAGTTCGTCCGGATTGTCGAGGAATCTGCGAAGTTGTGTTGCAAAACCTGCGGGATTACGACTCTCCACGGCGAAGCCACATTGCTCGCGCAGGATTTCATCTTTGATCCAGCCGCCGAAGTTTACGACAATCAGGTTGCCACACGCGAGTCCGTCGAAATATTTGTGCGGCGACCCTGTTTCGAGAATGGGCTCTGGCCGGTATGAAATGAATGTAGCATCGCTCACGTTCATGATAGCGCGAACACCTTCGCGATCCTGAAACGGAATGATCTCCAGGTTGTCGAGTGCCAGCCGCTTCTTCGCGTTGTGAAAGTGATTTGTAAGAGCCCCCTCGCCGCAAAGGATGAATCTCACCGGCAGCCCCTGTTGCTTACACGCACGGGCACATTCGAGGTAGTGATCAAGACCGTTGGCGTAACCGATCGCACCGACGTATGAAACCACGAAAGATCCGGCGGTACCAAAACGCCGATCAAGTTCAGGATCTTTAGGCGCCATCTGATAGAAGCGCGTATCGGCCATATTCGGGATTACAACGATGGGGATATTGTCTGATTTCCGTCGGATCGTTTCGGCGATGGGTTGTGACAGTGCGACGATACCTTTTGCTTTCGAGTAAATTCGTCGCTCAAGCCAGTACAGCGAGTTCTTAAGGACCGGATTTTTGATGAAACCAAGTTGGATCGGTGCATCCGGCCAAAGGTCGCCTACCTCGAAATAGAAAGGAATTCCCAGCGCGCGTTGAATCCAGATGGCACTTTGTCCCACCGTCAACGGTACGGATATTGCGTAACACGCCGAGATACCTGGAATCCTGCGGGCTTGTCTTGCAGCATGCAGGGCGAACCTTATGAAAGACACACCGCGCTTGTAAAAGCCAAAATGGTTTTCGTATGCAATGGGGAGATAGTGGATCTCGATACCTTCATAGTTCTCCTGAAGCCGTGGTGTCTTTGCTCGGGCCGTTATCACGGCTACGTCAATGCCTGCATCAACCAGTGCGCGGGCGAGATAGTATGAACGCAACGGGCCGCCGGTAGCCGGTGTATTAAAATGCTGATGGATGATCAGGACCTTCACCTTACAAATAAAGCAATTGCGGGAAGGCAATTGCTTGCATCCTGACGGTAATTTTTTGGCAGGCCGAGGGCGACAATGAAAAATGGCTCCGCCGGGATCGGCGGAGCCACCTTCTCATTATTTCGAACTTCGCTGGCGGGAGTATTCGAGGATGTTCCGAACAGTTTTTTCGGAAGGCTCCAGATTTGCCGAATACAACTTACCCTTTACAGATGACAAATCTGTAAACAAGGCTTGTAATTCGGGGTCCCGTTCTAATGCTTTGTCAATCTCCTTCTTCTCCTCCTCCGTTGTCTCCTGGTATAAATACCGTATTAAATCCGTTTGCGTAAAGACTTTTATCATAGGCTCTGTTTTTCATCATCTTTTTACGCAGGTTGATCAATGCATACCGCATCCGCCCCAATGCCGTGTTAATGCTAACCCCGGTGCGGTCCGCAATCTCCTGAAAACTCATCTGCAAGTAGTGTCTCATTATGAGTACGTGTTTTTGTTCGTCTGGCAACTCTTTAATATAGTCGCGCAAACGGGAACGAGTTTCTCTGAACACCTGCCTTGATTCAGCCGATTCTTCCGAAAACTCCATCGAGTTAAATAGACGACTTCCGTCTTCCAGTACTACCTCGGGATAACGTTTGTCTCTCCTGAAATGGTCGATTGCCAGGTTGTGGGCAATCCTGCTGATCCAGGGCAGGAATTTTCCTTCTTCGTTATACCGTCCACCTCGAATGGTGTTGATCGCTTTGACAAAAGTTTCCTGGAGTAAGTCCTCAGCAGTATACCGATCTTTAACGATCATGTATATCGCGGTGTATAATTTGGACTTATGTCGGTTCAGGAGCATTTCGAAAGCCTCTTCATTACCGGTTTGATAGAGCGACACTAACTGGCTGTCGCTTAATCTGCTGTCAATCATTCTGCTTCACTTTTAGGTAACGTAGAGGTATCTTTCGATATTGTAGGGGTTAGATTAAACAAATTGGATTGAAAAGATAGAAACTTTCCGGAATAGGGCAAAAATTTTTTTTAATATTTCTTGCCACAACAAGAAATTCTTCACCTATTTGCCCGAAGAATAAGCTATTTCCGGTTTTATGGCAGTCGATAAAAAGCGAGTGATCAAGAGTCTTGAGAATCTCACGGATGACCTGAAAGATTTATTGCGCGAGCAGTACCCCAACGGGTACGAAGGAAGCATCACCCGGATCACGAATGCCAAAAAGGAACCCATTTTTGTCTTCCCTCTCGAAACCGCCGATGCAACTTACCTGATCAAAGTACCCGCTACCAAAAACAGCGAGGGTGAGTACGACGTTGAATCTAAACCCGAAGATGAATTTGACAACAGCGATGATTCCGAAGATGGAATCGCAGCGGAAAGTTATGATTCGGACGACGATTACGATGAAGATGGCGGCGGGAAGAGCCGTGAGGCAAGTTACGATCCCGACTTTGACAGTTAACCGCGTCAAAGCTCCCCTGATGTAAAGGTGTTCCCAAGGACACCTTTGTCGTTTCTACCGGTCGCTAAACTTTCCGCGTTTATTCTGAGTTTATTTGAAGTATAAAAATGTCTCCTCTTATTCCGTGAGTGTATCCATATCCAACGACGCCCTTTTAGATGAACTAAGTCCGAAAGAATACATCATCATAAAACGGGCAAGAGTTAATAATCTTAAGAACCTCAGCGTAGCTATCCCAAGGAATAAACTTGTCGTGGTGACAGGCTTGTCCGGATCGGGAAAATCGTCGCTGGCATTCGACACTTTGTTCGCCGAAGGACAACGAATGTACGTTGAAAGTCTTAGTTCCTATGCGCGCCAGTTTCTCGGCCGTATGGAAAAGCCCGAGGTCGATTACATAAAAGGTGTCTCACCTGCGATTGCCATCGAACAACGGGTCAATACACGCAACCCGCGTTCAACCGTCGGAACAACGACGGAGGTGTATGATTATCTGAAACTTCTTTTTGCACGCATTGGAAAAACCTATTCACCCGTAAGCGGAAAAGAAGTAACACGTGATACAGTTACTTCTGTTGTCGACCGCGTCAACGAACTTCCAAACGGATCGCGAATCATGGTCGCGTGTCCCCTGCACGTCCGGAGAGGACGAAAACTTGCCGAAGAATTGAACCTCCTGCTCAGCAAAGGATTCGCCCGTATCCTCAAAGATGGGGAAGTCCGCTTTATTGAAGAAATGCTTCAGGAAACCGAGGCAAAGAAGAAAAAGAAGTCTCCGAAAGTTGAAGGAACAATCGAAATACTTATTGACAGAACCACGGTGAATCCCGAGGATGAAGACGCGGTTTTTCGTCTGAGTGATTCTGTACAAACGGCATTCTTCGAAGGTGACGGCGATTGTGTAATCTATCCGGAAAATGGATCTAAGCTTCATTTTTCCGACCGCTTCGAACTGGATGGAATGAAGTTTACCGAGCCGTCGGTCAATTTCTTCAGCTTTAACAATCCATACGGAGCGTGCCAGACGTGTGAAGGATTCGGGAAAGTGCTGGGAATAGATGAAGACCTGGTCATACCTGATAAGTCACTGTCTGTTTATGAAGGCGCGATCGCACCGTGGCGAAGTGAGACCATGGGCGAATGGCTTAAACCTCTTTTAAAAAACGGAATCAAATTTGACTTTCCGATTCATCGCCCATACAACGAGCTGACACAAAAGGAGCAGCAACTGCTCTGGGAGGGGAACGAATACTTTGACGGCATAAACGACTTCTTCCATTACTTGGAATCAAAACTTCACAAGATCCAGTATCGTGTTTTGCTTTCGCGTTATCGCGGCAGAACAAATTGTCCGGATTGTAAAGGCACACGACTTCGGAAAGATGCCCAGTATGTGAAGATTGCCAACACATCAATATCGGATCTTGTGTTGTTGCCGATCGAAGAGGCACTTGAGTTCTTCGAAAAGCTCAAACTTTCCGCTTTCGAGAAGCAGGTATCGGAACGCATTATCACGGAAATAAAATCACGGCTTTCCTACCTGGCGAAAGTTGGTTTGGGTTACCTGACTCTCAATCGGTTGACCTCAACGCTTTCCGGCGGTGAGTACCAACGCATCAAGCTGGCAACATCTCTCGGAAGCGCCCTGGTAGGGTCGATGTATATCCTCGACGAACCCAGCATCGGCCTTCACCCGCGCGATACCGAAAGAATGGTCAGCGTGTTGAAGTCGCTGCGTGATCTCGGAAATACCGTAATCGTCGTTGAACATGAGGAGGAGATCATGAGGGCTGCGGATCAGATCATTGATATCGGTCCGGATGCGGGTAGCCATGGCGGTGAACTTGTCTTTCAGGGTACTATCCGCGACATGAACGGCAAGGTGCGCTCTCATACATCCGACTACCTTACCGGACGCGAAACAATCCCAGTCCCGGAGCGTCGCCGGAAGTGGCGTGACTCCATCACCGTGGCGGGTGCGCGCGAAAACAATCTGAAAAACCTGACGGTGAAATTTCCCCTGGGTGTGCTCACCGTTGTCACCGGCGTGAGTGGTTCCGGAAAATCCACACTGATCAGAAAGGTACTTTATCCGGCTATCGGAAGATTATCCGGATCGGCGACTGAATCACCGGGACGCTACGACAAACTCGAAGGCGATTTTCAAAAAATCACCCAGGTTGAATTCGTCGATCAGAATCCGATCGGGAAATCATCCCGGTCAAATCCGGTTAGTTATGTCAAGGCTTATGACGTGATCCGAAACCTTTATGCGGATCAGCCACTCTCCAAACAACGCGGATACAAACCCTCGCATTTCTCCTTCAACGTGGAGGGCGGCCGTTGCGAGACTTGCGAAGGCGAAGGCGAGATTCGTGTCGAGATGCAGTTCATGGCGGATATCTTCCTGCGCTGCGAAAGCTGTAACGGAAAGCGATTCAAGAATGAAGTCCTTGAGGTTGAATACAACGGGAAGAACATTGCTGATGTACTTGACATGACGATTGAAGAAGCACTGACCTTCTTCCGCGACCGTAAAGGTGTACTCGACAAGATTCAACCGTTATTCGACGTCGGACTCGGCTACGTGCGCATGGGACAGTCGTCGAACAGCCTCAGCGGTGGTGAGGCTCAGCGTGTAAAACTCGCGTCCTTCCTTGGAAGAAACTCATCCGATGGCAATATCCTTTTCATCTTTGATGAGCCTACTACCGGGCTTCACTTCCACGACATCTCAAAACTTTTGAAAGCCATCAACGCACTGGTGGATCAGGGACATACCGTTATCGTTATCGAGCACAATCTTGAAGTGATCAAATGCGCTGATTGGATAGTTGACCTCGGTCCTGAAGGCGGCGAAAAAAATGGCGGCCGACTCATGTTCGAAGGTACGCCTGAGGAAATGATTAAAAAAGGCAAAGGATATACTGCCGAATTTCTACGGACGAAAATCTCTTAGTTTAGAACCTACTTCGCGATTTTTTCAAATGATGCGCCGATGCCCTTGATGAGGGAGGAACTGAACCCCTGGTGTTCCATTTCATTCAGGCCGACAATTGTGCACCCTTTCGGTGTTGTTACCTTGTCGATCTCTTCTTCGGGATGGCGATTCAATTTCAGCAAAAGTTCAGCGGCACCTTTTACAGTTTGCGCTGCTATCAGGTTGGCGGTCTTCGCGTCGAAGCCGATTTCAATTCCGCCCTGCGTTGATGCGCGGATGAAGCGCAACGCATAGGCAATGCCACAGGCGCCCAATACCGTTGCTGCATCCATCAGTTTTTCGTCAATCGCGATGCTGACACCAAGTTGACTGAACAAATCAGTCACGTAGTCTACCTGTTTTTGCGTTGCACCAGCTTGGCAAAGGCATGTAACCGATTCCCGTATAGCAATCGCAGTGTTAGGCATTGCACGGAAAATTGGAACACCCGGGCCCACCATTTTCGAAAGACTTTCCAATAGTACACCCGTAACGACACTGATAATGATGTGACGTTTGGGATTGAAGCTGCTTTTTAGTCCTTCAAGAATCTCTGCAACGTTATAAGGTTTCAATGCCACAAGAATGACGTCGCTGTTGGCCACCGCCTCCTGATTGTCCTGCGTAACATGAACCCCAAGAGATTTCAATGGCAGCAGCGGATCGAGGTTCCTTCTGGTTACTGTAATGGCCCCGGGTTCAACAAAATTGCTTTTGATGAGACCTTCTGCAATGGCGGCACCCAGATTTCCTCCGCCGATAATGGCAATGCGGCTTTTCTTCATACGATAGCTACGGAATAGCCGGTGAAATTAAAACAACTTTCGAGCACTTCCCGGGACAATCAAAAGTTTGTTGAAAATCTGCATTAATCACCTTACCGTTGTTAGGTTTAGTTGACACGGTTCTTTTAGCTTTGCGCTGTTTAAAAAGTACTTCCACGATTCCTATGACGCATCACGACATTCTCGGATTAACCCGCTCCAGAAATCCGCATGAGCCCGAGTTCCTTCAGGCTGCGCAGGAGGTTATTGAATCGGTTCTGCCCGTGCTTGAAAAGAATCCCGCATTTCTGGAATCGCGGATTCTGGATCGTATGCTCGAACCTGAGCGCCTGATTTCGTTTCGGGTTACGTGGGTCGACGATAAGGGAAATGTCCAGATTAATCGCGGCTATCGCGTTCAGATGAACAGCGCCATTGGTCCCTACAAGGGCGGACTACGCTTCCATCCTTCGGTGAACCAGAGTGTGCTTAAGTTTCTGGCGTTCGAACAAACGTTTAAGAATGCATTAACCGGTATTCCGATGGGAGGTGGTAAAGGAGGAAGTGATTTCGATCCGAAAGGAAAATCGGAAGACGAAATCATGAGGTTTTGCCAGGCGTTTATGCTTGAGCTGTTCCGGCACATAGGGCACCGGTTAGATGTACCGGCGGGTGACATCGGCGTGGGCGGTCGCGAAATAGGCTACATGTTCGGTGCCTACAAGAAGATCCAAAACGAATTTACAGGTGTTCTCACGGGGAAAGGCGTTGGCTGGGGCGGAAGTCTCATTCGGACGGAAGCGACTGGATATGGGCTGATTTACTTTGCCGAGCATATGCTGCAGGAAAAAAAGCAAACGCTGAAAGACAAAGTTTGCCTCGTATCAGGATCCGGAAATGTTGCCCAGTATGCAATCGAAAAACTTCTGCAACTCGGCGCGCGTATTGTGACAGCATCTGATTCAGATGGATTCATTTATGACGAAGGAGGATTCAACACCACGAAACTTGAGTTTCTGAAAGACCTGAAAAATAACCGCAGGGGCAGGATAAAGGAGTATGCCGACAAATTTCCGGGCGCGACTTACACACCCGTAAGCAGCGATGCTGAATACAATCCACTTTGGAATATCAAGGCTGACTGTGCATTTCCCTGCGCGACGCAGAATGAAGTGACTGAAAAAGATGCGAATAACCTGGTGCGAAATGGCGTGCTCCTTCTGGCTGAGGGGGCTAACATGCCGACAACAATTGGCGGCATTAACGTTCTGATTGATAATGGCGTTATGTACTCTCCGGGCAAGGCGTCGAATGCCGGGGGCGTTGCAACCTCGGGTCTTGAAATGACGCAGAATTTCATGGGGTCGCATTGGTCCCTGGAGGAAGTGGACAAACGACTTCACGGCATTATGAAAGATATTCACCAGACTTCACTTGCGGCGGCAAAAGAATATGGAAAGCCCGGCAACTACCTCGTGGGAGCAAACATTGCCGGGTTTCTGCGCGTCGCGAAAGCCATGCTGGCACAGGGTATCATCTGAAGGAGTCTCTCTTAAATACCCGAAAGTTTTTTTCTGGATATCCTGTATTTACTTTTGTAGCCGCTTCAAAGTGACTGTCTTTGGATCTCAGGCTTCAGACATCTTACAAACAAATTCTCGGGATGGCGATGCCAATCTCCCTGGCAATGCTTGTCCCACAGGTGAATTTTATCACCAACAACATTTTTTTAAGCGGACTGGGTCAACAGGAACTGGCAAGCGCCGGGATAACCGGAGTCTACTACCTGATATTCGCAGTTATCGGCAACGGCCTCAATAATGGAGTCCAGGCGTTGATTGCCCGTCGGGCCGGACAGAACCTGCCGCGTGAGATCGGCAGACTCTTCTTTCACGCAGTCTGGATCGCGTTGACAATCGCGGCGGCAGGGATCGCGATTACCTATACGTTCGCGCCGCCACTCCTGAGGGCAGTCCTTCACAACTCCGAAATCGCGGACCAGGTTATCAGTTTTCTCCTTATTCGCATCTGGGGTCTGCCACTCTTGTACCTGTATATCATGCGGAACGCCCTGCTGGTGGGGACGAACAATACACGCCTCCTGGTATGGGGAACGCTTAGCGAGGCCGTTGTAAACATCGTACTTGATTACGGTCTGATATATGGCAATCTGGGGCTTCCAGAAATTGGTTTCAACGGAGCGGCCTACGCGTCGATCATCGCCGAAGGCACCGGATTGGTTGTTATATATGCGGTCATTCATATCAAAAAACTGCACCAGTCATTCGCGTTTTTCGAAGACACCCACATTAGCTGGGGCATCTTCAAGACCATACTTGTTTTTTCCTCACCTTTAATTGTGCAGTACTCGATAAGCATCGCGAGTTGGGAGTACTTCTACATTTTGATTGAACACCATGGTGATCGGGCTTTGGCTGTATCCAATGCCATGCGCAACTTCTTTGGATTGTTCGGCATTTTTTCGTGGTCATTCGCGGCAACGGCGAATGCCATGGTAAGCAATGTCATTGGTCAGGACCGCCGGGAAGAGGTTCTGCCACTCGTAGGAAAAATTGCAAGACTGAGTTTTGGAATCGGACTTGTAATCTTTTGTGTGCTTAACGTTGTGCCGGGATGGTTCCTTTCCTTCTATGGTCAGGGCGATGAATTTAACGCGTATGGTGTGCCTGTCGTGCGCGTTGTTTCGGTCGGACTCCTGTCGATGTCGTTCGGAACAGTGTGGCTGAATGCCGTAACCGGAACCGCGAACACTCGTGTGAACCTTATCATTGAAGCGATAACCCTTGTGGTATACTGCGTATATGTGTACGTCGTATTGGAGCGTCTGCAAATGCCAATTACATGGGGCTGGGCATCGGAATGGATTTACTGGGCCAGCATCTTCTTCCTTGCCTGGGGGTATATGCGCTCCGGCAAGTGGAAATCAAAAACAATCTAGTCTTGAGCGGCGGCTTTGCCTTTTGAAGATGACGAACCAGAAGCTTTTCTGCCGTAGAAATACAGGAACGTGTCCTTGCCGATATTCTTTTCACTGAGAGTATAGAATCCCGAGTGATCAAGTGCCCATGTAAGCGCTTCTCCCTGTGGTTCGAGTTCGTATGGAACTTCTGCAAATTCAGACTTCAGAATCTCTTTCACAGGTTTCGCAGTCTTACTACTCCAGAAATAGATGTGTTCGTAATTCTTTAGCAGTATGCTTTTCCGATCAGGTGAAACATCACCTCCGACAACTTGTGTGATTGGCAGTGAGAAGAGTTTTTTCGCAACGAGCGTGTCAGAGGGTTCAGTCGGATTTGCCAGTTCATAAAGCCAAACAGGTTCTTCGCGTTTGGATATCACGAACAACGCTTTTGATGCAGGATCTATGAGCAGCGTTTCCGTATCCTTTCGTTTGTCTTCAAGTGAAAAAACAATCTTGTCAATCGACGAGATTTTGATTTCTGATTGTTCTCCCAACACAGGTTCCTCGAAGCGGTAAATCATTTTGTACTGATAACGCGCGTCGTTGTCGCCAATTTCTCCCACGTAGACATATTGTTTTCCTTCCTCGGGTCCGGGTCCGATCGTTATGTCCTCCCAATCGCGGTTCACGATACCGTCAAGCCGGCAGGTAAGGAGAATGTTCAGCGACTTATCGATGAGATAAACTTCGGGTTCGCCACCACTGTCGTTGTGCGCCCAGAACAAACCGGGATTCCCTACACTCGCTGCGATTCCGGAAACTTCCGACAGTCTTTTATCTTTCAGGAGAGTCAGTCGTGCTGCTTTTGCAAATTCATTGGTCGGATTTTGGACAGTTACTTTTGAACATCCTGAAAATGCCAGGGAAAGCACCACCCCACAAATAGAAATTCTCATCATGGCGCGCGAATAAAGGGATTTTTCGCGTATTGGAAAACTGAATATTAACAAATGATTTCGGGATTTGAACGGATTCGGAAACGAGAGGTTGGCCCGCTTTACTAGTTTCCGAGTTTTTCAGTCTTGACAAACTGAACGCTTCCCCCTCCTGATTAGCCGTTATCTTGCCTTCCCTGACAAGCACATCGGCAACAAACCACACCTGGTCAACGTGTCGTTGCCAGTTTTCCTGGTCCATTCGTTTGGCAACGTCGGCAGGCCGAAAGCATTTTTCCGGACCTCGCTCTTCGGCAAGCTTAAGGATTGTTTCTCGGATTTCACTGGCCAGAACCATCGTGCGGACAATTGTTCAGTATCCGCAAAAACTTTTGTGCCAGGTTCGCGGCCGGCGATCTGTTCAATGGGGCGCGACGAACCGTTGCCGACAGGTGCTTAGGGATTCAGAATTGGCGTGACTTCAGGATTTGCCAGACAAGTTCCGGCTCGTAGCCCTTTTGAAGAGCGAAGTTTGCCAACTTGTCATTTTTGACGAATTGGTCGTCAATGCTCAACTGTGCAGCCTTTTTTTCGAGAATTTCGATGAGAGCCTCATGATAATCGGATTCGGGCAATTCTGACAGGCCCGATTTGATGCAATACGCTGTCAACCCCCGCTGTTCAAGTTCACGGGTAATCCTGATACGCCCCCATTTTTTCATGCGGAATTTGCCGCCGGCGAAAGCCTTTGCAAAACGTTCCTCATTGAGGAAACCCTGTGTGATCAGGTCTGCAATAAGTTCATCGACCTCCGTCGTGCGCGCGCCAAGCTCAAAGAGTTTTCTCCTTACTTCAGCGTGACAACGTTCCTGGTAGGCGCAATACCGGTAAATCTTTTCTTTTAGTTCGGGGAGGGTAAACGATTTCGAAGTGTCATTCACACGGTAAAGATAACAACATCGACGGCGCGGACTGCTACGCGTTATTCTTTTACGAGCCCCTTTGTTTTCAGAATGCTTGATACAAATTTCCGTTCATTCTCGGTATTGAATATTCTGAACGGCCAGTGAATCAACTGTGCCTTGTTAACAAAGAGTACAAAGTGATCCTTTCCAATTTTAGCCCGTTTGATTTGATCCCATTTGATGGGCATACCTTCACGGGCGTTGATTTTCATGAGAATTTGCTGGCTGTTGATTTCGTAAGTGAACTTTTCGAAAAGCAGCTTTCCTTGTTCCAATTGGGTCACCCCATAGAACTGGATGTACCAGAACAATAGGTAGAGACCCAATGCGATGGCCGCCCCGATAAACCACCAGATGCTGGCTATCCAGAAATAAAGTGAACAAATTGCAACGACTCCGAGTGCGGCTATCCAGCCTTGTTGTTTTAAGACACTCTTGAAAGCCAGATTGACATAAGTCTTCTTGTCGAGTTTGTAGTTTTTGGTTCTAACGATCATATATTTTTCAAAATGCTTTAAGACTCAGGTCCATACTTGAGACGCTATGCGTCAACGCCCCAGCCGAAATGAAATCAACGCCGGACTCAGCCACGTCACGAATTGTTTCTTCGGTGATTCCACCACTCGCTTCAGTAAGAAACTGACCATTGATGAGGTCGACGGCGCTTCTCATTTCCACTGGCGACATGTTGTCAAGCATGACGATGTCGACGCCACCGGTGTCGATTACCTGTTGAACTTCAGCGAGTGAACGCGTTTCAATTTCAATCCTGAGTTTCTTGTTCAGGGTGCGAAGATACTCTTTTGTACGAATGATTGCCGGTCCGATTCCGCCAGCCATGTCGATGTGATTGTCTTTCAACATAATCATGTCAAAGAGGCCGATCCGGTGGTTCTCACCGCCACCGATCGCGACCGCCCATTTTTCAGGCAGTCGGAAGTTCGGAGTGGTCTTCCTTGTGTCGAGGAGCCTGGCTTTGGTGGTGTGGATAAGGGCTGAAAATGCACGCGTTTTTGTAGCAATGGCGCTCATCCGTTGCATGCAGTTCAGAACGAGACGTTCGGCCGTGAGGATAGACTGCGCGGAACCAGAAACGATAAAAACAACGTCGCCCATGGCAACGGGCTGACCGTCATGGATCTGTACCTCGACCTGGAGGCCTGAATCAACATGACGGAAGATCTCGACCGCCATTTCGACGCCAGCGATTATTCCGGGTTGTTTGACCAGGAGTCTGGCTTTGCTGGCCGCGTCGGGCGGAATAGACGCTAATGTTGAATGATCGCCATCTCCAACGTCTTCTTCAAGCGCGCGACTTATGAAGGTTTTGAGGAATTCCGGTGTAATGTAGTCAGGCTTCACGCCTGCAAAAATAGAAGAGGAATCGCGCCTCCGTGTGTGCAACTCCTAAAAAGTTTGAGTGACCGTCACTCCCGCGTGAATCGGATGTCGTCCAGGTACTGGGAATTGCCCTGGCTCTTGACTTTCATAAATAGGCGATACGTGTCAACGCCGCTCTTGTACTGGAGAATGGCAAACGGCTGGCCTCCCTTGGATTTGCCCTGGTGGATGATGTTTACCTCGTTCGGAGGATGCTGCTTAAAAAAGTCCCTGAGCACAAATTCAGCCTGTGCCTTGCTGTAGGATTGTACATTTCCTTCCAGCGTCACATCAACCGTGCTGTTTAAAAAACGCGATAACTCTTTAGCGCTACCGGCTTTTATCGTCTCCTTCACCTGACTGATAACGTCACTCTGGGCAACTGACGCCACATGAACCAGCAGGAGGGCAAAGACAGCCAAAAAAATCTTCAGTTTCATAGCAACAATTGGGTGAGGCCAAAACTATGCCATAACCGAAAGATAAGAGAAAATAAGCGAGTCTGCCCGCTGCCCGCATCGTTAACACGTAGGGTTTGAAATGGAAAAGCAAAAAATTTGACAACCTGATCCTCTAAACGTCCTTATATTTGCGCGCCGCCAAAAAAAGCAATGTAAAGAAATGAATAAAAAAGTCGTTTTAATGATCCTTGATGGCTGGGGAATCGCCAAAAACAAGAGTGTTTCGGCCATCGATAAGGCGAACACCCCCTTCGTAGACTCGCTTTATGGCGCGTATTCCAACAGTACCCTCGAGGCGTCCGGACTGGCTGTGGGGTTGCCCGCTGGTCAGATGGGAAATTCAGAAGTAGGACACATGAACATCGGTGCAGGTCGTGTGGTTTATCAGGATCTCGTTCGTATAAACAAGGCTATTGAAGAAAAGGAACTTGACAATAACCCCGTCTTAAACGAAGCATTCGAATACGCCCTGAAGAATAACAAGAATATTCACTTCATGGGCCTGTTGTCCGATGGTGGCGTTCACTCGCACATCGAGCATTTGAAGGGACTGCTCACCATCGCGCACGAAAAGGGTGTGAAGAACCTTTTTGTCCACGCGTTTATGGACGGCCGCGATACTGACCCAAAGGCCGGTGCAGCTTACACCCGCGATTTGCTTCAGCATATGGGACGGACCACCGGACAGTTGGCAAGTATCATTGGCCGTTATTATGCTATGGATCGTGACAAACGATGGGAGCGCGTAAAACTTGCGTATGATCTTCTCGTGAACGGCATCGGAGAACCTGCACAGGATCCGGTCAGGGCAATTGAAAAATCGTACGAAGCCAACGTGACCGACGAGTTCATCAAGCCGATCGTAATCACGAACAAAGACGGTAAGCCGGTTGCAACGATCAGCGAAGGCGACGTCGTGCTGTGTTTTAACTTCCGCACCGACCGCGGCCGTCAGATCACGCAGGTATTAACGCAGCAGAATTTTCCTGAAGCCGGAATGCAGATTCTGCCTTTGCATTACATCACGCTTACGAACTATGATGATTCGTTCCGGGATGTCAAGGTCATATTTGACAAGGATAACCTTGAAATGACTTTGGGTGAAGTACTTGCGAAAGCCGGGAAGAAACAGATTCGAATCGCTGAAACAGAAAAATATCCTCACGTAACGTTCTTCTTTTCGGGAGGACGCGAGGAGGCCTTCGAAGGTGAAAGCAGAATTTTGTGCCCGTCACCAAAGGTTCCCACGTACGACCTCGCTCCTGAAATGAGTGCAAATGAAATCAAGGACAAGATCATTCCTGAGTTGAACAAGCGCGAAGTTGATTTCGTTTGTTTGAATTTTGCGAATCCCGATATGGTGGGACATACTGGTGTTTTTGAGGCAGCTGTTAAGGCGTGTGAGACGGTTGACAGCTGTGCCCAACAAGTGGCGCACGCTGCGCTCGCGAACGGATACGCAACCATCATCATCGCCGACCATGGTAATGCTGATATGATGATCAACGATGACGGCACACCTAATACTGCGCATACCACGAACCTTGTACCGTGTATTCTCGTTGACCGCGACCTGCGTCCAAGAATGAAGAACGGAAAACTTGGTGACCTCGCTCCGACAATTCTCACCCTGATGGGTGTCGCTATTCCGAAGCAAATGACCGGTAATGTCCTGTTCGAAGGTTGAGCGTAGTTTTTTCCGACACGTCACCGCTATACGCATCGCGCTGGTGCTCTGGGTGGTCTTCACGGGATGTGAAGATCCTGGGAAAACAACGACAACGATCTTCAGCGTCGATAGTCTGGTTTCGGCGCATACCGGCTATCTCCGTACGGCCAATGCGACTCTGACAAAGGTTGCCTTTATAGGTAACGAAAAGTCAGAGGAGAAATTCAAACCCGACAGTTTGCAATGGGAGGAGGAGATGCGGATTTTCCGCCATCTTGATGTGATTAACAAACCAGTATACCGCGATGTCTACAGGGTAACAACTTCAGCAGACAAAAACAGTAATCTAACAGTACGTCGATATGCCGCGACCGTCGACGACGCGCCGGTGACACAATTCAGCATCTACTATCTGGATCATCTGACCCGGATCAAGCGCGTCGAGGCGCGGTATGAAGAGCGGAATGTTATGTTCTCCGCGAGACGCGATCTGGTGCTTGAGTTCGGAGAAAAAGAGAGAAAGCCTTACTTGTCGGCGTATAGCGTCAAGGGTGGCCAGAAAATGTTGTTGGGCGATACGGTGCAGTATATAATAAACGGCAGGATTTCACTTCCTGCAGATTAGTATGGCAAAGCGAAAGAGGAAAGAAGAGCGTGAGAAGCAGGACAAAAGACCGCTTAACAAGGCAGGCCTGCGGAAGCTCGCGCAACTGTTCGGCTATATGTTGCCATACAAATGGCTCTTTATCCTCGGGTTGGCGTCCCTGTTCGTTTCCACCTTCACGATACTTGCCTTCCCAAGGCTCGCTGGCGAAATGGTCAGCGTCTCTGAGGGGAAAGGCGAATATTTCAAGTCGATCGACGATGTCGCAATCACCCTCGTCATCGTTTTGTTATTGCAGGGTTTATTCGCCTTCATACGCGTGTATTCGTTTTCAATCGTTACGGAAAAAGGAATTGCTGACCTGAGACGAAACGTTTTCCAAAAGATACTCTGGCTTCCCGTTTCCTTTTTCGACAGCCGGCGAGTTGGTGAGTTGATGAGTCGTGTTACGTCCGACGTGGCGACCCTGCAGGACACATTCAGCTTTACCCTCGCCGAATGTCTTCGACAGGTCCTTACGTTGGTTTTTGGGACTGCGTACTTATTCTACTTCGCGCCCCAACTCACCATCTTCATGTTACTGACGTTTCCCGTAATTATTGTCTCAGCGATTTTGTTTGGGAAGTTCATACGGCGACTTTCCAAGAGAACCCAGGACAAACTCGCCGAGTCTAACGTGATTACTGAAGAATCATTTCAATCTATATCGGTGGTAAAGGCGTTTACAAATGAAGCATTCGAGATAGCAAGATATGGGCGCGCTATTGGTGAAACAGTCTCCGTTGCGTTGAAGACTGCGCGCTACCGCGCGCTTTTTGTTTCCTTTATCATCCTCGCCATATTCGGCGCCATTGTGGCTGTAGGGTGGTATGGTGCCAGACTGGTGGCAAGTGGAACCTTCGATGCGGGTGAACTGCTTGCCTTTGTTATTTATACATTCATCATTGGATTCAGTATTTCCGGTCTGGGCGAAATCTACGCGCAGCTGCAGCGGTCGGTTGGGTCGTCGGAACGAGTACTCGACATTCTCGAACAGAACGACGAGTCTCACGAATACTCCGGGCCGCGAAAAGTGCTCGGACAAATCAATTTCGAGAATGTACGTTTTGCGTACCCCACGCGTCCGGAGATTGAAGTGCTGCGGGGCTTGAACTTTTCGATTCAGCCCGGCGAAAAGATCGCACTCGTCGGTCAAAGCGGCGCCGGCAAGTCGACAATTCTAAATCTTCTGATGCGGTTCTACGATGTAAAAGGCGGTATCGTCCGCGTTGACGGAAATGACGTGAGAATGATGGAATTGCGCGCCTATCGCGAGAACCTTGGCATTGTCCCGCAGGAAGTAATTCTGTTCGGCGGAACCATATACGAAAACATTGCTTACGGGAAACCGGGCGCCTCCGATCAGGAAATCCGCGACGCCGCGGTAAAAGCAAACGCACTGGAGTTTATCGAATCGTTTCCGGACGGGTTTCAAACCGTCGTTGGTGAAAGGGGAGTCAAGCTATCCGGTGGGCAACGGCAGCGCATTGCAATCGCCCGTGCGATTTTGAAGGACCCGGCGATACTCGTTTTGGACGAAGCTACGAGCTCGCTGGACGCAAAGTCTGAGTCGCTGGTACAGCAGGCACTCGAGAAACTTATGGAAGGCCGGACGTCAATCGTAATTGCTCACCGACTGAGTACCATAAAAAAAGTTGACCGCATCTTCGTAATCCAGGACGGCCAGATAGCAGAAGCGGGCTCGCATGCGGAGTTGAGCCTGACCGACAATGGAATTTATAGTAATTTGCTGAAACTTCAGTTACAGTGATGGCCGTAATAGAAACCTGCGAACGTCTGCTCAAGTCATTCAATATGCGGTCGACTCCAAGCCGCCAGGAGATTCTTGGACTGTTCCTCGAGAGAGAATACGCCCTTTCACACGGTGATATTGAAAAGGAAGTAAGCCATTCCCTTGATCGCGTAACAGTCTATCGGACCATAAGAACATTTCTTGACCGGGGGGTTATCCACAAAGTGCTCGACGACGAGGGTACCCTCAAGTATGCTCTTTGCAGCGAAGCGTGCTCTTCGACCGGACACCACCACGACCATATACATTTCAAATGCACGTCGTGTGGCCAAACCCTCTGTCTTGATATGGAGCTTCCCGGGTTTCACCTCCCGCGGGGCTACAAACCGGACACGATAAACGTCCTGGTGCAGGGAACCTGTGAAAAATGCAATGGCGTTACCTGAAATTGCAAGGAGTTCTGCGGCCAACTTTATTCCCGCAGGTTAATTCTACGTATGATAATATATTCGTAGTTTTGAGATCTTATGGTGGAGAATTCCGTATAAACCGATTTTTTTTGCTCTTTTGACTAAACTAACGCATTAACCCCCCTTGTCCTTTTTTCAGAACATACTTGCTGCGTCACTTTTTTCAAATCTGAGCGAACGGGAAATGATTCTATTTGGTGTCTTTTTCGGCATCATCATCATTTTTCTGGCGATTGACCTGGGAATCTTTAACAAGAAGGCTCACAAGATTTCTCCAAAATCAGCCCTCTACCAATCAATATTCTGGGTTTTGATAAGCGCGGCGTTTGGATACCTCGTCTATATCGAAGGACCCTATGAACACGTGCTGGGTGACACAATCGAAGTGCTGTCGGGAGCGGATGCCGCAGTGTTGTATTTCTCCGCGTACCTGACTGAAAAAGCTCTCTCAGTTGACAACATTTTCGTAATCCTGCTAATTCTCAAATACTTCAAGGTCAGAGAGGAATATTTTCACAAAATACTTTTCTGGGGAATTCTTGGAGCAATCATCTTCCGTGCCGTTTTCATCTTCGTAGGAGCTTACCTGATTCACCAGTTCCATTTTATCCTCTACATCTTCGGTGTCTTCCTGATCTACTCTGGCATCCGAATCTATTTCGAGGATGACGATCAGAAAATCGAGCCGGAGAAGAATCCGATCATGAAGTTTTGCCGGAGGTATTTGCCCATAACCCGCGATGACTCCGATGGAAAGTTTATTGTAAAGCGCGAGGGCAGATTGATGTTTACGCCATTGTTCCTCGTCATCGTGCTTATTGAAACTACTGACCTGATTTTCGCCGTTGATTCGATTCCTGCCGCATTTGCGATTACTCAGAATGAATTCCTGATTTACACCTCGAATATTTTCGCAGTGATGGGACTGAGGGCAATGTTCTTCCTGCTCGCGGGAATAATTGACAAGTTCTACCTGCTGCAAAAGGGACTTAGTATCATTCTTTTCTTCATCGGCGCCAAGATGCTCCTGGAGATATTCGATTACAACATCGGGGTGTACGCCTCGTTCTCGGTTATCATTGCAACGCTTACACTTTCGATCATCTTCTCCGTACTGGTGCCGCGAAAAGAGAAGAACAAGTCCGCCGATCCATCGGCTGAGCACGAGCACTGATCAGTCTCCGTGAGTGAACAGATTCCTGGGAAGTATTTTTAACAAGATTGGAAGTGTGAGAAACCGCTGCGGCACTGACGTCACTGAAAAAGATGGAATTGTTTTCAGGACTTCGATCAGCTGCAGGCGAAGTTGCTCTTTTTCATCTACGGATAATTCGTAACTCCGGGCTTTGTCGAGCAACACGGCAATTTTTTCCTGGTTTTCAAGATCCCGCAAAAGGCGGGTCTTATTTCTCGACGCAAGTTTTGCTACACGGTCAATGTACTGTTCGCTGATGTTCTGAAAATCCTGTTTGTCCTGGAGGTGATCAAGATGGTTCCAGTTTTCAAGAACAAACCCCTCAATCGCAACCATGCTGTTCTCAAGTTCGTCGTCTGAAAAATCAAAGTACTTGCAGAAGACTTTGAGAAAATCAACCTCCGCTTCTTCGACGCGTTTATCGGCCCATATCGTAAGGATTGCGATCTCCATGAAAAACTTCTTAAGTATCCAGGAGTTTTCTGCAGGGAGGTCGATATCCTCAATAGCTATACCTTCAACAAAAATTCGAAGGGCTTCTTTTTTTCTGTCAACCGGAAGGTCCGTCGTCTGAAGGAAAAACTCAAACAACCGTCTTTCCTCCGGCGCAACCACCTTGTTCGCGTGCGCTGCTGCAGCCATTACTTTCACCATTGAAAAGCGAAGTTCTTCTCTTTCATAACGGAAAAAGTCAGCTACGATTTTATCGGCATTCGTGTGGATCCATTGTCCAAAGATGAAAACATCCAGGAAGAGAAGGCTGTTGTGAAAGAATGTCGTCCAGAAACCGCCATGAAAACTATTGGTATAACTGATCCGTTTTTCAAGGATCGTTTCTGCCAGTTCAAGCGCAGATTTTTTTCGCCCGAAAAAGGTCTTGTTCGGAACTGATATCTCAGGGAAAATATTGTTGTAGAAATTGCCGATACTCTCCAGTGTACTCATAATGATCCCGGTAAGTTCCTCTTCACTTCTTACCGGTTTGTCATAAAAAAGCAGTGAGCTACTGATGAGACTTTCTGCAAGCAGAACCTTCATGCGGTCCTTTTCGCCCCACTCGTCGTCGTCAATGAGTTCAGTGGTCAGCGACTCGCCATACATCAACCCTGTGGGTTGAATAAGGCGGTAGAGGGAATATTCAGGATGAGAAGACCTGCGGTGAGGTTCCTGGGTCAGGCCATGAAAGAGATTTTTTCTGAACTCGAGGTATTCTTTTAGCCACCCCTTTTCGTTTGGGACCATTGTCTACGGATTTTTCAAATAATGAAAGGTAGGGAATTAATGCGACTTTTTTCACAAAAACTCTCGCCAGCCCCGCTCTTCCAATCCCTTAGCGCTAACCTCTACTTTGTTTTTGAGAGCCGTCTTGTATCGACTGAGTTCTTCCGCAACCCGGTCATCACCGGTCGCGATAATTTGTGCAGCAAGTATGCCGGCATTCTGCGCCCCGTCCAGTGCAACGGTCGCAACGGGGACCCCTGCAGGCATTTGTAAGATACTTAAAACGGAATCCCACCCGTCGATGGAATTCGATGACTTGACAGGAACTCCGATGACAGGCAGCGTAGTCAGCGAAGCCACCATCCCGGGAAGATGTGCTGCACCGCCAGCGCCCGCGATAATCACCTTTACACCGCGGTCCCGTGCCTTGGTAGCGAAATCAACCATTCGCAACGGCGTACGATGCGCCGAGACAATCGTAATCTCGTAGGATACCTTTAAGTGATCCAGAACCTCGGCGGCGTCTTTCATGATCCTGAGATCAGATTGGCTGCCCATAATAATGCTGACCACGGGACGATTTATCATGAGGAAATGACTTTAAGTGTCTTTTTGACAAAATCGGCGTTTTTTTTCACAGTTGCGATATCCCGATTCACGATCGTAACGTGCCCCATCTTACGGAAGGGCTTTGTCTTCTTCTTTCCGTAAAGATGAACATGTACTCCGGGAATGGAAACAACTTCCTCAAAACCTTCATACGCCGCATCGCCTTCAAACCCCGCCTCACCCAGGAGATTTACCATTGCCCCCGGCAGCAACAAAGTTGTGTCGCCCAATGGCAGACCAAGAATCGCCCGCAGATGTTGTTCATACTGCGAGGTACCATTTGCTTCGATGGTTTGATGGCCGCTGTTATGTGGCCGCGGAGCAATCTCATTAACCAGCACCTCGCCTTCCTTTGTAACGAACATTTCCACTGCGAGGAGGCCTACCATGTCAAGTTTTTGAATAAGATCCCGCGCAATCCCGTCAGCCCTTTGTGATGCAACGGTTGGGATATCCGCGGGTGCAAACAAATACTCGACAAGATTATGAACAGGATGAAAGACCATTTCAACAACCGGGAAAGTTGAAACATCTCCCTTCTCATTACGGGCTACGATCACTGAAATTTCTTTCTCGAAATCAATCATTCTTTCGAGCACGCCGGGTGAATCGAATGCCTTCTCGAGATCGCCGGCATCCCTGATCACCTGGACTCCGCGGCCGTCGTATCCTTCGCGGCCAAGTTTGTGTACAGCGGGTAAAAACGAACCGGCGTGTCGCTTTACATCGCCTGCGTTTTCAGTCAATACAAATTCCGCGGTCGGTATCCCATGGTCGCGATAAAATGTCTTTTGCGTACGCTTGTCCTGGATTAATTCAATTACGTCCGGCTGAGGAAACACCTTCTTGCCGAGGCGCTGAAGCTCGCGCAAAGCGGGAACACTTACGTTTTCAATTTCGATTGTGATGATGTCGCATGAACTGCCAAACTTCACCACCGTGTCGAAGTCTGTTAACTTACCGTGATGGAACTCCGCCAACTGTGAACAGGGGGCCTGCGCATCAGGATCCAACACCCGGAACGGAATGTTGAAATCAATCCCTGATTGAATCAGCATTCGTCCGAGTTGACCGCCACCCAGTATTCCAACAACCTTTTGATTAAATGTACCCAAGTTCACGAAGTTTGGAGGCCAAATTACGGCCATTTCAGATCATGAGAAAATATTGAAGACCGCCCATGCCGACACGTACGCAAGGGTGGTCATATAAACCAGTTGAATTACAGGCCATTTCCAGCCTTTTGTTTCGCGGTAAACAACGGCAAGCGTACTCATACATTGCATAGCGAATGTGTAGAAAACAAGCAGCGAAAGCCCGACGGCCGGCGTGAACCGGGCAGTGCCGGTTTCCGGGTTAATCTCTGCACGCATGCGTTGTTTGATTGTAGCTTCATCATCAGTGCTGCTGCCTATGGAATATATTGTGGCCATCGTCCCGACAAATACTTCACGTGCCGCGAAAGAGGTAACGAGCGCAATTCCGATCTTCCAGTCATACCCCAGCGGCCGGATCAACGGCTCGAGTCCCTTGCCAATCACGCCCGCATAGGAGTTCTCGAGTTTGTACGCAGCGATCCGGTCTTCAAGTTCCTGATCATCCAGAGTCTCATTGGTGTTTGCAAGGACAGCCTCCCTGGCGTTGTTCATTTTGTCAGCCGGGCCATAGCTGGCGAGAACCCAGAGAATGATGGAGATAGCGAGGATGATCTTACCGGCTTCAAAGACGAAAGCCTTTGTTTTCTCTACGATGGTATATCCGACATTTGACCATTTCGGTATCCTGTAGGGAGGAAGTTCCATGATCAGGAAGCTGCGTTCTCTGACACGGATAATAAGTTTCATCACCCACGCAGATGCGATAGCGGCGACAAACCCCAACAGGTACAGCCCCATAAGTGCGAGTCCCTGGAGGTTAAAGAATCCCAGTGCTTTTTGCTCGGGAACGATTAATGCAATCAGAATGGTAAAAATTGGAAGTCGCGCAGAACAACTCATCAGTGGTGTGACCATTATTGTGATCGTGCGCTCTTTCCAGTTGTCGATCGTGCGCGTTGCCATGATCGCGGGGATGGCACATGCGACACCGGACATGAGCGGGACGACACTTTTTCCATTCAGGCCGAACTTCCGCATGATCTTGTCCATCAGGAAAACCACTCTTGCCATGTAGCCAGATTCTTCGAGCACGGAGATGAACGCAAACAAAATGGCGATCTGCGGAACGAAAATTACAATGCCGCCAATTCCGGGAACGATACCTTCTGCCAGGAGGCTGGTCAGTGGCCCCTCTGGCAGGTGTTCGCCGAGGAAGGAACTGAGCCATGCAAAACCGCCGTCGATAAGGTCCATGGGTACTGTTGCCCAGGGGAAGATCGACTGGAAGATTAGGAATAGCACGAGGAAGAAGATCACATATCCCCACACCTTGTGGGTGAGGACGCGATCGATCCGACTTGTCATTCTTTTCCATGACGCATCGGGTGTTTTCAATGTCACTTCATTCAGCAAATCCTGAATGTAGCTGTACCGTTGTATCGTTTCAGCACCCTGGAACTTCCCAGGGAAAAAAGCATGGCGATCCCTGATGCTCGAGACCGTTGCGAGGGTAGATCGATCAAGAAAGCCCAACGACTGTGGTTGCTCGAGGAAGAGGTAGGCCTCATAGTCGTTATCGACTCCCGTCGCATTGCGAAGGTCCGCAACGGCGCCTTCCACTTCTTTCCAGATGGGGAAGATCGACGTCATCGACGGGTGATGCTTCTTTGCGAGTTCGTCCTTCAACTCTTTGATGCCTGTGCCTTTACGGGCGTTGATAGCAACGACCGGTACGCCCAACTTTTTGGAGAGCCCTTTCAGATCGAAGGTCATCCCTGCCTTGTTAGCGAGGTCGATCATGTTCAGAACGAGCACAGAGGGTAGCCCCAAATCAATTACCTGAGTAAGTAAAAGCAGGCTACGCTTCAAATTCGTCGCATCGGCAACTACAACTACTTTATCGGGAGTGGTATCGGAATGATGGTTAAGGAGTGTTTCAGAAACGATTCGTTCATCTAGGCTGCGCGGATAGATACTGTAAATTCCGGGAAAGTCTGTGATTTCTGCTTTTTTCCCTTCGGTCAGCGAACATGTCCCGGTTCTCTTTTCAACGGTTACTCCGGGGAAGTTTCCAATTTTTTGGTTAAGCCCGGTGAGGTGGTTGAACAGAGAAGACTTACCCGAGTTAGGGTTGCCAACCAGCGCTATTTTTATCCTCGCTGCTTCCGGCATTAATCGACAATTGAAATAGTCGCTGCCTCTTCAAGACGAAGCGAAAGCTCATACCCGGAAACGCTGATACAAATGGGATCTCCGAACGGGGCAGTGAAATTGAATTTGACGGAGGCGCCGGGCAGGCAGCCCATTTCCATAAGTTTGACGGAAAGAAACTCATCGGTAAATCCCGCAACAACGCCCATTTCACCTGGCCGCATCTGCGCGACACTTTTACCCGTTGCCATGTGTTCTTAATTAGATTAATTTTAAACAAGGCAAATATAGAAGCGGTTCCACTCGTTTCCAATGATTTAAGTCACTTAAAAATGTCAAAGAAGGATACACAAAAGTCTCGAAAGACGCGCAAATCCAAAGGCGTTAAGGAAGAGCCTGAAAAGGAAGCGTGGACAAAAGCACAGGATGTGCCCGCAGAAGATAATCAGGAGTACGGAGGGATGAACATGTCCAACTTCCGGAAGAATCTTGGCTGCGGCTGATCAGAGACTCTCAGCCGTGAATACCCGCTTCACGCGTTCACTTGTATTTGTCAGAATTTCGTAAGGTATCGTGCCGATTGAGTCTGCAACTTCTTCTATCGGCATTTGTTTTCCGAAGATGATAACTTCATCTCCCTCTTCAGCATCGGTTCCGGTTACGTCAATCATGGTCATGTCCATACAGACGTTTCCGATTACAGGGACACGCTTGCCTCGCACCAGTACGTGACCGACACCCCTGCTGAAGGCCCGGCTGTAACCATCAGCATAGCCGATTGCAATCGTAGCGATAGTCCGTGGCTCTGAGACGACACCACGCCGGCCATAACCTACCGTTTCACCTTTTCCGAGCTTTCGAGTCTGTGAAATGACAGTCTTCAGCGTGGCCGCCGGACGGAGCGACGTGCCGTTTGCATTGGTGGGGTCAACGCCATACAACCCTATGCCTAAGCGTACCATATCGTATTGCAAACCTGGCAGGCGAAGAATACCGGGGGAATTCAGGAGGTGATACAAGGGTCGGTATCCCAGGTCTTTCGAAAGCAAGTTCGCACATTCCTCGAAGAGTTTCGCCTGTGACTCGGAAAATCCATCATGCTGTACTTCATCGGCACCGGCGAGATGACTGAAAATGGATGCGACGCGAATATTCGGGTTGGCGCGCAATATGCCGGCGAGCTCGGTGACATCGGACTTGGCAAACCCTAACCGGTGCATTCCTGAGTCGATCTTTACGTGGACGTTACTTGCATCGCCGTTGAGGAAATGAACGAGGCTGCGCAACAACGCGAAGCTGTATATCTCGGGCTCCAGATTGTGTCGCTGAAGGAGTTCAAATGAGTCCTCCGTGGGATTCATCACCATAATCGGAACAGTGATGTTGTTCTTTCTCAGTTCAACGCCCTCGTCTGCGTAGGCGACACCAAGATAGTCAACGCGGTGAAACTGAAGCAGGTTTGCAACTTCATTGCTTCCGCTGCCATAGGCAAACGCCTTCACCATAACCATCACTTTCGTTGATCGATGAAGACGCGACTTTATGAAATTAAGGTTGTGAACTATGGCTCCTAAGTCGATTTCCATCACGGTACCATGAATCTTTCGCTGCAGTCTGCCGGTGATTCGTTCGAAACCAAAAACACGGGCACCCTTGATCAAAATGACTTCCTGCGAAAATGAATCCGGGGTCATCTCCGTCAGGAATGACTCCGTCGTATCGAAGAATTGAGCCTCCGCACCAAATGCTTCCTTATGTGCCGACAACACCGGGCCGATTCCGATGAATCTATCTATGCGAAACCGGTTGATGATGTCCGAAATCCTCAGGGCCAGTTGATCCGGAGCGAGCCCCGACTCAAGAATGTCAGACAGAATAACAGTCTTGCGATTCTTAAGCCTCTGGTGTGAGAGAAATTGTAAGCTGATCTCGAGACCAGCGAGATCGTTATTATAACTGTCGTCGATTATCTGGCATTGGTTCACACCTTCCTTAAGTTCGAGACGCATAGGGACGCCTTTCAGTGCCATGATCCCGCTACTGATGTCGCCTGCAGAATGGTTTAAGTATAACAGCGTTGCTACACAGTGCAGGCAATTTTCAATGGAGGCGGAGTCACCGAAAGGAATCTTCAGTGAGAACGTATTACCACCAAATGTCAGTTGATAATCCTCAGCGCGCCGGGAAACACTGACATCGGCATCAGCTGAAAACCCCCAGGAAAACAGCGGGATCCCGCTGGCAGAAAGGTGGGCGAATAATTCCTCCTGATCGCGACAGCAAATCAGACGCTGAACGCCGCGGAACAGCTCGAGTTTTTCACCGACTTTTTCCTCGCGCGAAGAAAAACCCTCATCGTGAGCCGGGCCGATATTTGTAAATATTCCGATAGTGGGTTTAATCACGGCATGAAGTTTTCGCATTTCATCCGGCCTCGAAACACCAGCCTCAAACACGCCTATTGTGTGTTGTTGCGACATCTTCCACACAGACAACGGTACGCCTACCTGCGAGTTGTAGCTCCCGGGATTTTTGACGACAACATCACGTCGTGAAAGGAGCTGGTAGAGCCATTCTTTGATGATCGTTTTCCCATTGCTGCCTGTGATGCCAATTACGGGTATGTCAAAGTGCGCCCGGTGATGAGACGCAATTTTCTGCAATGCATCGATCGCGCTTGTTACGAGCAGAAAATTTCCTTCGGCGTATCCGGGCCATTCCGGCGAGTCATACTCAACCACGAAATGCCGTATTCCCTGTTGGTAAACGTCAGCGATAAAACGATGTCCGTCATGGCGTTCGCCACGAACAGCAAAGAAGACACGACCCGGTAAAGCAGTGGTCTTGCGGCTATCCAGGATCAACTCGAGAACTTGCGCTCCGGGTGAATGCGCTGCTATCAGTCGCCCCCCACAAATTTCCGGGAGGTCGCTGAACCGGATCTTAGTGTTAGAAGAGTTTTGATCCATTGGGAACAGGTTTGTCGATCGTGCTTAAGATCACGTCACCATTTTCATCGGGAAAGCCGGTGACAAGCACTTCAGATGTAAATCCGGCTATCCGTTTTGACGGGAAATTAACAACACAGATTACTTGCTTGCCGGGCAACGTTTCTGCGGAGTAATGCACAGTAATCTGCGCACTGGACGGCTTTATCCCCAGCGGTCCAAGGTCGATCCATAACCGGAACGCCGGCTTGCGCGCTTCGGGGAATGCCTCCGCACGGATAATCGTCCCGGCCCGGAGGTCAACCCTGGCAAAATCATCCCAAGTGATCATAAAAACCGGATTTTTCGCACTATTCCAAGCAATGCAAGTTTCGTTTTAACGCCGCTTGTCCATCACTTGTGTTGTTAAAAAAGTGTTAATAGTACATAAATTGTGTACTTTTCCGAAACAAAAAATTTAATTGGGTCGTTTCTTCTCTCACCTGGGCCGCTATCATGAAGAACCTCTTGCGTTTTATTGCTTCCGCCTCCCTCCTTGTCGCCGTCAATTCTCTGGCGAATGCGCAGGAATCTGGTAGCCCAAGCTTTGAAAACTATGACACGGAAGAGTTGCGCGAAAGAGACGTAATCCTCACACCCCGCACAGGTCCCGACAAAAAGCGCCCATCGACCCAAGTACTTCAGCCAAGGGATTCATCAAACACCAAGACATTGCCCTCTCGCAATGTTGTCAGGCAGACACCGGCAATTCCCAAAGACGAAAGCAAACCACGGAACCAAACTGACGATTCCATCCTCTCGTTTAACTTCCTTTACTATCTGATTCAGAAGTACAAGATGCAGGACATCCTTGAGTGATTGTCCCGTTGAATCTTCTTCCGTAATAACTCTGCCAATCTTTACGCCTCCTTGTTGGCGAGGAAGTGTTCAAGGTCTTTCAGATTGAGAATTCCCTCGTAGTAGGCTTTTCCGAAAATCACGGCAAAAACCCCCATGTCATTCAGGCGTTTGATGTCGTCAATACCCCGGACACCTCCGCTTGCGAGGACGCAGAGATCAGGGAATTTTTCGCGTATATCCTGATAGTAGTCGAAAGCTGGTCCCTCAAGGACGCCATCGCGCGAAACGTCAGTAGACTTCACGTATTTGAGTCCTTTCGTGTAGAAGAACTCGAGGTGATCAAAAAGTGTTAGATGAGATTTGCGTTGCCATCCGCGAAACAGCAATTCTTTCGATTCACGATTTACAACGTCGGCGCCGAGCGTCATTTTCTCGCGACCATAGGAAATGATCCATGATGCGAACAATTCAGGATCCGTTACAGCAATACTCGCTGCGGTTATATAGTCCGCGCCAAATTCAAATGCTTTACTGATGTCGCCGTCAGTGCTGATTCCACCAGTGAAATCAATCTTCAGATCAGTGTGTCCGGAAATCGCTTCGACTACGTGCCAGTTTTTCGGCGAGCCTTTTTCGGCTCCGTCGAGGTCAACAAGGTGCACGACTTCGATACCGTGATCTTCGAAACGACGCGCGAGGTCGAGTGGGTTTTCATCGTATGCCTTCTCGCTGGATGGATCTCCCTTGCGCATTTTCACCACTTTACCCTTACGGATTGCAATAGAAGGAATTACCTGAATCATAACTTTCGTCGATCTGAAAGCGAAGGTACTACGCAAAGCTGAAAAAGCCTTGCATGCCCTGAAAAACCCCCAAATTAAAATGGACTTGTTTTTGCAAACTGGCTAGCCGCAGAATTATGTATTTTAGCACAAAGCACGCAACATGAGATCGACCGTTTTCAGTATCGCCTGGCTCCTGATATGTCTCCACGCATACGCGCAACAGCCCGTGAGGCGATTGCCAGGCATAATCAACCACCCTTCGCTGAATCTTTTCGCCCCTTTTATGAGCGCCGACGGGAATGCGATTGTATTTATTTCTGATAATGGTCAGGATGGGCAATACGTCGTATCCTATACATCACGCGATACGGACTGGAAAACGCCTGAGGAACTTCCGAAGCACCTGAGCAACCGCCTCATGTTCACGCGCGGCTATGCACTAAGCGCGGATGGAAAAAAGCTGTATGTGACATCGGCGAAGTCACCGGTTATTGGCGGCTACGACATTTTTGTGTCCGAACTAAAAGGCAACACCTGGTCAAATCCGGAGAATCTTATGCTCCCAATCAACTCCAGGACTAACGAAGGCTGTCCTTCCATAACACCCGATGGTACGACCATTTACTTTATGCGATGCGACAAGATGAACACTGAAAAGGCCGAAGGGTGTAAACTGTTTCGTGCATCGAAAAAGCCCAATGGCCAATGGGATGAGCCTGAGGAGTTGCCGGCTCACATCAATACAGGAAATTCACAAACGCCCCGTATTCTTGCCGACAAGGAAACACTGATTTTCTCTTCTGACAAATTTCCGGGTGGAAAGGGTGGAATGGATTTGTACCTGACGCGTTTTCTCGACGGAAAGTGGAGCGAACCCCGGCCTCTGGATTTTGTGAACACGGAACGCGATGACCAGTACGTCTCGGTCAACGCATTGGGCCGTTACATACTCAAGGAAGAACGCGGTGCGCGGAATAACTGGCAGCTCACAGAATTCCTCATTCCGGGTGAGTTCAAACCGAAAGGCCTGACAAAAGTAATTGGGACAGTACGCAGCCGGGACGGTTCACCTGTGCCGGCGTATATTTCTGCTGTTGATGTCTTTAGCGGCAAACGCGTTCGTTCGCTGAGGCCGGAATCCGATGGCTCATACTTCTTCTACCTTCCCGAAGGTTCTACCTATGAAATTGCGTTTGATCCGGAAAAGAGTGATCACCTTTTTCACACCATGCTGCTGGACGTCACAGGCGAAAAAATAAAGCAAATTGAAAAAGTTGATGTAGTGATCGGACCGGCTGCGCCAGGTGATGAGATCAAACTCGACATACTCACATTCCAACCGTACACCGCGGCGATCGATGCGGGAACTACGCAGGAATTGAAGCGACTGGCCCGAATGGCCAAAGCAAATGCCCTGCTTGGATTTGAGATACAAGTTCTGTTGGAGGGTTACCGTGAATCTTTTGAACAGGGCGATCCCGATCTGAGTGAGGTAATTGAGTTGTCAGATACTTTGCACCTTACGGACAGTACCGGTGCCGTTGTAGGTGATACCGTTGTGTATCGGACGATATATCATAATGATCGCACCATAGCAAAAGCACGTGCAATTACAAGCTTTCTGATTGGCGAAGGCGTCAACAGCGAGCAGTTGACGATGATGGTAAATGCGATTAAGAATGACGAGGTGACACCCGTTACGACGATCAAGGCGAGAATCTACACGAAGTAGTACGCTTAGAATGAAAACGGCATTGATACCACAGTGTTGTCCCACATGAACACCATTTCGGCGTCGCCGCCAAGTTTCTCAAATGCAATTGTGAATTGTTCGAATTCTTTGTCGTGTCGCATCGAGCGGACTTCGACCTGAAGGACGTCCAGGTCGGGATTTCTGTTCGCTTCACCGTCGGAGTTGATCCCCCACTGTCCAAATTCGCTGTTGAAGATGATGGTCCATGTATCTTCCCTGGGGATTGTCCAAAGGGAGTATTTGCCGCGAGGAAGGCGCTTTCCTTCGATCGTCAGTTCCCTGTTCGTTTCAAATGTCGTCGCTTCGTTTGCGCCTGTCCGCCAGACTTTGTTATAAGGGACAAGGCCACCGAAAATTTTCCGGCCTTTTTTGTACGGGCGATTGTAAAACACGTTGATTTCGAGTTCTCCGGATGAGAATTGGAGGTTGTCTTCCGGACTGCTGGATTTCGTTTGCCGCGTATTGAGCAGTGAAACACCCCATCCGAGGATAATAAGTATCACAAGGGCAATGCCCACAAAAATCAGGAATCTTCGCATAGGCTTTCTGGACCTAAAAAAACAATTTTCTTACGCTTCTTGCAAAACTTCCGAGGTTGCGTCTATTTTTACGTTCTCTAAAAGAAATTGTTATGAATTTAGATTGGTGGCCTTTTTGGGTAGTAGTTCTGTTGTTCCTTCTTGCAATTGCCTCTCCCTGGATTTTTCCGAACAACAAGGTCAGCAAGAATCGTCACGACAACAAATTCTGATACTTTTTGTTGAGTCAGGGCTTCCCTGACCCTAACAAGTAAATGCCGGGCTCGAAAACGTTTGCTCGCCATTTTCTTGCTATATTGAACCTGTGGGAACGATTCGTCCGATACCGGGTTTACTTCTTATCTTTTTGCTGTGCACGAGCGCGCGTGTTAATGCTCAGGGGCTGGGCTTTTCCATTACTGGCGGGCGCAAGAAAGTTGAAATTCCAATCGAGGTTTATAACAACCTTGTCGTCGTGCCGGTCGTTCTGAATGGCACCTTGCCCCTTAAGTTCATCCTCGACACCGGCGTACGTACAGCTATTCTAACCCAAAAATCATTCAGCGATATTCTCAATCTTGCCTATTCGAGGAAGTACTCGATCACAGGTCCCGGCGGACAAAAAATGGTGGATGCGTATGTTACGAATAACGTGTCGCTAACACTCCCCGGCGTCGAAGGCAGGGGTCATGCATTGCTGGTGCTTGATCAGGATTACCTGGAGCTTCGAAACTATCTCGGTACCGACGTACATGGTATTCTCGGTTACGAATTATTCAGTCGCTTCATTGTTAAAGTTGATTATGAGAAGCGGTTGCTGACTCTTTATCTGCCCGAGGGATTCAAACTCAGGCGAAAATTCCAGCGCATACCAATCAAAATCGAAGACACTAAACCATATACCATGGTCCCGTTGGTTCTGCCAGGTGGCGTGCGATTTACCGGAAAACTCCTCATGGATTCGGGTGCGAGTCACGCGTTGTTACTTGATCCGAAATCCGACGAAAAAATCCAGGTACCTGACAATACCGTCAGCAGCACGATAGGAAGAGGCCTCGGCGGCGAGATCACAGGCAAGGCCGGGAGAATTGAATCTCTTGCACTCGGAACCTACAAGCTGCATGGTGTAATAACGAACTTCCCTGATCCAAACAGTTACAGCGACTCAACGTTGTTCAAGGTATTTCGCAACGGTACCCTTGGGGGCGAAATCCTGAGCAGGTTTACCGTCATATTTGATTTCCCGAGCGAAATGGTCTATCTGAAAAAGAACCCGGATTTCAAGAAGGAATTTCACTATAATCTCAGCGGGTTGACAGTCAAATCAAAGGGCGCCAAACTGAATGTATTTGAAGTTACAAGTGTACGTGAAGGCTCCTCTGCCTTTAAAACCGGCATCCGGATCGGAGATGAAATCCTGACAATGAACGGTATTCAACTGGATCAGGTAGACCTCAATTATGTTCTTGCTATGCTCAACCGCAAGCCGGGTAAAAAGATCCGGGTGGAAATTCTCCGTGGTGAAGTGAAGATGAAAATGGAGTTTACCCTGTCTGACCAGATCTGACTTTTTGTGCTGATTTCCTGAGCCAACCGGCATTTCTCCTATGGGCACGCATCAGCAGATTTTGCGTTCGTTTCATCCGAATCGCATTGCGTATCGTGCCGTACAACGTGTCAGCCGAAATGTTTTGTTTCAGTAAGTAATCGAGAATACCGGATGCCGGACTTATTTCACGATAGTTGGAATTTTTCAGGACAGTAATCGGGATATCCCTGGTCTTGCGTTCCGCGGTAAGCGCCTGAACAGTTTCCTCCAACCGCGCCCGTCCAAGGTTGTCGTCAATAAGTATGAAGTTTGGCCTGAAGTGCATCAATCGTTCAAGCGTCGACTTTATGTCGAACGCAATCTCAGTAATGATGCGACGCTTCCGAACCTGGCGGAGCTTTTCAACAACAGTACTCATTTCGATAGGATTGTTCCCTACCAACAAAATGTTCAGCGGTCTTTGTCCTCCGGAAAACAGCGATTTCATATCCCAACTCATCATTTCAAAGTATATTAACGTGCTTTGGTGCACAGTGGTAGCAGGCTGAGCATAAAAATTATGCCAGCCGGGTACTGCCAGAACTTAACCCGGCTAAAGAAGTTGCAAAATGAAGACGGTAGCAATTGTGGGCGGTGGAATCGGCGGACTATTAACGTCGATACAACTCGTCAAAGCGGGGATACGCTGCCAACTTTTTGAAAAGAAGCGGTATCCATTTCACCGTGTATGTGGGGAATATATATCCAATGAGGCCGTTCCATTCCTCGAATCGCAGGGTCTTTTTCCACACCAATTCAATCCTCCACGAATCACCCGTTTTCAACTCAGCTCAATAGCCGGGAAACAACAAGTCCTTCCCCTCGATCTCGGCGGATTCGGAATAAGCCGGTATTCTTTCGACAACTTCCTGTGTCAGCAGGCAATAAGGGCCGGGGTTGAAGTCGAGGTTGACGCTTCAGTGGAGCGAATCGAATTCGACAATAAAACCTTTCGTGTTCACGTCAACAAATCGGTCCACGAATTTGATGTCGTAGTCGGTGCATTCGGAAAGCGATCGAACATCGATGTTAAGATGAACCGCGACTTCGTTAAGAAACGTTCGCCTTATGTAGGTATCAAATATCATATCCGAACTAATCACCCCGGTGATGTGATTGCCCTTCACAATTTCCCGGGCGGATACTGCGGACTTAGTAACGTTGAGGAAGGTAAATCCAACTTATGTTACCTGGTTCATCGCGACAAGCTAAAAGAGATTGGAAGTATTCCGAAGCTGGAGACCGAAGTGTTGTGCAGGAACCCGTTCCTTTCGGACATTTTCAGGGAATCCGAATTCCTCTTCGACAGGCCAGAAACGATTAACGAAATTTCCTTTGAGAATAAAGCCCCGATTGAGCATCACATGCTCCTGGTCGGCGACTCATCCGGAATGATCGCGCCGCTGTGCGGGAATGGCATGGCTATGGCGATGCGGGCGTCGCGACTCGCTTCGGAATTCATCAGACGCTTCTGCACTGATGTGAATTATTCCCGGGCTCAACTTGAGCACGACTACACGAGGGCGTGGCGAAACAGTTTTCAGACACGACTGTGGGCGGGTCGGCAATTGCAAAGGCTTTTCGGATCGGAAACAGCATCTGCTCTGGCAGTTAACCTTGCAATCTACGCACGCCCTGTGGCGAAGGCGATAATGAGAAATACGCACGGCAAGCCGTTTGACTGAAATCGATTTTGCCTCTCCCTTTTTTAGTCCTATCTTCCAATCGTTCTTAACTAACCACGCCATGAACAACGAAAATAACAGGAGAGATTTCATCAAGTCCCTTGGATTGATAACATTCGGTGCAGCTGCCGGAACATCATTCCTTTCTTCATGCACTAACAAAGGATCTGAAAGCGCTGGCACAGCAGACTCAACGTCGACAACCTCGTTGAACGCGGGTGCACTCTTCTTCAAAATTTCCCTTGCAGAATGGTCCCTGAATAAGGCTCTTTTCGGAGGGCAACTGACGAATCTTGATTTTCCTGCTAAGGCGAAAAACGATTTCGGAGTTTCTGCAGTAGAATACGTGAATCAGTTTTTCATGGATAAGGCCAAAGATCAGGCTTATCTCGCAGAACTCAAGAAACGCTGTGACGATAACGGAGTGACTAGTGTACTCATTATGTGTGACGGAGAGGGAAACCTTGGTGAACTTGATCAAAAGAAGCGCAACGAAGCTGTAGAGAATCACAAGAAGTGGGTCGAAGCAGCGAAGTTTCTCGGTTGCCATTCGATTCGCGTGAATGCTTATGGCGAAGGTTCAGCTGAAGAGGTTGCAGCAGCAGCAACGGAAGGGCTACGTATGTTGTCGGAATTTGCCAAACCGGTTGGCATCAATGTGATTGTGGAAAACCATGGCAGCTACTCATCGAACGGACAATGGCTTGCGTCCGTGATCAGCAAAACAGGCATGGACAATTGCGGAACACTTCCCGACTTCGGGAATTTCTGTATCAAACGCGGCGAAGGATACGCCTGCATGGAAGAATACGACAGATATCAGGGTGTTAAAGAGATGATGCCGTACGCGAAAGGCGTAAGCGCAAAGGCAAATAACTTTGATGAGAGCGGGAACTGCGTTGAAACGGACTACATAAAGATGTTGCAGGTTGCGAAAGACGCAGGGTACAACGGTTACATAGGGATCGAATACGAAGGCAGTAAACTTTCCGAGGAGGAAGGAATTCGTGCTACGAAGACACTGCTCGAACGCGCTGGCGCGCAGATCAGTTGATCACTGAAATACCTGGATCACGTTCGTGTGATCCAGAAAAAAATAGACAAAAAATGCACTCATGCATGTGGCCGAGATGAAATTCAGCCACATCGCGTGCGTGTAGTCAGCTGTTGACTCATCGCGAACCACGCGAATAGCCCAAATCAGGAAGTACAGTACAACCGGTGCAAGAAACAGCGGAAATGCTATCGCATAGTCAGGGCTGAAGAAGTGAATGAAATAAAGCATGAATCCTGCTGTTACAAGGGCGAACATTGCACCCGCAAAAAGAAATGTGCCCTGGATTCCCAGCATGATGCTGAACGTCCTGTCACCGCGCGCGCTGTCTTCCGCATGCTGATACACTTGCGTAATTGGGTAGTTCGCCCAAAGCATTCCGCTTGCCAGTATGCCAGCCCAGATTACTTCCGGAACAATCGCGCTATCAAGCGGGAATTTGTTGATTCCCACGTAGCACATTACAATGGAAAAGAAACCCTGAAAAAGTCCGGTGATCAACCAACCGGTAATGGCATACCTTTTTATTCGTATTGACGGATGACTATAAGCCTTTGATACTACCCCATAGACGAAAAGCATCAGCGCGAACGTGAGGTTAATCAGGACCAGGCCGAGGACGATCGCGATCAGGTCAAAAAGCAGCGAGAGATAGTAAAGACCTTTTTTCACCGGAGGCGGATTCTTCAAACCGCCGATACTGCCTTCGTCTTTATCAAAGTAACTGTTATACCCGTTGCTTGCAGGGTAAAGGAGGAAGTGAATAATTATAAATGACCATAAGATGGTATGCCCCGTAAAATTTGGCGATACAGCCAGGCTGAAAAGATAAACCGGCAACAAAAAGTATGAGAATGGTATCCGAAGATGCAGCCAGGATGATGCGGAAAACATGGTGTGTGACGGGTGATTAACAAAGCTAGCCATTTTAGGTTTTAAAATGCGTATTTTACATTACCCGAACAGATGAGTTACATTACTTCGATCGGTACCGCGAATCCTGCCAATCGTTTTGAGCAGCGGCAGCTCGCAGAATTCATGGTGCAGGTTATGCATGCCGATGAGTTTCAGTCACGGAAGATCCGAACCGTCTTTCGGGCAAGTGGCATTGAGGCCAGGCATTCTGTTCTCGAAGACTATGGCCGTACTGAAAACTTTGAAATTTATCCAAACAACGGCGATGCAAACTTTCCCCGAACGCAGGCACGCATGCAGCTTTACCGGCAGCATGCATTGCCATTGACGATAGCAGCGGTCGATGACCTTTGCGCTTCACGCCCGGATTTCAATATCAAAGAAATTACTCACCTTGTAGTTGTATCGTGTACCGGGATGTATGCACCCGGCCTGGACATTGACCTCATCAAACACTTCGGACTTTCGACAGCGACGGAAAGAACGTGCATAAACTTCATGGGGTGTTATGCAGCCTTCAACGGACTTAAATCCGCCGATGCGATCTGTAAAGCGAATTCCGGCGCCAGGGTATTGGTCGTGTGTACCGAGTTGTGCAGCCTTCATTTTCAGCCGGACGCAAATGACGACAACATCCTGGCGAATGCACTCTTCGGGGACGGCGCGGCAGCTATACTTGTAGAAGGGAAATCTGATCGTCAGCGAAAGTTATCCATCGAACAATTTCACAGCGATCTTGCCCTTAACGGCGAAAACGACATGGCCTGGTCGATATCGGATTTCGGTTTCGAAATGCGACTGTCGTCGTACGTCCCAGATTTACTGAGACGCGAGATCAGCCGATTCATCGACAACCTGTTGGCGAAGCTTCAGATCTCCCGTGACGCAATTCGCCATTTTGCATTTCACCCCGGAGGAAAAAAAATTCTGGAGGCAATTGAAAACGAGTTGAAACTTGATCCGGATCGAAACGCGTTTTCGTATTCGGTACTTCGCCGGTTTGGAAACATGTCCAGCCCAACCGTTGTATTCGTACTGCGCGATATCTTCGACCAGCTGACGGAGGCTGATCACAATGCATGGATATTGTCCGCCGCATTTGGTCCGGGACTTGCGCTCGAGAGCGTGCTATTAAAAGCGATGACGCATGCCTGATTTCAGCGATCGGTCTGCGGAACCTGAAATCATGGACGACCTGAACTGCGATGGTGAGGTTGTCTTTCAAACACTTCGTGAACTGGAATTCATCAACAAATGGCTCGGCGGCAATGCCGTAACCATCAGTGCACTCGATGCGCTCACGAAAAAGATCAAGGATGGGAGTCCGCTGCGTATTGCAGATCTCGGATGCGGCAGCGGCGAAATGTTGCGGATCATCGCGACCTGGGCAGCGAGGAAAAGAATTGCAGTGCAGTTGACGGGCATCGATGCAAACCCAAACATAATTGCATACGCAGCGCGGAATCTGGAAGACCTTCCGGATGTCAATCTTCACACAATGGATATTTTCTCCCCTGAATTCAAACCCGGAGATTTTGACATTGTGATCGGAACGCTTCTATTTCACCATTTCACAGAACCGGAACTGATCACATTTTTTTCACGGATACGTAGCAGTGGTACGAAACACCTCATCATAAACGATATCCACCGCCATTTCCTGGCGTATCATTCGATCCGGACCCTGACCCGGCTCTTTTCGGCATCGTCTATGGTAAAATATGATGCGCCGCTATCTGTACTGAGGGCATTTTCGCGGGTAGAGCTTGAAGAAATCCTGCGGAAGTCGGGATTTTCCGCATACCGGATTCATTGGAAGTGGGCGTTTCGGTGGCAGGTGGTTACGGGTATCTGGTAAGGAAGGTTTTTATGGCACAATTTTTAGTACCTTAGTCGGGAGCAATATTCAATTATCATGCGCATACTTAATGGACTATTCCTACTGGGAATCTTCGCGATCGTCATCGCGTGTTCTTCGAAACCGTATGGATCTAAAGTGAAAGAACCTTTCCGCGGAAATGCCTATGAATCGAATAACCGGTTTTGGCGCGCTACCGGAAAGGGAGAAAGTTCAAAAGACAATATCGCGCGAAGTAAGGCGGATATCGACGCGAAGGCGCAGCTCGCGGGTCAGGTGAACACCACCATGAAACAGGTCGCAGATCAATACCTCGGGCAGACTGAAAATGAAAGGGCCGCTGATGTGGCGGATAAATTTCAAAGTCTTGTACGCCAGGTTATGAATACGGAAATCAGTGACCTCAGAAAAATCGGGGAGCAAAAATACCTGAATGAAAAGAGCGGCGAATACACGGTGTTCATTGCGTACGAAATCAAGAAGAACGCGATGCTTCGGTTTATGAAGAAACAGGCCAAAGTCGACAAGACCATTGATGAACGTCAGCGTGCAGTGATCGAAGAGATCATCGATAAGGAATTGGAGAAAGCTGATCAGGCTGACGCTGATGACTAGAACAGTGTAAAGTTTACATAAAGTGTTGGAAACAGTGAAGGCCACCTTCGGGTGGCCTTCGTCATCTATCACGATTCCTCAAATTTCCTAAGACACCAGTTCAACGCTGCGCTTGATAAAGTTTGTGAGATCAGCGCCCGTAAGCATGTTCTGCGAAAGCAATGCAAGATCGCATGCCTGTTTTGCAAGCTTCACCTTGTGATCTTCGCTTTCCGCCTTCAGGATCTTTTGAATGATTCCGTGGTTTGCGTTCACCGCCATGCTGAAGTTATCCGGCATAGAACCCATGAATGCATAGCCACCCCCTCCGGTTTTCGCCATGTCCTTCATACGACGCATGAATTCACTCATCGTAATCACAACAGGCAGGTCGTCCGGAGAAAGTGATTCGACACTCACATGGAACGACTTATTGTTAATGGCTTTTTCGAAAATCGATTTTACCTGTTCTTCCTCTTCCTTGTTTAACACACTTTCGATCTTCGAATCCGTATCAACAAGCTTGTCAGCCGTTTCGCTGTCCACACGTTTCAGGTGTGTCTTCTCGAGTTTTTGTTCGAGCGTGTTGATGAAGTGGCTGTCGAGTATTCCGTCGAATAACAAGATGTCATAACCTTTTGCCTTTGCGCCCTGGATGTAGCTGTCCTGCTTGCCGGCATCAGATGAATAAACATAAATGACCTGGCCATCTTTATCTGTCTGCAACGGGGAAACCTTGTCTTTGTATTCGGGAAATGAGAAGTATTGCTTGTCAACGTTTTTGAACAGCGCGAAATCTTTCGCCTTTTCGTAGAACTTCTCGTCGCTGATCATTCCATACTTCACGAAGATGTTGATGTCGTCCCATTTCTTTTCGAAATCCGCGCGATCCTTCTTATACAGTTCCTGCAGTTTATCGGCGACCTTGCGGGTGATATGTTGACTGATCTTCTTCACGTTTGCATCGCTCTGCAGGTAGCTTCGCGAAACGTTCAACGGAATGTCAGGAGAGTCAAGTACCCCGTGAAGCAGCATAAGAAAATCCGGCACCACATCCTTTACCTCATCGGTAATAAACACCTGGCGGGAATACAGCTGAATTTTGTTTTTCTGAAGTTCGAAGTCGTTTTTTACTTTCGGGAAGTATAACACGCCTGTGAGGTTGAACGGGTAATCTACGTTGAGGTGGATCCAGAAGAGCGGATCATCGGAGAATGGATACAGTTCCTTATAGAATTTCAGGTAGTCCTCATCTTTAAGTTCCGACGGCGATTTCGTCCAGATGGGCGAAGGATTATTGATTATCCGGTCTTTCTTTTCGGTCTTGAATTTCGGCTTGCCTTCTTCGTCGACGCCATCTTCTACGCTTTCATCCTGGGTTCCAAACTTGATTTCAACCGGAAGGAATTTGCAATATTTTTCGAGTATGCCCTTGATACGCCACTCGTCAAGGAACTCTTCGGAATCCTTGTTGATATGAAGGACTACGTCCGTACCACGCTCTTTGCGCGATGCCGGCGCGAGAACAAATTCGGTGGAGCCATCGCATTCCCAATGAGCAGCTTCGCTTTCCGCCGCCTTAAACGATCTTGAAAGAATCTCGACCTTATCAGCAACCATGAAGGCCGAATAAAATCCGAGGCCGAACTTTCCAATGATGTCTTTTGCGTCGCCCTTGTCCTTGAACTTCTCAACGAATTCGGCCGCACCCGAAAAAGCAATCTGGTTGATGTATTTTTTAATTTCGTCGGCGGTCATACCGAGACCGCGGTCGCTGACGGTAATAGTCTTTTTATCCTTATCGAAACTCACCTCGATTCGCAGGTCACCCAGTTCGCCGTCAAACTCGCCCAATGCGGAAAGTTTCCTGAGCTTCTGGGTTGCATCTACTGCATTGGAAACCAACTCCCGGAGGAAGATTTCATGGTCGGAATAGAGGAATTTCTTGATGATCGGGAAGATATTTTCAGTATGTATGCTGATCGACCCTTTTTCTTTCTCAACGGTTTCTGCCATAGTATTCAGGTTTGATAGTTCACAAAATTTGACAACTGCGGCTCTTCAAATATTGTTCCGCTTATAAAAAATGTCAGGATGGCAGGATTTGAATGACGGACACCTATCGCGTGGTGCGAAAAAAAGACAGGCGGGCTATTGATCTGCCCGCCTGCCGGTTGTGTTACATTTCTCTTGGAGCAGGGATCTTATTTCGCAGGTGCTTCTCGAAGAAGCCCTCCATCGCCCGGTAGAACTCGAACCGGTTTTCTTCATTGTAAAATCCGTGCCCTTCATTATCCTTGACGATGTATTCCACGGTTACGCCGCGCTGCCGCAGGGATTCGACGATCTGGTCCGATTCAGCCTTGTTGACACGTGGATCGTTTGCGCCTTGGGCAACAAGCAGCGGGCATTTGATTTTGTCCACGTGAAATGCGGGGGATACTTCCGCGAGCATAAGGCTGTCCTTTTTCGGGTCGCCGACCATTTCATAAAGCATTGCCCTGAATGGTTCCCAGTACGGGGGAATAGTGTTCATGAACGTAAACATGTTTGATACGCCAACGTAGTCGACAGCACATGAATACAGGTCGGGTGTACGCGTTATTCCTGCGAGTGTTGCGTATCCGCCATAACTTCCGCCATAAATCGCTATGCGGGTGGAGTCAGCAATACCTTCGCTGATCAGCCATTTCACACCGTCTGTAATATCGTCCTGCATTTTACGGCCCCATTCGCGGAAGGAGGATTCCCAGAACTTCCTTCCATAACCGGTTGATCCACGGAAATTCATTTGCAGGACGGCATACCCGCGGTTTGCAAGAAACTGGCACTCGGGATTGAAGCCCCACGAATCACGCGCCCACGGCCCGCCATGCGGATTGACCACCACGGGCAGATTAGTAGCAGGCACACCTTTCGGCAGTGTGAGGTAGCCATTGATTGTCAGACCATCGCGCGACGTGTACTTGATGGGCTTCATCGTCGCCATGTTGCTCTCTTCAAGCCATGGTTTGTAGTCAGCGAGTTTGGTGAACTTGTCACTTGCAACGTCGTAGAAATAATATCCGCCGAAGTATCGGTCACTGTATGCGTAAACAAGAAGCTTGTCTTCATTCAGGTTTTTGCGCGTAACAGTGAATACATAATCGGGAATCGCTTTACTGATTTTCTCTTCGATCTGGCGCGTTTCGTTGTCGAGATAATGCTTTTGCGGCTTGTCAGTTTCAAACTCAACTGTTGTGAGCACTTTACGTTTCCGTGAATAGTCAAGATTGGATATATCTACCTCCGGATTTTCGTAAATCACTCTCACTTCTTTTCCGGTGGCAGGATCGAATTCGACGAGCGCTGTTTTGTCGCGCCCCAGGTTTGAAATTGCATAAAGATTCCTGTTGTCGAATGTGAACAGAACCGGGAAGAGAGTCTCCTTGAAATTAGTCGTGATTACCGTGCGGAATTTGTCGTTTTCGGTTTCACGGTAAAGAACGCTTGAGTTCACGCCATCACTTGTTACTGCGGCGCGAATACGACCATCGTGATCGGTTACCCATTGCGTTATGTTGCCCGGGTTTTCCGCGACCAACTTCATTTCACCGGTTTCGGTGTTTAACAAGTACACATCAAAAATCTGAGGGTTGCGCTTGTTGTGCGAGATGAGCAATTCATTGGGGCGATCAACCAGCATATCCACGATTTCCGAGCGCACGCCGCTGAACGGTGTATGATCTTTAAGATCGGAACCGTCTGGCTTCACCGACAGGATATGCAGATTTTCGTCTCCGCCGATATCCTTCACGTAGATGATTCGGTCATCGCTTTCCCATTCAGCATTGTAAATGCTCCGTTCCGTCTCGGTGGTGAGGGGCGTTGCGGTGGTGTCGCCTAACTTTTGAATAAACACGTTCATGCGACCCATATGCGGGGCGCGATAGATGATCATCTCACCATTGGGTGAAATGCGAAATGCAGCGGTCTGGGGGTCCTTGAAGAATTCTTCCATCGCGACCGGCGTCGCTGGCGTTTCGGTTGCGGCCTTTTCGGGTGTACGACACTGTAAAAGGCAAATCAGGATAGATGACAACAATATTGTCATCAGGAGAAGTTTTTTCATAATGATTGGGGATTGGAGAAAGTAAAGTTAACATTCCCTCAGTCAAACCCAAGTGCGGGAAAGGGGGATTTAGCGCAGGCGATTGGAGTCGCGTACGACGCGTTCGTCGCGGCGAATGAACCTCAATGCCAGCCAGTTAGCCAACACGGCAACGGCAGGGAGCCAGATGCCTAATCCGTAGGTGCCACCCGAATTCTTGATGAACCCGGAGCCGAAATAAACCGCTGCCGCATATCCGCCAACGAGAACAAGGGAGTTAAGCGCACCCAGTTTGATTTGAAGTATTCTGTCCTTGTATTTCCGGATTTCGATGAACGCTATTGTTATACTGGCAATAAACAGAATGCCGGTCAACGCATAGGGAATGTACTCAAACGAGCGTTCCCCATCTTTTATGGAAACATATTGCAACGCATAGAGCCGATGTACTGTACCATTTTCCTCGGTTCCCCAAATAGGAAGAAAAATTGCGGCAATGAGACTAACGATGCCAATTGCCAGAAATACAGTTTGAATCCTTTGCCACATGTGGGTGTTGCGTTAACTTGGTGGCAAAAGTATAAATAATATCTAAACCGACAGGCCTTCGCTGCCGCAATGAAATCAGCTTTTGTTTTAGACATTCTCCGGACACCGATCGGCAGGTATGGCGGTGCGTTGTCATCAATCCGACCGGATGACCTTGCAGCTATCGTTATCAGAAAACTGGTTGAGCGAAATCCGCTCGTTGACCCTTCACGTATTGAGGACGTTTTTTTTGGGGCTGCGAATCAGGCTGGCGAAGACAACCGTAACGTTGCCCGAATGGCCTTGCTCCTTGCGGGTCTGCCCGTGACCGTGCCAGGTGTCACCATTAATCGCCTCTGTGCTTCCGGTCTCGACGCGATCGTGCAGGCTTCACGCGCAATAAAAAGCGGCGACGGCGAATTGTTTATTGCGGGCGGTGTTGAAAGTATGAGTCGCTCGCCTTTCGTAATGGCCAAACAGGAGCAACCTTTTTCGAGGCACGCGGAAATTTACGATACAACTATCGGCTGGCGTTTCACCAATCCCGCGCTTGCGCAGATGTATCATCCATATTCAATGGGTGAAACTGCGGAGAACGTGGCTGAGCGATATAAAATCAGCCGGATTGATCAAGACGAGTTTGCACTGTCATCGCAGCGGAAGTATGCGGCGGCTAATTCGGCAGGGCGATTCAAATCGGAACGGGTTGAGGTTGCGTTGAGGAAAGGAACGAAAGAAGTCACTGTTACCGACGATGAACATCCGAGAGAGACGAGCCTCGAGAAGTTGGCATCGTTAAAGCCTGCATTCAGGGAGAACGGAACTGTTACAGCAGGGAACTCGTCGGGTATAAACGATGGTGCGGCTGCATGTTTGTTGGGTAGTGAAGACATGTTAAAGGATATCAAAACTTCTCCGCTTGTAAGGATCGTTTCACACGCAGTTGCAGGAGTTGATCCGTCGGAGATGGGAATGGGTCCTGTTCCTGCTGCGCGAAGAGCATTGCACCGCGCCGGACTTTCGGTCAAGGATTTGGGCCTGGTAGAATTGAATGAAGCATTTGCTTCGCAGGCCATCGCGTGCATCAGAGAACTTGACCTTGATCCGTCAGTGGTCAATGTTAACGGAGGCGCAATTGCAATAGGGCATCCGTTAGGGTGCAGTGGCGTGCGAATCAGCGCGACGCTCATCCACGAAATGGGCCGGCGAAAAGTCAGATACGGATTAGCGACAATGTGTATTGGCGTGGGTCAGGGCGAGGCAGTCATATTTGAATTGTGCTAAGAAGCCAGTCAGCGTATGCGTTACTTTTTTGAAATCAGCTACAACGGTTCCGCTTATGCAGGCTGGCAATCACAACGCAACGCTACGGGTATCCAGACCGTTGTTGAAGAGTGTCTGTCCCTGCTGTTACGGGAAAAAGTTGAAATAACTGCCAGCGGCAGGACCGACGCCGGCGTTCATTGTGAGCAGCAGTTCTTTCACGCCGACATCGGGCAGGAAATAGAAAAAGCAGATATGATTCACCGGATGAATTCATTTCTGCCGCGAGACATTGCAATTCTTGATATACTCAGGGTTAAGCCCGATGCAAACGCCCGCTACGATGCAATTGAGAGATCATACGTTTATCATATCACACGTCAAAAAGACCCTCTCAGCGTAGGTTATGCATGGCATTTCTTCAAACCCCTGAATGTGACTTTGATGAATGAAGCAGCTGCACTGTTGCGCGGGAAACAAGATTTTCAGTGCTTCAGCAAGGTAAAAACCAACGTAAATAACTTTATTTGCGACATCAAACGGGCATCCTGGCAAGAAACCGGTGAACGGCTTGAATTTCACATCACGGCAAACCGGTTCCTGAGGGGAATGGTAAGAGCGATCGTTGGTACACTCGTTGACGTGGGCCAGGGAAAAACTTCTATCGAAAAATTCCGTGAAATACTGTCAACGCGCGACCGGCGCGAGGCGGGTGCCAACGTGCCTCCGGAAGGTCTTTTCCTGAAACAGGTCCGGTACCCTGCGGATATTTTTTTGGAAGAGAACTTTGCGAATCAACGATTAACAGACAACTAAGTGGACAAAGAGCAAATAAGCAGCGGAAATATAATTGACTGGTCCGTTCTGCGGCGGCTCATGCGCTTCGTCAAACCGTACAAGGGAACCTTTGTATTGGTTATTGTACTCACTTTCCTCCTGGGAGTTTTTGCCCCCATACGACCGTTGTTTATTCAATACACGCTTGATCAACACGTAGCTGAAGGCAACTATGCGGCTATGGTAAATGTGATCATCCTGTTATTCGTATTGCTCATTGTTAACAGCATTGTTCAATATGCGCACACATATCTTTCGGGGTGGCTGGGTCAGCAGGTAATACGGGATATTCGAAGTCGCCTTTATAAACATATTGTAAGCTTACGCCTACGCTTCTTCGATCGTACGCCTATTGGCCGTCTTGTCACGCGCACCATTTCCGATGTCGAGACGCTCTCCGATGTGTTCAGCGAAGGTCTTGCTGCCATGGTTGGCGATTTGCTGCAAATCATCTTTATCCTGGCGTTCATGTTTTGGCAGGACTGGAGGCTGGCGTTGTTAAGTCTTTCTACCATTCCGTTGTTGCTGATCAGCACGTACGTATTCAAGGAGAAAATCAAAGTCGCATTCAATGATGTCCGCAACGCAGTGGCTAATCTCAACACCTTCGTTCAGGAACACCTCACGGGAATGAACGTCGTGCAGATATTCGGAAGCGAAAAACAGGAGTTCGCAAAATTCAAAGCGATCAATGATGAACATAAGCAGGCCAACCTGCGTTCCGTTCTTTATTATTCGATTTATTTTCCGGTTGCGGAAATTATCGCAGCGGCTGGAATCGGATTGCTGGTGTGGTATGGTGCGAAAGGTGTGATCAACTATGAAGAAACCGGGATTACGATCGGCAAGCTTATTGCGTTCATCATGTACATTCAAATGTTCTTCAGACCGATCCGCATGATCGCTGACCGATACAATACGCTTCAGATGGGAATCGTAAGTTCCTCCCGAATTCTGAATCTTCTCGACAATCAGGAGAACGTCCAGCACAACGGGACCCATATACCAACGCAGCTCAAGGGCGAAGTCAGTTTTGATAACGTGTGGTTCGCCTACAACGAAGGCGAGTATGTATTGAAGGGCATCAACATCAACATACGCGCAGGCGAAACAGTTGCGCTTGTCGGCGCTACCGGAGCAGGGAAGTCATCCGTGATTAATTTGCTTAACCGCTTTTATGAAATCGAGCGTGGCTCAATCAGGATTGACGGAGTCGATGTTAAGGATTATGACCTCGGCAACCTTCGCAAGTGTATCGGTGTGGTACTTCAGGATGTATTCCTTTTCTCCGATACTATCCGGCAAAACATTACGCTGGGAAACAGTGACGTTACGGATGAACTGATCTGGCAGGCTGCTGATCTGGTTGGTGCACGGAAATTTATTGAACGTCTACCGGGACAACTCTCCTACAATGTGATGGAGCGGGGATCAACGTTATCTGTCGGTCAGCGACAACTCATTTCATTTATTCGTGCGATGGTTTACGATCCGCGAATCCTTGTTTTGGATGAAGCCACTTCTTCCGTCGACTCCGAAACGGAGGAAATGATTCAACAGGCTATCGGCAAGATGATGAAAGGGCGGACCGCGATCGTGATCGCCCACAGGCTCTCAACTATTCAAAAGGCAGACAAGATTATCGTTCTTGATCATGGTGAGGTCAAGGAAGAAGGCACACATGAGGAATTGCTGGAAAAAGGCGGTTTTTACTTCCAACTCCACAAAATGCAGTACAAGGTGTTCGTTTAATTCTTTATCGCCTAAAAACAAACATGGCTTCGCTGATCTTGCCAAAACGAAGTATATTTGTTATGAATGGGCTATCGAGTCATCATTCTATTGATCCTCCTGACCTCCGTTGCTTCTGGCGTGATGGCGCAGTCGTCGCGTCCTTCCGGTAACAGAACGAAAAGCCTTTATACCCAGAAGCGGTTTAATGTGAATGCTACACGCGTCCGTGGTGCGAAAGCAAAAATCGTTTGCCCCATCTTCGAACATAGCCGCTATCCGTATCAGGGTATTGGATTCAAGCTTGGTGATCCCTTCGGACTTACCTATAAGTTTTACGCGACGAAAAAACTTGCCTTCGTCCTTGATGCAGGGCGGCCGGCCAGCGGTTTATATAACCGATATTTCAGAGAAAAATTCGACGGATATATTTTGACCGATACATTCTCAACGGCTGAAGCGAGTATCACACCAATCACGCACAAGGTCAAGTCCGACATAATTCTTGAAGCAAAAGTGCTTTTTCATGTAGATGTAACAAAAATTGCTTCCGGGCTCCAAATGTACGTTGGCGGTGGGTGGGAGTGGAAGCGAACACGGCTTCAGTATGACTATACCTATACCACAGGAGATTTCCGCGATGTCGACGACTTCGGCCGCTTTGAACGAACGCGTGTTACGATGGGCCCGCAGCTTGTTATGGGAATTGAGTACGCTTATTTCAGCATCCCCATCTCGGCGTTCATGGAACTCGAATATTTCTCCGACGTACAGGCCGACCCTGGATGGACGCGGCTCGAAGGCGGTGTCGGTCTCCGCTACATCTTTTGACCGCTGATTGACCGCTGATTAGGAGATTGCGCAGATTAGCATGATCATCTGTGGCTTCGCCACCGGCTAACCGCCGAATCCTTCAATCCCTCAGTCTCAGTTATGAGGGGCTTCCTTCCGTAGGCTCTTCCTCTTCTTCCAGATGTACTTGTTTTTCGTAGAGGTCGCGGTACACGCCACCCGCGTTCATCAGCGATTCGTGATCGCCCTGTTCCACGATCTCCCCATCAACAAGAACAATGATCTTGTTCGCAAGTTTCGCAGAAGAAACGCGGTGCGAAATAATAATCGACGTGCGACCCTGCATGATGCGCTTCATGCTGTTGAGGATGTTGTTCTCGGTTTTTGTATCAACGGCTGAGAGTGCATCATCGAGCATCAGAATTTTTGGCTCCCGTACAATGGCTCTTGCAATTGAGACGCGCTGCTTCTGACCACCCGACAACGTGATACCTCTTTCACCCACGCGTGTTGCAAATCCCTGTGGGAAATTCATGATGTTGTTGTAGACGTCGGCATCTTTCGCGGCCTGTAACACTTTCCCCTCTTCCGGCTGGTCCATACCGAAAGCGACGTTATTGAAAATCGTATCACTGAAGAGAAATACGTCCTGCGGAACATAACCGATCTGACTCCTCAACGATGTTATGTTGTAGTCGGAAATCGGGATGTCGTCAATCAGTACCGAACCGTCGCGAACATCGTAAAGTCGCGACACGAGATTGGCGATCGTACTCTTTCCCGATCCCGTTGTTCCGATGATAGCGAGTGATTCGCCCGGGTCAATACGGAATGAAACATTCTTGAGAGCTCGAATACCGGTGTCAGGATAAACGAAAGACACATCACGAAACTCAACCCTTCCCGAAATTTCCCTTACGAGATCTTTTTCAGAAACGATGTTGGTGGTTGTCCGCAGAAATTCATTGATACGTTTCTGGGATGCTTCGGCGCGCTGCACGAGACTGGTCGTCCAACCTAAAGATGTTACAGGCCACGTAAGGAGGTTTACGTAGATGATGAATTCGGCAATGTTTCCGAATGTGAGATCCCCACGGATAACGCCAGCGCTACCGGCATACACGGTCAGTATTGTGCTCACGCCAATAAGCCCCATGATCAATGGATAAAACAACGCCTGAACTTTCGTAAGTCTCAAAGAGTGTCGGCGATAGGATTCGCTTTCTTCATCAAAACGGGCCGTGCTTTCCTGCTCACGATGAAATGACTTCAATACGCGAATTCCACTGAACGCCTCCTGGACGAAAGTGGAAAGCCTTGACTGGCGGATTTGAATTTCCTCCGACCGCTTTTCGATTTTGTTGTTAACGAAGAAGATGCTCAATGAAAGTAACGGTAGCGGACTCAATGCATACCAGGTGAGTTCTGCGTGCTTCTCAAACATTATTGGAATAACCATGAGGAAGAGCGTCACGAGTGTAATTCCATACATTATCGCCGGACCGAGGTACATGCGCACACGACTGACATCTTCCGATATGCGGTTCATCAAATCGCCCGTGCTATTCCTCCTGTAAAAACTTAATGGCAGACTCTGATAGTGTTCAAAAATTTCATTTTTCAGATCATACTCTATGAGGCGAGACATCACGATCAGCGTTTGCCTTACAAAATAGAGAAACAACCCACGAAGGAATGCCATGACCAGAATGAGTCCGGCGTAAATCAAAATCCCGAATGCAAACGCGGAAAAGAAACTACCCTGAACAGACGTCTTTTCGAGAGCCTGATAGATTCGGTAATTGTCCGTAACGAGATCAAGGGCATGGCGCACGAGTTGTGCGGGCAGCACCTGGAACACGTTCGAGATGATAATGAACACGGTACCGAGCATCAGGTGCCACTTATATTTCAACAAATATTTGTTCAGATACCGGAGTTCCTTCATGATATAATTTGGCGGTGATTTCTTTTAGCAAAATATCGTTCCAAAGCCCAATGCAAACGTTTGAAATCGGGTAATTTGCATAAAATTTTAAAGCTGTGCCGCGGCTTTGGCGGCGCTAAAACTACACAATCAAACGCAAAATGTTCTTGTATGATGGTCAAACAACTGGAAAAAGTAGATGAGAAAGGACTGTTTGGAAAGTTGACTCAGTCGGGTCACGAGCAGGTCGTGTTCTGCAGCGATCCGACAACAGGATTGAAAGCAATCATAGCTATCCATAATACCATACTTGGTCCTGCGCTTGGAGGCACGCGTATGTGGAACTATGCCACTGAAGACGAAGCATTGTCGGATGTACTTCGACTGTCGCGCGGAATGACTCTTAAGGCCGCAATAAGCGGGATCAACCTCGGTGGAGGCAAAGCCGTAATTATCGGTGACGCGAAGGCGATCAAATCTGAAGCGTTACTTCGCCGTTTCGGTAAGTTCGTCAATAGTCTGAACGGTAAATACATCACTGCCGAAGACGTGAACATGAAGACAAGTGATATGGAGTACATTCGTATGGAGACACGTCATGTTACAGGACTGCACGAATCAATGGGTGGTGGAGGCGATCCTTCACCTGTTACTGCCTACGGTGTATACATGGGAATGAAAGCTGGCGCGAAAAAAGTTTTCGGCTCCGACAGTCTTGCAGGCAAGAAGATTGCCGTCCAGGGTGTGGGCCAGGTTGGAATGCACCTGATCGAACATCTGGTTCGTGAAGACGCAGACGTCGTGGTAACCGATATGTTTCCCGAGAAAGTGAAGGACGTCGTGTCGCGGTTTAAGATCAGGACCGTCGACATGGAGGAGATTTACGATGTCGACATGGACATCTTTGCGCCGTGTGCCCTTGGCGGATCGGTTAATTCCGGTACGATTGAGCGATTGAACTGTGCATTGATTGCCGGTGCTGCGAACAATCAGTTGAAGGACGAAGCACGACACGGCTACATGCTGCGGGACAAGGGAATTACATATGCCCCGGATTTTCTGATTAATGCCGGCGGCCTCATTAATGTTTATAACGAATACAGCGGTTCATATGACAGAAAGCGCGTTCTCGAACAGGTCGAAAAAATTTACGACACGTGCTTCAGGGTACTCACGCAGGCTGACACGGATGGCATTTCCAGCCAGGAGGCTGCGATTAAATTGGCGGAGGACCGGATAAGTACGATCGGCCGAATTCGAATGAGCTGGTAGCCGGTTCGTTCATTGGACGAATACCTCGAAAGTATTACGCATCCCGTTGGATAAACCCGACGGGATGTTTTATTTTTACGCGTTCGTTTACAATACATCGTTCTTTATCATGCTTAACAGAAGGAGCCTAAGGATTAAAGTCATGCAAAGCCTTTTTGCATTGCAGCAATGTCGTGACGCCAACTATCAGCTTTGCCTGGACAAAATCAACGAAACCTTTGCGCCGGATCTAAACTCCATGGAAGTTCAGGACAAGGCATTGCTGAACAGTCAGAAGAAGACGGCGACTAAATTGTTTGAGAAAGCATTTGCCAGCGGCGAAACCTCTGTCGAGCACGAAGATTCCAAAATCGAAAAAACCGTCAACGAATGTTTCCATTTCTATGCGGCTCAGGGCAAGAAGGATACTTCTTTCTTCCTGAAAAATCTGATCAGTGAAGTCGAACGGATTTACGACAACTATATCGGGGTCCTGAAACTACCTCCTGCTTTTGCCGCTGTAGCCGCAGTGGACAAAAAGGTCAGTCATAAAAACTTTGTAAACAACGCCTGGATCAAGGAACTCGCCGGTCATGAAGAATTGAATAAGCATGCACTGAAACTCGGCAAGCACTGGAACGACAAGCAGGACAAAATCAAAAGCTGGTTCAGAGACGTGGTAAGGCAGGACAACGAGTACCTGCATTACCTGGATCGCAAATCAATTTCAGCCGATGATCAAAAGAAATTTGTCAACCACCTTTTCAAAAAAGTCATTCTCGGGAAAACCATAATAAATGAGTTTTTCGAGGAGGATGTGCTACGGTGGACTGAGGATCGGGAAATCGTCAAGGGCATGGTCGAAAAAAGTGTAAAATCTTTTGACCCCGCGTCGAAGCAGCCGATGACACTTTACACACTGTCAGTCAACTGGGATGAGGACAAGGAGTTCATCAAGAAGCTCTACACCTCGGCGACGGAATTGGATCCGTATTACCATGAACTCATTGCAAACAACACGCGTAACTGGGAAGTCGAGCGACTCCCGTTGACGGACCGGGTAATTCTTGAGATGGCGATTGGCGAATTGCTGGTATTTCCGAGTATTCCGGTGAAGGTTACAATCAATGAATACATCGAATTGGCCAAGAATTACAGCACGCCCAACAGCCGTCAGTTTATTAACGGTATCCTTGACGTGATTGCGAAGGAGTTGAAAGAAAAAGGGACGTTGAAGAAAAGCGGACGCGGGCTCATCGACAATAAATGAGGGGCCTGAGCGGCTTGATTGCTTTAATCCGACAAATTTTATTACTCCGCTGCCAGCGAGCTTCACTTTTCGATTCCAACGGTTTGTTAAAATTTGTTAAAATTTTGAATTTGCAACCGAACCGACACTAATTGTAAATAGTTTTATGGGCAAAAAGAGTAGTGGTAGCACCTTGATGGCGTTTCTTGCCGGTGCGGCAACCGGAGCGATCCTCGGAATCCTTTATGCGCCTGACAAAGGTGTAAATACGCGGGAAAAACTCTCGTTTCAACTTGACAAGTATCGGAATCTGCTCCAGGAGCTGATTGATGATTTCGTGTCGGGCAAGGAGACCCCGCTTACCTCAGAGGCTAAGTCGCAGGGGCAGAGGGTTGTCGATGAGGCAAAGACGAAAGCCGAACGCCTGCTTGAGGACGTGGATGAATTGCTTGAGCAGATTCGCGGAAAGAAAGCCTGATCGGAGTTGCCGCTTTAGATTTTTATCGGAAATAATTGATTGGCATTAAACATAGAACAGAAATGAAAGCGAATTTTTTGAAGTTGGTGGTTCTGCTGGCGTTTATAGCCGTGTTAAACACGGGGTGCAGAGACCGCAATGCTGAAAAGCGCATTGCAGCCCTCGAAAACGAAATCAGAGAACTAAAGGGTACGAAAACAACTGAGCCTGTAGGATTAACGCCTGCGGATGCTGAGCCGGAAGGACCGGTCGCGGCAATCACTTTCGACAAGACAGATCACGACTTTGGAACGATCAAGGAAGGGGCCGTTGTAGAGTATACATATACATTTACGAACACCGGGGAGGTACCGCTGGTGATTCAGGAAGCTCGTCCTTCATGCGGATGTACCGCACCAGATTGGACGCGAACACCCGTACCTGTTGGCGGCAAGGGATTCGTGAAAGCAAGCTTTGACAGCAAGAACAAACCGAACCTGCAAAACAAGACCATCACAGTGGTTGCGAATACTCACCCGCATGAAACGGTGTTGAAATTCAAGGCGATGGTTGAACCGAGACCGCAGCAACCGGACGCCGGACCGCTGAAGCAGTAGGAACAAAAGATATGGAGAGCATGATCCCAATCTGCACTTAGCGGATTGGGATTTTCTTTTAATTCAAATACCTTTGATCGCTTTAATACAACAAACTTTATGTACGCATTACTCGCGCAAGCCCAACAGGGTCAAAACAACTGGTCAATGTTGATCATGTTCGGTCTCATGGCCGTAATATTTTATTTCTTCATGATCAGGCCGCAACAGAAAAAAGCAAAAGATCAGAAGAAATTCATTGATGATATCAAAAAGGGTGATTACGTCGTAACGATCGGCGGAGCGCATGGCCACGTTGCCGAACTTGAAGGCGAAACCTTCATTTTAGAGATTGAGCGAGGCGGCAGAATCCGCTTCAACAAATCGGCTATTTCTCTGGAGGCAACGAAGGCGGCTAATAAGAAATAGTCCGGCGTTCTCCCGACCATGAGTGCGCTGAGAACGATATTGGAAATATTTCAGGTTAATCGCAGAAACTGGAAGGCCGTGGCATTGTGCTTTTTGACGGCAACCATATTCTGGGTTTTCAACGCGCTCAACAAGGATTACTCTACCAGCATAAATTTCCCTTTGCAGCTTGATTATGACCAGGAGAAGTTCATAGCTGTCAAACCCCTCCCCTCACAGGTTCGGATCAACGTTACGGGTATTGGCTGGGATCTTTTCAGAAGGAGTGTGGGACTGAAGGTGCCTCCGCTTGTAATTCCTTTGGAGAATCCTGCCGAAGTGAAAAAGATTGTAGCCGCACCCGCACTGTTCGCGCAGCAGCTTGAACGTTTCGAAGTTAACTTCGTGCTGACCGACACACTGCGCATCGCTATTGAATCAATTGAGAAACGATGGATAACGTTGAGGCTGGACGCAAATGCACTGGACCTGCGCGAAGACCATATAAGAACCAGTGAACCTCGACTCACACCGGATTCGATTTTGGTTACCGGTCCGGCGTCGGTGGTTCGTGGATTTATCGAACCGGTCTATCTTAAGCTTTCCGAAACCGGCATTGATGAAGACTACCGTGAGGATGTTGAAGTGCAGCTGATTAATAACGATCTCGTCACACGCAATCCTCCCACCGTTCAGGTAAGTTTTGATGTGGACCGCCTTGTTGAAATTCGGGATTCAATTCCCTTGCGTGTCGTTAATTATCCCAAAGGCGCGAATCCGTATCTCGGAATCAAAGCTCTGCCGACCCGGTTCTCGATCCCCGAAAAAATGATGAATGACTATCACCCCGATTCGGTGGTTGCGGTAATCGATTTGAAGAATTTTCAGGGCGGGACACGGCAGATCAAACCTGAGGTGAGAGGACTTCCGCCGTTTTCAGAAGTCCATCATATTGATTCCATCTTTGTAAAATTCTGACGTGGGCCAGCCATTGCAAATTGGTATAACCGGAGGCATAGGATCTGGAAAAAGCCTCATCTGCAGAGTATTCGAATGTCTGGGAGTCCCTGTCTATGATTCCGACAGCCGGGCGAAATCTTTAATGACCACAGATGGAATACTTATGTCGCAGATCAGGAAAGAATTCGGTGATTTGTCGTATGATGATCACGGACTGAACCGTCAGTTTCTGGCCGAGACTGTTTTCGGGGACGAGAAACGCCTGAACCGCCTAAACCAGCTTGTACATCCGCGCGTCGGAGAGGATTACCAGAAATGGATTTCCTCTCAGAAGAATAAGCCTTACGTTCTGAAGGAGGCTGCGCTTCTGTTTGAGAGCGGGTCGTACAAATCCCTGGACAAGATCATTGTGGTATTTGCACACAATGAACTTCGGATCAGACGAGTGATGCAACGTGATCCTCATCGGTCGTATGAGCAGATTCAGGAAATCATCAGTCGCCAATGGTCTGAAGACGAAAAACGAAAAAGGGCCGACTACGTCATCTTTAATGACGAGTCGAAACTCGTTATTCCGCAGGTCCTGGAACTTCATAACCGGTTTGTTTCATCAAAACGTTGAACCACGCAAGGTCATTCCTTGTTAAATTTTCTCACGAACTACAACATATGCGTTCATTATCATTTTTTGCTGTTCTTACTCTTTTTGTTTTCGGGTTTGCGGCGTGCAGTGAAGAGAAAAAAAATCCCGTTGGAAACGCACGTCAACAGGGTCCGTTGAATGCTGACGCCTTTGTTGTCCAGGCAACTACAGTCAGTGATCACGTGGAAGTACCGGGTACCCTGCTGCCCGCAGAACAAACCGAAATCAGAGTTGAAGTCAGCGGTCGGGTTATAGGTCTCAATATTGAGGAAGGAAAAGTTGTTGGAAAGGGTACTTTATTGGTCAAATTATTTGATGGCGACCTTCAGGCGCAGTTGAAGAAGCTTCAGGTTCAGCTTGAAATTGCCGTGAAAACCGAAGAAAGACAACGCGACCTCCTTCAGATAAATGGAATCAGTCAGCAGGACTATGACCTGAGTGCACTCCAGGTTGAAAATCTGCGCGCAGATATTGAGGCTGTGAGAATCGCGATTTCCAAAACAGAAATCAGAGCTCCATATTCGGGGCGACTTGGCTTACGGCAGGTTAGCCTGGGAGCGTTACTGAGCCCCAATGACGTTGTTACCTCTATTAGCCAGGTAGAAAGTTTGAAGCTTGAGTTTTCAATACCGGAAAAATATGCCAACCAGGTAAGACCTGGGGGCATAGTGAATTTTCTCGTTGATGGAGGTAAAGCCGGCCACATCGGCAGGGTGATTGCAACGGAGAACCGCGTCGAGGCTGCAACGCGGACGCTACGTGTCAGGGCTGTGGTCGATGAAAAACATCCCGACCTCGTTCCCGGAGTCTTCGCGCGCGTACGCCTCGAATTGGGAAGAGACACCGCGGCGTTGATGGTGCCTACACAAGCGGTCATCCCGCAGGCACGTGGCAAGCAGATGATCCTTTACCGCAGCGACAGCGTACGTTTTGTTAATGTCGAAACCGGACTTCGCGACTCTGCATATGTGCAAATCGTGAGCGGTGTAAATGCAGGTGATACCGTACTGACTTCAGGTCTCATGGCCATTCGGCCTAACAGCAAGGTAAGATTGAACAACGTAAGAACATTAAGCAAGTGAGGGGCGACTCATGAACATCTCGGAATTAAGCTTAAGACGGCCTGTATTAGCCTTTGTGATGAACATCATTCTTGTGCTGTTCGGAGTCATTGGCTTTACGTCATTGGGAGTGCGGGACTACCCTGCAATCGATCCGCCTATTATCAATGTGAGCACCACGTATCCGGGCGCCAATGCTGACATTATTGAATCACAGATCACAGAGCCGTTGGAAAAATCGGTCAATGGCATACCCGGCATCAGAAATATCACATCAGGGTCCAGCGTAAGCCGGAGCAGCATCACGATTGAATTTGAACTCGGCGTCGATCTGGAGGCCGCGGCGAATGACGTGCGCGACAAAGTATCCCAGGCTATCCGTTCCTTACCCGATGACCTGCCAAGCCCGCCCGTAGTATCAAAGGCAGATGCAAACTCGGGTCCGATCCTCTCGATGACGGTTCAAAGTAACACAAGGACGAACCTTGAACTTACCGAATATTGTAACAACGTTCTCGTTGAGCGACTGCAGACAATACCAGGCGTAAGTGGTATCCAGGTATGGGGAGAAAAGCGCTGGGCTATGCGGATATGGATAGACCCTGCCAAACTTAGTGCGTACAACCTGACGCCACTCGATGTCCAGGAAGCACTCAATCGTGAAAACGTCGAACTTCCTTCCGGTAAGATTGCCGGTAATAGTACTGAGTTGACGGTTCGCACGTTTGGAAGGCTATACACTGAAGATCAGTTTGGCGATGTCATCATCAGGTCATCTGCAGAAGGCAGTGTCAGGCTGCGCGACGTGGCGCAGGTCGTACTTGGACCGGAGAATGAAGAATCTATACTTCGCGAAAGCAATATTCCAATGGTCGGCCTGGCAGTCATTCCGCTTCCCGGTGCAAACTATGTTTCGATTTCAGACGAGTTCTATAAGCGCCTTGACCAAATACGAAGGGATGTCCCGGAGGATATCAGACTGGACGTAGCGCTCGATCAAACGGTATTTATCAAACGTTCAATTACGGAAGTTGCCGAAACGTTGATCATTGCGTTCATTCTCGTAATGCTCGTAATCTACCTGTTCTTCCGTGATTACCTTATCGCATTGCGTCCGCTGATTGATATCCCGGTATCGCTGATCGCGACTTTCTTTATCATGTATCTCTGTGGATTCTCGATCAACGTCCTGACTATGCTCGGAGTAGTGTTGGCGACAGGACTTGTGGTGGACGATGGTATTGTAGTCACGGAAAACATTTATAAGAAACTTGAGGGCGGCATGAACAGGTACCAGGCAGCCCGCGATGGAGCCAAGGAAATATTCTTTGCCGTTATTTCAACGTCCGTTACACTTGCCGTGGTATTCCTTCCCATTCTATTCCTCGAAGGATTTACCGGAAGACTCTTTACAGAATTTGGGGTTGTCGTTGCCGGTGCAGTTTTGATTTCAGCGTTTGTATCACTTACGCTCACACCGGTACTTAGTGTAAAACTTACCCGTTCCGTGCATGAGCACTCCTGGTTTTACCGCGTAACCGAACCATTCTTTTCAGGAATGGAAAACTCCTATGGCCGCGGACTTACCAGATTCCTCGGGCGGAGGAGGATCGCACTTGTAATCATTGTGGCTTGTCTTGGAATTACTATTTGGATCGGTCTCAACATTCAGTCGGAACTTGCACCGCTTGAAGATCGAAATCAGTTTCGCGTTCAACTCACGGGCCCGGAAGGAACCGCGTATGACTACATGGACGACTATGTTAAAGATGTTGTTCAGCTTGTGATGGATTCAGTGCCTGAGTACAGAACGGCACTTTCGGTGACTGCCCCTGGCTTTTCAGGATCGGGATCTGTTAATATGGGATTTGTACGTGTAACGTTAACGGATCCGTCGGAACGTGATCGATCGCAGCAGGAGATTGTCGATGTGATAAACAGGAACCTGCGGAATTATACACAGGGCCGTGCGTTCACAATTCAGGAGCAGACTATTCAGGTGGACCGACGGGGTGGTTTGCCTGTACAATTCGTAATTCAGAACAACAATTTTGAAAAACTTCAGGAAGTATTACCTCGTTTCCTGGAAGCAGCGAATAATCACCCTACGCTTCAGCAGGTTGATTCAGACTTGAAATTTAACAAGCCGGAACTCCGGGTTGAGATCAACCGGTTGAAGGCTACACAACTCGGCGTCAGTGTGGCGGATATTTCGCGGACGCTGCAACTTGCGTACAGTAACCTTCGGTTCGGGTATTTCACAAAAGATGGTAAGCAATATCAGGTGATGGGGCAGGTCAGCAGGGCGAACCGCGATGATCCTGCTGATTTAAAGAACCTGTTTGTGCGCACGAATTCAGGCGAACTGATTTCCATCGACAACGTAGTTACGGTCGAGGAGTCAACCACGCCGCCAACATTGTATCACTTCAATCGTTTTAAGTCAGCAACTATTTCAGCAGGTCTTGCGCCGGGCAAAACGCTGGGTGATGGAATTGCCGCGATGGAGGAAATCAAATCGCAAGTACTTGATGATACGTTTGTCACTTCACTTGCCGGTACGTCGCGCGATTATGCAGAAAGTGCGAGTAACATCGTGTTCGCTTTCCTGTTGGCTCTCGTGCTTATCTATCTGATTCTCGCGGCCCAGTTTGAAAGCTTCAGGGATCCGCTGATCATCATGTTTACCGTACCATTGGCCATCGCCGGCGCGATGATATCACTGTGGTTGTTTGGCCAGACGTTGAACATATTTTCACAGATTGGTATGATCATGCTTATTGGTCTTGTAACTAAGAATGGTATCCTGATCGTCGAATTTGCCAATAAGAAAAGGCTTGAAGGAATGTCGCGGATGTCTGCCGTAATAGAGGCGTCGCGTATGCGTCTGAGACCAATCCTCATGACCAGTCTTACCATGGCACTGGGTTCGCTACCGATAGCGTTATCGTTAGGCGCAGCGGCAACGAGTCGCCAACCGCTTGGAATCGTGATCGTAGGTGGAATTCTGTTTTCACTGATCCTTACGCTGTTTGTAATTCCAGCCATGTATACGTTCCTGGCCAAAAAGCACAGATCTGTAACATTTGAAGAAAAGCTCGCAGGGGCTAAACAAGAAGAAGTGTTGTATGAAGTACAGTAGCATTTTTATTTTCCTGTTTTTTATCACCTGCACGGTTAACGCACAACGCGAGGTAACTCTCGAGGAAGTCATCGCGGTGGCAATTGAAAAGAATTATGACGTTCGTATTGCGCGCAAGGCATCGGAATCCTCGAAACTGGACGATGACTACGCATTCAACGCTTTTCTTCCGAGAGTAAACGGCACTGGTTCTATTTCGTGGACTAATAATGATCAGGAAATTCGCCTTCAGAGTCAGGAGGGTGGCACGATTGAGCGTACGGGTCCGACGGCGTCTAATAACCTGGCCGGATCAATCCAACTCGACTGGGCACTCTTCGACGGTCTGCGCATGTTTGCCACGCGCGAACGCGTTGCGCTGCTCGCGGAGCAGGGTGAATTACTGGTGAAAAATCAGATGGTAAATACCATCGCATCGGTTACGACAAATTACTACGACATTGTTCGTCAGAAGCAACAACTGAGGGCTATTCAGGAACAGATGGCGGTGAATGACGTTCGCGTAAAACTTGCGGAAAGACGCTTTGAGGTCGGAACTGCCGCGAAACCTGAACTGCTGCAGGCACGCGTTGACTATAATGCAACGCGGGCACTTGCCATTCAACAGGAGGCCGTCATCTCACAACTTAAAGCACAGCTGAATGCGTCCCTTGGCATGGAACTACCCACGGAGTATGACGTTGCCGATACCATTATTCTGAATCTCGACCTCGATCGTGAAGGCCTTATCAATTCTGTTGAGAACTCAAACTTCGGACTTCAGGCGGCGCGGCAGGCAGTTGATATTTCTTCTCTTGCCGTGCGTGAGCGCAGGTCGGAGTATCTTCCGTTTCTGAATTTCAATGCCGCGTACACTTATTCGAAGACCGAAAACACCAAGTTATTGAATCCGTTTAGCCCATTTTTCATTGCGAACAACGGATTGAACTACGGATTCACTGTTAACGTTCCGATTTTCAACGGGATGAATCAAAGGAGGTTGGTGCAACAATCCCGGATTGTGCAGAATCAGCAGGAGATTCTGTATCAGCAGCAGCGGGCAGAGGTGAATGTTGCAGTTCAGAATGCGTACACCAACTATGAAAACCACCTTCGAATCCTGAAGGTTGAAGAGGAGAACATCAATTTTGCACGCGAAAATGTCGCCATTGCACTGGAAGTATTTCGACGTGGTGCCGGCACGGTGCTGGAACTTCGTACAGCGCAGCAGAGTCTTGCCGATGCGTATACGCGACTGATCAACGCACGTTATCTCGCCAAGGCGGCGGAAACTGAATTGCTGCGTTTGAATGGTTCCCTTCTTCGCTAGCGCAAACAAATTTCTTTCGGGGCAGATTGCCGATCGTGAACGCGGAAATCTATATTGCGTGAATGATGTCATTGATCGGGCAGGCGGCAGATTTTCTACGTAGCCGTGGCATTCTTAATCCTGAAGTGGGTGTCATTCTCGGGACAGGATTGGGAAACGCTTTTGTCAGGCAAATCGAAACTCCGCAGGTGGTCCCATACACGGAGATCCCCAATTTTCCGGAGGCAACCGTTGAACATCATCACGGCAAGCTTGTTTTCGGGAAGATACGCGGGAAGCGTGTACTTACCATGCAGGGGCGGTTTCACTACTACGAGGGATATTCCATGCAGCAAATCACGCTTCCTGTGCGTGTGATGAAAAAGTTGGGAGTCCGCGCGTTGCTGATTTCGAACGCGGCAGGAAATCTCAGGAAGGACTGGAACAAAAGCGAACTGATGCTGATTGATGATCACATCAACCTTTTACCGGAGAATCCGCTGCGAGGGAAAAATCTCGATGAAATGGGGCCGCGTTTTCCAGATATGAGTCGACCTTATTCGCGGGAGTTGAATACGAAGTTGAAGCGGATTGCAGCATCGGCGGAAGTCACGTTGCGTGAAGGAGTATACGCGAGCGTCAGCGGGCCAAACCTGGAGACGAGGGCGGAATACAGGTATTTGCAGCGTATTGGCGCCGACGCAGTGGGAATGAGTACCGTACCAGAGGTCATAGTCGCCAACCACATGGGGCTTTCATGCTGCGCGATTTCGGTTCTTACGGATGACTGCGATCCGGACAACCTCAAGCCGGTACAACTTCCGGAAATTATTGAAGCGGCCGCAAAGGCTGAACCTTCGCTCACCCGCTTGCTCCTCGACCTGATGGAAGAGTTATAATCGGATTCGCGTTAAAGAACATTCCGAACAGGAAATTTGTATATAGTATTTGATAATGACAAAGCACTCCTCTCCAACCCCGCCCGATGTCTCCGGATTCGACGCAATTGAGGTGATCGGGGCCCGTGAACATAATCTCAAGAACATATCCATTTCGTTTCCGCGAAACAAACTCGTGGTAATAACCGGTATCAGCGGCAGTGGAAAGTCGTCGCTTGCTTTTGACACGATCTATGCCGAGGGTCAGCGGAGATACATGGAAAGTTTTTCGGCCTATGCCCGAAGCTTCATCGGAAATCTCGAACGCCCGGATGTTGACAAAATCAATGGCCTGAGCCCTGTTATTTCAATTGAACAAAAGACGACGTCACGCAACCCCAGGTCTACTGTTGGAACCGTTACCGAGATATACGATTTCATGCGATTGCTTTTTGCCCGGGCAGGTGAAGCTTTCTCATACCTTACCGGCGATCGTATGGTCCGGCAGTCGGAAGATCAGATCCTGGACGCTATCATTAATAACCTGAAAGGTAAAAAACTTGTATTGCTGGCGCCCCTTATCAAAGGACGAAAAGGCCACTACCGTGAACTCTTCCAGCAAATTCGAAAATCCGGCTACACACGCGTGCGTGTAGATGGTGAGTTGAAGGAAATCACAGCCAAGATGCAGGTGGACCGTTACAAAATACACGACATAGAAGTTGTGATCGACCGTATCGTCGCCGACGCGAAAGACCGTTTTAGAATAGGGCAGTCGATAAGGAAGGGGCTTCGCGAGGGCAAAGGCGTTATTATGGTTATGGAAGAATACGGAACAATCCATCATTTTTCCAAATTTCTGATGGATCCGAAGACCGGTCTCTCCTATGATGAACCAGCACCGAACAACTTCTCATTCAACTCGCCTTATGGTGCGTGTCCTTCGTGCAATGGGCTGGGAGTTATCGAGGAGATTACAGAGGAGTCCGTAATTCCCGACAAAAAACTGAGCATCAGTCGGGGTGGAATCCTGCCTCTCGGAGAGTATCGCGATATATGGATATTCAAGAAGATTGAAGCAATACTGAAACGCAAAAAGGTTGCGCTCACCTCACCGATAAAAGACATTCCACGGGACATCATCAAAGTACTCCTTTACGGGGAGGATGAACCCGTTTCAGTTCCATCAGTAAAATACCCGGGCACCGAATGGAATACCCGTTTCGAGGGGATAATAAATTTCCTGGAGAAACAGCGCGACGAAGGTTCAGAATCGATCCGGAAATGGGTCGAGGATTTTACAGTTTCGCGGACATGTCCGGAATGCAATGGCTTAAGACTGAAAAAGGAATCACTCCACTTCCTGATTGATGGCAAGAACATTGGTGAATTGGCGTTGCTTGACATCGCGTCTCTTTCACGTTGGTTTACTGGTCTCGAAAAAAGACTGAGCGAAAAACAACGCGTTATAGGTGCCGAAGTATTAAAGGAAATTAGAAAGCGAATCGGGTTTTTACTTGACGTAGGACTCGAGTATCTGAGTCTTAACCGCCCGATTAGAACGCTTAGCGGCGGAGAATCTCAACGTATCCGGCTTGCGACACAGATCGGAACTCAACTCGTTGGTGTGTTGTACATTCTGGACGAGCCGAGTATCGGACTTCACGCGCGCGATAACGTCAAGCTTATTAAGGCGCTCAAAGATCTTCGCGATATCGGGAACTCAGTTGTTGTTGTCGAGCATGACAAAGAGATGATGCTCGAATCAGACTTCATTCTCGACATTGGTCCGGGCGCGGGCCGGCATGGTGGTCTTGTTGTCGCACAGGGCGATCCGAAGCGTTTCCTCGCCAACAAAAGTACTACTGCAAAATATCTGAGTGGCGAAATTACTATTCCATATAACTCAAAACGTCGAAAAGGATCCGGCGAAAAGATCCGAATCACAGGCGCGCGTGGGAACAACCTGAAAAATGTTAAACTCGAGATTCCACTCGGAACGCTGACGTGCGTTACCGGTGTCTCGGGCAGCGGAAAGTCAACGCTGATTCATGATACTCTCTTCCCGATTCTTAACAGGCACTTCTATAACTCGAGAACGGAACCTCTCTCGTTTGACAAAGTGGAAGGTCTCGATCTTATTGACAAAGTAATTGAAGTCGACCAGTCCCCGATTGGTAGAACACCGCGGTCAAATCCGGCAACGTACACAGGTGTATTTACGGATATACGTGATCTATTTGCGCAGCTACCCGAATCAAAGATAAGAGGTTACAAAACGGGACGATTTTCCTTTAACGTTAAGGGTGGCCGTTGCGAGACCTGCGAAGGTGCCGGGCTTCGACTTATTGAGATGGAGTTCCTTCCCGATGTGCACGTGCCATGCGAAACATGCAAGGGCAAACGGTATAACCGCGAGACACTTGAAGTGCGATTCAAGGGGAAGTCGATCAGCGACGTGCTTGACATGACTGTTGAAGAGGCAGTGGCGTTTTTTGAAAATCAGCCGAAGATTTTGCGCAAGATCCAAACACTCTCTGAAGTTGGACTGGGTTACATTTCACTTGGTCAGCATGCGACGACGTTGTCGGGTGGTGAGGCGCAAAGGGTTAAGCTTGCAACGGAACTTTCGAAGCGCGATACCGGAAAGACATTTTATATTCTCGATGAACCGACTACGGGATTGCATTTCCAGGACATTGCGCACCTTCTGGACGTGCTCCAGCGCCTGGTAAATAAAGGAAACACAGTTCTCGTCATCGAGCACAACATGGACATCATTAAATGCGCCGACTACATCGTGGATCTCGGTCCGGAGGGTGGTATCGGGGGAGGATCTATTGTTGCAACCGGAACGCCGGAACAAGTGAGTAAGAACACGAAGAGTTATACGGGAAAGTTTTTGAAGGCTGAGTTGAAGTGATGCGCAATTACCCGGTAACTTTAGTACTTTTCCAAAAAGTAAACGATGAGCAGACATTACCTTTTCGGCGTCATCTTCCTCGGCCTGGGTATATACCATTTGTGGATTCGTGACTACCTCGATGCGGGACTCTTCGGTGCAGCAGGGCTCGCCTTTATCGTGAACACTATGGCAAGTGAACCCAAACTTGCCGCGTATAAAAAAGTACTTGTGATTGTGACGTGGGTATTGATCATTGTATCCTCTTTACTGTTCCTTTATTGGATTCAGGTAAGATACTTCTGAACGGCGTACGATTCCCGCCGATAAACTCCAACGGGTGACGCATGGTAAACAAACACCGGCTTTACTGGTCTCTTCAACTTGGTGGTTGGCTGTTTTATGCAACCATCCAGATTGTTTCCAGTTTTCTGGCATCGGATATACTCACCCTTAAACGTGCTGTGTTTTTCATGACCGAGGCATTCCTTTGTCTTTTTATTACGCATGCATTCCGGGAAGTGCTTAACCGGTGGAAGTGGCTTGAGTTGTCGGTACCGCGACTGATTCCCGGAGTACTCGTTGCGGTGTTTGTAATGGGTGTGCTTCTCTATTTCATACGGATTCCCGTGAACCTGATGCTCGGGCGTCTATTCGATCCGTTGGCGGCGTTCGATCCGGTTACTATCCTGGGTCAATCAGCGTTTTATATGATCCTATTTTTCCTGTGGACCCTGTTCTATTTTACATATCATTATATCGATCGTTATAATAAGTCGTTGAAGTATGAGGCGTCGATGATTGAAATTGAACTGAAGAATCTGAAATCTCAACTTAATCCGCATTTCATATTCAACGCACTCAATAGTATTCGTGCCCTGGTGGATGAAAATCCGTCAAAATCAAAACAGGCAATTAATCAGCTTTCGAACATACTTCGGAATTCACTCGCGAGCGACAAGAAAGGATTGACCAAATTCGACGATGAACTGAAAATTGTAAGGGATTACCTTGGTCTGGAAAGCATCCGTTTCGAGGAGCGACTAAAAACAGAGTTTCTCATAGACCCGGAGTCATCGCAGTTCCTTGTTCCGCCCCTGATGATCCAGACACTGGTGGAAAACGGTATCAAACATGGCATATCAAAACTCACGGCTGGAGGAACGGTCCAGGTGAAAACTTTCGTTAACCAGGAGAAATTGCACATTCAGATCCGAAACAGCGGGCAGTTGGTGCAACCGGTAAAAAGGGGTAAGGCGGGACTGGGTCTGAAAAATACCGTTCAACGCCTTAAGCTCATATACGGAGACCGTGCATCGTTTCGTATTGTAAATGAAAAGGATAATATTGTACTCACTGAATTAATAATTCCTCAAAACAAAGACAATGAGAGCTCTAATCGTGGACGATGAGCGCCTGGCGCGGAAAGAACTGGTCAAACTTCTCGAAGACCACCCGATGATCGAGGTGGTTGGGGAAGCGGTTAATGCAGATGAAGCAATTCAGATGGTCAACGACCTCAATCCTGATTTGCTGTTCCTGGACATTCAAATGCCTGGGAAAACCGGTTTTCAATTGCTCGAGGAGCTTGATTCCGTGCCTCTGGTAGTATTCACGACCGCGTATGATGAATTCGCGCTTAAGGCCTTTGAAGTAAATGCGCTCGACTATTTGCTAAAGCCCATTCAGCCTGAACGCCTGCTGGAAACGGTTGCCAAGGTCGCCGAAAAGGAGCGCGCGAAAACAGCTGCCGTTCGCGGACCCGACAAAAAGCTTGGCCTCACTGATCAGGTTTTCGTCAAGGACGGAGACCGTTGCTGGTTTGTAAGTCTTTCGAACGTGCGCCTCTTTGAATCGGATGGCAACTACATAAAGGTATACTTCGACAATAATCGTCCGATGATTCACAAATCATTGAATGCTCTCGACGAAAAGCTTGACGAACGTGCATTCTTCCGCGCAAGCAGAAAACATATCGTAAACCTGAGTTGGGTAGAAGGTATTGAACCGTGGTTCAATGGTGGCCTTATGGTTAGACTCAAGGGTGGCGACAAGGTTGAAGTGAGCCGCAGGCAGGCCGCCAAGTTCAAAGACATGATGAGTCTCTGATCGTCAGCTCTGGACAAGTCGGATAAATTCCTGCTGAACGTTCCAGTCTTTCGCAAGCTTCAGCATCGCCGTTGCTTCCATTTCCGTTACGTAGCCTTTCAGGTTGTTTGATTCCCAAACCATGTTGATGAGTTCAATACGCTTTTCCTTTGGATAATCGCCAATGATGTCATTGAGGTAAACGCGTGCCCTGTCGAATGCAGTAATGTAATCGACGGCGATAAAATCCAGGGCCCATTGGTACTCGGCAGCTGCGTCCAATTCCGCCGCACTTCGGTCAAGATCTTTTTTCTCGGCTTCATCAAGACCGTGGTAGTAATAGATCACAGCCTTCAGCAACAGGTAGACACGTTTTTCTTCTTCTGATTCCATGAAACGGGAAAGTGCACTAAAATACGAAAGTTGTCAAGTATTCTACGCAACGAAAAAGTCAGCGGAAATTTTGTCAGCCAGGGCCAGACCTGCCGGCGTGAGAACAAGGTACGATTGATTCATCGTTGCCAGTTTGTTATCGACTAAGGTCCGGATGTACGATTGCTTGTGACTGAGCAAATCATAACCGAAGTCACGGTTGATTCGTTCGAGATCCATACCCCAAATGGTACGCAGCGTAGTCAATATGTAGTCGTTTATCTTTTCTTCCTGCGTCAATACTTCGAGGGTTGCCGGGATGTTTCCCTGGGCAAGTTCGCGGATATAGATGTGGTTGTTTCTGATATTGTACTGGCGCGACGTGCGATCATACGAATGTGCACCCGGACCGATGCCGAGGTATGGAACCCCCTTCCAGTACGACGTATTGTGACGCGAATAGAATCCCGGCCTGGCGAAATTGGAAACCTCATATCGTTCATACCCAGCAACACCGAGCCGGTCGAGAAGAACATTTATTTGATCAACGGCGACATCATCGCTTACAGGAGAAAGTTTTCCCTTCGCAAGCCAGTTTCCGAATGCGGTCCTCTCCTCGATGGTTAGCGAATATGCAGAGACGTGCTCTGGCCGGTAAGAAATGACCTCGTCAACCTGCTGGCGCCAACCCAATTCCGAATGGCCGGGAATAGCATACATAAGATCGACACTGATATTGTCAAATCCGGCATTCCGCGCATCTTTGATTGCCTGGTGCGCTGATTCGGACGAGTGAGCGCGGTTCATAAAACGCAACACACTGTCGTCGAAAGACTGGATGCCGATGCTCAGCCGGTTCACACCAACCTTCCTGAGCGCGTTCAGCTTGTCAAAGGACGTGTCATCCGGATTTGTTTCAAGTGTGATTTCGGCTTCTCGGTTTATGCGGAATCTGTTGTCGACAGCGTCGAGGAGCCGATCAATTTCCTGCGGCGACAGCAGTGAAGGTGTGCCTCCTCCGAAATAGATCGTTTCCACATCCTCCTTCAGATATTCCCGTTGGATGTCAAGTTCGCGAACCATCATGTCCAGCATTTGATCCTTAACCGCAAGATTGGTCGAAAAGTGGAAGTCGCAATAATGACACGCCTGTTTACAGAAAGGAATATGGAAATATACACCCGCCATGGCTGCAGCAAACATAACGTTTTCGGATATCAATTCAGTTTCTGATATTTTTGCGTGAATTATATGATACTTCCCCGCTCACTCACATTGGCGCTGACGACCTTATTACTTTTCCGGGTTGGATTCGCGCAGGATTTGGAAATGAAAAAAGATCTGTCCAGTGAGTGGCTGGTAAACGGACCGGAGGGTCTTACGCCGTATGCATCGAAGACCAGTCCTGTCAGTGTAGTCTACTTCAGACTTTCGGTACCACATCCGTACGGAGAGTACCTGGCGCTTTCAGCAACGAAACCATTCACACTTTTCGTGAACAATCAGCTGGCTGGTGAAGATCGCGAGATGGTTCTTGATCTGGACAGTCTGAGTAAAACGTATGCGTCACGAACATTGCTTGTCGCTATTTATCAGGAGGGCTTTCAACCGCAAACTTTCAGCACGCGTTTGTTCGCGCAGCGGCTGGTTAGGCATGAAGAAGAATCATTACCTGAAGTGCGCCCTTCTTTTTATCTGCGCGACTTTGGGATTCTTGCAGCGTTATTGCTAACGGTAATGGTAGTGGTCGTTATTCGACTCAATCCCAAACTTGCCGGCGATTATTTTTCACCGGTGAAAATTATTTCGTTACGGGAAGACGAGGCGCAGATGGGCACGCGCATGGCGAGTAGCACGAATATCCTTTTTTATGTGTATTCCAGCCTGTTGCTTGGCTACTTTTTCTCAATGATTTTTAATTTTCTGCCTGTCGGGTACACAACCAGCCTGGCATTTCAGTCAGAGACCTTTTGGGGCGCGATAGCGCAATGGATAAAACTCAGCTCGATAATATTGCTATTTCTTTTTCTGAAGATCATTCTTATTCTGAGTCTCTCGTATCTGTTTGGCATGACCGAAATTGGAGGACTTCACTTTCTCAACTGGGTGAGATTGATTGTTGTTTTCTTTGGCGCGCTCACACTCGCCGTGTTCGTCTACTTTGTGAGTCATGGATATGATGCTAACGTATATGAGGTATTCTTAAAGTTGGTTGTCTGGGCAACAGGTCTGTGGATCATTCTGCTCTTTTTGAAACTGGCGAACAAGGTGAGTGCCTCGATGTTTCATTTATTTTCGTACATTTGTGCGACTGAATTGATACCCTTTCTCTTAATTGTGAAGGTGCTGTACAACTAGCTTGATTTGTTTACGTGTTGATATGAGTGAAATTGCTACTGACAGAATGCGGAAAGTGAAAAGTATTCTGGTAACCCAAGAAGCCCCGTCGGATACAAATTCCCCTTACCTGAAACTGGCTGAGAAGTTTAATCTTAAAATCGATTTCCGCCCTTTCATACAGGTAGAGCCGGTTCCTGTCAAAGAGTTTCGCAAACAGAAAATCGATATTCTTAATCACACGGCAATAATTTTCACCAGCCGCAATGCGGTAGACCATTTCTTTGCGATTTGTCAGGAGTTGAAAATTGAGATGCCGCCTGAGATGAAGTATTTCTGCATTTCGGAGCAGACATCAAACTACCTTCAGAAATATATTGTAATCAGAAAGCGCAAAATATTTACCGGTCTGAAAACCGCGCAGGATTTGCTTGAGATTCTCAAAAAGCATAAGAACGAAAAGTACCTTTTCCCCTGCTCGGACATACGTAAGAATGACATTCCCGATTTCCTGAAGAACAACGGATACCAGTACACTGAAGCAGTAATTTATCACACGGTAGCGGCAGATCTATCAGATCTCAAAGAGGTGTTCTACGACATACTGGCGTTTTTCAGCCCCTCGGGAATTAACTCGTTGTTTGTGAATTTTCCTGAGTTCAAACAAAACAACACCCGGATTGCTGCCTTTGGACCGACAACAGCTCAGGCCGTTCGCGATGCGGGCCTGATTCTCGATATCGAGGCGCCTCTCCCAAATGCGCCTTCCATGACGGGTGCCCTTGAGCTTTATATCAAGAAAGCCAACGGGATAAAGTAGAATTGTTCAGCAGAATCAAGGCTGTGTAAATCCAAGGGAATGAATGCGTTATAATGCAGGAATTGCGGAAATAACTCCTTCATTTATTGAATTTTAGAAAGTCGGCTTTTTTATTACACTTTAATTACTTTAGTTGACAGTGTCGCAAAAAAGCACTTACTTTAAATTCTACTTTTTAATCTAAATGCTGAAAAGGACTTTTTATACCGTCATTCTGTCCCTAACCGGAACAGTTCTGTTTGCTCAGCAAGATCCGATCTTCACGCAGTACATGTTTAACAACCTCTATCTGACTCCTGCGCATGCCGGGGTAGATGGAGTTACGCGTTTTTCGGCTATTCATCGGAGTCAGTGGATTGGATATCAGTCAAGCTTTGGCGATGGGGGTGCCCCGATGACACAAATGATCACCTTCAACACCCCAATTTACAGATTAAAGAGTGGTGCCGGGGTATATGTGCTGAATGATCGTCTGGGACCGGTTAACAATCTTGAGGCACAGGTTAGTTACGCATACCATCTTGGTATAAAAGAGTCGAAATTGAGTTTTGGGATCAAGGCCGGGATTTATTCGCAGTCCATAAATGGCGACAAATATCGTCCGATCCAGAAGGATGATCCGCTGATTATTTCCGGCAAGGAATCGCAGATCCGTCCCGATCTCGGTGTTGGTGTATTCTACCGTTCTGAGAAGTATTATGCGGGAATCGGGTTTAATCACCTCCTCCGTTCTGAATTCGACTATGGTGTCGATCCTGCCAAAACCGCACTTACCAATCACCTTAATATTACCGGTGGCTATTTTTATGAAGTCAGCTTCGACCTGAAGCTGCAGCTGAGTGGTGTAGTTCGGTCGGATTTAAATACATCTCAAATTGATTTTGCAGGCATTGCGTATCACAAAGATACTATGTGGGGAGGTCTGGCGTTTAGACAGGGTGAAGCGCTAAGCCTTTTACTCGGTTACGCGTTGCTTAAGGACAAGTCTCTCAAGCTTGGCTCTGCGGTGGATCTGGTTATTGTTGACACCCAGGCAAAAGAGAATTTTTCGCTGGAATTCATGGTGATGTATGACTTGCCTACCATACCAAATGCGGGTAAAAAAGTCGTTCGGACGCCCAGATACCGTCATTAATCGGTCGGGAATTCATTTTTTAAGCGATATGTACCAATTTGTGGATAGTTTCCCTAAAAAAATAAAGCGAAGAACAGTAACTTTCGCGGCTCATATATTACCATTTGACAAACTGAGAAGAAGTATGAATAAATCGGTTCTTTCTAAAGTAGGTTTAATCGTTGCAGGGGCTATCGCCAGTAGTTGCGGCCTCCTAGGCCTTGGCGGTGGGGGCGGTGGCGATCAGGGTGAACTCGTCGGAGTGCCGGGCCGTGAAGGCTGGGTAATGACAGTCCCCTACGGGATGGTGCCAATTCCTGCCGGAACCTTTCACATGGGTCAGGCGGACGAGGATCCTGCATCGACTCAAATAAACTTCAACAAGCAGGTTACGATAGGTTCATTCTTCATGGATGATACTGAGATCACGAACAACGAGTACCGCCAGTTCACCAATTTCTTTCTGGTAGACAACGGTACTATCGAAGGATTTGAAACGCTTGATCCTGAAACTTTCCGTCAGCGTTACTACCCTGATACAACTGCCTGGGTACGCGATTTTGCGCATCACATGGGAGATCCTATTCAGGACTATTACTACTGGCACCCGGGATACGATGACTATCCTGTGGTAGGTATCGACTGGGATGCAGCTGTGTACTTCGGTCAGTGGAGAACAGCATATCTGAATGACTATCGCAAGAGCGTAGGTGACTTCCCGATGCCTTCATTCCGTCTTCCTTCAGAAGCTGAATGGGAATATGCAGCCCGTGGCGGTCGTGACCTTGCCAAGTATCCCTGGGGTAACCCGTACATCCGTAACTCAAAGGGTTGTATGCTCGCGAACTTCAAGCCGGGCAGAGGAAACTTCTACGATGACGGCTTTGCGTATACCTCACCCGTTCAGGCATACTTCCCCAATGACTACGGACTTTACGACATGGCAGGAAATGTTTCCGAATGGTGTCTCGATGACTTCAATCCGGCATCCGTTCCGACCGTATGGGATCTTAACCCCCAATACATAGATCAGCGTACCAACCCGGAAAGCTCACGCTTTGACGAGCGTGTACCTCCAAAGAAAGTTGTTCGTGGCGGTTCATGGAAGGATGTAGCGTACTATCTGGAAACCGGAACGAGGACATTTGAATTCCGCGATTCGACACGTGCGTATATCGGTTTCCGTTGTGCACTTACGCACCTCGGACGTTCTTCAGGTCAGGAATTTTAACAGTTTGAAAACTCTCTGAATTATTCATATCAAAAGGCAAAATTTAAACCATTACTACAATGAGTAAGAAAAAAGGCGGATTTGTTGAACTACTCTACAAAACCATAATGCCAAAAGTTTATGGTATTGGTGCAGCAGTTGTTATCGTTGGTG
>JAEYWY010000034.1 GCA_023428695.1 Bacteroidota bacterium
GGATAATAAGGCAGGTGATAAATTGTGCTTGCGGCAAGTCTCGGAAAATCCCTCTTTCTCCGCTTCTCGAAGAAGGCTCAGTCGATCCTCTGGTGTAAATGTTCGTCTTGTTTTTGTCATCTTTCCCGAATTTAGTTGTACAAATTCGTTTTTCGGAATTTGTGCAGTCTTTTAGGGGGCTAAGACAAGGGTAATTTTACTACACCATCATTTGGTAGTAAAGAAAGTGGACAGACTGAGACAATGATGAAATTTACACATCGTGCCATTGCTGAATTTTCTGTTGACAAAGGACGTTGGATATCGTATGACGGTATTATGACTTTAGTCGCTTCAGGAGTGATGAAAGCAAACCAGAAAACAAAGTTCACTTTGATTAAAGTGTAGTAGTTGGCAGCTGCCAACAAAAGCTGTAAAACAAATGTTGTATTGTAGGTTCTTAAAGTGTGTGCTGTTAAATTTCATTGCAACGTGGGACAAAGACGTGCGCACTTAAACGCATACGTTTTATAGCTGGACGTTGTGGGCAGCGGCAAAAGAACCACGGTTCATAAAACCTTTGGGCAATAGAAGCACTCAGGCATGACTCATGCTTAACGAGACGACTGACCTTCTATGGAAGTAACGGAATATGAACATTCTATTTGAACGGTCGATGGTAATTTTTCAAATAGCAATGGCCATCCCATCCGGAAACGCACCACTCAACAAGCTTAATGTGCTAATATGAATTTTTGGCATTATTTTAAGCGTAGTAAAAACAAAGACCCAATTATTGAACCATGAGATTATTAAAAGACTCACTTTTCCTCTTTTTGATTACAGCCGGACTATGTCTTACAGGTTGCAAGTCGTCAGAGACAGACAGCACGCAGGAGCAGGTAGTTACGACCACTGTAGGCGATGTATCCGGCAGTTTCAATGACAACGTATATGCCTTTAAAGGGATACCCTATGCAAAGGCAGAGCGATTTATGCCGCCACAGGATCCTGATGCGTGGGATGGCGTTCGCGAATGTACGGAGTTTGGACCGGTAGCCCGGCAGGTAGTTCCCTGGTATCCTGATTCCGTTCAAAACGAAAAAGAACTGTTTAGCCTGAACGTCTGGACACAAGGCATTAACGACGGCAAGAAACGGCCCGTAATGGTATGGTTGCACGGCGGTGGCTTCCACGTTGGCGCCAGCAACGATCCTATGACCTATGGTGAGGCCCTGGCAAGGAAAGGGGATATCGTTATGGTGTCTGTAAACCACCGGTTGAACATTCTTGGATTCCTTGACTTGTCGGCATGCGGTGAAAAGTATGCGAAGTCGGCAAATGTCGGTATGCTCGACATCGTGAAAGCGCTTGAGTGGACACAAAAGAACATTGAGAAGTTTGGTGGCGATCCATCTGACGTAACCATTGTGGGCGAGTCGGGAGGCGGCGGAAAAGTGGGCACGCTCATGTGTATGCCGGCGGCAAAAGGCATGTTCCACAAGGCGATTATTCAAAGCGGGACATTGCTTAACACGATGACCAAAGAGAAATCACAAGCGCTGGGCCTGGCGGTACTTGAAACGTTGGGACTTACACCCGACGATGTCGAAAAGCTTGACACGATCTCTTATCCTGTGCTTGTAAAAGCAGGAAATGATGCCATCACTAAAATTACGGGTGGTCCGAGAAGGCCGGGATCACCGACGATGTTTGGCTTTGCGCCTTCCGCCGATGGTGATGTTTTGGTTCAGCAACCGTTTAGTCCCGGATTTGCCGACATCTCAAAGGACATCCCCGTTATGATAGGTTCTACTCTGAATGAACTCATGCCCGTAGCGTATGGCGAAAAGAACCTGACATTGGAACAGGCTAAGGAACGTCTTGCCAAAGACTATGGTGACAAAACCGATGAGTACGTCGCGCTGTTCGCGAAGGCTTATCCTGACTACACCCCACAGGATCTCGTTTCTGTGGATAAGATTTTCAGACCATTCACGATTCGTACCGCTGACGCAAGAGCGGCAGAGTCAACGGCCCCGTTGTACGTTTATTTCCTGGCATGGAAAAGTCCCGTTGACAGTGCATCGCGAGGTTCTTTCCACGGTTTGGACATTCCTTTGGCGTTCGACAATCTTGAATTGAGAGCAGACTGGACAGGTACTTCCGCAGAAGCTCAGGCCCTGGCAGACAAAATGAGCTCTGCCTGGATAAATTTTGTTAAGTCGGGTAACCCTAACGTTGAAGGCGCGCTGCCGAAGTGGGATATCTACACCTCTGAAAACGGCGTGACAATGTATTTCGATAATGAAAGCCGGATTGTGAATAATCACGACAGGGAATTGATGAAGTTCATTAATCCTGCTGCTAATTTGTAATCAGCAGACGGTATTCATATCAGCACTGCTATCATACAGCGTGTATGAGGCATTGTGGTCAGGTATGATGTTTTGTACACGCTCCTGCTTGTTATTGTAATCCTTGAATTGAAATTAGACAGCGAGAGACCACCTTTTTCCTTGCGCACCTTTGCGTCCTTGCGGCTTTGCGGGTGAAAATGGCATCAGGCTTCTGACAATTGGCTTCTGGCTGATTTCGAACCCACTCTTGACTTTGGACCTACTTTTCACTCTAAACTTTCACACTTTAGACTTTCATGAGTTGTTCACGGACCCGACGAGTCATCAATTGTGCGCGGCGAACACCCATTGCTGGTTTAAATGTAATTCGTAGTTTAGTTTCTGAATTACGTTTGAAAGTTTAACCACGAGTTATGGAATGGACCTTCGAAAAAATTGTCTCCACTGAAAAAGAACTCCGTGACATTATGGGATATCCCAGCGAGATTGTTACGCGGAAAACAATTAATCACATCGACGAACATTGCAAAAGTTTTATTGAGAAGTCTCCGTTTATCGCGATAGCAACTTCTGATTTGAATGGTAATCTGGATGTCTCTCCCAAAGGAGACCCGGCTGGGTTTGTAAAAATATTGAGTGACACAGTCCTGGCTATTCCTGACCGGCCGGGAAACCGAAAGGCGGACACGCTGAGTAACATTATTCAAAATCCAAATATAGGTTTGATCTTTCTGATTCCTGGGATTAAGGAAACGTTGAGAGTGAATGGAGCGGCAAAAATAGTCACGGATCTCCCGGTCCTGGAGTTGCTGTCTTGTCAGGGTAAGACGCCATCATTGGCAATTATCGTGAACGTGAAGGAGGCATTTATGCACTGCGCGAAGTGTATCATCAGATCCAATCTGTGGCAGCAGGTTGACGAGAAACAGGAGCGAGGTGTACCATCGCTGGCCAAAGCCCTGGTTGACCATGGGAAACTTGATATCTCTTATCAGGAATTGGATGATATGATCAAGGATGATGAGAAGACGAATCTGTATTAAAATTCGAATGGTGAAGTTAAAAGTTAAAAGTATTGGAGGCACTCGATATCTTGAAGAAATGAGAACGTTGACATTAATTGTGATTGCATCGCTTGGGCTATTTGGTTGCAACATTGACAGCCATTTCAGGGAAGCCGAAGACCTTATTCAGAATCAAATAAGGTCCACCGAAGATATTCTGGCCGACCTTAATGATTTCACGAAAAGACATGGTAGGGAAGGGTTGGATATTGAGTATATGGCCGTTGGTGACTTCACTGCAATTCATAAAAAGGGCCGATTATGAAAAAGCATTTGGTCATATTGTCAGGTTTGATATTGATAGTCACGGCGGCGCACTCACAGGACGTTCTGGGTAAGTGGTATGGGATCAACGAAAACTATCTGGCAGAACTAATTATCGACAACGATTCAATTAAAATTCAGATTCTCGATTCCAGAGGAGCCGATGCGGGTCGTGAACGACGAAATTTTAAACATTCTGGAATTTATGAAATTGGGAACAAAAGCCTGGTTGTCGTGACGGACTATGCGAGTGAAGAAGGATATCTGGCTATGACCTTCTGTAATATCCAACGCAATCAATCAATTGAACTGGCGGCCAACATCGAGGTAAAACAGGCAAAGACGATTGGAGAATTAACAGACGCCATCGGGAAAGACAGGACAGAGTTATTCGGGAATATATTTTATGATGAAGCCAAAATACAGGAATTTGAAAAGTTGAAAGACCTGGAAACGATGCCTGTTGAGGATTTCAGACTTTATCTAAAAAAGTTTATCGAGAAAAGAGACGCTAACTTTTTCATGGAGGAAATGATGCCAGGAACGTTTCGTGAACGCATGGTAAATGAGACCCTCCTGGAAATCGGATATAATCCGCTGTTTAGAAAGGACTGGGAGAACAGGTTTTTTGAAAAGTATTTGTCAGACAAGGAAGTCGGGAAGATTTATAGAGAAAGGTATTGGCCGCGATAACGCCTTGCGTGCAACATGTCGTTTCATCGCCAAACAAACCCGCGACGTGTAGCTCGCGGCTTGCAGCTCAGGAAACACCACCTAAAGGAAACGTAACCATTGAATCAAGACCGCCCAGCCGGTAGCCAGTATGCCAGCTGCCAGAAGCCAGTCGACTCTCACAAATATTTCCTATCTTTAATCATTCGTCAAATATCAATCCTGGAAATGCGTTTCATCACAGCACTTGTCCCTGTGCTTCTAATTATTCACGGGTGTTCAGACGACCCCGAAGTTGAGCGAACTAATTTTGCAGAAGTAACCGTTGATGGAAAGAAGTTTGCATTCAATAGTCTGGAAGCAACTGTTAAGGAAGGTGATATCACCAAGGGCGAAGTGTACATCAGCAGCGAGTTCACGTTTACAGACACAGAGTCTAATTCTTACCTGACTTTCACTACTGTTGCGGACAACAGGCTTGTGAACAAATACAAGACCGGCGAGTTTTATCCGATCCCGACAGTGAGCATGCTGCACATCCAAACTTACATCAACAAGGTTCCATCTACGTATGTGGTAAATGTCTATTTGGTAACCGTAACTATTGATAAGGACAAGGATAATCGAATGCACGGTTCGTTATATGGCAAGCTCGAATGCATCACATGCTCCGGTAATGAAATAGTCGAGGTTAGCGGTGAATTTGAAGTTCCGTACAACGTTGAATAATAAGCAATAGAATTGGAGGTAAAAATCTACATACCGCATTCAGCTTTACAACGATATGTCATGAACATATCCACGGTGAACGTTGTGCTCCCGGCAGGAATTTCCAGCGTGGAAACGCCTTACCCTCCAACGCCATTTCAATCGTTGATCTTCTACTGCAATAATCCCGTATCCATGGGCAGGATCGGTGGTGGTTTTGACAAGCAACCTCTCACGGTGTTGGTCGGGCCCCAGTGTTCGCGTGTGAATGTAAAGGTTCATCATCAGCTAAGAGCAATACGCGTTGACTTTCAGCCTGGCGGTATGTTCCATCTGTTGGGAGTTCCCATGCATAAGTTGTTTGATGAGGGGTTTGATGCACTGGATTTCTTCGGCGCGGACATGAAGTGGATCAACGAACAATTGCAGGGGATATCCGATCTGGGAGTGGGCAAAAATATTGTGGAGAGGTTTCTTCTGAATCGGATAAAAAATCTCAATGAAACATTGCCATTCGATGCCGCTGTGCGCCTGTTGTTGAACAGTCACGGCACGATGAGCATCGAGGAAACAGCGGCTTTGGCCTGCCTGAGTCTGAAACAATTTGAAAGGAAGTGTAAAGACAGAATCGGGATGAACCCGAAAATGTACGCCCGCATTCTAAAGTTTTCAAAAGCCTACCGGATGCATGAAGCATTCCCACAACTGAGTTGGATAGATATAGCCTATCAGGCGGGATACTACGACCAGATGCACATGATCCGGGATTTCAAGGCATTCGCCGGGGTAAATCCTTCCGTCATTCAACAGCAACTCCTGTCCACACCCTTGCGGATGCAAAAAGATCTGCACTGTTAAGTTGTCGAATTTTTACTATGCGGACGGAAACTGCGCGACATATTTTTATCAAAAAAAAGTCATGTCAATGCAATCTCATCCTTTCCTTTATTTGATGCTTTCAAAGAAATCTTTTTTCGTTTTCGTTCTTATGTCGCTTTGCAATTCGTCCTTTTCACAGGATAGTAAAAAAACCGCCGCATCTCATTCGCTTGAAGAATTAAAGGGGTTCACGCAGACGTATTATTACAGTCCGGGCGCTGAAGCGAGAGCGAAAAACATTGCTGAATTCATGGAGGATGCTGTTCGGTATTTTCAGGAGGAGCTGGGGTTTACGCCGAGGGCAAAGCTTTATATCCTGACAGCACAACACTGGAAAGATGTTGCGGCTCCGCCAGTGCGCGATGTCTATGGATTTCCGCATAATATCGATGAGGGTCGTCTCGCCATTGCAGCAGATGACAATGATTTTTGGCGCAGCTTTTTGCCTCCGATTGATAAACTCCCGGCGCCCCTGGTAGCGCAGATTACAAAAGCCTATGGCAAACCAGATGGTTCGTACAGCATGATGCCGTTCTTTGACCTGCTCGCCCTTCACGAATTGGGTCATTCTTACACTGCCCAGGCAGGACTAAAAATGCACCGTCATTGGATGGGCGAATTAGCTGTCAACATCATGTTGCATACCTACGTGGCGGAAAATCGACCGGATCTCTTGCCGGCATTGGAAACTTTTCCAGACATGGTCGTTGGCGCAGGTTCGGCGGAGTATGAGTTCACGAGTCTCGAGGATTTTGAAAGGTTGTATGTTACGCTGGGTATGGGCCCAAAAAATTACGGTTGGTACCAAAGTAAATTTCACTCAGCCGCTAAAGATATTTACAACGCCGGGGGTAAGCACGTGGGGATAAAACTGTGGAAGGCCTTAAAACAACATCAGGAAGTAATGACGGATGAAGAATTTGCAGAAATGTTGAAAAATGAAGTACACATATCCGTCGCAAATGTCTATCTGAAATGGAATAAGAAGAATTGATCATAGAACCGTGGGCATTCAAGTCAGGATGAAATAAACTTGCAGCTTGTAGCTCGCAGCCCGCAACTTTCAACTCAGCCACGACAACTTAAGAAACGCGACCACTGAACAAGCCAGAAGCTGTAGTTTTTTGCGTCCCATCGCGTTCGCGTTTCTCAAGCCTGGTCCGGGCTAGCGATTAAGCTCGCCCGGGTCCTTCCCCGAGTATCCCGGAACACGGCGCTCGCTGCTGGCCTGCGCACGTGCCGTGCTCAGGATCCGGTTTCGTTTTTCTTAATAGGTTACGTTTTCACCTTGCGCCCCTTGGCGTCCCTTCAATAAAACCGTGAGCATCCAAGTTTAGATGAAACAGACTTGCAGCTTCCAGCTCGCAGGTTGCAGCCGATGACAACTCATCTTCCACAGAAAAAGCATCGATGAACGCCCCAAAAACGCCTTTGGCGTGTCGCTCAACCAATCTGACGGGCAAATGACGGGCTAAAAAGGTGGCTTCGAATTCCCTCGTGACCGTTAATCGCGTAAAATTGTGCATCCAAAAAAATCGTATGCAACAACCGGAATTGGGCAGGCGACTAACCGCCTTACGCAAAGAAAAAAATCTTACTCAGGAAGAGCTGGTAGAAAAAAGCCACGTAAGTGTACGCACTATTCAACGCATCGAAGCGGGGGAGGTGTTGCCACGCACGATTACGGTAAAGATTTTATTGGAAGCACTTGGAGAAACGTATGAATCATTTTCTACCAAACAAAACCAAGTGATGGAAACACCAAAAAACACCGTACCGGTCACGTACCGAAACACGCTCCTGATTGCCGTACTGGCCGGGGCCGTTTACCTCATTGCTGAAATTATTCTCGGGGCAATGGAGATCGCATGGATCGCGGGAGATCGCGACTGGGATTTCCGCATGAATGCTATCTACGCCAGTCTTATTGTCGTAATGGTGATATCGGTAGTGCTGTTTGCAAGGGGATTTGTTGTCCTGAGTAACCTGTTTGAAAATTCGTTGTTGAAGGTGGCGTCATGGTTGCTTATGATCGTTATGGCAGGAAAGGCTGTTCTGGATTTGTCTTCGCTTTCGGTCGAAGACATGGAGAGCCTCGCGATTCCTTATGCCGTGGCATCTGTGATTATCGGAGCGGCGGCTATCGTATTCGGAGTAGCACTTATCCGACTGCAGGACAGCATGGGTGAACTGTCGCGCGTGGCTGGCATCCTGGAAATTATCATGGGTTGCTTACTGGTCACGGTATTACTCTTTTTCATTTCATATGTGTTTTTCGTCCCCGCCGTGATCGTAGAGATCCTCCTTCTTTATCGGGGTTACGAATACTTGTCAAAATCCCCTGAAGGCGTTCCCGCTGCTGAATAGAATTCCTTCCATTCAAGCTTTTTAAAACCGACTTTTTTATGAAAATGAAAATTGCAGGAATTACTGTTCTGATTTTGTGCGCCCTGTTTTTTTATGTGGGTTGGCACACACCATCGTTGTCCGACAACCATGGAAGAATGGACACGCATTTATACCTGGGTGAAAGTGCTCAACAGCCACTGATCGTTGGCTTTGGCGGTGGTGATGGTGGAAACGACTGGGAGCGGAATTACCTGAAGGGAAAACGTGATTCGTTGCTGGCGCGTGGCTTTGCAGTGCTGGCGATCGGATATTTTAATACCGAGAATTCACCGGGCACGCTCGACCGGATTTCGCTCAACGCTATTGCCGATACCATTCTCAATATTGCCAGACGAACCCCGTCGATAGATACGACACGGATTTATTTGCTGGGCGCGTCGAAAGGTGGGGAGCTGGCGTTGAATCTGGCCAGCCGGTATCCGTGCTTTAAAGGTGTGATTGCTCTTTCCAGCCCGACTGTCAGTTTTCCGGCACTCACGATATCGGCCAATACGTCTTCATGGATGTACAATGATCAGGAAGTTGCCTATGTGCCGGCTCCATTCAGCATAATCTGGCCTGCGATAAAGGGCGATTTGTTGACGGCGTTTTCGATTATGCTCGAAGACAAAGAAGCGGTTGCACTGGCCGCAATCGAAGTTGAAAAAATCAACGGCCCGCTCCTGATTATTTCCGCTGACAAGGATGAGATGATTCCGGCGGTGCAGATGTCGGAGCAGTTGGTGGATCGCCTGCGCCGGAAGAATTTTCCGCATCAAGTTGAGCACGTTGTCGTACATGGCCCGCATATAGAGCCGCTTAATCATTTTGACAGGGTATATGCGTTCCTCGAGAGTGTAAAGTGGGCCGCCACGAATTTTCACCAGTTCAGGTGATTGTCCTCATAGGAGACCCCGGGCTACTTTTATCCAAAAAAGTACTGACCCCAAAAATGATGTCCTATGATCGAACGCATCTTACTAGGTTGCGTCGTCGCGCTTGTGGCGACCGCTTCCGCGATACGAACTAACCTGAAACCCGGACAGGTGTTTCGCGATTGTACTGATTGCCCTGAAATGGTAGTGATTCCATCGGGAAGTTTTACCATGGGTAGTACTGCGAGTGAGGTCGAACGTGATCAACATGCCGCATTGCGATTAAAACTTGAAGGGCCGCAGCGCGTCGTGCACATAAGACAATTCGCTGCAGGCAAGTTTAATATCACCCGCAAGCAGTGGGCGACGTTCGTTGAGGCTACCAATCGGCCGACAAGAGGTGGGTGCAGGTGGAGTGGTCTGCCGGGTACCGCTGACAGCAAACCCTGGGATCCACATCCGGACGCGACATGGAAAAATCTGGGATTTACACAAGACGATACGCATCCAGTGGTGTGTGTAACGTGGGACGATGCCCAGGATTATGTGACGTGGCTTAGTAAGAAGACAGGTTCAACGTATCGGCTGCTGACCGAGGCGGAGTGGGAGTACGCTGCCAGAGCCGGAACAACAACAACCTTCCCGTGGGGCGATACGGCAAGCCATGAATACGCCAACTACGGTACCGACACCGTTGCGGGAGTGGGGTTCACGAGGGGTCGGGATCAATGGATGTACACTTCGCCGGTAGGAGCGTTTCCACCCAATGCATTTGGATTACACGATATGCATGGCAATGTACTGGAATGGGTAGAAGATTGTTTTTCACCTTCGTATGAAGGATTACCGACTGATGGGTCCGCTTATGTTACAGCCACACCGCTGAACATTAAAGAGGAGCGATTTGCGCGCATGAACGGAGAGAATTCGTGTTCCTTCAGGATATGCCGTGGCGGGGATGCGTGGGACCATCCCATACTGATCCGTTCCGCATCGCGAACCTGGGCAATGGTTGCCGAAGAAAATTATGGTGGCACCGCCGGGCTCGGTTTCCGTGTCGCGAAAAATCTTCCATGATGCGGACGTCAGTATTATTCGAGGCATGCGATCAAAGTCACCTTTGACCAAACCTTTATGGGAGACTACAAAGACGATTTGGATCTTGATGCAGAATCAACAAAAAACGCCCTGACCGACTCCGGTACCGTGCCAGAAAAGTAATGTGAATTTATATTTATATTGTTGATAGGTTTTTTCATTATGAAAACTGTCGCGCTAAATTTAATCCTGTGTTCACTTTTGCTGGGTTCATTCAAAACCTATACACAACAAGCTACAGTCGCTGAATACGTCAATTCTAAGAAATCGATTCTTCTAACACAAAAAGAAGATACAACTAAAGTAAAATTGCTTACTGATATAAGTAGTGCATATTCATTTTCTTATCCCGACTCAAGCAGAACCTATGCCCAACAGGCAATTGACCTCGCCGAGAAAATTAATTTTGAGCGCGGACTTTTAAACGCAAACCGGAGTTTAGTCAGGTCTCTGATACTCTCGGGGAATTTTCCCATGGCATTGGACTTTGGTTTCAAAGCACATACGCTTGCCAAAAAAATTGGTACTCCTAGAGATATAATATTTGCTACTGGCAATTTGGCGGCATGTTACTTTTATCTGGGTGACTACACTACGTGTTTGAAATACGATCGTGATATTGTAGAAATTGTTAAAGAGTTTTACCCCGATAGTCTCGGTTTTATTTGCGCGGATATGTCAAGGGCATTTGAAGCGCTGAATGAACCGGATTCCGCACTGGTTTATGCTAAGATAAGTTACAAAATGATTAAGCAATGGAACTTCGCGGATAGGAACGGTTATATATACCATATCGTTGGAAATGCGTTTGCGAGCAACGGGGATTATGATTCCGCGCTTTTCTATTACAGAATTGGACTGCCCATTACGATAAGACGTACTTTTTCGATACTTAGAACTGATCTTTACAACGCCATGGCCAGAGCACATATGGCCAGGGGAGATATTGATTCTGCGCTTTGGTATTCTAAAAAGGCATTGAGCGATGAAAGGAGAAAATCATATCCGAATGGCCTCCTTAAAGCGGCAAATATGCTTGCCGATATTTATGAGTTAGAAAACAAGTCTGATAGTTCGTTAAAATACTTGCGTATCGCCATTGGTGTGCAGGATAGCATATTCAGCCGTGATCAGGCAGTGGCGGTCCAAAATCTTGCTTACAAAGAAATGGAGAAACAGAAAGCGTTGGCAGCCTCTGAACTGGAATTGCGGACCAAATTCAGAACATACTTTTTCGTGGCATGCGTGATAGCGTCGCTGGTGATAGCGGGTATTGTGTTGCATAATAGCAGACAGAAACAATTACAAAATATGCGCAACAGTATCGCAGCCGATCTTCACGATGATATAGGCTCTACGTTAAGCAGTATCAGTATTATGGGAGAACTTGCAAAACAGCGTGCCCCCGAAGCAGCTGTACTGTTAGATTCCATCAGCGAAAGCACGACCGCCATGCAGGAGAATATGAGCGATATCGTATGGGCGATCAAGTCTGAGAACGATCGTTTTGAAAATGTACTGCGTCGCATGAACGTTTTCGCCTCCGAAATACTGGATGCGAAAAACATAGCGCTGGATTTCGGTTGCGATGAAACACTCGCCACGTCAAGGTTGTCGATGAGGCAGCGCAAAAACATGTATCTCTTTTTCAAAGAGGCGATCAATAACGCGGCCAGACATGCGAATGCAACGGAGGTGTCTGTCCGTATTTTGAAAAGGTCGAACCATGTCGAAATGGTTATTGAAGATAACGGTATTGGGTTTGACCTGGAGCAGGCAGACCATGGCAACGGGATGACGTCACTAAAAAGACGAGGGGAGGAATTGGGTGGTAATATTAAAATTCAATCCCGTTTTAATGAAGGCACGCGTGTACAACTCAATTTCAGGATATGATTTGCGACAATTGGGTGTAAGCTCAATCGATCCGTGACTATGGAAATCAACGTTGCTTTATTCGAGGATAATAAGAAGCTTCGCGACAGCCTGGAGCAACTGATTAATACCACGGAAGGAATGACGTGCACGGGTGCATTCGCCGACGCCAGCAAGCTGGATTTCAAGATGCAGCAGTCTCGTCCGAATGTCGTGATGATGGATATTAGTATGCCGGGCATTTCGGGGATTGAAGCAGTAAGGATGATCAGGGAGAAATATCCAGAAGTACGGATCCTCATGCAGACTGTCTTTGACGATAACGACAAGATATTCGCCGCTATTTGTGCCGGCGCATCCGGGTATGTTCTGAAAAAGACTCCACCTCAGAAATTGGTTGAAGCGATATTGGAGACGTCGTTGGGCGGTGCACCAATGACATCGTCTGTGGCTGTAAAAGTATTGCAGATGTTCAGGTCACAAGCCCGGGTTGAGAAAAATGAATTCATTGATTTGTCTGAACGCGAAAAGGAGATCCTCGCGTTGTTGGTGCAGGGAAAATCCTACAAAGCCATAGCCGCGACATGTTTCATTTCGATTGATACGGTGAGTACCCATGTTCGGCATATCTACGAAAAGCTTCATGTGCACTCAAAAAGCGAAGCCGTCGCCAAGGCTATTTTTCGAAAGCTGGTTTGATCTGTCGAAGGTTATGCAGCAGGAAAATCACCAGTTCCTGTGATTGTCTTGCGCGGATTCGAGGGATAGCTTTATACAAATAACTAGTCCTGTATAAAACTCCCTTCGATATGAAAAACATCATGCAATCAGCGATCCTGTTAGTAGTGGTGGCGTCATGTAGCATTGAACCATCATTCTCGCCCAGCCTACGCATTAATAATACTGAATCTCCGGAGGAGCTTGCCAGGCAGGTTATTGCGGCGCTGCGGCATACGTCTTCATCTGATTACGTTGCCATGTTTCCGACAGTAGAGGATTTCCATTTGATCATGGATGCCCATGAAGATGTCTATGGTGAGTCACTGGCAGAGGCCAAAAAGGAGTTTGCCATTTGTTATGAAACTGACTTATTGCCCGCGGTGGTTAAGTCATTCGCTCGCACGATCCGGGAAGGAGAGAGCATGGGAGTTGCATGGAACGAGATTCGCTTTGAAAGCGTGTTGTTTGATGCGGTGACGGATAATCAGTTTGGCGAAACGCAGCTTACTATTGAATTCTCTGTCACTGAGAAGCGGCACAAGATTGTTATGGAAAAGGTTTTGATAATGAATGGTGAGTGGAAGGCCGGTGCGCTGATGAAGCTGATGTGAGGAGATGGTATATTCGTAACTGCCCTAGTTCCATACCTGTGAGATTGTCTGCCATTTCCTGGAGACTTTTCCATCGATAGTGGTTCAACCATCTTTTAGAGAAACAGGCGATTAGTTTGTGCTTGGTCATCCGAAGTGAGGTCGGGGTAGTTCTCCAAAATTGACGAATCGAGATACCCTCAAAGTTTATAACGATACGTGGCTGTCCTTCTAAGCCTGAAGCGGATAACGCGATAAATCGTCGTTCTGCCGCATTTTCGAACGATTCTAAAAATAAATCAATCTGATATTTTGTGAAACCAGATAGTTGCATATATATTTGCAACCGAAGGGTTGCATTTTAACGGCTGACCGACGAAAAAGGAAATACAAGATGAACACCGATCTGCTATTTGACTTCAAAGTTGACAAATCAACCAAGACCATCTTCATACTCAAAGAGTTTGATGCAGAGAGTTCTCTGGTATGGGACGCCTTTACAAAGCAGGAAATTCTTGACCAATGGTGGGCGCCAAAGCCTTTAATCTCCAGAACAATAGATATGGACTTTCGGGTCGGCGGTCGAAGATTATACACGATGCTATATCCCGACGGAAACGAGGTCGGCTGGCAAATATTCCATTATACTGACGTTACTCCGAAGTCGAATTTTAAATGCATAAGTGTATTTGTCGACAGAGATGAAACACCACTTGGACCCGGCGCAAAATGGGACCTGAATTTTAGCGAGCAGAATACATTGAAGGGGAGGATAACCAAAGTCAGTATTTCCATCCACTTTGAGTCCTTCGACGAGTTGGAAAAAATGATAGCAATGGGCTTCAAAGATGGATTCACGATGACATTAAATTATCTGATGGACTTGTTAAAATCTTTAAAGAAATGAAAAACACAAAACTGACTTTTCTTGCAGCGATTGTTTTCTGCCTTATGGTTTCCTGTTCGAATCCAAGGCCGGAAGACACCGATCACGCAACAGGTGAAGTCCAACTTGCGGCTACCGCCGATGAAACCACAAAAAACAGAGATATGATCCCTCAAAAAATCACACCCTATCTGTGGGTAGAGAAAGATGCCAAAGCTGTGGCCGATTACTACCTGTCTATTTTCAAGGACGGCAAACTGAAGGATTTTCGCAAATTCGACAGTGGGGAAAGTGGAAGCGAAGCCGGTATAGAAACCGCAGTAATTGAAATAGCCGGAATGGAATTTAGTATCCTGGCAGCGGGCCCGTTGTTCAAGTTTAACGAAGCCGTTTCATTTGTTATCAATACAAAAGATCAGGCTGAAACGGATTATTACTGGGAGGCGCTTACAGCCAACGGTGGCGAAGAGGGTTCCTGTGGATGGTGCAAAGACAAATATGGCTTGTCGTGGCAGGTCGTACCTGTTGAATATTTCGACTTGATTCACAGCGACGACCCAGCCGTGAGAGAAAAGGCAATGAAAAATACCTTGAAGCAGAAGAAATTGATACTTTCAGAGCTCAAGTGAAAATTCTGGCTCACAGAAAGAACAGAAAACACAGAGAAAGCACAGAAAATGAAGACGACTCATCCTTAGAAGGTTCTGTGGCTTCTCTGTGTATTCCGCGACTCGTCAGTTTTCGCGGGTTACGTTTATGAACATCCTGATTATGGTGATAAACAACCTGTCCTGCATGCACAGGTGTGTCTCAATGATAACGAAGTCCTCACGTCAACCAATTCAGAAGGCTATTATTATCTGAAAACCGTTTCCGGCAAACACACACTCAAATGCCAGCGGGACGATAACCAGTGGTCTCAACTCGTTCTGGAAAAGGACATTGAGATCAATAGGAACGAGAAAGTGCAAATTGACTTTTACCTGGGATACACTGTTGAGTAACGGACTGCCTGAAGGAGGATCAGCACGTGGAAGAGGAACGAAATCCACAAACGCACAATAGCGACTGATTGTTTGTAACAATCCCGAAGCGTGAAACGACTTTTTTCTTAAATTTCCCTAATGAACCGAAGAATCCGAATCGCGCTCGCCGCCTTTTTGATGACATGTGCACTGTCTCCTTTGCGCGCACAGACAAGTGAGGGAAGTAAAGCGCCTATGGTAAAATGCGCGGGTCAGGAGAAGCCGTATCGTGATTTTGATTTTATCATTGGCAATTGGGAGTACAGAACCCTTGATGGTCGCAAAGTGGCCGATCAGGTTATCACCCGGCAGGGCGAAGGATGTGCAATTATTGAGGAATGGAATGAAGTCTCCGGTATTACCGGACGTGGCATTAGCTTCGTTGATCCCGCAACGGGGAAGTGGCGTCAGGTTTGGGTGAGCTCCCGATTTCATATTGACTATTCCGGCGCATTGGATGAGAACGGAGCGATGGTGCTTGAGGGCACAATGTACCCGACAAATGGATCCGGCAGGTCCCGCATTCGCGGAGTGTGGACAAAACAGTCAGACGGGACGATCAGAAAAGAATTCTTCAGACTGGACGAAAAAACAAACCAATGGATATCTTTCTTTGCAGGGTTTGCTCATCCGAAATAGAATTTGTCAGAAAAAGACGAGTATTACTGTTGTCGCCAATTTATTCCTGATTAGTTGCAGTTATGAGAAAAGCCGGATTATTAGTATTGGCGATAGCAGGTGCGTACTATCTGTCGCTGCTTATTTTTGGACCAATGGCATTAACAGCCCAATTGAAAAAAGACTCAAATTCTTATTATGACCAGTACCGGTGGACAAACGACATCAACGTCGTGGGAAATGTAAATGTTGACGAGATAAGCAACATATTCAGCGGTCCCGACGTTCGTATTACTTTTCTTCGTTCCGATGATGTGGAGGAAGTGGTTAGGTCATTTTCGATAAAGGAAAGGTACAACTACTTGCTCATGCGCGACTCCATGTTCAGGCCTATCGTTCTGATTTATGAATCTGAGCAAATCAATGAGTATGTAGCAAATTGGGAAAAGACGTACCTGTGGTGTTTTGCGTTCTGGATACCACTGGAGAATCGCTCGATGGGGATGTCTTAGTATTACAGGACGAAAGAGTGAATTGCAATGAAATGCATAGATGGCGAAAGACCGGAAATTTTAAAAAGGAAGGAAATCCTGAGGCAGCTGAAGGCGACGGAGAAAGAAAACTTCGAGAAGGCGTTGCCATTGGCCAGAGCGATATTTCTGGAGCTCTTTGACTACGTGACCGAGAATCTGGATGGCGACTGTGATCAAAGTCTGACATTGACGATAGAGTTTCTCACGGGAAGGGGAATTGAGAACATCGATGAAGTTGTCGAATGGATTAAGGATCAGGGTGGATATTGTGATTGCGAAGTGCTCATGAATGTTCACGATAAATTTGAATGATGCCTGTCATCTTCAATTACACATTGACAATACCCTCTCAGGAAATCAGACCGCTGATACTGGTTTTGATGTTGTTTTTCGGTGTCTGCGGGCCACCCGATAAGTCTCGTGATTTCCACGCCTCCACATCCGGATTTGACTGCGGGAAAATCCAAAAAGAGTTTGGCAAAAAACTAAAAGCGATAACCTGTGACAAAGACGCTGACGATAGGTTGGTGACGGATGACGTGTATGATACCTACCTGAGAAAAATCAGCGAATTTTCTACACGTAACCAATATGTAGATCACTACTTCCATTCAGTTCCTGACATTGCGACTGAAAAGTGCCTTGTCGTTATAAAAAGCGTTGGCAAACATGACCTTTATTCCTATTCATACAAACTTGTGGAACTGGGATCAGATCCTAAGGTGCTTCTTGAGGTTGCATTATGTGAAGACTATCCCGACGGCCGGAAGCGAATTAGTTCAATATTCCTGGATGACCATTCGTTGAGGAAAACGAAAGTCACAGAGTCCATCGGAGAATACGACAAAAAGTCCGATAGCTACCAAACCGTTGTCGATTCGGTGGTCTTTACGTTTCGCCTGCAACGTGATGCGTTCATATTAATAAATTCTGATTCTGTCAGGATGATCAAATGACGACAGCCTACCGTAGTTGCGTGCTGATTCAATTAGGCCTGAAGCTGCGGGTATTAATGCACTTTTATTGGGAGAGACATAGAAAATTGGGATATTGTAGTCTGCGTTGCTGCGACCTTGTAAACTGTCGTGGGGTGAGTCGGGAAATTTGATAACCAAAGAAGGTCTGTATGGTAAGATCGTCGTCTGAGGTTTTGGCGTGGAGTATGCCGAAAATGGTCGCGTTTCGCTTCGCATTTATCTTCTTCATTCTCTTTATCATATTCCTCGACTGGTCTGTCAATCCTTTCTTACCCTGGTTCTACTACGAAGGTGGTCACGCGGAGTTCCTGGATGCTACTATAGCATGGGTGGGCAAAAACATCTTTAATGTCTCCTACACGATCATATCACCCTACGACGCCCAGCATGACGACCGAACATACATCTACCTGCTTTACTTTACGATGGGGGCAGTTGCATTGCTGGGGACTATCATCTGGACTGTGTCTGACCGGGGGCGTGAAAACTATGAAGTGCTGTATTATTGGCTGACGGTCATAGTACGCTATTACCTGGCGTTCACGCTTTTCCTTTTTGCGCTGGAAAAGTTTTTCAAGATGCAGTTTCCAGACCTCGGATATTATGTGCTCTCGGAACCCGTCGGTAATCTGTCACCGATGAGTCTGGCGTGGGCGTTCTTTGGATACTCGTATAGCTACAACGTGTTTATTGGTATTGCTGAAAGCGCTGCGTTGCTTCTGCTTTTTCGCAGAACCACAACCCTGGGGGCATTGGTTACGCTGGCTACGCTGGCCAATGTTATGGTGGTTAATTACAGCTACGATGTTCATGCCAAGATGTACCCAACGGCGTTGTTTATCATGACCTTGTTTCTGCTGCTGCCTCAATTGGGTAGATTGTTCTGGTTTTTCCTTACCAGTCAACCCACATCGTTGCAAGTCATGGACGTGCCGTTGTTCGAAAAGCGGTGGATGAACGTTTCAAAGCTGGTCGTCAAAGTTTGTCTGATTGGATACGTCATCATTTTCTCGGTGAAAGACTACGTTGGATATATGCAACGGCGTGACTCCGGGGAAAGGAGTAAAGCACAATCAGGCCTGCCCGGTGTTTATGACGTTAATACTTTTGTTGTTGATACCGATACATTGTCAAATGAAGACCAGCTTCGCTGGCGCGAGATAATAATCGGTGGCGCGCTGGAGAGAGTCCGTCTTAAGGGCGATAGTGTTGTCTATGCGGATGTGTCGCTGAGCACAAGGGAAATCCTTGTTTATGGAGACCGCCTTGAGCTCGCCACAAATGAACAGGAGGTATACAATGACCTGGGCCTGACAGAAAGCACGTATATGAACATGGATTCCGTTTTGGTTGCGCGACAAATAAAAAGCAGATTTCATTTTGCGTTAACTGATGGAGCGACGCTTCAGTTGAAGGGAAAGGTCAACGGTGATTCTGTTTTCATCACGGCAAAAAGGCGGCCCATGAAGGTTGAGGATTTCAGATTGATGAAGGCGCGTTTTCATTGGATAACGGAGTAGAGATCGCGTGGAAGGGCTTAATTGGGTCTCCACGTATTCAATGATGACGTTCTCTTAGTTCATGGTCTACCGCAGTCACAAGCTTCGGGCTGCAAGCTGCACGTTTGCGTGGTCCTGATTAGACGTTTTCGGATCTGCAAGAACGAGATCCTTTTTCACCGCAATGACGCAATGACGCCAGGAGCGCAAGGAAGAAAATAGATTCTGGCAGCTGGCTTCTGGCAACTGGCCCGCAATCGATCCGTCACCCTGACTTGTACACCCACGAAGTCCTGGACACGCGGGTTCAGGGTTGTGTTCATCGTGAATCGGTTGAGCGCTGTGGAAGGATCGCGCATTCGAAGTCGACTCGTTCAACTAGCGTACGCGAAGGATGAAAAGGGTGAAGAAGGAAGGCGCGGACGGGTACAAAGTAGAAAACGGCGAACCAGGGCTTCGCGCTAAAGTGAAATCTTCAGATATGAGACTCCAAAAACTCAGTCCAATCCTCTGGACAAAAGACCTAAAGGAAACAATTCGGTTTTACGAAGACGTACTGGGTTTCGCCGGCCGCAGCAACCTCCCAAATTTTGTGTCGCTGACCAGGGGTGAAGTGGAGATCATGTTTGTCGTTCCGCAGGACGAACCCGGGGAATGCAAAGATCCCGATAACAGGGAGGAGTTCTTTCCCAAACCCCTGTTAACCGGCAGTCTGTTTATCCTGACTGATCGTGTCGACGAGCTTTGGGAATCTGTGAGGGACAGAGCAACAATCAAAGACGCGATTGCAGATCGTGAGTATTTGATGCGGGACTTCTCAATACTCGACAACAATGGTTATGAACTGGTTTTTGGCCAGGATATTAGTTGAAAGTCAGCTTGTGATTTGGCTTACTGAATTCATTAGTTTTGTGCTGATGGCCCAATTCAGCGAATCAAAGAGTGGATACGAAGAGAGTTGAACTAATAAAATTGAATTTTGAATAGGCGTCGAACTGGACTCCCGACTAAAGCATCTAAACGTTAGCAGTGCGAAGGTATTCTCCTCATAAACGTTCCAACACTGATGCAGATTAGCGTTATCTGCAACAACTCATCGCCAAAAGCATACGTCTGACATCAAGCGAGCTGCGGGATTGCGTAAATTCAAAGTTTTTACAAATCCCGTTCGCATGAACACAAAACAATTTTGGTCCCTTATTTTTTCGGTTACACTTGTCATTGGCGCGCTTTCTTGCAGTGACGACGAGGAAGAGCCTGCATGTGACACGTTCTCATCTGCTGATTCAGTTTGCTTCTGTACAAAGCACCCTGACGATATCGCCTGCGTAAAGGTGCCCACCGCATTTTCAATCGGGTTGCACACCGAAGAAACGGTTACGCTTACTCCGCATTCAATAAACGGCACAGTTTGGTGTAAAGGCTTTGCCATTGGTAGTTCGATTTATGTAATCGATCGCCAATCCGATTCTCCACACGCCTTCTGGACACTCGACCTCGAAGGTACAGACGCATGGGAACCATTAGAGGCTTTCCCGGGTACCGGCTACGGTCTTACCGGCTCTGCCAACGGTAAGGGCTATGCGAGCAGTTATGCCTCAGGCAAGTTTTGGGAGTACGACCCCGGTACGAATGAGTGGACCCCGCTGGATGATCTTCCTTTCAGTCCGGGTGAAACGCATTGGGTGGAGTATAAAGGAAAGTATTATGTGCCGAACAATTCCGGAATTTATGAGTTCAATCCCACCAACAAGGAGTGGACGAAATTCTCGGAACAAACATCCTCCGGTTTCGGCGCCCTCTTCCTGCTCGGCGACGACATGTACTGGTGGAACATCAACGACGACTACATGAGTCACTTCAACTTCGTCACAAAAGATTACGAACAACACGATCTGCCCGAAGGTTTTAATAAAGCCGTGACCTACAGCAGTCCGTTTGTGCTGGGCAACGTCGCTTACGTGGTTCATGGCAACACGTTGTGGATCCTGAACAAAGGTACAAACACCTGGGCCGCCGACGACGACATCATAACCTCGGGCACCAGCTATCCCGACGATGTCTTCGTGGTTGATGGCATGGCTTACATCGTGGACGATGGGTATGTGAAGGTGTTCCAACCTGGGGATTAATTTTTCTTGAAAGGTGTGTGTGCTGAATGCAGTTCAACGCAAAGTGGTGTAAGTTCGCAAAAGTAGGATCGGGCATTTATCCTGGCACACACCCTGGAATTCAGCGGTGGTTTGAATATTATTAGTATTTTAGTCCGAGCGGGCCGACCGCAGCGGAGGTGTACGTGTGCCATCAGTAAATTCAAGCTCTCTGAAATTTCCTTCACTATATTTCTTCCTTGCGATAGTTGGTTTTGTCGCGATACATATCGGTTTTGCTACAACGTTTTTGGTACCGGTTTCAAATGGTACGTTTAAGGCACCTGTAGGTATTTACATTCATGGAATATTTGCGTTCTGCTGGGTGTTGTTATTCTTAGTCCAGACTTTTCTGATTCACCGGCAAAACTATCGGGTGCACATGACGCTGGGGGTTGTCGGTGTCGTAATCGCAATTGGAACCGCGGTCTCAATGATACCGGCAGCAATGTTTGCTGTTGAAAAGGAGATAAGGTCCGGATTGGGTGAGACCGCAATTTCAGGAATCGTTGGAACGATTACTTCAGGAGTCATTTTCCTGGCACTTGCGTTGTCAGGCATCTTGTTCCGGAAGAGACCAGACATACACAAACGTCTTTTGTTGCTGTCGACGATCATCGTTCTATGGCCCGCGTGGTTTCGTTTCAGACACTATTTCCCTTCAATAGATCGCCCTGACATTTGGTTCGCTGTCGTTCTCGCAGATAGCCTGATTGTCATTACGTGGATATGGGAACTGGTTTCATTTGGTAAAGTGCACAGGGTGTTCATATTCGGCGGACTTTTCATCATAGCCGAACATACCTTCGAAGTAATGATGTTCGACTCAGCAAATTGGAGAATCGTCGCGAATTTTATTTATGGTATGTTGAATTGATCGCTGTATTTTCGTTGCGCTTTCCGTGTGCTGTGAAAAACGCGCATCGCTACATTCTATGATTTCTCCGATTTCCTGCTTAAATTTTGGATACCGATAGTTCGGCATTTTCCGTGTTACCCTGCGGTCCTGCTTCCCCGCGTTGGTATATACTAGCCACTGAAAGGACAAAGACGGCAGCAACGCGCAATGCCCAACATAATAAACCCATGAAACGCGCCCTTCAAATCGGGATCATCGCTGTACTGTGTACCCTCGTGTCGGGATGTAGCAGCCAGGCCCAGCAAGGAGACAAATCTGCTGGCAAGAAGCAATCCGTAGGCGGGGAATTCGAGAACAGCGAATTCACATACTACGGCATCCCAAAAACCATCAGCGCAATAGACACCAGTGCAGGCTGGAAACTGGACGGACAAAAGATTCTCCTTACAGGTGTCGTTTATCAGCGCAACGGAAAGACACCTGCACCCGACGTACTGTTGTATTATTACCAAACCAATACCGATGGAAGATACTTACACAAGCCCGACGAAAGCAGGAGCATGCCTCCAAACGAACTGGGCCAAACGCACGGTCACATCCGTGGTTGGGTAAAGACCGACAAGGAGGGAAAGTATTTCATCTACACCGTCCGGCCTGCACCATATCCTTCGAATGACGAACCGGCGCACGTACACGTCACCGTCAAAGAACCCAATGATCTTAATGAATACTACATTGATGACTTCATTTTTGACGACGACAGGATATTGAATCTAACCCGTAGGAAGAAAATGGATAATCGAGGTGGTAGCGGTGTGTTGAGGTTGGTCAAAAAAGACGATCTCCATGTTGGTGAGCGGAATATTATTCTTGGCTTAAATATTCCGGACTATCCCGCTGAGGTGACAAGCGAAGTCAGGTCGGGACGTGATGTTGGTGAGGATGTTTTTTCCTTTGGTCCTTATCATGCCTGGGGTCCTGACAAAGGAACGAGAACCTGTCCGATCTGTAAATACGGCTGGTATCATGGCGTGCTTTACTTCGTTGGTAACAATCCCGACTGGGACGACATAAAATCATGGCTGACATTTCTTGAAGGCGAAAGCCGGAGACGTGAGAAGTATTTGAAGGTGTATTTTGTATATGGCAATGAGAACGGATACAACAAAGCTGCAAGAGAAAGTGAGTTGGCCAAACTTGGAAAGGAACTGCAACTGCAAAAGGTTGCGTTGACTTTTGTTCCGTCGTTATCTGACTCTGAATCTGAGGTTGATTTGAATGAAGTCAATCCGAACGTTGAAAACACATTCCTCGTCTATAAGCGCAGTGTGATCGTAGAAAAATTCATCAATTTCAAAGCTAACGATGAAAACTTCCGACTGTTGAGCGCGCGTCTTGACGAGACTGTGAATGAATACTTTGACTTGCCACAGATCGGCGCGGAGCGGTGAGGAAAATTCGTTGCGACTAATTTATTTTTGCAAGATGACTGAACTCGATTTTCACGAAGAAATCAAAAGATACTTATCAGACTTGAAGATCGAAGGTCCGCCGGGTATGAAAGCGGAGTTCTATTGCGATTTGCAGCCCGGAATGGTTTCCTATGGCGGCCACTTCATACTGGCAGACAATCAACCCATCCCAATAGACATAAGAAAAAAAGGCAAGCATGCGAATTCAGTCTTTGCCGACAAGGTGAGATCCTTTCACCGACAAAGTACAGACGGCGGACTTAACAAATGGAACCCTTTTTCAGGATTGATGAGCACGGTGATATAACAGGGGAATTCACCTGGGATGAAGCGTGGGAGCAGGCCGACGAAGATGCATCGCATGCAGAGCCGGATTCTGTCAGGCAGAAGTGGTATTGGGAGGAGTAGATATGAGGCCTATGTTGTTGGAAATCAATCTACCCGAAGAATTAACAGAAAATTCTTAGATTGGATGTCGTATCAGGCTTGCTAAAAAGCAGTGAACCGATGCAGGTTATTCACTAACGTTGACAGTAAATAGAATTCTTTAATGCGGGTTTTTATCATCATACTTCTTGCGATGATCGTGACAAAAACTCATGGGCAGGTGCCGCTCGGGATTGGTCTCGCAAAGGTCGAATTTAACGACAAGACAGTTTTAAACTTCTATAGTAAGCCCGATGAAGCCTCGTTCGTGAAAGGAATCGAGTTTTTCACCGACGACAAAATCAACGCGTGGAACATAAGAAACCTGGATAAGGTGAAGTCCTGGCTGAAACCGCAGGAACTCTGGCTTGACTATTCCCGGTTCGTTTTCAGATGTAAAATAAGAGAAAACGGTTGGCTGGAAGTGATCATCAATAACGGGGATGGGCAAACTTTCTGGATTAAGGAAAGCCAAAACATAATGTTTCTGGGTTGGGAAGATTATTTTAAAGGGATGTTTGCTGTACATCGGTCGGGGGCAATCCGAAACAAAAAATCAAAAGCGCTCCTTCTGACAGTGCTTCTGAAATCAATTACAGTGGAGAGGATTGCTTCCAGGTGCGGGCTGTGAACGGTGAGTGGATGGAAATATTTACACCTGACCATTGTGATGCGAATGGAAATACCACCGAAATCAGATCAGGTTGGATACAATGGAAACGCAATGACGTATTGTTGATCGAATGTTATCCTACGAGTTAATGCAACGCGGGATTGGTACTGGAATGATTACGCCATATAGCGCGCGCGAGGCTCTTTGATTAAGATGAAATGAATTTTAGATACAAATTAAAATACTATAAAGGGGAGGGCGGCGAATACACCAGCGAGTCACCTTGTGACAAGGCTGCGATCAAGAGCATAATTCGTGAGCTCTGGGTCGGAGATGATCTTCCGCGCGGATTGGAGTTGATCGTTGTCTCTGGTGCGGATGGGCACGCGATCATGCTTGAGCATTCCGGTAAGGAAGTATTTGAAGTTTATTTTCTACAACCCGGCCGTACATATCTTTTCCATAAAAAGAGCCGGATTGCATTGATACATAACACCCTTTCCGCTTTTATGGACGCAGATTATGCGTGGTTGGAAGAAAATTTGAACAGGAGGGAAGACGAAAACCGGATGATAAGAGACTTAATTCTAACCAAAGACTTCTTGTATGAAGTCACACGTGAGCGCGTTCGAAGCGAATTCTTTTTGACGCTCTTTTTTGCAATACTTCACGGACTCCTTTGTTTATTTCTTTTGCTGCTGGTAATTTTTGTTCGCCCGTTTGAAATCGAAATGATCGCTATTTTACTCTTTATTGTGGTATTTCCAGCGCTGTTGTGGCTACCAGGGTTGTTCATCCACCGTGAATACTTCAGGGAAAATAGTGATCTTAAAGTCAGTGTGTCAAAGGGTAACGACATCATCACAGTGGAAAGAGATGGAGTAGTGACTGAACTAAGCAAGAAGGACATAGTCACCCTGACGGTTGTCAGGAATCCGTGGCACCGCCTACCATGGTCTGACTACGGATACTCAGAGATCAGATTCAGGAATGGCTACATCTTGAATCTGACGAACCTGATCATTGATCAGTATTTAATGGTGACCAAATTTGCTGGTATCGATTTACAGGAAAAAGGGCGGCTATACCCGGAAATAATTGTCAGTACCTCAAAAGGTTCACCAACAGAAAGTAACACATGACAAGATACCTGATAATAATAATCACATCTATCAGCATCGGTTGCGGCAGTAGAGAGTCAATAATCACAATCGTTGATATCGGCAAGTCAGACAGACAAGGAATCGCTCAAATACTCGTGGCTACTAACAAACACTCCCCAAAAGTAGTCGGTCTCGACTTCCTGCTCTCCACCGATAGTCTAGATAAAGACCAGCAGTTGGTCCGGATATTGTCGGAGATGAAAAATGTCGTCGAAGCTGCGGCGCTACATAAGAATGACTCGTCAATGCCGGACACGTGGAACAGTCTGGAGCGGTATCATGAAAAGTTTCGATTTGGCGAGTATGCATTTTCAAATATCACAATCACGGAAGATTCAGTGATTGTGGATGAACTGCCGATGCGGCAATTTTACAAAAATGAACCGGTCTACGCGTTCTGTTATATGGTGGCCAGAATGTATGATGAGAAACAGATTGGCAGGCGATATAATAACTTTGAAGATGATATCACCTTTCCCCGGGGAACAATTGACCGCCATTTCAAAATTATTCGCGCTGGTGACCTCCTGGCCGGAGATTTCGATCCGAAAGATATCGATGGCAAAATTGTATTGATGGGTTACGTTGGGCGTGATGAAGACTCTTTGTACCTTAACAGATGGAAGACCAAAAAGATCAGCGGTGTGGAAATTCATGCAAGTTTTGTAAGGGCAATCCTGGATTAAAAACGAAGTGCTTTAGCCATGAAACATGAACTGAAAAGACCGATCAAGGCGTACCTGTTTGAGATTTTATCGATTGCCGTACCAATTTGGTTTTTAACATCGACTTCGTCCGAACTAGCACACTCGATCTTTATCGTGGCTGCTGCAGTGAGAACAATCACATTGATTTATATGATTATCCGGGCCGGATACATTAAAGTTTCAGATAACAAGCTTATCATCTATGATACATTATTCAGAACAACAAGTATTGAACTGGACAGGATCGAAAAATTCGAAATTGAACCGCATCCTTTTCGATCTTCGAAAATAATCCTCAAAGACAAGAGCAGCGTAAAGTATTCGGATATGCAGGTAAACGATGAAAAGCTAAAGGGCTTCATGGCGCAGTTTGACATACTTGTGGGTTGAATATGATGACGAGACATTTGTTGGCAGTTGTGGTGCTTGGAATGTCAGTGTCGTGCTTCGCTCAGGAGCCTGAGCAGGTTCAGAATAGCTTACGGATACAATCTCACATTAACGAACAGGGATTTCGATAAGATTAATAAGCATAACATCGGGCTGAACTTCCTTCCGACACTTAAGAAGATAAGGGATCGGGGTAATTCATCCCGGCCTATGTAAAGGATCACAAATTTTGTGCGAAGATCCGGATTCCCGTTCCGTAATATTATTATATTGAATAGTCATAACAGTTCAAAATCAAATACTGAACATGAACCGTATCCTGATAGTACTTTCAATTCTCCTGGTTGGTTGCGCATCGGGGAGCAAAAAGGAACCCGAAAAAACTTTCGCTGACCTGGATCAGAATGAACAAATGGAGTTGGTTGGTGAGCTGAATGACGAGTTCAAAGGAAATGTGTTGATATTCTCCGGGGAGATGACTCATCAGGACGACATGGGGCTGCCACCAGGTTCTCCACCGAATTTCATTCAGCTGGTTATGGATAACGATAATCGATTCGCGATACGGAGAAAATTTGAAGGCGGCGAGGTAAAAACCGATTCAGTGACAATTTATTTACAGGCCTCGCAGTCGAACATTGCACTTGGTCGATGGTCTGATCTGGGTGATAAGGTTGAACTGAAATTGCAGATCGGCAGTCTTAGCAGTTTTTTCGGCGACGAGCGCAACAAAGGCCGTCTTGATGTTGTCGGCGATCGTACCGTTCAGTTTGATAAAACCGTTGACACGATATGGATAGCGGGAGTTCTCTGCAGGAGGGAAGGCGCCGGGAGAATGAATGACTTTTGAATGCCACCTGCCTCATAAGTTGTACACCCGGTCACTGGTTTTCGGATTTTTGTTCATTGCGCACATATTCCAGAATATCGCCAGGCTGACAGTCCAATGCTTTGCATATTGCTTCTAATGTGCTGAAGCGAATTGCCTTTGCCTTGCCGGTTTTGAGGATGGAAAGATTCGATAATGTTAAACCGACCCTTTCCGATAATTCGTTAAGCGATATTTTTCGCTTTGCCATCATAACATCGAGGTTTACAACAATGGGCATAACTCAGATGGTTAGATCGTTTTCAGATTTCATATCGATAGCGTTCTGCAGCACTTTTTCAAGCACGGCTACAGCTGTTGCAACGACGAGACAGATAAAAGTGACTACGATACACATGGCAATCGCACCCGCAGGGTCGTCGTCTTTGTGGTGGAAGATACGGATGTAAATTCCGGCGAGTACGATCATGATGCTTAACACTATTGCACAGTATCGTATGCTCGTCAAAGTCTTGATCGACGTTGATGTGAACAATTTATTTTGTCCGATGTAACCAAGTAGCCTGAATGCTTTGTACAACGCTACAAAGAATGCAATTGATGCCGCATAACCATACAGGATGAGTGGGTCCATGTAAATGCTGACGATGTCAAGATTCTGGGCTCTGCCTTCGAGCATCGGGAATCGGATCAATAATATCAGGGCGACGGCACCAATAAGCACGACGACACCCTGAAGAAAGGTGATAGAAGCCTTTTTCATGGCAGTTTTGATTTGATACGTAATGTTAATAAATAATTATTGAAAAACAATAAATAATGATTGTTAAATATGAATTTTATGACTTTTTGATCCTGGTTTACGATAGCGCAGTACGTCCGTCGCCGTGACCTCCTGACGCAGATTGCATTATCCGGGCATGCGGTTATTTTCGGGATACACTTGAACTTCGGACAAAGCAGGAATGAGCAGCACTTTTTCAAAACGGACTGAGGATGTCATCCTTGATGCGCGCAATGAGGCTATCCGATTGAAGTCGCCCGAATCGATCTGGCGCATTTCTTCCTGGGTATTGTCAAGATACACGGGCAAACACGAGACATTCTTCGTGACCTCAAAATAGATGTGGATGATTTTTCCGGTTGATTACTACGAATTTGAAGGAGCAACAAAAGGATAAGCAGAGCAAGGATCCTGGTTTGTCAAAATCAGCAGAGAAAATCTTAAAGATTGTTCCGCTGGAGGCGAAACTGCTCAGTGAAGATATGATCGAACCATATCATCTGTTGCTGGCAATCCTAAGGGAAGGTGGTAATTTCGTTACTTAGGAATTTGAAAGACAACATTTGACTGAGGGAATCAGGGATGAAATTGAAATGCGAGTCAAATCGGACCGACTGAAGTCTGGAAAGGGCTTTCTAAGAAAGTGGTTTGGAATGTAGGAGTCACTGCAATATATGTTGATCGCGATGATAACAGATACTACTATTTTGACCTGGAGTTTCTTGATAACTAACATTTGACTGCGCATGATCATGAGAAATTCCATCATGCTTTTGCTGATCCTGCTGGCGTGTTGTTCTAAAGAATTTAAGGTTCGAGAGGGAGAAAATTCACGTAAGAAGTGCAAGGTGACCTGCAATATGTTAATCGCGGTGATAGCAGGTACTACTATTTGACCTGGAGTTCTTGCTTTAATTGAGGGTTAGATCAATCCGTGAAAGTCAAAAAATCTAAACAATGTCAAATTTAATCCTCATTGTCCTGGTCTTCATCCTTGTGGCCTTACTTATCAGGAGGAAATGGAAGGTTTTCTTCTGGGCACTTGGCGGCGTAATTATTAGCTTGATTGTTGGCCTCCTGGTTTTTATCGCGGCATCTCAATTTTATCGGTGCAATCCCGACACATGTGTTCCGTTGAACTATGGTATCGTTGCACTCTTCAGCTCACAGGTAGGTATGCTTGTATGGTTTTTTGTGCGGGAAAGGAAGTCGCGCACCCGTGCGAAGTAGCGGTTTCCAGTTCTCGAATTAACCAAGATCTTTGTGTCCCTTCGCGTCCTTGCGCCTTCGCGGTGAAAAAAGGATGACCAAATTCTACAAACGCTCCAATTCTATTGAAACAAACGTAAAGACGTCACATAATCCGAAGGTAATCATGGGAATTAATCTGCTGCCGGCGTTGGTTGTTTTTGTGGTCCTGAGGGAAAGATTCTCCGGTCAAACCTAACGCCGTCCTTTCTGTGCTTTCTTTGAAAACCTTTGACTTCTTCGCTACAACCGAAATTCATACCTTTATGCATCGCAGAACGCGACCCAGTTACCATTCACATACGACATGACACGCTTTATTCTCGCTCTCCTGTTCTTGACATCGCCTTCCTTCGCAACGGGACAAACTGAGGTAACGGTTAAGGTGATTGACGAGGAGACAAAGGAGCCCGTGAAAAATGTGAACGCTATCATATTGGGCACTACCAAGGGTACGACGTCGAACGGCCTCGGGTTTTTCAGGCTGAAGTTGGAACCGGATCAGAAGTTCATCACGATTAGTCATGTCTCATATATCAACCATTTGATCGCTGCACCTGCCGGTGTGGATGCCTTTACGGTTCCTTTACGAAGAGCAGTATTTCAATTTTTCCTCGATTTGAGAAACTATCCGAAAAAAGTGGAGACGCAACGATTCAGCCTGAAGCAAACCAAACCTGTTATTCTCGGATCGGATACGCTTGTTGTTGTTGAGGCTCTTGCAGATTTCCCGGGAGGACTTGAAGGGTTCAAGGATTATTTTGGAAGTAATTTCGACTATCCCGAATCAGAACTTATGAAAAATCAGGATGGGGAAATCAGGCTTGAGTTTACTATTGACAAATCCGGAGCCTATAAGGACATAAATTGCCCGGATAGTGAAGGTGAAATGTGCAATGAATTCCGGAGAATACTTTCCGTAATTCCGGTATGGACACCTGCTGAGCAAAGAGGGGAGAAACTCGATCAGAAAATGATTTTCTTGATTTCGTACGGTCCAAATAACTTCTGGCGGCGCAAAATGAAGGCCCTGAAAAAATCCAAAAAGTAACATCCCTTTTTTCTATGCTTCTGTAAGAACAGTTTCCTAAACTCAGTTTAAATGATAATCTCATTCGATTTCGACGATACATTGGTTCCGGGTACGAACCAGCAAACTTTCATCGAGTCTCGATACTTCCATCATTCAAGTGCATAAACAGTATTTTTCTGTGGATTCTCTGTGCTTTCTGTGAGAACAATAACAACCACCGAATGAAAAGAATTGTATTACCAATTGTACTACTTCTGATATCAGGCACCGCCTTATTTTTCATTTACCCGCGAAGTGCCCCGAACAAAGGAGAGGTAACGAAGGAAACAGGAGTCGCCGCAAACGACTTTCAAAACGGCGACATAATCTTTCAGACCTCAAAGTCCAGTCAAAGCAAGGCGATCCAGCTCGCGACCAAATCGAAGTACAGCCATATGGGCATTATCTATGAGACGGAGAACGGCCTCTTCGTGTATGAAGCGGTGCAACCCGTCAAACTTACGAGACTGGATGACTGGATTAAACGCGGAGAGAGCGCTCACTACGTAGTCAAGCGCCTTAAAGACAGCGGACAATTTCTTACGAAAGATAATCTGAAAAGGATGAAAACCGTCGGGGAAAAGTACAAAGGCAAAAGCTATGACATCTATTTCGAATGGTCTGACGACAGGATCTACTGCTCCGAACTCGTCTGGAAAATCTATAACGAAGCCTTCGGTGTCGCGATTGGCGAATTGCAGGAACTGCAGGAATTTGATCTTACCAGTTCCGATGTCAAAGAGAAAATGCGGGAACGATACGGGGATAAAATACCCCTCCACGAAAAGGTAATTTCTCCCGCTGCAATGTTTGACTCGGACTTGTTGCATACAGTCACGCAGAACTAAACCTTGTTACCGACTGTTTCCTGTGCCCATTTTTCTTACCTTGGGTCCACGACATTCATGCTTTTCCTGTGCATTCTGTGCCTTCTGTAGGAATCTAAGAAATGACCCATGACAACCGTTAACATCTACCTCACCTTCAACGGTAATTGCGAAGAAGCATTTAGCTTTTACAAGTCCGTTTTTGGTGGTGGCTTCCCGTACATCGGACGTTTTAAAGACATGCCTTCCGATGGTGGAAAACCGATGCCCCCGGAAGATGGAAACAAGATCATGCATATCAGCCTGCCAATCAGTAAGGAGACCGTGCTTTTGGGCAGCGACACTGGGGGAGAGTGGGCGCCGGGTTTCAGGCAGGGAAACAATTTTTCAATTTCAATCACCACTGACAGCAGGGCTGAAGCCGACAGACTCTTCAATGGGCTTTCCGCCGGCGGCCAGGTAACGATGCCGATGAACAAAACCTTCTGGAGTGAATACTTCGGCATGTTTACCGACAAATTCGGTATTGCCTGGATGGTGAGCTTCCGCGAAGACCCGAAAAAGGGCTAGCGTGTACCCAAAACGTTGTAACATACAATGCAGGAAAAATACGTAACAGACGAAATCTTCGACCGGATTGATTCGCTGGAAAAAGGCGAATATGAGAATTGTACGTTCAACAACTGCGACTTTTCCGACGGCGATCTTTCCGATTACAAGTTCACGGATTGCACCTTCCGGGGCTGCAACTTAAGCCTGGTCAGGCTCAACAAAACCGCGCTTCGTGATATTAAGTTCAAAGACTGCAAGATGCTTGGACTTCGCTTTGATACATGTCACGAACTTGGACTTTCCTTTTCTTTCGAAAGCTGTCAGTTGAATCATTCGTCTTTCTATAAAACAAAGATTAAGAAGACTGTTTTCAGGAATTCCCAGTTACAGGAAGTCGACTTTACAGAGACTGATTTGACCAGTTCGGTGTTTGACGATTGCGATCTTGGACGGGCAGTTTTTGATCATACTACGCTTGAAAAGGCCGACCTGAGAACGTCCTGTAATTACGCTATCGATCCGGAGACAAACCGGATCAGGAAGGCGAGGTTTTCACTGTCCGGCGTCACGGGACTCCTTGACAAGTATGATATCGACATTGAGATTTAGCCGATGGCGATTCGTAGCGGCGTTCATAATAAGTCACGACGTTTCTTTTCATCGCATGGGCCAGAGGGCGGAATGGAAGGCAAGGAGTTGTTTCTGAATAATTCTCTGTGCGCAAATCAGCCGCTGGTGTATTGACGCATTTTTTTGATGCGCGGTAATTGTATTTTGTAAAGTGTTTCCTTTAGTACTTGATAAGTGTTTATTTTACATTTACAAGATTAAGACCTGGTATAAAACCTTTATTGCTCAATGAAAAGACTCTCATTATTATTTGCTGTATGGATTACGGCTCCGGCCTGGTGCCAGGACCTCAAAATCAATGACCTTGAATATTTTGAAACGCAAGGTGTCAACGTGCTGGTGTACAGCAACCTTTTTACCGGGGGATTTAATGATGAAAAGAACGCCGGTATTGAAGTGATCCACCACGGAGTGCGTACTGTCCAGGGCGGTGCGGTCAGGTTATCGAACACGCCGGAGCAGTGGGATCTCGTCCCGGAAGTGACGAACCGCAAGGTAGACCGCACATCCAAAACAATAGAGGCCACGTTGCGCTATCCCGATTATGACTTTACTTCACGTGTGGTCGTGACAGCCAAAGGTAACGGCGTGGAGATCACAGTCTTCCTTGATAAACCGCTTCCCAAAAAGCTTGAAGGTGCGGCAGGATTCAACCTCGAGTTTTTGCCTTCCCAGTACTGGAACAAGGCATATATTGTAGACGGGCGTTATAACCGCTTCCCGCGCTACGTAGTCGGCAACACAACGACGCGGCCAAACAGTGAAAAACCAAAACAGTTTAAGGGATTTGTCACTTCGGACGACAGGGGTACAGGCCGTTTCATCGATCCGTTGCCATTGGAAACCGGACGCAGTTTTCTGCTCGCCCCCGAAGATCCATCCAGACTGGTAAAAGTTTCTTCCTCCGACGCCGACCTTAAACTGTTTGATGGCAGAATGCTGGCGCAAAACGGTTGGTTTGTCCTTCGCAGCGTGCTTCCCGCCGGTAAGACTGGCAAGGTACTAACGTGGAACATTGAACCGAATGCGATCCCCGGCTGGATTCGCGAACCTAACATCGGCTTCTCACAAGTGGGCTATCTGCCCGATCAACAAAAGGTTGCAGTTGTAGAACTCGATAAGAAAGACAAGCCACTCACAAAAGCGGCTCTATATAAAGTCGGCGACGACGGTAATGCGAAAGAAGTCTTCAGTGGCAAGATCACGCCCTGGGGTGACTACTTTAAATATCACTATGTCAGGTTTGACTTCTCTTCCGTTACCACGCCTGGCATATACTACATTCAATACGGAAATTTCAAGACGAATAATTTTCTCATCGAAAGCAGCGTCTACGACAAGATTACCGACGCCACCAGCGATATCTGGATTCCGATCCACATGAATCACATGTACGTGAATGAGGCATACAGAGTATGGCATGGAGAACCTTTCAAAGAGGGGTACAGACAGGCCCCGCCGAATTCGGATCACTTTGACCTTCACTCACAGGGACCGACGACTGACACAAAATACAAGGCCCTCGAATTGATTCCGGGACTGAATGTTGGCGGCTTCTTTGACGCAGGTGACTTTGATATCGAGACCGGTTCCAATATTAACGTCGTACAAAACTTTGTGCACACCTGGGAATCTTTCAAGCCCATGCGTGATCAGACTTTCGTAAGTCAGCAGCAGCGTTACGTGGATCTGCACCGTCCGGATGGAACGCCGGATGTGTTGCAGTTCATTGAACATGGAACGCTGAACCTCGTGGCGCAGGCCGAGATCATCGGTCACATGTCGCAGACGCTTTCGAACTCCGTACTCGACAATTATCATCACCTCGGCGATGCTGCGTCATTGACAGACGGTTTGCCTTATAATCCAAACCTCGGACCCTACGAAGTGGCTGCTGACGGGCGGTCAAGCGGTGTCAAGGATGACATGTGGGCATTCACAACGCGGAATCCTTCTCTTGACCTGAGAGCAGCAACGACGTTTGCCGCTGCAAGCCGTGCACTGAAAGGTTACAACGATGACCTGGCGGCGAGAGCGCTGCAACAATCGAAGCGCCTTCTGAAAGAAGCGTCAGACTTGCTTGGAAAGCAATCGCAGGATACATCCATATGGCGGAGAACGGCGAATGTCGGTACGAACCTGCAATTGTATATCGCAACGGGCGAGAAACAGTATCGCGACAAATTCGAAGAACTGTTGTGGCCGGCGCTTGATCGTAGTGTCATCTTCCTGTTGTCGACAGCGCTTGACGCGATACCGCATATGGATGCGGCATACAAGGAGAAACTGCGGCCTTATGTGGCAAAGTACAACGACTATATCCTGAGTCTTGAGAAGAACAACCCGTACGGTGTTCCGATTACACTTGGCAACTGGGCAGGTAGCGGGGCCGTGATGAATTTTGGAACGACGGTTTGTTTTGCCAACAAGTACTATCCGGACGTCATTGATGCGAGGCATGCCTATAAGGTCACGAACTTCCTTTTTGGTTGCCACCCGTATCACAACTATTCGCTGGTTGCAACCGTTGGGGCTACGCGTCCGAAGGCCGTGTTTTATGGAAACAACAGAGCGGACTTTTCATTCATCCCAGGCAATGTTGCGCCCGGCCTGTTGTTCCGGAAACCCGATCATTTCGAAAACTACGATGACTGGCCATTCCTTTGGGGACAAAACGAAGGTACGATCGCCGGTAACACATCATACCTGATCTTCGGTTCAGCGTTCAAGAACCTCGCCGGCGTGAAAAGTAAATAGTGCGCTCTTTTCACCGCAAAGTCGCCAGGACGCGATGGAGCGAAAAGACTAATTCAACTTTGAACTTTAGACTTTTGAACTTTCAACTTTCAACCTGAAACCTGCCTGCCCGCCATAGCGTTTCGCGACGGCGGGACCTGATACCTTAAACGATGAGATATTTCCTTTCAATCTTGTTTTGCCTTTTGTTCATAGAAGGTTTTTCTCAACAATCGGCGCGCGTTGAAAGCCCCGATGGTCATTTGAAAGTTGCCGTAACTGTAAAGAGCGGCATTCCGGTGTATTCCGTGACGTATAAGGGAAACGTTATGCTGGAAGATTCGCCGTTAGGAATGGTGACGAACGAAGGCGATTTCAGTGCGAATATGACTTTCGTCAAATCGGATACAGGCAAAGTTGCAAAGGAATACACGCAGGATAAAATCAAGCGTTCCCACATCAGGTACAACGCAAATACGGTAAGATGCGAGTTAAGGAACGCTGACGGAAAATCGATAGCTGTATTGTTTCAGGTGAGTAACAACGACATCGCTTTTCGTTATGAGTTGCCGGCGTGGGGTGAACGGATGGCCTGTGTTGTGGAAAAGGAGACGACCGGTTTCCGTTTCCCGTCATCCACAACGACTTTCTTATCTCCGATGATGGAGGCCATGAAGGGCTTTGCGCGGACTACACCAAGTTACGAAAGCGGTTACGAAGCGGATGCTCCCATGGAGAAATCCACATCTGCTGAAGGATACGTCTTTCCTGGTTTGTTCAGGATCGGCGATAAAGGCTGGGTCTTGCTTTCCGAAACGGGTGTTACAAGCCTGTATTGTGCATCGCACCTCAGCAAGTTTGAAAACGGGTTGTATCGTGTTGATTATCCAGATCCGAAACAGAACAACGGATTTGGGAGTCCTGGTGCGCAGCTTGGATTACCGGGCGTTACACCCTGGCGTACCGTCACGGTAGGTGAGTCGCTGAAACCGGTCGTGGAGACAACAATACCATTTGATGTCGTTGAGCCTTTGTATAAACCCTCACAACCCTACCAGTACGGGCGTGGAACGTGGAGCTGGATTGTCTGGCAGGACAACAGTATGAACTATCAGGATCAGGTAGCGTACATAGATCTTGCAGCTGCGATGGGATATGAATTCATCCTCATTGATGCATGGTGGGATGCGCGGATAGGCTATGAGAGGATGGAAGATCTGATTCGATATGCACGTGCCAAAGGTGTCGGAGTTTTCCTGTGGTATAATTCCAACGGGTCGGTCAGCGATGCGTTTATGACGCCGCGCGATAAGATGAATACGTCTGTTGCCCGAAAGCAGGAGATGAAGTGGCTTAAGGAAGTTGGCGTAAGAGGCATTAAGGTTGATTTCTTTGGCGGTGATAAACAAGAGACGATGCGTTTGTATGAGGACATCCTTTCCGATGCAAATGACTATGGCATTATGGTGATCTTCCATGGCGCGACGTTACCACGCGGATGGGAGCGGATGTATCCGAATTTTGTGGGGAGTGAAGCTGTGCTTGCTTCCGAGATGCTTATCTTTTCTCAGCACGTTCGCGACAACGAGGCGTTTTATGCGACGTTACATCCTTTCATCAGGAATTCCGTTGCGAGCATGGAATTTGGCGGGGTGTTGTTGAATGACTTTCTCAACAAAGGCAATCAGAAAGGGCAGGAGCGGCTCACCACAGATGCGTTTCAACTGGCAACCGGAGTATTGTTTCAGAATCCCGTACAGATGTTTGCGCTTACGCCCAACAACCTGAGTGATGTGCCGGCTTTTGAAATTGATTTCATGCGCAACATTCCAACCACCTGGGATGAGACACTATTTATCGACGGCTACCCTGGGCGTTACTGCCTGATCGCGCGCCGGCATGGTCAGCAATGGTACATCGCAGGCGTAAATGCACAGAAGACTGCTGTTCAGATAAAAGCGCGGCTGCCAATGTTCGCCGGCAAGGAGGTAACTGTTTACAACGATGACAAAACCCGCAAGACCCTCATGAGTTCACTCAAAGTTCCGGCAACCGGCGAAGTTACTGTGACCATCCAGCCCGGCGGTGGTGTTGTGTTGACAAGGTAAGATTTATCTACTTCCCATAAACCCCGCTCTCCGGATGGAACTCCCTCCAGCTGTGCCAGAACTCCTGGTATGCCTTCACTGGCCGGAGATGTTCACCGCTTGCACTGCGCCCGGCAAAATCATAGGCGTTACCCGTGCTGGAGATAATTGAGTCATTGCGTATGGTAAACTCTTCATCGCTTTTGCGTGTGAAGACGACAAAACTCTGTTCGTCGGATGCGATTGCAATGACCACGGGAGTGTCGCCCACTTTGTCGTGCAGGATTCCGGACTGTTTTACTTCCAGCCAGTCGTAGGCCTTTGACGTGCCGTCGATCTCGATTCCAATCACCCATGATTTCTCTTTCCAGGAGAGCGAGTCGGTGCGGGTGAGTTTGCCCCGGCTTCGGCCTTTTTCGAATCGTCCGAGGGTGTCATAACTCAGCATGGAACGCAGTTCGGCCTGCATCACCTTCCCGAAAGGATAGAGGGCGAAGAATTGCCCCAGCGTAAGTTGGGTGGATTCAACATCGGGGAGACGTTTTCCTTTCAGCGGTCCAGTGATTGCTTCGCCGGTTGCCTGACGCCACCAGCTCCTGGTTGTCGCGTCTTCAAACATCGCGTTGAAGTGATCCATGCCGACGAGTCGGAAGTTTTCAGAGCGGCCATCCACCGACGGTTCGAATACACGGCCTGTGCGGCAAACGTTGCAGTATGTTACCATGATTTCTTTTCCTGCAAGCGTGTCTCTTACCTGATGATGATACTGGATATAACGGATTGGGTATGCTTTCGACACACCCTCACTGCTTACGGCCACAACAATGCTGCTGTCATTGAGCGTGTTTTCGGTTCTGGAGGCGAATGTTAATGTCTCGGGCTGCAGGAACATATGGTCGGCAGTCATCCGGAAATTGAACATATAAACGACAACCGCTACTGCGATAACCGGCAAAACCGGGACCCATATTCTCTGCGTTCTGAATGCAGAGACCATCCCAATGGCGGCCATGACCAGAAACGCTATCCGGAAATACCAACGGTAGGAGTAAATGAAATACGCGATGTCAACCGTGTCCATTTGTTGGCTGCCCGGCATTGGCATGATAAAATAGACATTCAGGATTTCAAAAATACCGAGCAGGATGAGTCCCGTGTAAAACAACCATTTCATCAGTTGTAGGGATTGTAGTTTGCATAGCCTTCCTCAGCGCGGGCTTTAGCGCGATTGACATAGAACATACGGTCCTGAGGCGCCCACGTACCGAGACCGTCGACGTAGCGGTTGAACATGCAAAAGGCGGCCGCGATCAGGACAGTATCGTGAATCTCAAGATCGGTGGCGCCGTGACGTTTCGCGTTTTCGACCTGTTCAGTCGTAACATATTTGCCGCCTTTTTGAACGCTACCTGCGATAATCAACAGTGCTTTCATCTTTTCTGAGATTGGCGCGGATGACGGATCCATTTTCATTCTGTCCATTTGTTCAAGATCACACTCAAGATAATGCTGCGCAAGACCGCCGTGAGCGTTCTGACAAAAGAAACAGTCGTTAAGATATGACACGTGTGTAGCAATGAGTTCGCGTTCGCCGCGCGTCAATGAATTGTCTGCGCGAAGCAGCACCTCGGCGAATTCATTCAGCGGCTTCGCCATCTCTGGCCTGAGCGCCATTGGTCCGCGGATGCCGGGCAGTCCTTCGGGAAGTTGTATGTGTGGCATTAGTTCTTTTCTTGTGGTGGTACATAACCCATAGTAGCAAGTCTCTTACCCATGGGCTCATATTCTTTCAGGTCAGTTGGTGTAAGTGTTGCCAGACCGTCGACGTAGCGATTGAACATCGAAAACGTCGCAGCAATCAGAACGGTATCATGGATGTCGCGGTCATCTGCGCCATGGCGTCTGGCTTCAGCCACGTCGTCGTCAGAAACGAGCTTGCCACTTTGCTGAACTTTGCCGGCGATGTTAAGCAACGCTTTCATTTTCGGCGACAACAGCGACGTCGGTTCATCGTTGATGATGCAGTCTACCACTTCACGTTCCGTATCGAAAAGTTCACGCGCCGCTGCGGCGTGACTGTTCATACAAAAACCGCAATTGTTTCGCGCTGAAACGTGTGTTGCAATCAGTTCACGTTCCGCGGGACTAAGCGGTGATGGACCGCGAAGTAGTACCTCGGCAAGGGCGTATAATGGTTTTCCGGTTTCCGGTCTGAACATGGCCAGGCTTCTTATTCCCGGAACACCTTTGGGTACGTTGATATGCGCCATTAGTTGTTGATCTTATCAGGTCTTGAGAGAAGCATAGTTACAAATCCAATAATGAAAATTCCCGCGAATGCGAGGAGGGTATTGCTGTATCCGTTCAGTAATGTTACCATAAATCCGACGAACAGGATTGCTACCGCTGTCACGATCCGGCCGACGTTAAAACAGATGCCGGTGAATGTTCCCCTTATTTGTACGGAGAAGAGTTGCGGGATGTAAATCGAAAGCAAGCCCTGACTGATTCCGAAGAAGAACGCCAGCAGACCGAGTTCGACAAAAATAATGTTTGAAAAAGAAGCATGGAGACCAAAGAGCAAGCCGGAAATGATGATACATCCTGTAAAGCATACCATCATTGCTCTTCGTGTCCCCAGGGCATTTGAGACCCATCCGGAAGCAAAACCGCCGGAGAGTCCTCCGGCACCAAGCAACATCATTGCGATGCCGCGTTCGTCCTGCCCGTCACCTGTGCCCAGCAGACTCTGGACCCATGTCGGAATCCATGAAAACATTCCCCACAAACCGATAAGCATGGACCCGAATACGATAGATCCCCTCAGGAGATTTCGTTTATCCTGAGGAGTTGCTCCCGCAGTAACACTTTCGGGTGTACGTAATTTCCACAGGTCAGATTCCTTTAAAGCATACAATCCGATAATCCCCAGAATCAACGGGACAAGGCCTATAAGGAATGCGTCACGCCAGCTTACAACGAGCAGTGTAACAAGCCCGGAAGAGAATATCCCCACAGGAAATCCTATTGAATCAATTCCGATCATTACGGCACGCGTCTTCGGTGGCCAGATCTCGTAGAGCAACATGGGCGTAACTACAAGTATCCCTCCGACGGCAAGACCTGAAAATAGTCTCAGCAGAACTACATACTCCCAGGAAGGAGCAACCGAAATCATCATGGTACAGACTCCGAACGATGCAACGGAAAGGCTAAGGGCTTTGACTCTTCCGATCCTGTCACTGATGACGCCCCAGAAAAAACCTCCGACTGCCCAGCCTGCGATGTAGATGGACTGAATGAATGCGCTAATGGTGGCCAGTTCCACTGTACCAGCTGTCCCGGTCAATTGCTGCACGACCGATGGAAGATACGTCGACATCAATGTGGATATCGTTCCGGCCGAGACGTTGCAAAAGAAACAAATCGCGAAAGAACTCCACAGAAGAGTCCCGATCCTGCCGGAACCCTCTGTTTGTGAAGCCGCCAACTCTCTCGTTATCATCGCAGCAGTTGATCAAATGTCAGGCTTATGTAATAGATCGCGCCGATTGAGGGGGATCCATATGCCTGGTAGACTTGATTGTTAAACAGATTGTTTGCACCGAGTTTGATCATCGACTTTATGGGCAGCACTTTGTAACTAACCTGTGCATCGACAATGGAGAACGCTTCTATTGTTCCAGGTCGCATCTGGTTAAAGGTACCGTACCACTCGTACGTGTCCTGCCAGCGCCATGCGATGTTGAATCCGATGTTGTCAGTAACCCTGCTGTTTCCGAACGTTAGGGCTGTCTTATATTTTGGTGTGTTAAAGCCCGGTACGTTGTTTGGATTCGCGTCTTTGATATCAAACGTCGCAAGTGTCACGTTCGCTCCAATGCGGTAGTTTTTCGGCATGCTGTATGTCAGACCCAATGTTGCGCCCTGTGCAGTAACAACGTCGGATGCATTCGTATACAGCTGATACAAGTGACTGTCGCCGTTAAGGAGGTCCATGGCTGCTTCCGGATTGATGGATCCGTCAGGTGCAAGGACCGGACTCTGTGGTTCCATTACAACCTGATTCAGGAGGAAGTCCGTATAACTGGAGAAGTAATAGTTGATATCGATGACGAGATTATTGTTGAGCATACCCTTGTATCCGATCTCAAATACTTTTACACGCTCTGGCTTGATATATTCCACATTTGATTTGACAAGCAGGTCTTTGGCCAGCATCACAGCGTCCTGAGGCGAAGCACCTTCCTGCATCGCCTGTTGGAAAGCACCAAAGAACGGCCCAAGTGATGCAGTTGTGAATGAATTTTGGTAAACTGTCATTCCCTCGCTGTTAGCCGGAACACCGCCAAGGATCGTAATCGGCCCTGCGTTTAGTTTGATGTATTGGTCACCGGGAGTCGGGTTTCGAAATCCTGTTTGATACGAAGTTCTGAAGTGATGATTATCAGCAACTGTGTACACTGCGGACGCGCGGGGCGTAAACCGGCCATCAAAGTTCTGGTTCTTGTCGTAGCGAACCGAACCGGAAAGCTTTAACTTTTCATTCAACAATCTCTTCCCAATCTGAACGAATGCACCACCTTCATCGATGATAATGCTTCCGCCTTTGTCGTCGAACAACGTGCCGTTGGTGAACATATCGTACCTTCTGAAGTTACCGCCAACGAGAAGTTCAATCACGCTGATCGCGTTTGAAAAATCGTATTGTCCTTCGACATGATACAACTTGCTTTGACTGAGGATTCCGGCGCCGCTTAGCCCCTGCGTTTTAATCAAACGTTCTTTTTGTGCATTGAATGCAGGAGTTCCGGGGAGGAACCTGCCTTCATCGGCAAATGCCCTGGCCGCAGCGTGATTTGCAGCAGTCACTCCGTCGATGTTTCCGAGAAATGCCTCTTCGTATCGTGTGAACCACATATCATCCGCCTGATTTTCGGGGACGATGTTGCCATCCAGGTCGCGAACCCAGGTTTTTGTAATCAGCTGACCAAGACCTTTCGCGTTATACGAATCATGGGAGTCTTCACTGGTCGAATAAGCGCGAAGGAAATAGTTGGCACCTTTTAATTCGAGTTTATGTTGCTGGAGGACAAAATTATTAATTGAGAATCTGTTGCTACCGGTATAGTTGGCAGTCCCTCTTCCAAAGTTGTACTGATAACTCGCGACCATGTTCGGGGAAATCCGGTAATGCAGGGCACCGCTGAGTTTGGTGCTGTAGACATTGTAGTCGGTTACGTCGCGTTCTTCATAGCCTGTTCTTGAAACACGCCCGACACCTTCGATCGTGCGCGCTTCATCGTCGCCGTAAATGTTGAGGGCATTTCTTGCCGGATTGTTATCGCCGCGTTGTGCGGGTGGTGTTCCGGGATCGACGTCCGTATAGTCCGTTGCATAAAAGTCCAAACCGGAGAAGTGTGAGGCGTTTATCTTGAAGGCGAACCGGTCGCCAAATGCTTTCGCATAACGGATAGAGTAGTCGCCGAGCAGGTGCGGGTCGGCATATTTCTCGCCGATATGATTTACACCAAATTTTGCCTGAGCACTCAGTCCCTGATATTGAAATGGATCTTTCGTGCGCATCATGAGCACGCCATTGAAGGCAACCGGTCCGTATAACGCAGACGCAGCACCCGGGATGAGCTCTGCACTTTCCATATCCAGGTCCGAAGAACCAAACATGTTGCCGACTGAGAAGCCGAGTCCGGGTGTTTGATTATCGACACCGTCAACGAGTTGCAGGAATCTCGAGTTTCCTGTGTGATTAAAACCACGGGTGTTGATTTGTTTGAAAGTTAGACCGCTTGTCACCATTTCAACGCCTTTCAGGTTTTCAAGCGCATCGTAGAACGAAACCGACGCGGTCTGCTGGATATCGCGAAGGTCCATCTTTTCAATACTTACCGGTGATTCAAGAATGCTCTCCTCAACGCGTGATGCCGAGACGACAACTTCGTCCATCAGTTCGCGTGATTCGGCAAGTTTGATGCCAAGTGAGCTGGCATTGCTCGTCACCTGGACTTCCTGCTTTTGAAATCCAACAATGGAGACAACTATGGTGACCGGAAGGGATTGCGTTGTATTCAATTCAAACTTTCCGGAGGCATCCGTGACGGTGCCGGCGATCTTGTCTTTGAGAACGATGTTCGCTCCCGCGATAGGATTGCCCTGTTCGTCAGTCACGACTCCGGTAATATTTGTCGATTGACTAAAGGCACTCGTGAATGAAATCGCGAGTAAACAGAGTAAAGTAAATCTCATTAGGTTAGGTTGTTTGGTTAGTGTCATTTCAGGTGGTCGTACCCCTGGGGGAGACGTCTGTATCCGTTCGTGATGAGACGTTCGGCGAGACTGTCGTAATATGAATTTGTGTCGGGCAGACGTGTAGCGAGTCCGTCGACATAGCGATTATAAAGACAAAAGAGCGCGGCGATCAAAACGGTGTCATGGATCTCAATATCACTGGCACCGGCATTTTTTGCGCGCGTGATGGATTCTTCAGTGACAGCTTTTCCACTTTTTTGAACCTGTTTTGCGATGTTGAGCAGCGTCTTCATTTTTTCGCTGACAGGCGCAGATTCAATGTTGGATTTTACTGCCTCGGTAGTGTGTTTTTCGCCGAGCAATTTGTCGGCGGCTGCAGTGTGTGCAGTTGTGCAGAATTTGCATTCATTGGCGTGCGAGACAACGGTGGCAATGAGCTCACGCTCCGCCTCGGTAAGTGTTGATGGACCTCTGAGTAAAAATTGGGTTAGTTCGCGAATCGGTTCTGCGCTATCTTTACGATATTCGAGTAGTCCGGTAATCCCCGGAAGGTGATCTTCCAAATTTATATGAGGCATATTTGATTTCATTTAAAGGGCAGTCCGCCAGAAACCCAAACCAATAAGAACTGACGGATCTGCCCCTTTGAATTACCCGCCCCAAACCATGGCGAGTTATGCGTTAGAATAAACCAGAATGATTAGCTGTGAATAAGAAACGATGCTGTCAACGCGTGACCGCGACAGTCATGATCTCTAATAAAGAGTCGGGAAGTAATGCACTTCCGGCACCCTAGGCCCGTTCAGGCGGGTGGACGATGGAAGCCAGGAAATCAGGAATAAGATTTTGATAACGGGAGTTGTGCGATACACTTACAGTCCAGCCTGGAGTAACGGAATCGATCTCGATAGATGTTGGTAGAAAATCCTTAATCAGGCTGATAGTAATTTTTGATACAGGTTTAGAATCAGGTGCTTTGTCCGTGACGGTTTTCACATAGTCGGAGAGAGCAAGATTGATTCTCTGGTGTTGCGTGTCCTTAATACATATCACCGTCAGTGTGTCTTTGGCGTAACGTTGCTTTACCATACGGTAGAGCTGACCATTATGCTCGATTTCGCCCTCAACCCTCTCGAATTCCTCCTGATCAGGCAAGTATGGGATTGAAACAGGAACTTTTACAGTGATTGTATTTGCCTCGTCGTAAATGTCATCGGCTAAAGCTTTGGACATCGTGAGGTCATTCTTGATATGGAGGCCCAGAAAAACGCCATAGTATCCCACTGTATTAAACAGGATGATGACGACAAATGCTATGGACGCAAACTTTTTCAACGGGCCAGGGCCATATATGTTTTAACGAAGCTAAGCGAAATATTGAAAAATTCAAAAATCAGCGCCAGATATCGATATCAAGTGGGCTAAAATGCCGGTCTGGAGCAGATAGACCTTCAATTTCCAGAATTTTTTGATTGTGTTGTTTGTCGTAACAACAAGTCTAGGTACTATATTCTATTCAGGACCCAGAGGCGCAGTCTCGGTTTAATATTGTAAGGACGGACTTCAGTCCGTCCGGGCACATGACGGGAACGTTCACATATCTCACACACAAAAAGCATTGGAGGTATCTTGTAACGACGGACTTCAGTCCACCTGAGTACATAACGAGAGCGTCCAAAATATGCCACGCACAAGAGACGTTGAAACAGTACACCCCAGAGCGCCAGAGGTGTAGCCTCGTTTCAATATTGTAAGGACGGACTTCAGTCCGTCCGAACACATGACGGGAACGTCCACATATCTCACACACAAAAAGCGTTGGAGGTATCTTGTAAAGACGGACTTCAGTCCGCCTGCGTACATAACGAGAGCGTCCAAAATATGCCACGCACAAGAGACGTTGAAACAATACACCTCAGCGTGCCAGAGGCGTAGCCTCGGTTTAATATTGTAAGGACGGACTTCAGTCCGTCCGGGCACATAACGGGGGCGTTCATATATCTTACACACAAAATGCGTTGGAGGTATCTTGTAACGACGGACTTCAGTCCGTCCGACTAACGCGGCAATTAGCCCATCCCTTGTCTTACTCTAATTGACTTCCACACATTTTCACTTTACAACCTCGCTCACCAAAATCACCGGCGCAATACTCGTATAGTTGGCAATGTCAGCCCTGATGGCGTCACGCTTTGGACCAACGGCAGCCTGGTAATCAGCCAGACTCTTCACATAGAACGTACCGATGGCCACATAGGGCAGGGGTTGCCCAGGGATTCCGCTGGCCAGACCTTTTTCGATGGTGTACTTCACCAGGTTCGTTCCAAGATAACCGGCGACCATCGGCATGTGCTTCGACTGGTAATACTCCATATTAAAAGATTTTCCCTCTTCAAATGGATACATGATCGATATCTTGATCAGCCCGTTTTCGGAATTGCTTTTATTATCATTATCTGACTTGTTCTGTCCGAAAACTGAGGCGCCTGCGAGGAGAAACAAAACTATAACAAGGAAGTGTTTATTCATGACGGTGGCGTTGGTTTTATAGTCAACAGGAAATCACTAATCTACAGAACAAACGGCACAATTCAGCAATGTTAATCGTTAGTATGATTACTGTCCTTATCTTTACGCCATTGCGCGTGATCAGGTATTATGAAGAAGATTGGGTTTCTCTCATTCGGGCATTGGGCAAACCATCCCGGTTATCAAACTAAAACAGCCAGCGATACATTGCTGCAGTCAATCGAACTTGCAGTTGCCTGTGAAGAGATTGGTCTTGATGGTGCATACTTTCGTGTGCATCATTTCGCGGCGCAGCTTGCGTCACCGTTTCCGTTGTTGTCGGCGATAGGTGCGCGGACCAGCAAGATCGAGATTGGTACGGCTGTAATCGACATGCGATACGAGAACCCGTTGTATATGATTGAAGATGCCGGGGCTGCGGATCTGATATCGGGTGGCAGGCTGCAACTGGGCATAAGCAGGGGTTCTCCGGAACAGGTGATTGACGGCTGGCGTTACTTTGGGTATGAACCTGCGGCTAACGAAAACGATGCCGACATGGGTCGTCGCAAAGGGCTCGAGTTCATCGAGAAGTTGCGGGGCATTGGTTTCGCGCGTCCTAATCCATTCCCTATGTTTCCGAATCCGCCGGGATTGTTAAGACTCGAACCACATTCGCCGGGATTGCGGGAACGGATCTGGTGGGGTGCTGCATCGAATGCAACCGCAGTGTGGGCAGCTGAACACGGGATGAACCTGCAAAGCTCGACGCTGAAGTTCGACGAAGGTGGACAACCATTCCATATCCAGCAGGCCGAACAGATTCGTCAGTACAAAACAGCCTGGACGAAGGCGGGTCATAAACGTGAGCCGCGGATTTCGGTAAGCAGGTCCATCTTTCCATTGGTGACCGATCAGGACAGGACGCTCTTCGGACATGAGTCGAGACGCACCGATCAGATCGGTATTATTGAAGGCGATACGCGCGCCATCTTCGGCAGGACTTATGCTGCCGAACCGGATCAACTCATCAAAGAACTTGCTGCCGACGAAGCGATACAGGAAGCGGATACACTGCTGTTAACGATACCCAATACCCTGGGCGTTGAGTATAATGTTCATATCTTGTCTTCGATTCTCAAGTATGTTGCGCCGGGGCTTGGCTGGCGTTGAAAGTTATTCAGAAACAAAACTAACATTTCGCCGCTGGAATTCAGACGTTCATTCAATTGACGGAGTAAGTAATCCCATCCGCGGTGTGTTTGCCATGGATGGGATTCTTAAACAAGTCAGCGATACCATTGAAAAGCAAATGGATCGTCCGGGTGGGGTTCTACCTGATCGGGATATCGCTGGTAGACCATGACAATCTTTCCTTCAACATCCTGGGTAAAGATAAGTGTGTGGCAGGTAAACACAATTTCACCACGCGGCGGATTCGGTCCAAAGGGTGGATTGGCTGCCGTTGTCGTAAAGCTAAGTTCGGTTGCGCCGGGTGTGTAGTTATGCGTACCAGTCTTGGTATAAGCTGTGGTTTTTCTGTCATAGATTGCGTGTCCTGCACAGACGGACTCGCCTGGAACGAGATTGATCGTAGTACTTTGGCTGTAGTGAGCAAAAGCCCCGCTTTCGTACATAAGAAGGTAGTCATAAACGAGGAAGTAACCCGAAGAATATTCGACGGTTCTCCAATGCGGGTTCTGATCGTTACAGATTCCATCCACACCCGTACCTTCGCCAAAGGGAACGTACACACCTGAGACGCAACATCCGCTGAGGCTTATATAACTGGGATCAAGGCTTCGGTAACTCGGCGCCATGACTTCTGCGAGTCCCCCGGAGTAGGCGTAACGTTCAGTGAATTTCCACTGCCATACGGTGTTGTCGTCATTCATGATGCTGCACGGAACGTGAACAGGATCTTCAACGGTTATCGTCTTGTTAAATTCCTGTTGTGGTGTGCCGTTTGTAGTGTGGGGCCTGATATCAATTTCGATGGTATACGGATACGTAACATCCTCGGCATCGTCCGGAGGCTGGAGGCCGACATAAACTACCGAAATACTGTCGTTTGACTCGAACGCCTCTTCCATTACATCGTAGTGATAGTTGTTACCGAAGTTCTCAATGCTGATATACGCTCCGTTGATTGGCAGTGATGGATCATGCCATATTGCAACGCGCGCCATATACGGATGACCGTTGACCACGTAGATCGAGTCTTTGAAATTAATTTTCAGATCTCCGCCGGCTGCAGCAGCTGGAGCGGGTGCGTTTACCTTGGTGAAATTTCTGAATACAAGAAAATCTTCCGTTACCGGCCCCGGTGTTTCCCCGTCATCGTCCGGGTCAGGGTCGCCCTCAGGCTCACAAGCGAGCAACATAAACAGGCACGCTGCAAGTGGCATAGCATACCGCAAATAATCCAGGATCTTTTTTTCCATAACATCGTGATTAGGTTCTGCGAAAGGTGTTATGGATTTTGGAGTACAGGAAAACTCAATTCACATCTGGCGGAATTGAGTTTGCAACTGGCAGGAAACTGTGATCAGACTTTGTTCAGCAGGCTTATAAATTCATCCTTTTTTCTCCGGGAAATGTCAACTTTCAAATCATGCGTCATAATAACATAACCGCCGTCTCCTTTGACATACTTCTTCACGTGTTTTGTGTTGATAAGATAAGAGTGGTGCACACGACAAAAACCGGAATCATTGAGCATGCCTTCAAACTCCTTTAGATTTCGTGATACGACCTGGCTTTTTCCGTCGCGGAGCATGATTGATGTGTAACTTCCTTCGGCCTTACAGTAAATGATGTCGTCGGTATCGAATAGTTCAATGCCTTCAAGGGTCGGAATGGCAAGGCGTTCAATTTTTCCACTCTTATGTTGGAGATTGTTGAATACGGATTGGATGTGGTTATCCGGTGATATTCTTTTTTCGATTCTTTCTTTTGCCCTGTCAACTGCCGTTTTCAGATCATCAATGTCAACCGGCTTGAGCAGGTAATCCAGCGCGCTGAAACGTATTGCCTTGATGGCGTATTGATCGTGCGCTGTTACAAAGATCACTTCAAACTTTACAGGTGAAAAATGCTTCAGGAGGTCGAACCCGGACATTTGTGGCATTTGAATGTCAAGGAATACAAGGTCCGGTTGCATTTGTTCAATGGCCATAATGCCCTGATGAGGTTCCCCACAAATTCCGGCCACCTCAATCTCGGGAAAAAAGCGCTCCAGCATCAGCCGTAGTGCAGTCCGGCCATCGTCTTCGTCATCGATGATGATTGATCGTATCATACTTCGGGTGCAGCGACAGGAATGTTAATCTCAACGCGTGTGCCGAGTCCCCGCTGAGTCTCGTCTTTCAGATCAATAATGCTGACAAGTTGTTGCAAATGTTCCTTGTTCAGTAGTCTTAACCTTTCTTCGGTGATTTTCATTCCAAGAGATTTTGTTTTCCATACAGATTTTTCTTCCACCATCCGCGCATACTCGCGACCAACGCCATTGTCTTCGATCGAACAATGTAATACGCCATCGTTTTGGAAAACATGGATTTGAAGTTTACCTTTTCTTTCCGGATCAAGATGCATCAATCCGTGCCAAATTGCGTTTTCAACGAAGGGTTGCAGTATCATAGCAGGAAGGTAAGTTGCATCCCGGTTGACGCTCTCATCAACTGTGATAAGAAAGTCAATCCGACTCTTGAAACGAAGACTTTCAAGCTGAATGTATGATTCCAGTAATTCCAGTTCGTCGCGCAAGGTTACCACGGATCGTTCCGTATTTTCCAGGATGAGCCTCACAAGTTTTGAAAATCGCGTGAGATAACGGGACGCCTCGTCGTTTTTGTTTTCATAGATCATCCGGTTTATTGAGTTCATACAATTGAAAAGAAAATGTGGATTGATCTGTGCGCGCAAAGCTTTCATCTCCAGTTCTGCCATCTGGCCCTTGAATTTCAATTCAGTGATTTCCCTGTCTTTAACCGCCATCGCCTTCTGACTTTTTAGTCGCTGCCTGAAAATGTAAATCAACAGGATGGTCAGAATTCCCAACAGCGCAAAACCGGCAATGAATGTTTTCTTGAGTGTCGACTGTCTTTGTGCCTCCCTGACCTGAATTTCGTTTTCCTTCGCCAGCATCGTGATTTGTTTGTCTTTTTCAACCGCTTCATAGCGGGCTTGCAGTTCGTGAAGCTGCCGGTTTGTCTCTTCGCTGATAATGCTGTCCTGTAGCTGTGCAAAAACCTGGTGACTTTCGTAAGCCTGGTCATATTCTTTCATGGAGGCATACACCTGGGCGAGAATCTGATGCATATCCCGCATTAGCGGTTTTGCATCAATTTCACGCGCAATACCCAACCCGCGGGACAGGTATTGTTCTGCACGCGCGAGCTGATCCAGCAGGAAGTAAGTGTGGCCTACCTGTTTGCAGCTGACAGCGATTTCGTTTTTTTGACCCAGCTTTTCGCGAATGGTCAGCGCTTCAAGCTGATAATGCAACGCGCTGTCAGGGAGTGAGAGTTGGTTCAACATGTTCCCGATGTTCTCCAGGTCGTATGCAATTCCCCACGCATAATTGATTTCCCTGTCGACCTGCAAGGCCTGAGTGTAATAGCCCCTGGCCTTTTCAAACTCCTTTAGGTCGGTATACACGTTTGCGAGATTGCCGAGGACGTTGGCCTTGTCTTCAAGCGCATCAAGGCTATCGTACAGGGTAAGCGCTTTCTTGTATACGCGGATAGCATCATCGGGACGCTTCATTTTCCGATAAATTACGCCAATGCTGTTGAGGGTATAACCGATGTCAAATGGACTCTTGGCGCTTTCATAAATTGCGAGAATGCGGTAGCTGGTCGCCAGACTCTCCGGATATTTACCCATTTGGCTATTTACAGCACTCACCTGAAAGAGACCATACGCAACGCGGGTAGAATCGCCTTTCTGTTTGAACCAGTTTATATATTGTTTGAGATGGACAAGTGCCTGAGTATAATCGCTCTGATGACGCGCAATCACACCATAATAGAATTCGGAAAGCGCTTTCGCTTCGTCGTTATTGGTTTTTTTTGCGATTTGTCGGATGTAGTCGGCGAAATGCCTTGCACTGTCGAATTGTCGATCGACGATATGTTTCCAGCTTATCTGCCCGAGAATCTTAACTCTTGCGCTATCCGTTGTGGAATTTTGCAGGAGCACTTTCAGACTGTCTCCGGGTTGTGCATTTGCTGAAGCAATACACAAGAGAAACGTAATGCTAATGGTTAACAGAAGCTTCATATCCGGCGAGGGCAACCAAGATGCGATCGCATCAAGTTAAGGAATTCAACAAACAGTTGCATCGATATTCTACCGCCTGCCACAATATCCGGCAGGAATGCAAACAGGGCTTGGTTTCTGTAAGTGTAATATATACATTTGTTACCTCCGGCAATTAAACGGCATGAATCGTCACGCCAGTGGGTTAGATTCATGCCTGATAACAATATCTACATAAATTAACTCCGATGAATCGAAGAGAAATCGCTTCCCTTCCAGCTATGGCGTTTGTCATCCTGTGTAGCGTCCTGATTAGCACCACCACAACATGGGGTCAACCTCCCGGGAGGCCGAGGCCAAACTTACCACCGATTCCTCCGAAGGGTGACACGACTCACACGGTAACGAGGTATTTCACACCATCGACTGCGGCGAAGATTTCTCCGGATGAAAACGGATTCATTCAGCGCTGGCTCGTGCTCGAACCTGTCAGAAAAGAAATTCCACGCAATAACATACTTACTGAAAAATATCTGCGTGACGCGCTCGCTGCTGATAATTTTTCTTCCGACTTCACAGTGGTTCCGAAGAAAAATAAGACGGTGAAGATAGGAGCGAGCAAATTAAAATGGTACGCACTCGACAGCAAGACCTTTAACTTCAACTTGTATCATTTCACCTACGCAATAAATCAACCACCATACGGTGTATTGTTCTGGCTTGTTACCGTCATTGACTGTCCGGAAGAAATCGAGAATGTCAGGCTTGCCGTCGGCGTCAACTCTGGGGGAATGTTCTGGCTCAATGGCAATGAAGTCCTGATGCTTTCGGGTGACCGCGACATGGTGGTGGATAATGTTACTTCGCATTTGATCACGCTGAAGAAAGGAAGGAACATCATCCGCGGAGCAGTGATAAACGGACCCGGCATGTGCAACTTTGCCGTTCGTTTTTTGGATGAAAGTGGAGTTCCTGTCAAGAACTTCAGCATCAGTTACGAATAGGGGTTAACCATTCGGTTACTGCTATCTTAAAATCCATACAATCTGTCAACAAAAAAAAGGTCGCAGCGCTGCACTTCCGGAGTTGCGAACCAAATAGATAAAAACAACAACGGCTACATGAAACGAATGAAGACACTTGGTCTGATTGCGGTTTTGTCAATCACTATTACGCAAGGGCTACTGGCCCAGATCGGAAAACCATTTATACACGATCCCTCCACCATCGTGGAGTGTGACGGCAAATATTACACGTTTGGCACCGGTGGCGGTGGATTGATTTCCGAAGACGGCTGGCGCTGGAATGGTGGAGCAGTAAGACCCGGCGGCGGGGCTGCACCTGATGCCATGAAAATCGGTGATCGTTATCTTGTCGCGTATGGCGCGACCGGTGGCAGCAGCAATCACAAGGGAGCCATTTTCACGATGTGGAACAAAACGCTGGATCCAAATTCTCCCGATTTCAAGTATACGGAACCCGTGCTGGTTGCGACTTCGGATGGATATGAAGAGTGCGATGCTATCGATCCGGGACTTATGCTGGATCCCACAACGGGACGGCTGTGGCTCACGTACGGTACCTACTTCGGATTCAGCCGCGTGGTTGAATTGGATCCCAAAACCGGAGGCATTGTGAAGGGTAGTGAACCTGTTGACATCGCAGTCGCGGTGGAGGCTACCGTACTAACCTATAACGACGGGTGGTACTACTTACTGGCCACACACGGAAGTTGCTGTGACGGATCAAATTCCACGTATAACATCGTCGTGGGACGATCGAAAAATGTAACGGGTCCTTTCGTCGATAACGTCGGGAGAACGATGCTCCAGGGTGGAGGCAAGATGGTTGCCGCAACCCGCGGAAGATTGATTGGTCCGGGTCATTTTGGTCGCATAGTGGTTGAAGAGGGAATTGAAAAGATGTCGTTGCACTACGAAGCGGACCTCGATCAAAGCGGCCGCAGTGTGTTGGGTATCCGTCCCTTATTGTGGAAAGACGGGTGGCCCGTTGCAGGAGATAATGTGAAGGAGGGCACGTACCTGATTGAATCCGTGCGAAGAGGATACAGTCTCGAATTAGCGGTTGATATGGTAAGGACGGCCGGAGGATTTCGCGGATTTAACCGCAACGATGAACCCATTAAACCGGTTCCCTCTCAAAAGCTATCAGAGGTGATCGACACATGGCCGTCGGGTAATATCGACACACGAATAGGTGACTACATGGCGCGTCCTCATCAGAAGTGGAGCGTTTCACCTGCGCCTGACTCAAGCGGATATTTTGGCGCGCCCTACTACAAGATAGTAATTGCCGGCACCAACAGGGCGCTGGCGGCAACAGCCGATGGGAGAGTGATTACAGTGCCTGAGTTCACCGGTGCTCCCGAACAACTATGGCGCATCGACCAGTTGACGGATGGTACTTACAGGATTATGCCGAAGCGTGCACAGAACTCAAACGAAAAGGTGGCACTGATTTCATCCGGTGATAGCACGCCGACCCTTGGAAAATTCGACCCCGGCAGCGACAACTGCAAGTGGAATTTTGTATTGGAATAAGTCAGGGCATTATTTGGAAAACCCGAGGTATACAGGCACAACGTCGATAAAGTTCGCGGACTTCACCGCGGACTTTGCAACTTGTTTGTACTGGTTGTAATGCAGCGTTGTGATGTGTGCATCGTACGCCGCTTTACTCTCATAAACTTCGAGTATTGAAACGCGTGTCGGATATTCCTTTTCAGCAACGGCATACATCAGAAGAACTCCAGGCTCGTCTTTTATTCCCGGCAGCATCACTGTTGTGCCCATATTGTTGTACTCCTCAATTGCATCCTTGTTTAGTTCAATCCTGATAAGTCGGACGAATACGCTGTCGGGGTTTACGTTGGAAAGTTTTGGTTTCTTATGGTAGAGTATCCGTTGTGCCGGAATCAGCTCAAGGTCTTTCACCATGTGGAGCGTTCCCGGTTTGTACTTCTGAAAGTGCGGGGTCGCCAGATGGGATCTGTATGAGAGTGAGTCGTCATACGTGTCGAAAAGAGTTACTCGCGTGGTGTTTTCCTTTTCAGCAACGCCGTACAACGTCAATACCCCTTGTTCCAACCGAACGGAAGCCCCAGTTTCTTCACGCAGGAATGCGTTGTAGCTGTCGATGTATGTCGAGTCTGCTTCAATTTCAGCAATCCTGACGACATAGTGTTTCTGTTGTGTTTTTCTGTACAGGAAATAAGTGATAATACCACAACGACAGAAAGAAGAGATCGAATGCAATCACAAATCCTCATTCATAAAACTGTGATGCCCTGACCGCAAGATAGTCGTCCTTTTTAGATGACGATTTAATGGATACCGTGAAAAACTGAACCTGGTCTGGCGAGGAAGGATGGAGGGAGCTTGGGTTTGGAGAGTCTACCCCTTTGATCTCACGCCCTGATTCCCTAATTTGACGGTGGCTGGGTTGTCTGGCTGGCAACGACGCAGTAACCGACTTTCTGATCGATGTTCGAGAATCTCCTGAAAAGCATCAAGACCAAGGTTTCGTTTGCGGACGAAGATATCAATACGTTGAAACCGTTCTTCATCCCCAAGAAACTTCGGAAGCGTCAATATCTCCTGAACGCCGGGGATGTGTGCCAGTACATTACGTTCGTTGAGAAAGGATTGCTGCGTTCTTTCACGGTTGATGATAAAGGCAATGAACACGTCGTGCAATTCGCTATTGAAGGCTGGTGGATATCAGATATGGGAAGTTTCACGTCCGGTAAGGAAGCGATGTATAACATTGAGGCGCTTGAAGATTGTGAGTTACTTAACCTGACAAGACAGTCAATGGAAGAACTGCTTATCAAACTTCCTGTCATGGAACGTTTCTTCCGGATGCTTATGCAAAACAACATCGTTGCGCTTCAACGAAGGGTGATCGCCTATATGAGTCTTTCAGCTGAAGAAAAATACCTGAAACTTCTGGAAGTCGCTCCCGACATCATGACCCGCGCCTCGCAACAACACATCGCCTCATACCTCAGCATCACCCCCGAAACCCTGAGCCGCATACGCAAGAAAGTTTCACGCCGCTAGGAATTTACAATTCCGGAATTTCTAATTCAAAATTGAACCGGGCAGTCATCGTTTCACCAGGGCCATCGGCTCGTTTCGATTTTGTAAGGACGGACTTCAGTCCGCCCGAGCCACGGTAGCGCTATAGGTCGCGCAGCTCCACAGCCTGGGACGCCAGCCTCGGGGCGATGGATTGTCGTGAGTACGGCACGTCAGTTGACTCCCAATCGAAGGTAGCCCTGTATGGCGTCACAACGGTGCGCAACGATGAATCTCCACGCATTACCGATTGGCACTACGCTTCTGAAGAATCTCCACACATTCCTCCCATTGTCACACGTCGGGCGTTCTTGATCCAGATCAACTTCTTTCTTATTTCTTATCAATATCCTTACTACACCGACACCGTACTTTTGTATAAGATACTGACCTATTATCGGCATCGCATCAAACATCTGCAACGTGAATCGAAACACATTTCTGAAATCGCTGGCGCTGCTGCCATTAACGGGAGGAATTATGAAACTACAGGCACTCAACAAGATGACAGAACCGCTGAAGAGCACCCGCAAGATGTCCGTGCTCTTCCTTGGACATGGCAGTCCCATGAATGCTATCGAGGAGAACGAATTCGTCACCGGTTTCAGAAACGCTGCGAAAGACATTCCGACACCGCAGGCAATCTTGTGTGTCTCCGCCCATTGGGAAACGAAGGGTACGTTTGTCACAGCCATGGAAAAGCCAACCACAATCCACGACTTTGGTGGCTTCCCGAAAGCATTGTTTGATGTACAATATCCAGCGTCAGGCAGCCCTGCGTTGGCGATGGAGACAAAACAGATCATCACAAAAACAGAAGTACACCTCGACGACAAGTGGGGTCTCGATCACGGTGCGTGGAGTGTGATCAAGCATATGTATCCCAATGCGAATATTCCCGTGATTCAGCTGAGTCTCGACTATCGTCAGACGCCGCAGTATCATTATGAGCTTGCGAAAGAGTTGGCAAGCCTGCGTGAGAAGGGCGTGTTGATTATCGGAAGTGGAAATATGGTCCATAATCTGGGCATGGTTTCATGGCAGCACCTTGACAAGGTGTTTGCGTATGACTGGGCCCTGGAAGCGAGTGGAAAGATGAAGGACTTTATTTTGAATGATCGTCACAAAGATTTGATAGCGTTCAATTCACATGGAAGGGCTTACAGCATGGCCATTCCATCACCCGAACACTACCTGCCGTTGTTATATACGATGGCGTTGAAGGAAGAGAATGACAACGTGAGTCTGTTTAACGACAAACCGGTTGCCGGTGCACTCACAATGACGTCTGTAAAAATTGAAAGCACATAGAACTTGGTTGCCCATCCTGTCAGTTTCTACTGACGACCAAGAAGCACTTGATACAGATCAAGTGCTTTCTTGTTTTATGTCAATGCCAATCGGAGAGGGTAAGCGTAATTTTGTTTTATCAATACGAAGAGATTATGGCAAACATCAAAACAATTGCGATTGTGGGGGCGGCAAGCAAGGTGGGTTCCGCTATTGCGCGAAGCCTCCAGGGGAAGTACACACTTCTGCTGATGTCATCAGACAATGCAGCTGTAGAAGATCTGAAAAGTGAGTTAAGCAACTCCTCCGCAGAGGTCTATGCATTGAGTTGTGCGAAAGACGCTGCATGGGAGGCCGATATCATTATCGTTGCTACTCCTTATTCAGAGGACCGCAAAGTGGCCGACAAGATAAAAGACGTTGCTGTTGGCAAGATTGTAATCAGCGTATCGAATCCTCTGGATGATTCCAATAACCCGGGTATTCCCGACGACAGCAGTGCAGCTGAGGAACTTCAGAGGTTGCTGCCTCATTCCAAAGTTGTGAAGACGTTCAATACCTCGTTTGCAGCTGAGTTCATGACTACTGTGAGGGATGGAAAAATGGTGGACGCATTTATCGCCGGCAATAACAGTGATGCGGTCGATACGGCTTCAAGAGTGGTAGCATCGGCGGGATTTAAACCCGTTGTCGTTGGCGATCTTACAATGAGCAGGACTCTTGAAAGGATGCAGCTAACGCTGAGACGGATGTTATTGCGGAACGATATCTCAATCATGGCGGGAATGTCTTCCAATCCGCAAAGCGCTTGATCTGAATCAAGTTTGTTCTTATCAAGGATCAATGCCTGCCTGGACACATGACAGTAACTTTGTATCGGATAAACTAATAATATGAATCTAAAACACAGCACTATGGAAACTACACTCAGAAAAGAAGCAACAAAAACAAAATGGACGTTGGACATTTCCCACAGCGAGCTATCATTTAAAGTTCGTCACATGATGATTACGAATGTGAAGGGATCATTCGAAAAGTTTGATGCATCGGTTATTTCAAAAGGAGCTGACTTCAGTGAGGCAGAAATTGACGTAACGATTGATGCAGCATCAATTCATACTGGTGATGAACAACGCGATGGCCATTTGAAGTCAGCTGACTTTTTCGAAGTCGACAAATTCCCGTCGCTTTCATTCAAAGGCACGTCGCTCCGCAAGGTTGACGAGGAGGAATATGAGCTGAAAGGTATTCTTGAAATCAAAGGTGTGAAGAAGGAAGTTGTTCTTGAAGTTGAATTTGGTGGCATCAACAAAGATCCCTGGGGAAATGAAAAGGCTGGCTTTTCGGTAGAAGGCAAGATCAATAGAAAAGATTTCGGCCTGTCCTGGAACGCTGCTCTTGAAACGGGCGGGGTACTGGTCAGCGAGGAAGTGAAGATTTCAGCTGAAGTCCAGTTTGTTAAGCAGGTCGGATAGGTTATTCCGACCTCGTATCAGAATTATGTTTCACTTAAAACCCAAAGTATGAGCTTAGAAAATAAATCGATAATAATAACAGGCGCTGCAATGGGTCTTGGATTAGCAACCGCTAAGGAATTGGCAGGTCGCGGAGCCAATCTGACGCTGGTCGACTTCAACGAGAAGTCGCTTGCGTCTGCAGTCGCGGAAATAAAAGAGGAATACCCCTCAGTGAAGGTGGTGGCCGTCACCGGTGACGCTTCGAAGGAAGACGACGTTCAGAAATATGTGGACGAAGCGTTGAAAGCCTTTGGCCGGATTGATGGTCTTTATAATAACGCCGGCATCGAGGGACGCCAGGCACCGATAACGGAGTACGATGTCGACGTGTTTCGAAGGGTGCTGGACGTGAACGTACTGGGTGTCTATTTTGGAATGCGTTACGTAATACCCGTGATGCAGGAACAAAAGTATGGCCGCATCGTAAACGTGGCTTCCGTGGGGGGACTAAGAGGGGTGATAAATCAGGTAGCCTATGTTTCCAGTAAACATGCCGTTAGCGGCATGACAAAGAACGCGGCACTCGAGTACGGTCAGGATGGTATCGTTACAAACGCTATCGCGCCTGGCGCTATCCTCACACCAATGGTTGCTGAAGCCTTCAGACAGGTCAACCCTGGAGATCCGAAGAAGGCAGAGTCGGAATACGCACAGCGCAACCCGACAAAACGGTTAGGGCTTCCTAAGGAAGTAGCGAAGGTTGTCGCCTTCCTCCTGAGTGACAGTGCTTCCTATGTCAGCGGGCAAACCCTTGCCATTGACGGAGGTGAGTCTAACGTTTACGGTAACGCTTGACAGGAAGTAAAGTGAAAGACACAGTAAAGATACAGTGCAGAAAGGAAGTAGGGTAGTTGAGGCGATGGGTTTGGGCCTCGCTATTGAACGCGAGCGAAGGATGTAGTCGCGGTTATGATGTGGTGTTGGATGTGGGGAGAGTGCGTTTAGGATACGTAGAGCGACAACGTCCTTCCTCCGTTCATTTAGTTTCTCGTCTTCTTATGAAGACGTCGCAATAAAAAAGATCCCCGCCGGATATGCTGGCGGGGATTTTTAGTTTGATTCGAATGCTATTTGCTATTTTTGGCGACCACCTTTTTCATTGTGAGTGCCGCCGTTTCGGCAAAGATTGACATCAGGTCGCCGATTCCGTCATAGTTCTCATTGGATATTACAGCACCCTTTTTCTTCAGGTCGGCAATTTTCACGGGTTTGAAAGCATTGTAATACGCGGAAAAGTAAACCAATCCTTCCTGGTAGCCTGCGCCCGCTGCGCCTATGTACTTCTTGTTTTCACGTGGCACGGGATTCGGACCATTGATCGTGCTGGTGATGTTGGAAAACGTCACCGTCTTGCCGTCGTAGCCAACGTAAAGAGCGATGCTCATGACCGCGTCAACGCCGAGGTTACGCGTTAACTCATCACCAAGGGAAATAGAGCGTTTGAAATCAGCTGCAGCTGATGCGTCCAAACCACGATAGTAGTCGGCGCACACTGCTGTACCACTGCTTTTTTGTTCCAGGCCACTGAGGAAACTTCCGAGTTTTGAAATTTGTGGCTGAAACTTGTTATAGTAGAAATCGCGTTTTTCTTCGGTGTTCAGGTATTCATCCGGTGTCAGCAATGTGATGCCGTGTGACTTGAAAGTAGCCTTCAATTTGCCGATACCTTCCTGGTGTAACATGTTGGCAAAGTAGTTTCCCCCTGCCTCAGAGAGTTTGAAATTGTATACTGATGTCGTTGACGTCGTAATACCGGCGGCCCCGTGGCTTGATTTTGACGTGGTTGCGTAACTCATTCCAGGATCATACACATAGAAGGTGATCAGGGCAATGGTTTTTGGTATCTGTTCTTCGGAAGTCAGATATGGGTTCATTCCATGTCCGTCCTTGAAGCAAAACGTCCCGGGGAACTGCTTCATGAGATTTTTCTGGATCTTGTCTTTGCCCGTTTTGTCTACGAGCTCCCTGATGGAGGATTGCGCAAGCGCGTGACCACCGATGGCAAGCAGTCCGACACACAGGAATAGTTTGATCTTTGTTGTCATAGTCGATGATTTGATTTTTTATGACATCAAAGTTCTCTAATGTAGCCGTTTGACTCAATCACACTTTCGTTTGATTTTTTGGCTCCGGGCTACTTACCGTAAACTTTGTTCAGGGCGTCGGTTCGGCTGGATACCTGCAGTTTTTCATAGATATGATGAACATGCGACCGGACTGTTTCGAGGCTCACAAACAGCTTGTCGGCAATTTCCTTGTATCGGTACCCGCGCGCGAGGTGTTCAAGTATCTCGGATTCGCGTTTGGTAAGGTTGTATTCTGATTGCCTGATATCCACGCCATGGAATGATGCGATGACCTTCCGGGCTATGCTGCTGCTCATCGGCGAACCTCCATTGTGGATGTCGCAGATTGCCTGTATCAATTGTTGTGGGGTAGCGGTTTTAAGAATGTAGCCACTAGCTCCGGCTTTCAGCGCCTGGAAGATTTTGTCATCGTCTTCGAATGTCGTCCACATCATGAACTGCATTGCCGGAAACCGGACTTTCAATTTTTGGATGCATTCGATTCCGCTTTGTCCGGGTAACCCGATGTCTACCAGCGCAACGTCGGCATTCAGTGTTTCTGCAACAGCCATGAAGTCTTCTGCATTGCTGAACGTGGGCAGCACCTTTATTTCTTCACTGGCAGACAGGGTGGCACTTATCCCCCTAAGGAGCTCGTTGTCATCCTCTACTATGGTTACGCGAATGGGTTTCATTGATTGTATTTGCAAGATTCGAAGATCGTGGTATTACCCGCAATCATACTTTCGTTGGATTTTCGATTTTTATGTTTTGAATCCGGATAGTCATTCCGCTGCCGTTGCTGCTGATAAATGAGAAATCGCCGCCAATTTCCTCAGTTCTTTTGCGCATGTTCTTTAACCCGTTCCCGGACGACTTGTCTGCCCTTTCATTCATGCCCCGACCGTTATCACAAATGGTGATCGATAGCTCGTCGTTTAAGAGAGCCAGCGAAATTTCAGCGCGCGTTGCGTGAGCGTGCTTTACCAGGTTGTTGAGTGATTCCTTGACGATCAGGAAAATATTCCGCCGTACCTCCGGTGTCACGGGTTTTGAAGGCACGTCATTCGGAAAGTCAATTTTTGTTTCGATTCCTGCCTCTTCGAGGAATTCATACGCGTAATTGCGGAGGTAGGCGCACAGCGTGTCCAGGGTATCGTTCTGTGGATTCAGCGCCCAGATAATTTCGCCGATATTGTGACTCAGGTTCCGGGATTCTGATTCCAACTTGTCAAGTACATCTGCGACGCCGTTTGCATGTTCTTTCGTATCGTGCAGTTGACCTTTGATCTGACGGCTTTGCATCACGATGCGCGTGAGCCCGGCGCCTATTTCATCGTGCATATCGCGTGCAATGCGCAGCCGCTCAGCTTCCTTCCTTTGGTGCAGTTCCTTCTGCTTTTCCTCCTCCTGTCGGCGGCGGTACCGTTTAAACAAAAGGTATAAAGAGACTGCTGTTGCAGCGCCCAGTAGTACGATCGTTACCAGCGTCAGGCGTTGCTTTTGAATCGTCAGGCGGTCATTTTCCTGCTGTGCATTCAGTAATTTGATTTCTTCTTCCTTTTGCAACGCTTCATAACGTGCATTGAGTGACTGTGCGAGTTGTATTTTGGCCTCATCGAATATCGTGTCCTTGAGATGATAGGCGTCCGTAAGGTATCGTAGCGCCAGTGCGTTGTTACCGACGTCCCGATGGAACTCCGACAGTTCCTGGTACGCGACCAGTGCATTGCGTTTGTGATCCGCCTCAAGTGACAGGCGCAACCCATTTTGCAGCGCATATACAACGCTGTCGCTATAGCCCGCCTTGCGGTAATAGTATCCGGCTGCGTTCCATGCCCCGGCTTGCCTGATCTTGTCTGCGGACTTTTCTGCATACTCCAATGTGCGCGTCAGATGGGCGCGGGCCCTTTTGAATTGTTTGAGATCAGTATACGTCCACGCATAGTTGATATATGTTTGCGTAAGGGCGTGATACGTATTGTGTTTGCGGTACAGGGCTATGGCAAGCTCATAATATTGGAAGCCTTCTTCATACTTGCCCATTTCAGTTAGGTAGTAACCCTTGTTCAGGTATGCATTGGCAAGGCTTTCTTCATGCGAAGATTGTTTCTTGAGTTCGATCGACCTGTCAGCATACTCAACTGCCTTGTCATATTCCAGAACATAACTATGTGCAAGGGAAAGATTGTTGAAAAACTGCGCCGCAGCATCGCTATTGTCAATCGCTGTCGCCTCACGGATGCCCTGGTGGCAGATTTCGATAGCCTTGTCGGTCTCCGACAGGTTAATGTAATAGTTCGACAACGCGATGAACACACGCACCCGTGCAAGTTTGTCTCCGGCTTCATCGGCGAATTCGAGTGCGCGTTCGTAGTTTGTGAGAGCGGCGGGATTGTCGCCGTGTTTTTCGTCAATGATACCCAGCACATAATGCGCATACGCGAGGGCAGTCTTGTTATCTTGTGCCGTCGCCTCGCGTTTCAACTCCGCGACAAAATTGTGGGATTTAACGATGTCAGAATACACATAATGTCTTGCGCTGTCGAGTAAGGTGTCCGTTGTTTGATTTCCGGTTTGCGCAAAAACACCCGTATAAAGACAACACAGGCTGGCCAGGATAAGATACTTCATGAACGGCACGTCACTCAGATTACGAGTAGGAAAGGTTAGGGTACTGTTGACAAGATAATGATAAATTTGGATTTCTCGGACCAAATTGGCCTTACCGTTCCTTCGCGCCTTTGTCCACCTGTGGGAAAAAAACACCTTCGAATCTCAGTCTTTCGCATTGAAAAAACGCTCCGCATTCTTGTAAAAAATCTTCTCTTTCTGGCTCTCAGTTAAATACGAAATCTGTGAAATCGCCTTAATTGTTGTTTCGATATCCCCGTTATCAGATCCAAACATAATCCGATCCTCAAGCCCGTTGTCGATAAACAGCCTGAGTATTCCGGCAAAATGTTCGGGACCGAGAATGTTGGGATTGTTAATTGCAGAAACGTCTGTGTACACCTGCGGATACTTCTTCATGATCTCAATCGCTTCGCGGTGATAGGGTGCCCCGGCGTGCATGATCCAGAGCCGTAGCCCGGGCACTTCCCTGAGCAGTGTTTCCATCAGCGCCGGATTGCCCATGTCCTGTTTGAAATTCGGACACCCATGATCGGGACCCGCAGAACCCGTATGAATACCAACGGGGAGGTTATACTTTTTCGCCAGGCGATAATAGGGCAGGAGCATGGAATCAGATGAACTGATGCCATGGTATTGAGACAATATTTCCCCGATGAAATGAATGTTACCAGCCTTGATCTGTTCCTCGACCCAGTCGATAGGCGGCCATTCGCTGCCGTCTTCAAAACATGGCTGCAGGCTGTACGGTACCTTTCCGTTTGGACAGGGCATCATCAATCCCCGCAGCATCCGCAATTTGCCGTGACTCTTATATTGTTGCTGCAGATCCCAGGAAGAACTGATCGCCACCTTGTAAACACTTGCAGACTCCAGCTTCTTCAGTTGCGCCTGTGGTTCCTTCGCACCATGCAGGTGAACATCGAAGATCCGTTGCTGGGCGAAGCCGGTGAAGGAAAGTGCAAGCAGTAGAGAAGCACATACTAATTGGGAATGCTGCATTGCAGTTTGTTTTTGCTTCTGAATATAGGGAAAGCATTTTTCACCGCAAAGGCGGAGAGACACATGAGTTCGCAAAGTTACGGCTTCAATTATAAAGTGAACATCCGACAATTATAAAATTCCCAAATTATAAATTAGAAATTGACTCGCACTGTCGATATTCGCATTTACTTCCGTCACGAGAGATCCCTAAATTCAAGACATAAAGTGAATCTTATGCGCAAACTAATCGCCAGCATGAACATCACCTTCGATGGCAACTGCGACCACACCGCCGGCATCGCCAATCCCGAACTGCATGATTACTACACCAACCTCCTGAACAACGCCGACACCATTCTCTACGGTCGCACAACGTATGAGCTGATGGAAGACTACTGGCCGAACCTGGTCAGAAATCCCACCGGCGAAAAAAACCTGGACGACTTCGCGAACGCCATTGACAGGATAGGAAAGATCCTCTTCTCACGCACGCGCAAAACCGTTACCTGGAACAATACAGTCCTCGCGACACAAAGTCTCGAAGACGAGGTCAACGTATTCAAACAACAGTCCGGCCGCGACATCCTCGTTGGCAGTCCCAGCCTGATTGCCCAGCTCACCGAACTTGATCTCATCGACATTTGGCAGATTTGTGTTCATCCTATCATCGCCGGAGGCGGATTACCACTGTTCAAGGGTGTCACCAAACCTGTTGAGTTGAAACTGGTGAAGATGGAGAGGTTTGAGACGTCGGATCATGTGGTGGTTTATTATGGGAGGGCAACGGTTCAGAGAATCCAATAAGTCTACCATTCCAATTGTTCAACGGGCGCAGATCGTCCCACGAGAGAAATCAACCTTCAATGATGCTATGAGGCGTCTGTGAGACAAGTGGGACATGTGGAGGGTGGGGCCTTGATTCCACCATGGTGCGAATAAAGGTGTAATTGCGTGCCGCGACGTAGGTAAAAAACTCATTTCAATTCCACATTGGTGCGATTAAGAGAACATAGTGGGCGCTGTCGCCGCCGTGGGCGATCGGATTTCAATTCCACATTGGTGCGATTAAGAGCAAGCCCTGGTATATCACCTTTTACGCCTGGGACATATTTCAATTCCACATTGGTGCGATTAAGAGAGTGCCCCAGGAACGCTTCGACGTACACGTCTGATTATTTCAATTCCACATTGGTGCGATTAAGAGCCCAGTTGGTGTCGATGCGAATGGCTACATTTCACATTTCAATTCCACATTGGTGCGATTAAGAGATACCCCCGTCATAGTATCCCTTGAGTGCTACTGTATTTCAATTCCACATTGGTGCGATTAAGAGCGGAGTAGCCAGGAATGCCAAGCTTGCCTTTGTTGATTTCAATTCCACATTGGTGCGATTAAGAGTAAGAACTGCCGCAGCTGCGAATGCAGCTCCAAGCGATTTCAATTCCACATTGGTGCGATTAAGAGGGTGGTCGACCAGGCTAATGGGCTTCCGAGTTTTCATTTCAATTCCACATTGGTGCGATTAAGAGTATTTCTTACCGTTGATTTCGAGCTGCCAGTCATATTTCAATTCCACATTGGTGCGATTAAGAGATGGCCGTATTTGAACGTGCAGAACATTCTCGGCTATTTCAATTCCACATTGGTGCGATTAAGAGTCCGAACTGCGCGATCTTTGTTTTAGTTATCAGAACGATTTCAATTCCACATTGGTGCGATTAAGAGAATACGTCGATAAATGCGACATGGTGACCACGCACAATTTCAATTCCACATTGGTGCGATTAAGAGCATTGATGCCAATTATCATAAAGGGATGGACAACCAATTTCAATTCCACATTGGTGCGATTAAGAGTTCCCCAAACTTTCACTTTTTCTTCCCCCTTCATTTATTTCAATTCCACATTGGTGCGATTAAGAGTTGACAATATTCCGGATCCCCAACCGGTCATCATAATTTCAATTCCACATTGGTGCGATTAAGAGAGCCGGGCCCCGAGCAAACAACGCGACATAAAGGATATTTCAATTCCACATTGGTGCGATTAAGAGCTGTTTGCCGTAATGCGCGCGCGCTCCCCTTTATATATTTCAATTCCACATTGGTGCGATTAAGAGCCCATTTTCCCGCCCATCTTCGGTATGGTAGGGGACATTTCAATTCCACATTGGTGCGATTAAGAGCTCTAACAAGAACTTGTGTAAGTGCGTCATTGTTTGGATTTCAATTCCACATTGGTGCGATTAAGAGTTGAATCCCGTGGATACATGGACACGGATTGGCGTGATTTCAATTCCACATTGGTGCGATTAAGAGTCGCAATTGCGTACGCTTCATTTGTCTTTTCCAAATTTCAATTCCACATTGGTGCGATTAAGAGGATTGAATTTGCCGTAAAGCGCCAATTGATTTTGAATTTCAATTCCACATTGGTGCGATTAAGAGCCGCGGGGATTGTTTCGCCGTTGGTGTACGACCCCATTTCAATTCCACATTGGTGCGATTAAGAGGGGTCAACCTCGGCAAAAACCATAAAGGCTTCCACAATTTCAATTCCACATTGGTGCGATTAAGAGGTTTGCATCAGCCATTCGCGGGACTGATGACCATATTTCAATTCCACATTGGTGCGATTAAGAGAAATCACGTTCCGCGGTTACAATCTCCCTGGATGGGATTTCAATTCCACATTGGTGCGATTAAGAGAAGTCTCTTTCTTGTATGAGTACTTGATAACGCCGAAATTTCAATTCCACATTGGTGCGATTAAGAGCAGTCGTGCGTTGACACTGTGTTGACACCTGTATCGATTTCAATTCCACATTGGTGCGATTAAGAGAGTCTGCAAAGGATGCAAGTTTAATATCCTCGGAGTAATTTCAATTCCACATTGGTGCGATTAAGAGTTTTCACGCTACGGCCTCACGGGTCAACCATACCATTTCAATTCCACATTGGTGCGATTAAGAGCGTCACGTCTATTCCTGAAGGTTTCAATCCGACCGATTTCAATTCCACATTGGTGCGATTAAGAGCATCTTTCGCTTACCTTTACTAAGTATTACGTATCAAATTTCAATTCCACATTGGTGCGATTAAGAGAATGAATATCCATTCTCCCAAGCAAATTTGCTGTTGAATTTCAATTCCACATTGGTGCGATTAAGAGTCGATCAGTTCTGCCTGTGCCTGCAGTTGTTTAAATATTTCAATTCCACATTGGTGCGATTAAGAGCGGCTGAGGGAATTTCCAAAAATGGTTTTGAATACTATTTCAATTCCACATTGGTGCGATTAAGAGAGCGAATCGCTCGTAACGTCGAACTTCTGTAGTTATTTCAATTCCACATTGGTGCGATTAAGAGCAGCGAGTGTGACGGTCATGATGCCTGTGCAGACTTATTTCAATTCCACATTGGTGCGATTAAGAGCACGCACGACGCAATGAGAAAAGAGAAGTTCATGATTTCAATTCCACATTGGTGCGATTAAGAGGAAACGAGTTGCTGATAGTACTTTTCGCCATCACGAATTTCAATTCCACATTGGTGCGATTAAGAGCCTGGATGGGAGGTTGATAAGTTCAATGTCATCTTATTTCAATTCCACATTGGTGCGATTAAGAGTATCTGGAAAAGATGAACATAAAAATCATAAAGGTATTTCAATTCCACATTGGTGCGATTAAGAGTGAATCCGGGAAGGATCCACAATTGAAGATCAAAGATTTCAATTCCACATTGGTGCGATTAAGAGAAGGAATTCAGCGCCATTTGCAATAATCTTTTACAGATTTCAATTCCACATTGGTGCGATTAAGAGCCATGAGCAACACCATAACCCCCGAAGAGTATAGAATTTCAATTCCACATTGGTGCGATTAAGAGTTCTGCAGGTAGTGCATCAAACTCGACTTGTCCAATTTCAATTCCACATTGGTGCGATTAAGAGCATTCTTATCGCGCAGCTCGGCGCGCACGTCCTTAATTTCAATTCCACATTGGTGCGATTAAGAGGTTGAAACCATTGATAAAACATCAGCGCAATTGCAAATTTCAATTCCACATTGGTGCGATTAAGAGAATTCTACCATCGTGTTCAAAATGCATGTACTTCATTTCAATTCCACATTGGTGCGATTAAGAGGTAGTAGTACCGCAGACGCTGTTGCGACTTCATCCAAATTTCAATTCCACATTGGTGCGATTAAGAGGTTGACGGAAAGTACTACGCGGAAGTTTTGGACGAATTTCAATTCCACATTGGTGCGATTAAGAGTCCACGGCATGAAAAGAAGATCATCCTCTTTTAACAATTTCAATTCCACATTGGTGCGATTAAGAGCATGCGTCCCGGGTTATACGGAACGGTAAACTTTTATTTCAATTCCACATTGGTGCGATTAAGAGGTAATCGTAAGAGCCGATAGGGCCGGCGTGTTCTTATTTCAATTCCACATTGGTGCGATTAAGAGGACTTCGAAGAACAGGAACAAGTAGAACACGAGACGATTTCAATTCCACATTGGTGCGATTAAGAGGTACGTCAACAATAACGGCACCGTATCTGGATTTATTTCAATTCCACATTGGTGCGATTAAGAGGGGAAAGGTCATACCGTACGGGACAAGGGAAGCTTTATTTCAATTCCACATTGGTGCGATTAAGAGTTCTCATTTGACCATTGATGACCCTGCCCACAGACCGATTTCAATTCCACATTGGTGCGATTAAGAGCAATGATCGGACTTGCAAAAAAGCACTGCGTCGGCATTTCAATTCCACATTGGTGCGATTAAGAGCAAAGAGCGCGGATTTGATCACTTTCTGATATGTTATTTCAATTCCACATTGGTGCGATTAAGAGAGCGATGAACCAGATAGGTTGTGTTCTCTCCGATAAATTTCAATTCCACATTGGTGCGATTAAGAGCAGCATCGTAAGCCTTCTTAACCTCATCGATTGAATTTCAATTCCACATTGGTGCGATTAAGAGTTAATTACTTCGAGTCCCGTCCGGTCCGCTAGCTGTATTTCAATTCCACATTGGTGCGATTAAGAGTGTAATCAAGCTGATTCTCACTGATCGGCATAAAATTTCAATTCCACATTGGTGCGATTAAGAGTTGCAGTGGCTAGTAAATCAAATTGGCCAATTAGATTTCAATTCCACATTGGTGCGATTAAGAGCCCAAGAGATCGAGCGCTACCAGAAAGCGATAGCCGATTTCAATTCCACATTGGTGCGATTAAGAGCATAAAACAGCAGAATGAAACGACCTTGGCATTCATATTTCAATTCCACATTGGTGCGATTAAGAGTCTTGAATGTCGTTACATTTCAGTGCGGTAGCATTGATTTCAATTCCACATTGGTGCGATTAAGAGCCGTTTGTTAAGAAAGAAAAGAAGCCTTTGGAGGCAATTTCAATTCCACATTGGTGCGATTAAGAGCCGACTGTTCCAATGGTATTTAACTACTGTACCAAAATTTCAATTCCACATTGGTGCGATTAAGAGTCACGCTACGGATAATGAAGCTGAGCACTTTGTTATTTCAATTCCACATTGGTGCGATTAAGAGTAAAGTGACACCGACGCGAGACAAAATAATTTCAAATTTCAATTCCACATTGGTGCGATTAAGAGCGAGTCCAGACTTGTGCAGGGATTCTTTCACCAGAATTTCAATTCCACATTGGTGCGATTAAGAGACTTTTTTCCTCGTCATTTTTTAAAAGTACTAAAAATTTCAATTCCACATTGGTGCGATTAAGAGCGAGAACTCATTCCGGCGCCTGCGATTAGGTCAGATTTCAATTCCACATTGGTGCGATTAAGAGTATGTTAGCATCATTGCTAGTCGTTTTACTCTATTATTTCAATTCCACATTGGTGCGATTAAGAGTATCCACAAGACCCCTGCGGCACAGTCATTACCTGTATTTCAATTCCACATTGGTGCGATTAAGAGAAGGCAGGCATTTGAAAAGGTTCTGGATGATCCCATTTCAATTCCACATTGGTGCGATTAAGAGCCAACCACAGCATTCGATCTGTTGGGTACGACGAAATTTCAATTCCACATTGGTGCGATTAAGAGTCAGAGCGGGATATAATCACATACATTGCAATGAAATTTCAATTCCACATTGGTGCGATTAAGAGTATTAGTCCTTTTTGTTGCTCCGTAGATGCCTTCATTTCAATTCCACATTGGTGCGATTAAGAGTGTTGCACCCATCACAAACTTTACAATCCGATCACTATTTCAATTCCACATTGGTGCGATTAAGAGTTGAGGGGGGTCACTACAAAAACATCAACGTTATGATTTCAATTCCACATTGGTGCGATTAAGAGAAAAGGAGAATGAGAGGTTGAAAGAAAAAGATATTATTTCAATTCCACATTGGTGCGATTAAGAGTTTACATGCTTCATGCTTGATTGCGCCTTTTGTGTGAATTTCAATTCCACATTGGTGCGATTAAGAGGTCACGTCGATTCCTGAAGGTTTCAATCCGACCGTATTTCAATTCCACATTGGTGCGATTAAGAGCAGAACAGGAGCGGCTTCGCAAGGAAGAGGAAGAGATTTCAATTCCACATTGGTGCGATTAAGAGAACGTGGGATTGGAATGCTCAAGCGGATGTTGGTATTTCAATTCCACATTGGTGCGATTAAGAGGTATAGGCTCAACGATCTTCCCCCATAGTGTTGCCTATTTCAATTCTACATTGGTGCGATTAAGAGAATCGCCTTTTCAACCATGCGATCAAAAATATTAACATTTCAATTCCACATTGGTGCGATTAAGAGCAGATTCCAAAATTGATTTGGGGGGCGGTAATTATATTTCAATTCCACATTGGTGCGATTAAGAGGTTGTAACTGTCCAATTGCTTTTACCCTGTCCGGATTTCAATTCCACATTGGTGCGATTAAGAGCGATTGATTCCAGATCCGTTGACCTGTCGTATGAATTTCAATTCCACATTGGTGCGATTAAGAGCCGTTTTTTGGCCCGTCCAAATATGCGAAAATACATCAATATCAAGATCTGGTGAGCCGAATTTTCGTTGTCATTATCGTCGATCCCCGATATCCGAATTTGCCCCAGGGTTCGACAATCGCAGTTCTGAGCTCACAGACGCGAATTTTTACCGTGTCTATGCCGTGCGACATATTGTTGCGGGACCGGAATAGTGGCGGTCGACGACAACAACCCCTCAGATGATAGTGTCAAGCCGATTTTTCTCTCTCCCGTAAATGTCTTTCTCAAGCCACTTCTCATCCCTGCTCCGAAATACAATCAGACTGTCACCTTCTTCCATAATAACCCGGGATCCTGCTACCAGCTCTTTCAGCTTAACCTCCGTGATCTCACCCTCGAACACAGAATTCTGAATCCAGTTCAGATACCGGCGACACAACTTCAACATTCTTGAGACGCGTTTCTGTCCGATATCGTAAACCAGGATCACATACATGCTTCCAAATGATCGTATTAAGCAATCTCTACCACCATATCTTAAATGGTTTGTATTCCTCCATGCCGAGAATATGCTTGCTCAACTTGTAACACTCAAGTTTCACCAGGTGCTTATAACTGACATGCTTCTTCAAACTGCGGTGCCGGATCGTCTCGGCAAGGCGTTCCTCCCATGCTTTGATAAATGCCTTCTTGCCGTTCTCTTTCAATATACACCGATTCAGTTCCAACACAAAGTCAGCTTGCCTGACCTCTTTCTTATTTAGCACGCGAAATATGGTGCGGTCGACAAGAATAGGCTTGAATATCTCGGCCATATCAAGAGCCAGCGAAAATCTTCGCGTCCCGGGCTGATGCAAAAAACTTATTGTCGGGTTGAGTTGGGTGTGATACAACTGGCTCAGACAAAGACTGTAGCACATCATGTTCCCGAAGGAGATCAACGCATTGAGCTCGTTACCGGGTGGTTGTTTTGTCCGGTTGCCCATGGTGAAGTCGGAAACAATTGAATCAAACGAGCTGTAATACGCTTGCCGGATGTTACCTTCAATGCCCATGAGTTCTTCAACGGAGGTCGAATGCGGAACTTGCTCGGCGAGGAATTCGATCGTCCGAATGGAATCTTCCAGATCGCGGTCGCGATTCTGGTAGTAGCGAAGATTCTTTAACATATTGAACGCCGCGCCGTCAATAATGCGTCGGGCGAGTTCGATCCGCCGCGACTTGTCCTGGTAAAGGCTAACCTGATTTACAATCATCTTACCAGCGAGCAAATAGTCGCGCGCGTAAAATGATCCGGCGTAATTTTCATAGTAGTCGAAAAAATGAACATTGATCTGCGACTTGCCCAGGAATGTATACAGTGCACTGTTAGCGTCAAGACTTCCGAATACGTACAGATCGGAAACGGCTTCAACAGGGATGAACTTTGGCGTTCCCTCGCGCCCTTCTTCGTCGACAGGTGTGAACCTTAACGTATTGTCTTTACGGCTGATCCTGCCTGGATTAAAAAGATAGTACGACTTCCTCATGGCAACTCGTCTGAATAACAGAAATCAAAGTAGCTGCAGCTTTTGCAGATGCCCGCACGAATCACCGGCGGACATTCTTGCCGGGATACGATTTCCCGCACTTCATTTTCCCAGCCGGGAATCTCAACGTCATCGTCGGCATCGTAGGCGACTTCCTTACGCTGTTTCAGCTTCGGGTACTCGATAACGCCGGTTACGCCGTCAACACCGTTCTTCCGAAGTTTGAAGATGTAGTATTTCACCTGCGCCACGTGCGCATACTCAACCCGGGATGACTTCTTTACTTCATGGATTACCTTATTCCGCGAATCATAAAAATCGATCTTGATACCATCAACCTCAATCTCCGTAAACTTTACTGCCCTGTCGGGATACGTTGTTTCGCCGATAAGCCTTCCTTCGGCGACCACGTCGGAAGTGTGTTCCATATGCACACCATTCGCGAAAAGCCATAGCTTCCGGTAGCAGAGGTGGTAGTAGGCGATATGGGTGCCGGTGATGAGCATTGCATATATTATATCAATACAGTCCGTCGCGAGACCTCAGCGCATGCCGTTCTTTCGTGGTTAACTTCTATTCAAGTTGATCAGAGGCATCCCAGACTTCTTGTTCATCGAACAGCAGACCTAGCTCAGAGACGTACTTTTTGTTGAGCACCCAGAATGAAATTGTGATTATCCTTGATTCACCCTGAAAACTATAGGAGTCTCGAAACAGAGAAGTATCCCCTGCATTTATAAGTTGGGCGAACTTGTTTTTCCGAATTTGAACCATTAGTCTATCAGCTCCGATGAAATCAAGCTTCGAGAGGTGCGCCACATATTTGCCTCTCAAACTCTTGGGAAGCACCTTGATCCCATCAAATTGTTTATAGAAGTCCTCTTCGGTCCGCATAGATCGTAGCATGGGATAAAGGAAATTCAAGGAACTTGTAACCAGCTCGTACGTCTTTTGGAAGTCATTAAATTCCTTTGGGTCCCATTTGTCGTATACCTTGTCAATGTAGAACTGCAGTTTTCTCTCCATTACTGTACCGCTATCCATGGTCACGATGTCCTTCAGCGCATCAAGAGTCTTCTCGATTAGGCTAGTTCTGTAAATGAATCTGACTGATGGTAGGTTCTCAGTGAAAATAGTCAGGGGACAAATGCCTTTCATTCTTTGTCTATTGACGCGGCCAAATCGTTGGATAAGAGCGTCAATTGGAGCTGGCTCTGTATATAGCACATCAAAATCAATATCCAAACTAACTTCTATTGCCTGAGTTCCTACAAGGAGTTGAATTTCGAAATTTCCTCCACCTTCGCCTTCGCGCAGGGCACGCTCGTGAGCACTTCTGTCTTCACCTGTAAAGGAACTATGAAGAAGAACAGAATTCGTAGCATGCGGCCTAAGGAGTTGATACACCTCTTGTGATTGCTTCACTGTATTACATACGACCAGTACTCTCTTTCCTCTCTTTATATCAGAAATGATGAGGTCAGTGTTTTGATCCAACCGCCCCTTGCGCAATTCGATCCGATGTCGGTCGAATGATTTGTATAGGTCCGCATCGGCCATTATCGAAACCGGCTCAATTACTTTTGCAAGTTCGGCTTTCAAGAAGGAGGGCAGAGTGGCAGTCATGATCAGCACCTTGGCATTTAACTTTCTCGTAAGGACTTCCAATAAGACCTTTATCTGGGCAAATACGGTGGGGCTATAAGCATGAATTTCATCAAAGATAAAAAGGCCACCGACGCATTGAAAGAGTCCCGGCTCGAAGCCTTTTACTCCAAAAAGGTGTTTCAGCAATTGAAATGGGGTGATTATTTTCAATGGAGTGTATATAGACCGAAATTTTTCACGCAATTCGCTGATAGCATGCTTCTTTTCTTTAACATCGAATTGAAAGTCATCAAAGTAATCATATAGAAAGTCATTAAGCTTGCCGTGGAGCATGCCGACCTTGCTTTCATTGAAAGCTGTTTCATTATCTCGAAGCCTTTCAAACATTGCATTAATCGATGCGGTAAACGGCAACACGTAAAATGCACGACCCTGACCGAAATGTTTCAGCTGTTTTCTTAGCCACAACATCGCGGATTCAGTCTTCCCTGATCCAGTTGGTGCTGTTAATACCACATTACCCACAGTTTTGCTACAAAGGACTTGATGTTGATAAAAATCATTACCTGACCCTCTCAGTTCGTTCCGCTTGCGGTCCAGAAATCCAAAATCGGAGTCCTCGATGACTTCAATTCTTGTTTCTCGGGCGGAACCCATGTGATCACAGGTCTTCAACGCCCCAAGCAACAACGCCAAAACCAAATAATCGTGGTTAAGGGCGTCTTTCGCGGATGAAGCGTCCCGTACGTAGCTTCTGATGAAATACTCGGGATGAGTTGGTTTTATCTCTTGGATCTTGATTTCATAGTTGTCGGCGAGGAGTCGTTGAATCTCATTAACGGGCAGTTTTCTAAATTCGGCTTCAAAGTCTAAGAGATCCTCCGTGTATACATCAAACGGAGTCTCTTGGCAAGACTTGTATGCATCCAGATAACGTAACAGGTCATTAAAGCTTTTGTGATGTCCCGCGATTACAAGGATGATTTTCTTTCGAAGAGCGGGGTCGATTGAAATAGCTTCAACAAAAGGCAGCGAAAAAAGTTCATGACGTTGACTTTCCCATTGGTGTGGCTGTTTGGCCAGGAGGCGTTGAAACTCGGAGTGTCCTTTCCCAAGGTCGTGAAAGATGATCGCCAGCCGAACTGCCCTCCAAAAGTCCATATTTACCGTTGCCAAAAACGACTCGCTTGCTGTTAAACAAGTCTGAAGAGCTTTTTGGACATGCAGGCAATCATCGATATGTTCCTTCAACGATAATTGCGGATAGGACTTCGCGAGCAATTCCATGGCTTTTATCTGATTCCGGAAAAATCCAGTTCATGAAAAAAGATATCGACTTCTTCGCCTAAGACGGTGTCACGATAGGCCCTGCAATTAGCTTTTGTTCTGGACTCATAGTTAATCACCGAATACGCCTCAGTTCCAATATTCTGTCTTGGAATTGTGTTGGTGAAATACTTCGGTAGCGCCTGGATCGTTCCTGGAAGGTGGTGATTCTTGAACGGTACGATTTGACCGCGAATTTTCTCGGGATGATCAACCGACTCTAGCTTTTTTTTCGATTTCAAGGATCTTATGTCAACAGTTGCGAGATCATTTTGTCTCCCCAGGACTAAAGGGTAGGTGGGGCTTATGAAATAGTCGGCTATTGTTTTTTCGGTTACATAAATCCTCAGAAAAGTCTCGTAGAGGAACTCTCTCTTTACTACGTTGGACTTGGCGGTGTTTGTGGGCTTTCTGTTGATATTGCTATTGATCATATAGATTGTTTCAATATCAACAGCTTTGGATGCATATTCGAAGTAATAGCCCAGAGATATTCGATCATGACTCAAGTACGTTCCCGCTGCAGCGTTTATTAATCCTAAGACTGTGCTAAGCGGAGGGACTTCCAAGGTTGGTTGGAAGCCACTTATTAAGTTAGGAAACCTAAAGCTGGCTGTCCAACTCCTGATATCGATGGTATATATCTCCATTATTAGATACCTTCAGACAGCTTGGTACAATACTGATCAATCGCCTCATTTACAGTCCCTACCTCAACACGTGGGTAATCAGGTCCGAGATTCTCCAGTGATTTCAAATCTGCATGAACCTCATTTAGAAATCCCATACGTATTCCAATGAAAACGGTCCCTCGGATTTGTTCTTTATAATCCTTCAGTACCTCTTTAATAGCTTCTACGCTAAGGTATGCCTTCTCGCTGCGACTTCCTTCGCCCGCGGCAATATGTGAAAACGGGTGATTACCACTGGTGGTAGTGGCGAGGATAATAAACTTGGGCGTGACGTCTCCCATGTTACTTGTTTGCATCGCTCCACCACTGATAACCTTCAGCGCTTGGATCGTGTCGGTTATTCTTTTCAGCCTGATTTCCTTGGGTAGCTGCACCAGCTTTTGTGGATTGCCTTTCGCGTTCTTAACAAAAGGGTCGTCAATTTCGACCGCACCTGCTTTCAAAGCTTCTTCTTTTCCCTTTTCGGTCAGGTTCTTGAAGCCGGTTTTATTGTACGACGCAAATGTTCCAACTTGGCCCAGGTCAAGTGATAGCATTCCTTTCATGATTGCGCTATATTCTTCCTTGCTATATGGAACCGAATCGCCTTCTTGTCTTGCCATGCTGGACCAATTCTCGGCAGTGCTGGTTGAAGATACGGATACGATTGCCGAGTTTCTTAAGGGCGATACACGAGTTACGGTGACATCTTCCTTCTTTTCTTTTCCTTTGCTATCGAGCACGGGGTTTCCGTCGTCATCTCTAACGGTCTCTTTTGCCGCCTTCATGTATCCAAAGACGTCGTCATCGGGGTACTTGATGGGATCAGCTGCTGTAAATGCAATCTTGCTGTCCCGTGTAATGGGCGACAAGTTCCAACCAAAGTGCTTTTGCAATGCATCGCGCCACCAGAATCTCCAGGCTTGGCCGGAAACATACGTGTACGTCCGACCATTCTTGTAGACCTTCTTGGTAGCTACCGCGTTATCGAAATTTGAAGAGTTGCTTTTTCCTGCATTATTTAGTGCGACTACGTCAACGTCCAGGAGGACAAATGCTTGAGTTTTCAGGTTCATGGTGATCTTAGTTTTCAGTGATTAGTTCATTTTCGTCATCCATTGGTTCTGCGGCGACTTTGAGTTTAAGTTCGTGAAGACGTTCGTAGATTGCGATAAGGAGTAGGTCTCTTATTTCCCGCCAATTGCCGCCATCTGGGAACAGGTATTCGGCACAATCCTCGAGAGTGACGAGAGGATCCTTTCCATCCTGATGATAGTTCTGTTCAGTTAACCGCAACACAAACAAGCGTACTTCGTTGGCTGACTTCGCACGATGTAGTCGCCTTATGCAGTTCTCGATAAAGTCAGCTTCTCTATGTGCAACTATGAAATCAGCTATGTGTCTTATTTTTTCAAGGGTTCTCTTTTCCATATTTCTAACTAGGGTTTGGTAAGTTTCAGCAATCTTAAATGGAAACGGATGATATCTCGACCAGCGCGCCATATGGTGCAAAATGGACGAACCGTTAACTAATCTCGCGAGAATTTCATTTCTCCATGTTCGGAAGTCATCATAGGTAAATGTCTCCTTCCCTTCCCACACCTCAGTCTCCGAATTGAAAACGGCTTTGGCCTTCGAGTTTCGATAATGGGACTTAACAAACTTTAGCCACGCTCGGGCCAAATGGGAGCTAGTGCAATGGATATAAAACTTGAATACTTGGGAAGTAAGGGTATGAATCGCTATATCAGGCCCGGCGGCAAAGTTTGTGAAGTGGTAGAGTGTCAACGAGGGTGCGTTCTCGCTCACCTTGTTTGCACCGTCGAAGAAAATGCTTCTCAATTGACGCAAACATTCGTCAACGAAATTGAAAATTGCATTCGACGGATTGTTGAAAGGAGATTTCAGAATGCTTGCCGAAATTCCGCTTGCAAGGTCGCGAACATTGGCCCGGCAATTCTGGCGGACAAAGAATTCTGAAATGCGTTCATCATTGCTTGAAATCAAGGCGATTTTGTCACTAAGTTGCATCAGACCGAACGGTGCGAAGAATGTCCTTATGAGGACTTCTTTTGATAGCATCAAGCCTTCGTCGAATGAATGATGAAAATTCAAGTATGTGCCTGACCCCGACAGAATGTACTTGTCTCTACCAGCGGCGAAGAGATGGGTTTGGCGCCCCGAGATACGGCAATATCCCTCTTTGAAAGGAGAAGTATCATCGAGGAGCGAGTGGTAGTATTTGAGGGTTTCCCGCTTCTTTTGGTCACCCCTAAATTGTGCTTGAGTAATTGGAGAATTGAGAAAAAAAGCATGTAGTTTCCCGTCCCACGAGTCGATGTAGATGTCAGTAACATACTCGATCAGTCCGTGCATATCCTTTTCCTCGAGATGGGGTTCATTCTGCAGAAATTTAAGGACATAGCCTCCCGCATCGACGATAGGGTCACCGGTTAGTTCTAAGAAAGGATTCGTGTCCATAGGAGTTCGTTCGTAACTACATCGGATAAATATTCACTTTGCTTGCTCGCATCACTTTACAAGCTTCACACACCCAAACCCCATCGCATTCTTTTCGCCCATACCGGCATAATAACCGACTTCGTGTAGCTCCACGGGCGCGGTGAGCTCAAATCGAAACAGATAGGCAATTACCTTTGTCTCCTTTTCGGTTCCTTCCTTGATCACGGTTCCTTTTTTCCGGGGCTCGCTCAGCAGACGGAATGAGTAGTCCGACCCCTGATACTCTGCAACATCGGAATCTCCATGTACCGCCAGTGCGGCGTGTTTTCGTACCAGGTTTTGAATCAGGATCGGGCCAAAGGCAATATCGTGCGGACTAAGGTATGCGGTGCTGTAGTCGTCACGCAGGGCTGATACAACAATGGGAGACAGGCATTCGTATCGCGTTGTCGTCCGAAAAACGGGGGCTGACTGTGCTTCAACCTTGGTCACTTTAAAATCGACCTGATAACTCTGGTTCCCGAGTCCACAGTGTTGATGCAGGAACAAACCCTTAATGAAGTTTTCCATGCTTGCATCAACCATGAAGCGAACATTCAATTGGACATCGTCTCCGAGCAAATGAACCGCATCGCCCACAATCTTATAAGGCCGTAGATCCAGCTGAGAGAAAGTAAACATCTTGAAGGATCGTTTGTCGAACTGGAATCCGCGCTCATGAAGGAATTCGCTGTAGGAAGAGTCGGCCCTACTAATGACCTTATAAATCCAGGATGACACAGCATATTGATAATTAAGAGGGAGCTGGTTGCCTCTGATGCGTGTGAGCGTTAGTAGCAGTTCCATTGGTAGTTGTTTAAACTATAATATATAAAGCCTCTTCTTCGAAGCACTAAGATGGATTCGAAATCACATGTTAGGGGTCTTATGTTTTCCTGATAGCTAATGTGATAAGAACATTGTGACATCTAGTGTCAAAAATCCCGGTCATAACAACTTTTGTGAATTGTTCTACAAAATATAGTGAACATTCACCCCAGTCCGCCCAATAAATCTTTCCAACCTCGCAGATTTTCTTCCGAAGGCCTACGAATTAATCCCCCGGTGTAGGATTGGATCTCCAAAATTCCCAATCAGAAATCCGCAACTCGAAATGGAACCATCATTCAACGTCGCTACCATCGGAATACGCCTTAATCACCCCACTCATACCCATACTCCTCAGCCATTTCATAAAACCTTTCAGACTCATCCTCCCAACCCAGTTCATCATACACCCAACTCTTGATCGCATACGCCGTAGCGCATTTTGGATTTGTGAGGAGAATTCTGTCCGCGGTGTCGAGGGCTTTGTTGGATTGACCGGATTTGTGGTATGTGATGGCGAGGTTGAGGTAGGATTGTTCTTCGGTGGGTGCTATCGTGATCGCGTGTTGCAGGATAGAAACGGCGGAGTCGTATCTGGAGGTCGATGCATAAAGGTGTGCGAGGTTGTTTAGGAAGGCAACGTCGTCCTCGCGGCGGAGTTCAAGGAACGCGATGGCCTCCGGTGTTTTGTCGAGTGTCCGGAGAACGGCGACGTACCGATCCACGGCGTCCTCATCATCAGGTGCGTGTACCAGGTACGCTGTGAGGTCGGCAGACTCATTTTCGTAATTCTGCTTGCTCCGCCAGAGGTCAGAGCGGACTGCGAGTAATCCGTAGCTCCCGGGAGCGAAGGCGATGGCTTGTCCGATGTGGTAGAATGCTGCATCAATTTCATTTAGCTCGCGTAAACAGATTGCCTTGAACCAATGCACAGCTGCACTTTCTTCGTATATTTTTTTAAGTTTGAAGATTGTCTTCAATCCATCTTTATACCTATCGTTGTTGATATGATCCCAGGCGGCGTTCCAGATTAATGTGTCTGTTGCTTTGTGATAGGTGAAAGTAGGGTAGAGATCCTGAGCGAAGGTTGTCGAAACATAAAGAGTTCCAGCAATCAGTAGGGCTATCGTTTTCATGATGCCAAGGTAAACAGATGTTGTGACAGGTGATGTCAAACCAGTGAGTGGAATTACAAAACTTCCTTGCGATGAAAAAGAACACCATCTGAAAATCGTACACCCAATCATTTAACGCACACACATCAGATGTCAGCCGCCAGCACGTTTTCCCTCTGCACGGTGAGTACTACAGTCAAAAAAATTCTCTGCGCAACTCCGCGACCCCGTCCCGGCTTCATGTTTGCGTTTCTGAATGAGTGTGCGAATGTGAATTTATCGGATTCCAATTAAGATAAATTTTGTTAGAACTGAGCGCAGGTCCCTTCAGGGAACACAAGGGTGCGGGTGGGAAAATTCATACATCAGGAATGCAGGAACCCCACGTGACAAAACCCGATTTACAACGGGAACATCGAAATTATCAGACGAAGGTCAACACATACCCCGCCACCGCCCCGCCAATAACAATCAACGCCGAATTTACTTTCTTAAAGTAAAACGTTACCACAAAACTCGCGACAGCTATCGCAATCGTTCGCCAATCGAGTAGCGTTTCGCGACCCATCTCAATAACAACTGCCAGAATGATGGCGATGGAAACAACATTCACCGTATCGAGAAATGCCGACATCACCGGAGACTTCCGCAACTTCGGTATGATCGGGTTCGCAAATGCCACGAATATGAACGACGGCAGAAATATTCCCACCGTTGCAGCAACAGCACCGTAAACTCCACCAATCTGCCAGCCGATGAATGTTGCCGACGAGAACACCGGTCCCGGTGTGAATTGCCCGACAGCGATTGCATCTATAAGCTGTTGCTTTGAGAGGAGTCCGCGGTTGACCAACTCGGCGTCGAGAAACGCGAATAACACGTAACCGCTGCCGTAGAGGATTGCACCAACCTTAAGAAACGTGAGAAAGATTTGCCAGTTGGAAATCTCACGGATTGCAGGACTAAATAGCGCAAGCGGAATTACAGATGAAAGTCTGTCGCGTTTCGTTATGAAGTAAATCAATACCCCAACAGCGCCGCCGCCGAAGAGTACGTAAATCTCGTTAACGCCGAGCAGGGTGATGATTGCTGCGAGTACGCCAAGCGTTGCAAGTGTCCATGATTTCACCGCTTTCTTTCCGAGTGATATCATTGTTGACGTAATGATGGCGATAATTGCGGGCTTGATTCCATAGATGAAACGCTGTACGTCAGGCAGCGATCCATATTCTTTGTACGCCCACGCAATTGCCCCGGTGATAACTACGGCAGGGAAAATGAAACACGCACCCGCAACAACAAGGCCTTTCCATCCCGCGCGTTCATGACCACAATGCATCGTCATCTCGGTAGAATTTGGCCCCGGAATCAGATTGGTTGCGCCCACGAGATCCAGAAAGTGTTCACCTGAAATCCACTTGCGCTTCTTCACAATCTCGTCCTCCATCATGGCGATGTGTGCCGCCGGTCCGCCGAAAGCAATACAGCCCAGCCGGAAGAAGACGAGGGCGACTTCGGAAATCCTGGTGTGATCGTGAGGCATAGATGTTTTCGGACTTTTTTAAAAAGCAATAATACGAGAAAATGAATTGTGTTTGGGAAAGGCTGCTGGCAGGTGGCTTGAACGTGAGCGTCAACACGGACGTGACAAGGAGTAGGTGTTGTATTTTCATTTTTCCGGGACTAAAGTGTGTACTTCAGGCATTGATCAAGGGCATCATTTTCTCATCGAAGTACCTCTGCCATGCGGACGAACAGGCATCGTAACATTCAACCTGCGTATGCAATCCTTCATGGGTAAACCGGACTTCCGTTTTGTTTCCCTTTTTCGAGATATCGAAGATCATCTTTGTGCCTACCCATTCATCCTTCGTGTCTACAAAGGCCAGTTCTGCTTCGGTAACAAGCCATACAACCTTCTTGCCCGGTACCAATTCGATTAGTTTCAGCTTCGAGTAATGCTCACCACCACCCGCGCGAAAGGTGAATACGTCGTTAAGTTTTTTCGTTTCTCCAAGAATCTCTTCATCGTAGAGTCCGTACCACCAGCCGCGAACGTTCAAGACCGTCTTGAAGACTTCTTCAGGGGATTGATTTGAGAGAAATGTTTTTGTGAAATCTTTAGCCATAATCTGAATTTGTTATAACCCGATAATCTTTTTTATGAGACAAGTAAGCTGCCATGGCAGGATCAGGATCTCATTTGACAAAGCTAGCTCGTGGTGGCGTCGTTCACGGGTGGCTGAATAGACAATCTTGCGGGTGGATTTGGACAAGGCAGAATGTGTATATTGGCAGCAAATAAATTCCAATGAAACATCTCACGATTCTGGTTCCAGAGGGAGAGGGTAACAACCTCAGTAGTATAGCTGGCGCATACAAGATATTTACGCGTGCGAATGACTATTGGAAAAGGAAGTACACGAAAGAGAAATTCAAAATACAACTGGCAGGAACACGGGCGAAAGTGCGATTTTATGATGGTCTCTTTTCAGTCCAGCCTCACATTAACATTGCTGATGTTCGCAAAACCGACCTGATCATCATTCCGTCGTTGAATCACAACTACGAAGCGTCGGTAAAACGAAATCAGTCAATGGCGGATTGGATTAAGAAGCAGTACGAGAAAGGAGCGGAGGTTGCAAGTATCTGCACCGGCGCGTTTCTCCTTGCCTCGGCGGGTATCCTTGACGGCAAATCGTGTTCGACACATTGGAGTGCAGCTGAGGATCTAAAGCAAAAATTTCCGGAGATCGACGTCAGGATGGACAAAGTGATTACCGACGAGACCGGCATATACACAAACGGCGGAGCGTATTCGTTTCTTAATCTTCTCATCTATTTGATTGAAAAGTATTATGACAGGGAAACGGCCATCTATTGTGCGAAGGTTTTTCAGATTGAACTCGACAGGAAGAGTCAACTCTCTTTCATGATCTTCAAAGGCCAGAAGCAGCACAGGGACGACCTGGTGAGGCAAGCGCAGGAATACATCGAGCATCACCCGCACGAAAAGATCTCCATCGAGGATTTATCTTCAAGACTTGCTGTGGGTCGCAGGAATTTTGACCGGCGGTTTATCAAAGCAACAGGTGATACACCGCTCGGGTATTCGCAGCGCGTGAAAATTGAGTCGGCCAAACGCGCTCTCGAAAACAGTCTGAAGACCGTTAATGAAGTCATGTACGAGGTTGGGTACTCCGATGCGAAGGCCTTTCGGGAAGTGTTCAGAAGGATTACCGGCCTTTCCCCGGCGGAATACAAAAACAAGTACAACAAAGACTGATCACGGACTGTGTTCCTGGGCACGATGCTTTGTAAACTGCAACATTTATCGGAATATTACGATTAATTGAGATATGGGACTATCCAAAACCGACGACTTTACCAGAACACAAAACGACCTGGCCGCGCTGGCGAAGGCGTTGGGGCATCCTGCGCGGATTGCCATACTGCAGTTTTTGATTAAGACCAGGTCATGCATTTGCGGGGACATAGTAGATAAAATGCCGTTGTCACAATCCACGGTTTCCCAGCATCTCAAGGAATTGAAAAAGGTAGGTTTGATCAAGGGCGACATCGAAGGTCCAAGCGTGTGTTATTGTATCGACGAGAAGGTGTGGGGTAAGGCAAAGAGGATGCTGGGTGACCTTTTTGAATCCTACCAGGGAAAAGACTGCTGTTAGTGTGTTTTTTTGTTCATTTATATCGTAATATTACGATGGGACAGAATTATGGAGGCTCGCATAATTGATAACCCGGATGCATTGGCGCTTGTGGTTGAACTATTGCACACCAATAAGCTACCGTACGAGGATATTCGACTTTCCAATAGCCTCTTTCTGAGTTATCATGATGAAGACGGCAGGTTGATTGGTTCCGGTGGATTGGAGTTCTATTCCCAATACGCCCTGCTTCGTTCAGTTGCAGTCGATCCGGAAATGCGCGGTCGTTCAATAGGTAAACACATTGTCCATGATCTGTTGGAGAGGGCAGGAGATCGGGCCGTGAATGAGGTGTATTTGCTTACGGAGACAGCCCACGACTTCTTCCTGAAGTTTGGGTTCGCAGATATTAAACGGGATTCAGTACCGTCAGAGGTGAAAGTATCGTCAGAGTTTTCATCGGTCTGTCCGGTATCGGCGTCAGTAATGGTTTATCGTCTTGTATGAAGAAAGTACTAGTGTTGTGCACCGGAAACAGCTGCCGTAGTCAGATGGCCGAAGGATACCTGCGCCATTTTGCAGGTAATCGGGCAATCATAAAAAGCGCTGGCGTGGAAACACATGGCGTTAATCCCAAAGCGGTAGCCATCATGAAAGAGGACGGTATTGATATTTCAGGGCATACCTCAAATCATGTTGATGAATATCGTTCGATAGAATTCGATTTTATTATTACGGTTTGTGATAATGCAAAGGAGCGGTGTCCCATACTTCCCGGTAAGGCGACCAGACTCCATCACGATTTTCCCGATCCCGCAAAAGAAACCGGGAGTGATGAGGCGATTGCCGGAAAATTCAGAACGACCAGAGATCTTATCAAGTCGTTCTGCAGAGATTTTGTTTCAGAACATATTGTAAACGAATTATGAACTTGTCAGACTTAACCATTTGGGATCAGACGCGTAATCACCTGCTGAACTTTGTTCTTCGGTATACAAAGGACAAGCCCCTGGCCGAGGACATCGTTCACGACGTGTTTCTTAAAGTCCACGACAAGCTTCCACAGTTACGGGAACGCGACAAGATTTCTGGCTGGATTTTTCGGATAGCAAAAAATGCGATAACGGATCACTTCAGAAGCAAAAGCAGAACAGTCCAATCGGTGGACCTTGACTGGGATAGCGAAGGAGTGACGCTGACCGATTGTGTTTCAGCATGTATGCGTGATATGATTGCCACGCTACCTGACAAGTACCGCGAAGCGCTTGAGCTGGCGGAGTTCAGGAATCTGTCGCAGCTCGAGCTTGCCAGAAAATTGAACATTTCGTATTCGGGCGCCAAATCACGCGTGCAGCGGGCGAGGCAAATGCTTAAAAAGAAAATGGATGAAACCTACCATATAAAATTTGACCACTATGGCAATGCAGTTGTATGTGAGAACCGGCTGCCCTGTGGATGTAATTAGAGAGCAAGGCGAACCTTGCTCTCTTTGGTTTTAGCAGCAACCTGAAGTAACGCCGCCGCAGCAGCCTCCGTCGCAGCATCCGGGATCAAATTTTGATTCCATAAGCATTGATGTTAAAGTTAAACATTGTTTAAGCGTGATTGTGATCACGTACTATTGACGGACAATCCATAAGAAAGACGCAGGAAATATTTGCGTCTTTTTTAATGGCTGATCGTCTTATAGAAAAACATGAAATCAATGAAGTACCGACATTACCTCGCACTGGTTTTTATCACAGCATCTATTGTGGCCTTTGGGCAAGTGTCAATTCCTGAGCGCCCGTTAACTCCGGCACGCGGACATTATAAGCAATTGTTGCCACTCGATAAGAAACCAAAATCTGAATCTGAACAAATTGACCAGCAGAAGTTCGTAACAGATAACGAAACGGTTGTATACAGGTTGAGCCGCAAACCGTATTACCTCGTTAATGTAGAATTGAAAGATTTCACAATCCCGGAGCCACCGGCGAACAGTTCGGAACAAACGAGGGCCGAAATCAATTATTTGCTTTCGTTACAAAACCACCGGACAGGGGAAGACATCCGTTCGTCATTGTACATGGCTAATGTTTATTACAGCCTTAGCGTTAAACCTGGTGACTCGACCTATTCGGTATTTCGACGGAACCTGTTTCATATCGGAAGATCAATCGGAACCTGGTTCAGCCCAGAGAACATGCCCGTTACCGCAGACCTGATCGCGAATACCTGGCGCGACGCAAGCTTTTTCATCTGGTCGATGAAGTTTAAGTATGCGCGTATTCGTCCCTATGTGATTGAACCAGATCTGGACAATTTGCAGGAGACCGATTGGCCGGCCTATCCGAGTGGTCACGCAGCAAATTCATATATCAATGCTTACATCTATCAGGAGCTCGCTCCCGGGTTGGCCGATGTATTTCTAAAAGATGCGTATGACATGGCGCACTCGCGGGAGATACTGGGTGTTCACTATCCCAGTGATTCCGAATCGGCAAGGATATTTGCGCGGCAGTTTGTGAATAAACTGTTTCAGAATGAAAAATTTCTGAGGGACTTTGCTCTCGCTGAAAAGGAGTGGGCGGAAAAAGCAAGGGAGTATCTAACTAAGCCGGTTCTAAAAGGTGCTGAAAACCAATCGTCATTGAGCACACAGGAGACGTGTGAAAAGAAATGCAAATGATGGCCGTGATCCAAAGCAACCAATGGTCCGTCACCTGACTTGCACCAGGCGAGAATCATGCATTTACGGGTTCAAGGTAATGCATTTTGATGAATGACTCGTACTGTGGGAGGATCGCGTATTCGAAAGCAGCAGCGACACAGCAGGGTAGGCGATGAAAGGTGGTGACTGAGGAAGGGAGGTACCGATGTGTACAATGGATACGAACAATTACATAGCGAGCGATTCTTTCGACGCATGTAGTGTGACACCCCGACAAAGGCGGCCTTGGTTTTCTTTGGAATCATGCCCGGGGCTTACACCCCGGGCATAAGAATGACGTCCCTTTAGGCTTCTCCGCGCTCCACGTGGGCGTGCAAGATCTCACCTTCGAAGCTACTCGCGACGACTTCGTTGGGTTACATGGGCTCAGGAACCAATCATCGAAGAAATTGTGTGGTATCCGTTCGCGCAAGTGGGTTGAGTACGTTTTTTTAAAACACTCAAGTCACCCCAACAACGTTCGCCCAGGTCTTTCCCTCGCTGCTGGCCATCGCACGTGCCATGCTCAGGACCGTGCCGTAGTTTTAAATAATAAATCACGACCGCTGTAACAGCGTCTCCAGCATCTCATCCAGATTCTTCAGCGCTGCCTTGAACCCTTCGGTGAAGCCCATTGCTATCATTCTTTCCATGCGCTCAAGCGACTCGTTGTAAATGACAATGTCGACGCGGGTCTTGCCGTTCTTTTCGGTGAATGTGTAATCCCAATCGGAGCCGGGTACTTCGGGGTTTTCGTCTTTGTCGGCAAAATTGTTCGTCATTTTGAAATTCGTTTTCGGCGTGATTGACGTGTAGCGCTGCAGTGCCCAGCGCTCGCTGCCATCCGGACCGACCATGGCATAGAATCTCCGACCGCCAACTCTGAAGTCCATAGCTTTTGTCTTGGAAACGAATGGTTTTGGAGCAACCCATTGATCGAGGAGTTCTGCTTTCGTGAATGCGTCCCACACCAGGGGAAGCTCCGCGTTGAACTCGCGCGTAATGAATGCCTTCTTTGCTGCTTTGTCGACAGTGAATTCGAAGAGGAGGTTCGTGTTCATTTTCTTTGTTTTTTAAGGGTGGATAATACGTCGTCCAATTGAGCGAACTGAGTCTGGAGAACCTTTTTCAGTTTCTGAACCCAGTTGTCTATCTCGTTAATTTTCGTGGCGTGAATGTGATAGTAGATTTCTCTTCCTTTTTGCTCCTGCTTTACGAGGTCACATTCGGTGAGAATCTGAATGTGTTTCGACACGGCTTGTCTGCTCGTGTTGAATTCTTCGGCCAGCGCCGTGGGTGTCATCGCCTGAGCGGCGAGTAGCAACAATATCGCGCGGCGCGTAGGGTCAGCTATCGCCTGAAATACATCTCGTCTGGTTTCCATAGGATTTATCGTGCAATCATATGGTTGCAAAAATACATGCAATTATCTGGTTGCGCAAGTTTTGCTCGGAGAATTTATTTGCAAGGAGAGGGGAAAGTGAAACAATGCGCGAGTGGATCTTTTAACGGATTGATATACAGTTGGTTGATTATTCTTAATAAAAATCCATGCAAAGAAATTAAACAAATGATTAAAACATTCGTTTTATTTGTGAGACGATGTTCAAGGTTGATATAACGAACAGGACATGGCACAGAAAAAGACGACGACAAAAAAGGAGAAGGCAGTAGTTGCCGATGCTTCGACACCGGACAAAATAAGAGCTGCCGCGCGTATCGTCTTCCAAAAGAAGGGCTACGCGGCCACCAGGACCCGCGATATCGCTGACGAGGCCGGCATCAACCTCGCTTTGCTGAACTACTATTTCCGAAGTAAAGAAAAACTCTTTGAGGAAGTCATGCTCGAAAAATTCCAGAAGTTTTTTGGCGTCATTATTAATGTCGTCAATAATTCTTCAACGACGCTGAATGAAAAGGTCGACCTCTTTATTGACAACTACATTGCGCTGCTCCTGGAAAACGAAGACCTTCCCATCTTCGTGCTCAGCGAAATTCGCGACAAACCTGAGCGATTTGTATCGAATACGCAGCTTAAGTCGATTCTGCGCGATTCATCGTTTGTGAAACAACTACAAGATAAACGCGCCGACCTGGATCCGCTTCAGTTGATTACAAGTTTGCTGGGGTTACTCGTAACACCTTTTCTTATGAGGCCTTTGCTTTTGGCTTCAGGCGTGGTGGACGCTGCGGGCTTCGGAGAGTTTATAGAAGAACGCAGAAAATGGACGAGGAAATGGTTTAATGCATTTCTCAAGACAAAGTGAATTTTTTTAGCCATTGTTTAAACAAATGATTAAAACACATGACCACATGAGATACCTGGTGACAATACTTTTGGTGACAGCGTGTGCCTTCCAGATCGCGGCCCAGTCATCACTAACCATTGAAGAATGCTATACCCTTGCGGAACAAAACTATCCGCTGGTCAGGCAACGCGACCTGATCGAAAAATCCAGGGGGTATAATATCGATAACGTCCTCAGCGGGAATCTTCCGCAAATTGTTATCAACGGTCAGGCTACGTATCAGTCTGACGTAACCGCTGTACCAATACGGGTTCCCGGACAGGAGATCAAACCCCTGAGTAAGGACCAGTACAAATTGTACGCAGAGGTCAGTCAGACGATATATGACGGTGGATTGATCCGGCATCAAAAAGGACTGGAGGAGATCAGCTCCGACGTCGCGTCGCGTCAACTGGAAGTAGAGCTGTATAAGCTTAAGGAAAGAGTCAACCAGTTGTTCTTCGGACTGTTGCTTACGGATGAACAAATACGGCAAACACAACTTCTGCGGAAGGATATTGAACTTGGTTTAAGAAAGGCGGAGGCCGCGGTCCTGAATGGCACAGCGTTGAAAAGTGATTTGAACCAGCTTAAAGCTGAATTGTTAAAAGTTGAGCAACGCAATGTAGAGCTGTCAGCACAACGGGGCGCATACCTTCAGATGTTGGGCCTGTTCATTAATCGCTCCCTCTCGGAAAACACACAACTCATGAAGCCGGAGTCCAGGCCAATTCCTTCGGAGGTGACAAGACCTGAACTACGACTATTTGACATGCAAATGTCTGCGATAGCTGCGCGTGACAATTTGATAACCGCGCGAAACAGGCCAAAGGTCAGCCTGTTTGTACAGGGCGGCGTCGGGCGACCCGCATTGAATATGCTGAGCAATGACCTGGAAGGCTACTACCTCGGGGGTATTCGTCTTCACTGGCCCATCAGCAGTTTCTATAACCGTTCCCGCGATCGTGCACTTGCAGAGCTCGACCATCAGGGCGTGCAACTTCAAAAGGAAACTTTCCTGTTCAACACCACCCTGGCTTCGAATCAGGTCGCGGCGGATGTATCGAAGTACGCATCACTACTTACGACTGACGATGAGATTATCGCGTTGCGCGACGACATCAAGAAAACTGCGGCTGTTCAACTGGAACATGGCGCAATTACCACAACCGACTATCTGCGTGAAGTCAACGCCGAAGATCAGGCGCGGCTTTCAAAGATTGTCCATGAGATACAATGGCTGATGGCGCAATACACACTCGAAACTACAAACGGAACTATTTACCAGAACTAACGGCAATCAAAATGAAAAGAATGTTATTGATCACCTGTGTTTTGCTGACAGGCTGTATGACGAACGATCAGGACTACGACGCATCCGGAACCTTCGAAGCGGTGGAGACCATTGTTTCGGCGGAAGCCACAGGCGTGTTGAAAAGTTTTAAGATTGAGGAAGGACAAGAGCTGCAACAAGGACAGGTAGTGGGCTACATCGACAGCACACAACTTTATCTGAAGAAACGACAGATGGAGGCCCAGGTGAACGCAGTGTTAAGTCGCCGACCCGATGTAGCGGCGCAAATCGCATCATTGAAAGAACAACTCAGGCATGCAGAGCGTGAGCAACAACGCATTGCCAACCTGGCAAAGTCGGATGCTGCCACGCAAAAGCAGTTGGACGATGCGAACGCCCAGGTTGTGATTATCCGAAGACAGCTTGAGGCGCAGGAATCGTCACTATTTATTACAACGAAAAGCATCAATGAAGAAAGCGCTCCGCTATCTATCCAGATAGCCCAACTGGAGGACCAGCTGATGCGTTGCAAGATCCGAAATCCCGTAACAGGAACGGTACTTACGAAATTCACTGAAGAAAATGAAATGGCTTTGACGGGGAAGGCGCTTTACAAGATCGCGGATTTGTCACAGCTGACGTTGCGCGCTTATATCACAGGTGACCAGCTGCCGTTGATAAAACTCAACCAGCCTGTAACGGTGCTTGTCGATTCCGCCGATGGTAAACAAAAGGAATACAAGGGTACAACTCAATGGATCAGTGATAAGGCGGAGTTCACACCGAGGACTATTCAAACCCGGGATGAACGCGCCAACCTTGTGTATGCAATCAAGATCGGCGTCAAAAACGACGGCTATCTCAAAATCGGTATGTACGGCGAGGTGAAGTTTGATTCATCTGATAAAGACTAAGCATGTCTGCAGTAATCCTTGACAATATCACGAAAACCTACGGGAAGGACGGGAAGGTCGCCGTTGGCCACGTTTCCTTCGAGGTTAAGCCTGGGGAGTTGTTTGGGCTGATTGGTCCCGACGGAGCAGGGAAGACAAGCATTTTTCGCATACTCACCACGTTGATACTTCCCGACGCGGGTACCGCTACCGTGGATGGCTTTGACGTAGTCAGGGATTATCACGAGATCAGGAGCCGTGTTGGTTACATGCCCGGGCGGTTTTCACTTTATCAGGACCTCACCGTCGAAGAGAATCTTAAATTCTTTGCTACCCTGTTTGGGACGACCATAGAAGCGAATTATAGCCTGATCAAAGACATCTATGAACACATCGAAAGGTTCAAAGACCGTCGTGCCGGGAAGTTGTCGGGTGGGATGAAACAAAAGCTTGCCCTGTGTTGTGCACTCATACACAAACCCACGGTATTATTCCTGGATGAACCAACAACAGGTGTAGACCCGGTTTCACGAAAAGAGTTTTGGGAAATGTTGAGGCGGCGAAGAGAGGAGGGGATTACCATCGTAGTATCTACTCCCTATATGGATGAGGCGATGATGTGTGACCGCATTGGATTGATTCAAAACGGGCAAATCCTTTCGATAAATACACCGGAGAAGATTATGTCTTCGTATCCGCGCCAGCTGTACGCGGTCAGGGCCGGAGACATGTACCAGCTTATGCAGAAGTTGAGATTGTATCCGGGTGTCCTGAGTTGCTATGCGTTCGGCGAGAGCGCACACGTATCATTCGAGTCGCCACCTGACGAACAGCAACTGCGGACGTATCTGGCGAATGAAGGCGTTAAGCCGATTGAGATTGAACCAACCATTCCTACGATTGAAGACAGCTTCATAGAACTAATGAATTCATGATATGGAAGACATCGTCATCAGCACCGACAAACTTACGAAGCGTTTTGGTGATTTTATCGCAGCCAATGAAATCACATTACAGGTACACAAGGGTGAAATCTTCGGATTTCTTGGTGCGAACGGTGCCGGCAAGACAACAGCGATGAGAATGCTGTGTGGTTTGTCGAAGCCTTCATCCGGTAACGCTACCATTGCGGGGTATGATGTCTATCGCGAAACGGAGCAGATTAAGAAACGCATTGGCTATATGAGTCAGAAGTTCTCGCTGTACGAAGACCTCACTGTAGTCGAAAACATTCGATTCTTCGCCGGCATATATGGGTTGACCGACAGCCAGATCCGGGAAAAAAGTGAACACCTGATCAATCAGTTGGACCTGAAACACGAAGCCAATAGCCTGGTCTCGGCGCTACCGCTGGGGTGGCGTCAAAAGCTTGCGTTTTCAGTAGCCGTGATACATGAGCCGAAAATTGTGTTCCTCGATGAACCGACGGGAGGCGTAGATCCGGTAACGCGCAGGCAGTTCTGGGACATGATTTATGAATCAGCTTCGCGCGGAATGACAGTGTTTGTAACCACGCACTATATGGATGAAGCCGAGTACTGTAACCGAATTTCAATTATGGTCGACGGTAAAGTTGAGGCGCTCGACACACCGGGAAACCTGAAGAAACAATTTCAGGTCGATTCAATGAATGACGTTTTTTACCAGTTGGCCCGCAACGCGCGGCGCAGTGAATAACCTAACGGCAAATGCAACAGCTTATCATTTTCATTAAGAAGGAATTCGCTCACGTAATGCGTGATCGCAAGACACTTCTGATCTTGTTCGGAATGCCGGTGGTGCAGATTCTGATCTTTGGATTTGCCCTGACCAATGAGGTCAAGAATTCCAGGATTGCCATCATTGACTATGCCAAGGATGCGACATCCGCACAGATAATTGACCGTATCGAAGCAAGTCAGTATTTCGATACGGAAACGATCGTCGCGGATCATAGGCAGATTCAAAATTTCTTTAAGAAAGGAAGGATCAAGGTGGCGGTAGTGTTTCCAGCCAGATTCGAACACGACCTTTTCCACGCTGGCACCGCACAGATGCAGCTGATTGCGGACGCGTCTGATCCTAATACGGCCACAACCCTGGTAAACTATGTCACCGCGATCATTCAGGATCACCAGATGGACCTCAATCATCGGCAGGGGATGCCCCTTCAAATCAATACAGAAATGAAAATGTTGTACAATCCCCAATTGAAAGGAGTCCACAACTTCGTTCCGGGTGTTATGGCATTGGTGCTGATGTTGGTATGCGTGATGATGACGGCGATATCAATCGTACGTGAGAAGGAACTTGGAACGATGGAGATTCTGTTGGTTTCACCTTTCAAGCCTGCACTCGTCATTCTCTCGAAAGCCATTCCGTACCTGGTGCTTTCGCTGGTCAATATCGGTACCATTCTGCTCATCAGCGTCTTTGTACTTGAACTTCCGATTCACGGCAGTTTGTTGCTTCTTCTTGCAGAAAGTACGCTGTTCATTATTACGTGCCTTTCACTCGGGATATTCATTTCCATCCGAACAAATTCACAGCAGGTAGCGATGCTGATTTCTCTCATGGGCATGTTGCTTCCGACAACGCTGTTTAGCGGCTTCATGTTTCCCATTGAAAACATGCCGTGGCCATTTCAGGTTTTCTCCAATATCATTCCAGCCAAATGGTATTATATAATCGTGAAGTCAATCATGATTAAGGGACTGGGCTTCGCGGCGATCTGGAAGGAAACGCTGATCCTCTGTGGAATCACGGCGTTCCTGCTCATCGCGAGTATCAAAAATTTCAAAATCCGACTGGCATGAGAATAATTCGATTTCTACTTCAAAAGGAGTTCCGGCAGATTTTCAGAAATCGAGCCATCGTGGCCATGATCATGGTGATGCCTGTAATGCAATTGATACTCCTGCCTCTGGCGGCAGATTATGAAGTGAGAAACGTCAACCTCGCGATTGTTGATCGCGATCGTTCACCTTCTTCTCAGCAGATGATATCGAAAATCATTTCATCCGGCTATTTTAAACTGATTGGCTATAACGATTCTTATGATGAAGCGATGTCGCTCGTCGAAAGCGACGAAGCCGACTTGATTCTTGAAATACCCAATCATTTTGAAAGGAACCTCGTTAGAGAAAACCGCGAAGAGCTTTTTGTCTCGGTTAACGCAATCAACGGGGTGAAAGCTAACCTCGGTGGCGCGTACCTTACAACTATTATCCGCGATTACAACAACGAAATTCGTACGAACTACATTGGAATGAGCACCAGTGCCGCAGTACCGAGGATCCAGGTTACGTCATCGAACTGGTACAACCCGTCGATGAATTACCAGTTGTTCATGGTTCCCGGAATTCTCGCCATACTTGTCACGATGGTGGGTGGATTTCTATCTGCATTGAATATCGTACGGGAAAAGGAAACCGGTACGATTGAACAGATCAACGTTACTCCTATACGGAAGTTCCACTTCATTATCGGAAAGCTCGTGCCTTTCTGGATATTGGGCTATGTAGTATTCACCCTGGGATTGGGCGTGGGTTATGTCTTTTATGGAATCGTGCCTGTCGGGAATCTCCTGTTATTGTATTTGTTCATCGGTCTCTACCTTTTGGCTGTGCTGGGTTTTGGCTTGTTGATATCAACCTTTTGTGAGACACAACAACAGGCGATGTTCATCATGTTCTTTTTTATGATGATTTTCATTTTGATGGGTGGACTGTTTACATCGATAGACAGCATGCCCGACTGGGCGAAATCGGTTGCCGCGTTGAATCCTGTGAAATACCTCATTGAGGTGATGCGAATGGTTATCCTGAAAGGCAGCGAGTTTCGGGATGTACTGGGACACCTGGGAATCGTGGGTGCGTTCGCAGTGGTGTTCAATACGTTGGCGGTATTGAATTACAGGAAGACCAGTTAGATTATGGGGTCTTTTTTTTCACAAGACTGCACAGAAAACACAGAGAAGGCACAGAACCTTCTAAATAGAATAGTCTTTGTTCTGTGTACTTTCTGTGCTTTTCTGAGCCAGGGCGATATGTTCTATCCCGCCAGTGTTTTTCCAATCAGGTGGTTGCCGAGCATTTCTTTTTGTTTGCTCGCCTGCATAGGATGAAATTCGCCGGCAAGCAAGTCTCTGTAAAGGCGTTCCAGTCCCGTTTTATGGTAGTATGAAAAGCCACCCACAGCTTCCATCGCTGCCTGTGCACCGAGTCGGCCGTGATGTGTGATTATCGACTTCGTCTGGAGTGCGACTGCAGCCGTGTCGTTGGTTGGTTTCACATTCAGGTTGTTGGCATTATCAACCAATCGCTGCCATGCCATCATCACAATCTGCAATTGATTATGCATGTCGCCCAGGTTTGAAAGCGAATAGCTTTCGCAATTGGATTTCTTGCGCAACAAATCAATGGTTCTGTTTGCAATGGCTTCGACGATGCCAACATATGGCGAAATAAAAACAGGGAACGCTAGCGTGCCGACGACATTCCATACAGGGTGCCACTTACCTCTTTCGCGGATTAATGAGATTTTCTCCTCGGGGATGAAGACGTCTCTGAAGAGGACGGAATGGGATCCGGTTCCTCTCATGCCCATGGCATCCCAGTCGTAAATGATTTCGACTCCCTCGGCATTCATCGGAGCCGAGAAATGCAGTACATGTTCCTTTTCACCATCATCGTAAGCGCAACTCATCACGGCGACATTTGCGATTGGGGCGCCGCTGCAGAATGATTTCTTGCAATTGACTACATATCCACCATCAACTTTTTTGGCGGTACCATTGGATGAAACCCAATCTCCGCCACCGGTGCTCAGCAGGATCAGGTCTTTCTCTGCCACTGTTTGCAGCGTCTTCGTGGATCCGGCATCGCCGTTCATGTGCTTGAAGACCAGTACCGAGACAAGGTGCATGTGCATGGACAACGTAAGCGCCGTTGACGGGCAGTAACCTGCCAGGTCTTTCAGGAAGGAGCAAAGTTCTGAATATTGGACGCCGCCACCTCCGAGGTCTGCGGGAATGAGAGCCTTGTAAACGCCTCTTTCTTTCAGAAGTCTGAAGTTTTCATCAGCAAATCGATTTTCCGCATCATAGATTAGACCCTGCTTTTCTATTGGAGGACCAACCTCATGAAGGATCTCTTTCAGGTTTGTTTGTGTCAGTACCATTGGGATGTTTGTTTTCAGAATGTAAAGAACGATTGTTGGGCATACGGAGGCTACCCGAAATTGTTCAAAGAATAGCAGTAATTATTCAAAAGCCGGGGGCCAGCCGTTATCGTTGTACCATAAAGACTTCGGAAGGCAGGCATCCGAACCTCTCGGCGAAGCACTTCGAGAAATACGAAGGATTGCTGTAGCCGACTTCCAACGCAACCTGCGAGATCGTTTTGGTACGTTGCCGCAGCAGACCAAGCGCCCGATCCAAACGAAGGTCGCGGAGGAAATCATTGGGTGCTCTCCCGGTGAGGGAGGTCATCCTTCTGTAAAGTTGTGGTCTGCTAATGCCAATGTCTCTGCAAATAGTCGCCACATTGAAGTTTTTCTGAGCGAGATTGTTGTCGGTAGTGCCTAACAAATCACAAACAAATTCTTCTTCTGAAGGATCGAGAAATCGGATATGGTCTGACGATTTTCGGGAGGCAGCAAGTCTGCCTGCCAATGCCGATACTAATATCTTGTTGTCGTTGGCGGTGCTGCATAACCGCTGACCAATACGAATGGCTTTGGAGAAGAACTTGCCATCATGGTCCAGTGGTTGGTCAGCACTGATACCAATTCGGAAAACAACGTCCGGCTTATGCTTTTTGTGAAGCCCTTTCCGGATTGCTTCACCACATGCGATGGCGTCTTCAGCGTCATTAAATACACCAATAAAGGTATCATCTGTTTCACCCTTCATCGTCCGTCCGCGATGCGCTTTTATACAATTGGTCACTTCGTTTTTTGTGTCGGGTGCGACCTGTAACCCGCCTGGAATTTTTGCGCCTGCTATTGCTCTGAGCGATGCTACCAATACGAAGCGATAACCATCATCGACCTGACCGTTTTCAGTGCGCGTTAACCCGTGATCCACGGTGAGTTTATCGCCCATAAAAAGTGTGAAGCTTCCCGGCTCCACTTCGGTCATGGCACATGCGAGGTTTCCGTGGGCGATCTGGTGAACCAGTTCGCAGGTTTGGGCATCCGGGCCTTCAACGAGGCAGAAAACTGTTCCGTCTTTTTCGTTTACCCAATACTGATGATACCTGACGCCATATTTTTCCTGGATCGATTCGTCAGCCGTATGGGCAGATTTGACATCGTCAAGCGTGACCTTGTTGTGGAACTTATGGAAATCCATGTAAAGAGGCATCGGACGGCTTTGAGGGTTAATCAGTATAAATATAACGACAACTGCCGACAACAATTCATCGGAAAGTGCCGCATACATAATACGTGATTTGGCCACCAAGGTTGATCTCTGCGCAACGAGGAGAGGGCGCGAAAATTATTGAGGTTGGCACTTAACCAACCTCAATGTGTTAGCCAGAATCAGGCAAGCCTGACCACCACGTCTACCGGGTTGGCGACGCTGTCGGCCACCGGTGAGTGGGTTCCGGTAAATTTGATCAGGTCTTCAATGACCTCTCTCGGAGCAGGTGAATCCACCTCGAATGTTACGCGGATTTGCTGGTAGCCGGCACGTTTTGTTTCATCGATCCCGAGGAGCTTATGCAGATCGATGTCGCCCTCCAGTCTGCTCTTGACGGAATTCAGTCTGATACCACGTGCAGCCGCGTGATACACAAACGTCGTGGTCAGACATCCAGCCAGACCATGCAACAGGTACTCGACCGGATTGGCGCCACGGTTCTCGCCCAAAAGTACGGGAGGCTCGTCGTTGTCGAAAACAAACGGTTTCGCGCGCGAAGTGTCTTCCTGCTTCGCACCGTAAAAGCCACTGATGTGACTTCTGTTCAGGGCACCGTCAATCCATTGATTCTCTGCCCTGAATTTGAAGTCAGCAATGGTGCTGTCTTTTTTGATTGCGTTAATCGTGTCAACGAGTCCAACGATGTCAACTCCGTTCAACATTTTTTCTACTGCTTTCATAACTTGATTTGTTTTGGTTGAAAAATTTATTCTGATCAACCAATGGCCACAGCCGTGCCAGCAGCGAAAACATCAGATTTGATTTCTCCTGAGGGATTCGTACTTACGAATTATCGTGTTTTACGAAATGTCGTAATGCGATTCTGTAATTTTTCGTAAGCCCAGCGCTTTGATCCGCGAACTCAGGGTGGTAGGTTTTATTCCAAGCAACTCACTTGCTCCGCCTTTGCCGGATACTTTCCAGCGACACGCGTCGAGTGCTTTCCTGAGGTTGTCTTTTTCGATTTGTTCCAGTTCACCGATAGTCAATATCCTGTCGCTTTCCTGCACCCGGGCTTCTTTATATGTTGGTGTAAATCCGTCGATGCGAATTCTGATTTGTGTATGGTCGTGCGCAAGAATGACGGATCGCTCAATTATGTTTTGTAATTCACGGATGTTCCCCGGCCAGGAATAACTGCGGACAATTTGTTCTTCGGTGGGGGATAATGGGGCCACTTTCTTTCCGAACTTTTGGGCAAACCGCATCAGGAAACTGTTTGCTATCAGGATACAATCATCGCCACGTTCACGCAGCGCCGGCAAGTGAATTGGAAAAACACAGAGTCGGTAGAAGAGATCCTCTCTGAATTTTGCTTCTTTGATCATGGCCAGCAAATCACGATTGGTTGCAGCAATCACCCTGACGTTCACTTTTTTTGTTTTGCTGCTGCCCACGGGCTCGAATTCGCCTTCCTGGAGTACGCGCAGAAGTTTAGCCTGAAGATCCAGACTCAATTCGCCAATCTCATCCAGGAAGATGGTGCCATTGTCGGCAAGTGCGAACCGGCCCTCGCGTTTGCTGGTTGCCCCGGTGAACGCGCCTTTTTCATGCCCAAAGAATTCACTCTCCATAAGTGACGCCGGTATTGCAGCGCAGTTCACCTTAATGAATTCACCTGCCATTCTCCGGCTTTGCTGATGGATGGCCTGCGCGAATAATTCTTTTCCAGTGCCTGTCTCTCCAAAGATCAATACGGTTGTATCCACCGGTGCGACCTGTTTCACCTGCTGCAACACATTCAAGATCGCTTCACTTTGACCAATAATCTCCAGGTTGTGTCGGTCTTCTGCGATAAGCTGCTTCAGGTAATGTGTTTCCGAAGTCAGTTTTGAAATTTTTTCTTCAGCCTCAAGCTTATCGTTAATATCCCGGATGATCAGGGAATGATAGATCTTCTTGTCAATGGAGTAACAACATAGACTCGCTTCAGCCTGAATAAGTTGACGTTCTGCGTTGCGCAGTATTATTCCTTTGGGCACCCAACTGTGCTGACTGCCTTCCGGCAATGTTTTGAGGGTGTCGGACAGTCTCGCGAATTTGTCGCGATGGTCCGGATGTATCCACTGCGTGAAATCAATCCCTTTGTAGTTATCGAACATCAGCAAGCGTTTTGCCGAGGGGTTTAGTTCAACTACGTGGAAATGATCGTCCATGGTGATGATACTGTCCATGGCGCTTTCCATTAGTTTGTTTAATTGTTCGCGGTGTTCACGCGTAATCTGCTCCTGCTTGAGTCGGCGTAATTCCGCTGAGGCGCGATCGGCAAAAATGCTGAACACATCGAGTAATTCGCGATTAAGTTCAAGCGGTTGATCGTGTAGTACGGCAAGGTGCCCCACGACTTTGTGTCCGTCCGCGGCAAACAACGGCACACCCATATAACTGACCGCGTCAAGAGGCGGAAGGTCAGGATCGTTTGGAAATATCTCGATAACGCGTTCGGGTACGTGAAAGAAGTCCTTATTCTTATATACAAGTTCGCACGGAGTCCCTTCAATCGCATAGTCATAATGGTCCACGTAATGGTCTCCCGACCAAAACGCCCGGGATCGTAACATCCGCTGTTCTTCGTCAAAATCGGCGATCCATGCGCCTTTCACTTGTATCGCCAGGCACAGGTGTTTCACCAGTGACCTGAAAAAATCTTCGCCGACGTTGGTAGAGGTTCCTTTAAGAAGGTGGGTGAGGAGTTCGTCTTTAAATACACTTTCCATTTTGATCAGGTTACGAATAACCGGATTGAGGGGTTACGAAATTTCGTTAAAACGGGATTGCCTGGGGTCAGAAAGGCCTTTCCATGGAATAATGAGAGGTCTTTGGCAAAAGTGGCGGAAGAGATCAAGACCAGAACTGCTGCATTATAGATTTTTGATTTGATTCATCTGCCGGAAATCCTTTGCGACATTGCGGTGAAGAATTGCGACATAGAAAGAAAACGTATGCACCACAACTTGGCACGAAACAAAACTTGCACCCTGCAGCTGGAAGATGCAACTTACGCGAAAACGTCGAAAATCGCGTCAGAAGGGCAATCGCTGCAAATTCAGATGTATATATATTTATGAACGCTTGTTCCAAACAATTTAGCGGGTTCCATCATGAAAATCCTTCACATCGCATTTAGTGCATTTATTCTTTGTTCTCAAATTGCCATTGGTCAGGACAATAATATTCATCTTGAGGGCCGGTTGATCGACGAAGGTAATCAAAAGCCAATTGAATACGCAAGTATTGTTGTTGCGGGAACAAGTACAGGCTCGGCGTGTAATGACGAAGGTATCTTCGCCCTGAGCATTCCTCATAAATTTGCGTCATACAGGATTCGCATTTCCTGCATAGGTTACATGAGTCGCTCGTTCTCAATCGACAGCCTGTCGAAGGTCGGGAATCTTGTCCTGGCGCTTTCTCCCGATAAAACGATCCTGGATGAGATAACAATTGCCTCCACAATTTCCGGTCCTGCTGAAATATTGGATGAAGCATTAAATTCAATTCCCAGGAATTATTGCAGGCAACCATTTAATCTGGACTTATATTCGACCATAACCAACTATGACTCTATCAGGAAAAGCAGTTATAAACTTGAAACGATTCTGCTTGGGTATTACGAAGGGTACTTTCCGAATGCGTCTAAGAAGTTTAAGATCCTCGAAAAGCGGGAGAATGGTATTGATCCGCTGGAATCAGTTGATTATACGTATTGGCCATCAAACGAATTGTACAGCGTTGATCTGATAACGGATCAGGCTTCGCGTGGGATCTTTAACCGTGAAAACTGGGACAAGTTCAGGTTCGAACGTCAGGATATCTCAATATACGACGATGATACGGTTTTTGTAATAACGTATGATCTGCCCAAGCCAACTACCAAAATCACCGGGTATGGGATAACGCCGAATTATTACCGCGGACGAATTTTCATCGCTCATCGAAATTACGCAATTGTCAGGCATACGTTGGAGACGTCTTCATTTACATACGACATAATCTATAAGAAGATCGATAAGTATTATTTTCCTTATTTGATCAGGGGTGATCGCGAGAATATTTTCAAGTTGGGAGGGAAGCGCCGGTCATTCAGGAATACCAACCTGATAATTGTGAAAGACATACGCCTGACCGACATAGAGAAGATTGACCCGAAAGAGGATGAGTGGCACGTCACAAAAATCAAGTACAACAAGACTTACTGGGACTTGAATCATCCTGCGAATTGATACGTGATCGGGGTTTCAGGTTCAAAAAGTTTCCCGCCGCGGCGACACGCCCTTGCGGGCAGGCAGGTTTCAGATTGACACGTATAAGGTTTCAGGTGGCTTCGAAAAAGCGAATGTGAAAGACGCTGAAAGACGAGGCTATTTCTAATTTCTCATTTATAATTTTCTAAATTGTGGGACAGTCATTCCTTGTGCTCCTATGCATCTTTCCGCCTTTGCGGTGAAAAAGGGCGAGCATGGAAAGGAACGTAATGCATTCAGGTTTGCATAACAGACTCGCTGTTTGAAGCATAGAATCCTACCTGAGCCGGGATTTATTCAGAGATGAAGTTCTCCCTTACCATTTCATCAAAGACTGCATTTGCTATTTCGGATATCATGTTTTCTACTTTTGTCGGCTCTACCGTTTCGGTTAATCCTGACCAAACAAGTTTGTTCGGCCCGGTCAGGTAAACATTCGTTTCAACCGAGTACGATGTAGTACTCTGATGTCGACCCGGCGTTGTATAATACTCCCAGCCTTGAATATAATATCCGCTCAAAGTTCTGTAATAGACCGGGTAAGAACTTATTGTTCCCGGTGTATATGTGACCTCCTTATCGACATCCACAAGGCGCATCGTTATGGCAGCATCAAAGCCGTCATTCTTTAACTGCTCAGCGAGTTTTTCGTGCTCCACAGTGTTCTTAAAATACGCATACGACTGCACCCCTCTGCCTTTCAGCAACGTGGCCATTTCGTCTTCGACTATGCGTCGATTTGCCTCATCCTTCAGCAACCCAACGACCAGAATCTTTTTCCATTCACCGGAGGATACATGTGTATCAGGGTCTTTCCAGCTATTCACAATGTGCGTGGAACTGCATGAAAACAGCATGATTCCTGAACAAATGAGTGATAAAGCATTTGACTTCATAGGAGATTATAATTAATGTCAATCTGTGATTAAAAAGGTGTTAACCACAGTTGGATTTGAATCACCACAATAACAAGGATCATACGCAGCCGGAATTGTTGATGACGCCTGTGACCTTTCAAAAACTTAATCAGGCTAAACTACCTCATTAGCTTTTGCGACTTCCCGGAAAAATTCCGCGCTTGCCTTCGGTGTGCGTTTTTGCGTTTTGAAATCCACGTGGATTATACCATAACGGTTTCCAAATCCCGCAGTCCATTCAAGGTTGTCCATAGCGCTCCAGTAGAAGTAACCCTTAACCGGTACCTCCTGGCTCGTTGCGCGTTGTAGTTGGTTGAGGAATGCCTTCATGAACATGATGCGATCAGTGTCATAGATCTTTCCGTTTTCTGCAATGACGTCTTCGCTGGCGCATCCATTCTCAGTGATATATATTTCCGTCGCATTCCAGAGTTTCTGCACATGCCTTGGTGCCCAAAAGAGGACCTCGGGACAAATGGGGAAATTTGCAATCGCAGTTTTTGCGTGGCCGCTGGCAAAGGGGATTTTGGACCAGCCTGATTCCGTCCCGGAAGCTTCTACATAGGTGGGCACGTAGACGTTGATGCCCACGAAGTCGAGTGGGCTACCGATTATTTTCAAATCTTCATCAGTGAATTTCGGCGCGTCCTTGCCGGCTTCCTTGAGATAGTTATCGGTGTACTTGCCTTCCAGCATTACGGTCAGGAATGCCGCGTTCAGTTCGCGTGTTGCTGTCTCCGCCGCTTTAATGTTCTCAGGCGTCTCAATAAGTGGTACTGCTGTCTCAATGTTTTCTGCGGGTCCTACTTTCGTTCCTTTTTTGCTATTGGCACGAATTGCCTGCACGGCCATACCATGCGCAAGTACCGAGTGGTGCCTGACTTGATAAAGATCGGCCATTGGCAGGCGAAGTCCGGGTGCAAGATGGACAATTCGGGATCCGGTGGGGGTACCGGGAGCGGGAACCTCAAATCCTCTGTATCCAGCCTGCGTGAAAGAGCGAAATTCGTTGATCGTAAAAAAGTGGCCGACCCGATCACTTAGTTTCTGTGCCACATAACCGGCATAATCACCAAATGCTTTCGCTATGTCGCGGTTCTGCCATCCGCCCTTATCGTGCATCGCTTGCGGCAGATCCCAATGATAAATAGTCGGAAACGGAGCAATCCCCGCTGCAACCAACTCATCCACTAAACGGTCGTAGAAATCAATTCCTTTTGGATTTGGTTGACCTGTACCGTTTGGAAAAATTCTTGGCCAGGAGATGGAGAATCGGTACGCGTTCTGGCCAATGCTCTTCATCAATTGAACATCCTCCTTGTAACGATGGTAATGATCGTTTGCAACATCGCCGGTATCATTATTTCTCATATTCCCGGGAGTATGTGCAAAAGTATCCCAAATCGACAAGCCCTTCCCATCTTCATTCCATGCTCCTTCGATTTGGTAGGAGGATGTGGCAGTTCCCCAGAAAAACCCATCAGGAAATTTCCGCGAGGCCGGAGAGACCTCGGCAGTTTTTGTGCGCGTTTCTTCGAGCACGTTCGGGCGCGATTCAGAATTGCATGCGATTAATGAGGCGGCAGGAATTCCAGCGCTTAATGCACCGGTAAACCTCACAAATTGACGGCGATTATACTTATGTGTCGACATAAATGGTTGGTTATATTAAGAATCGCGGATTACCTAATCGAAAAATTGGACATCACGCATCAGCGTTTACGCTGGATGAAGATTCAGGATCAGACGCTGACTCCGGGTCGAATGTTCAGACGACCGCGTTGCGCCTTGCTGCTTCGCGATACCACTGAGCGCTCAGTTTCGGCGTCCGTTTCTGCGTCTTGAAGTCGACGTGAATCAACCCGAAGCGATCGCCGTAGCCGTTGATCCATTCGAAGTTGTCCATCGTGCTCCAATAGAAGTTGCCCTTGAGCGGAATACCCTCGGCCGTGGCGCGCTGCTGCCACATCATGCCGTTTCTCAGGTACATGATGCGGTCGTAGTCGTATACGTTGCCGTCCTTCGCAAGCTCATCGGCAGCGGCGCAGCCGTTCTCGGTAATGTAGATTTCCTTTGGCTTCCAGAGTTCGTGCAGCAGCCGTGGCGACCAGTACTGTGATTCGGGAGCCAGACGGTGCCAGTCCGAAAACATCTTTGGATGCGAAACGCTGAACGGCACCTCTTCATAGCCGGACGGATGATCCGATGCCTTAACTGCGAGTGTTGGGATATAGACGTTGATGCCGACGAAGTCAAGCGGTGAGGCTATGATTTTCATTTCGTCTTCGGTGAACTTCGGTGCGTTCTTGCCTGCCTTTTTCAGGTAAGCGTCGTCATAGCGACCTTCCAGCATGGGGCCAAGGAAGTATGGATTCAGTTCGCGGGTCGCAACGAGAGCGGCCTTGATATGCTCCGGCGAGTCGATGACCGGAACTGCGTGCGGCATATTCTCTGCTGGCCCCACTTTCGCGCCAGCTGGCGCCATTGCGCGAATTGCCTGCACAGCCAAACCATGACCCAGGAGCGCGTTGTGCCGCACCTGGTTCAGCGGACCGTCCTCGAGTATGATGCCCGGAGCATTCATGAGACGGACGGTCTTGCCCTGCACGTGCAATTCGACGCCACGGTAGGCAGTCTCCGTCACCTGCTTGAACTCGTTGATTGTAAAAAAATGCTTGACGCGATCGCCCAGAGTCTTCGCCATGATCCCGCTGTACTCGCCAAACGCTTTTGCAATTTCGGACGACTGCCAGCCACCATGCTTGTCTTCAAGAGCCTGAGGAAGGTCCCAGTGGTACAGTGTGGCGAATGGTTCGATGCCGGCAGTTTTCAACTCGTCCACCAATCGGTTGTAGAAGTCGAGACCTTTCTGGTTTGGTTTGCCCGCACCTTCCGGAAAGATCCGCGGCCACGAGATAGAGAAACGGTAAGCGTTGGCGCCGAGGTCCTTCATCAGTGTAACGTCTTCCTTGTACCTATGGTAGTGATCGTTGGCGACATCGCCAGTGTCTCCGTTCTTGATCTTCCCTGGCGTGTGCGTGTAAGCGTCCCAGATCGACGGGCCCTTGCCGTCTTCATTCCATGCGCCTTCAATCTGATAGGCCGAGGTGGCGACACCCCAAATAAAGCCTTCGGGAAACGTACCACCGGCACCTGTTTGCATACTCGCATCTTCGTCCGGTGAACTGGTTTCATTTTTTGTTTTGGCCGCATCACAACTCATTGACGAGGCCATGGAAATTGCAGCGCCGGTCATTCCGGCCAGTTTTGCAAATTCGCGGCGGGTGAGGTTCTTTTTTGACATAGTGTTTGTGATTTATTTCACATGGATCGGCTATTTATATATATAAACTAGCACATTCTTTAATGGGTGCAACATGTGTTCAGATGTGTTACACTGTTCAATCGCCACATGCCATTATAATTCTTCCATCTACAACCGGGCCATTGACAATTCACAGGTTTGCAAACAGAAGGTCTACGCCGTCCTCGATAGACTCTGCAACCTTTTCCTTCTTTTCGGGAATAATACTTTCAATAACCCCGCGCCACATCATTGTTTTCGTATCCGCATCCACCAGGTGCACAGTAGCAGTGCCCGTTCTGTATTTCCCCACTTCAATCTCTTCACTTTTCCAGGAGTATGTTCGCTGGCCCATGTATCTTGGCGCTTCCCGAATGGTGGTTTGACGGGTTTGGGTTTCTTCCTTCACCACAATGCCGATGTTGATCAGCAGATCGGGATTTGTATCCACTCGTTTTAATCCGCGCGACTCAAGGTTGCGCGTGATCGCATTCTTTATCAGGGTGGCATTTGCCTGAAAGTTCGCCGACGTATCGCCTGATGCCTCAAGTTTGAAGAAATCAAATGTTTGATATTGGTTTAACTGAAAACCTTCGACATTTTCAGTTTCCAAAACCTTTGATGATCTGCAGGTAAAGAGGAGAGAAGCAAACACCAAAAGCGATACTCTCGTTGCATTCATACTGATCAATATTTTATCATCCTCGGTTCGACTCTTTTTTGGTTCAACATTATTCATAGTTGAGCCTGAAATTGTTCACCTTCAATGTGCTGCCCACTCCACCTTCGTAGTTAATCCCATATGCGCTCGACGCAAAAACTACGGTTATATGAGTCACCGCAGCATCTTCTTCCCCATACAGGTTATTGGTGGGTTTCTGGTATGCAGGGGCATCAGGTGGAAGTGGGCCGTAGAGAAGTTCAACGGTCACATTGGCCATTTCTTCTTCCTCGCTCGAACGCATTCGATACCACCCCGTCGCTATACGTTCTATTGAGTTTGGATTGGTCCGGTTTTCAAGCAAGACATACACATCCGCAGAGTCTGTCTTGTCCAGCGTTTCATTGTTCCCATTCTTGTACGGCGAACCGGCGTGATAATGCAGGTCGACTGAAAAGGATTTCGGTCGTGCCACAAATGTAGTCCCAAAGATCGCCGACGATGGTGGATCACTCAGATTCAGTTCAAATCGACCGGTGAACAACGTCGCCGAACCAATCCTCTGACCCGTGATTTGCGCGAGCGGGCCGAGATCTTTCGTTTCAAGTCTTGCCAGGTAATCTGTGCCGGCAACCAACTCTGGTGTTGTATTAAAATTATCAGCTCCCATAGTGGTCACACCATCGTTAGCTGTTGCCCAAATTGTCGCGGCATCGCTGCCAGGCTGTTTGTAGCCTTTTCCTTTCGGTGTGTACCACAGATCAAATCCGCTGTTGTCAAGTTGTGGCTCGAGTCCTTCGCGTTTCACGATGACTTGATAATCTACAGACGTCCCGTCCTCAGCCGTCACGGTGTACCAGACTGTCTTGGAAAAATCCTGGGCGGCACCAACATCCGGCTCGACGTGCGCGAAAGTAGAAAGAAGAATCGAGTCGGCTGTGACGGAAGTAAGATCGGCGTCCGGGGAAACTTTGACGTAGATCTTCAGACTGTCCTCAATAATTTGCGTAGAGCCGAGTTGTCCTTCCACAGTAAAATAAAGTATCCTTTTCTGATCCGACTTACCAAAGTAGTGCTCATCGATGCAACTTATGACGGTTACGGCAAGGAATGTCGCAACGACAAAAATGGTGCTCTTAACGTTAGCCGACATGGCTCGAAGTAATACTAGAAGTAATACTAGAAGTAATACTAGAAGTAATAGTAGAAACCCAATGAGAGTCTAAGAAGGTTGATGCTAAGATCTGCAGATACCTTCGACTCCTTTGCGGCGGGCGCTCCGTTCACGCTGGTCCGGGACCATGACGAACGAACTCCCGCAATGTCGGCGCCGGCTTCCACCGTGAAGCCTTTCATTACTCTTACAATCAAACCTGGAACCATACGCAGCTCTATTGAACGATCTTTCGCATACGTACGAGTCAGAATATTCTCTGCCATCGTTTCGTTCAATGAATTTTCAATCCCAAAGCCGATCAATGTCATGTTGTAGAGATACAACCTGTGATGTTTGTCCAGCGGCAGCACATTTTTTATGCCTGCATACAAACGCCATTCTTCCGTCGCTACAGCTACGTCCTGTGGAATTCCCTGTAGATTGATCTCCCTTCCATCTCGCTTAGTTTCTCCATAAAGGAATTGCCCGCCTGCAGCGAGGCCCTCTTTAATAAAGTACCCACCGTTGATTCGCGCATCAAATGATTTCTTCTCACGATCTTCAATGATTACGATCAGCGGCTCGTCTCGATCGATGGTCGTTCTCTCAAAACCTACTGACACTCCAAGATAGGCTGAGCCTTTACCAGCGATTGATGGTTCGTCGTTTGCCTGTTGAGCATGAACCACCGAGACGCAAACAATTTGGTAGACGAAAAGCAATTTCCTGCAAATGGCTTTCATAAACCCTTGTCCGTTTAGGGGGACAACGCGTCGCCGAACTGGTATGTTGGCGGATCGCGTGGTCTCTAAGATACGGAGCGTCGGAATATTAGTCGAATGAATTAACTTTTTTTTGGACCAATTGGTGTTGGACCAATGGATTAACCAAGCTCTGCGTAGTTGCCATTCTCTTTTGTTAGACGTAAATTAGTAAACGGAGGGTCGCCGGGTTTTGTCCGTTTTGATTTTGATTGCCAACTCTCGTCTATGAGTAAATTCAGCATTTTATGAAAGGACTCTTTAATGTTTTGTTAGTCATCATAAGGGCGGTTGCTTTTATCGTCTTTTTGTCCGGCGTCGTCTTTGCGCTTTTGGGCATTTATGATTTTGTCCACGCATTTACTTACATAGCCAATGAAGACAAGACCACCGTTGTGGGCTTTATTGCAATCGGGTTACTGCGATCGGTTGATCTTTTTCTGGTTGCAATCGTGCTCTTTGTTTTTTCTATTGGTTTGTTTGTGCTTTTCTTCAACTCAGATGAATCAACAATCCCCGTAAAGCTCCCGGCGTGGTTGAGAATAAAAGACTTCATCCAATTAAAGGTGCTTTTATGGGAGGCCATACTGACGACACTTGTTGTATCATACCTCGCGGCTCTTGCTGAAAAAAGAATGAATGGAGGCGAACTCGTCATTCATGACCTTATTATTCCGGGTGCCATTTTCCTGATCGCAGCCAGCTTGTTCTTCTTGAAGAAGGGAGAAAATCACACCCATTGATTGTCTCCGAAGCACGAAAAAATTTGTGTCGAAATCGACCAGTCTTGTCCACCCGCGCACAAGAGTGTCCGCTAAAATCCCGCGAAACGAGCCAAAAATCGATATGGCTGCCTTTGGCATAATGATGGCCAAAAGAATGTCACCGCCGTGTTATCTTGCATAGATGCCGACGGACCAGTCAACTAAAACCCTCGCGAATGTTTGGAAACTTCCTTCTCATCACGTTACGAACATTGCGCCGGAACGGGGTGTATTCTCTCATCAACATCACCGGACTATCAGTAAGTCTTGCATTGACCGCACTCATACTCCTTTGGGTCAGCGATGAAGTCTCTTTCGACAGATTTCATAAAAATCATGAACGCATCTATATCGTCGGGTCCAGCCAGGCGATCAACGGATCTATCGAGACGACCCTGAACACACCGTTTCCCATTATGGAGGCGTTGCGGGAACAATCAAGTCAGGTAGTGAATGTTTCCCTGATAAAACCGCCTGAGGGATTTTTGCTGACGAACGGAGAAACACGAATCAGTAAGATGGGTGTCGTCGCTGCAGGCGATTTCTTAACGATGTTTTCCTTCGACGTTATCGGAGGCGATATACGCGCCGCATTATCCGACGGTTCTTCCGCAGTACTCTCACGTTCCACAGCAATGGCATTGTTCGGAACAACCGACGTACTGGGTAAGATCTTCACCCTTGAAACTGAACATCCCCTGAAAGTGACCGCAATACTGGAAGATGTGCCGGGAAATTCGTCGCTGCAATTCGACTTTCTTTTGTCTTCCGAATTCTACGCATCCACGCAGCCATGGTACCGGCGTGCCATGAACGATTGGAGGAGTCATTCGTTCACCACATTCGTTGAGCTTCATGCAAATGCCGATCCCAATGAAATCGCGAAACAAATTGAGCTGCTTGAACGAACGAACAATTCCGATGCGCCGACAGTAGCGAACTTCATTCATCCGCTTTCAGCCTGGCACTTGTACGGCAAATTTGAAAATGGAAAAGCATCAGGCGGCATGATTGACTATGTGCGGCTCTTTAGTGTTGTCGCGATTGTTGTTCTTATCATTGCCTGCATAAACTTTACAAATCTTGCCACTGCGCGGTCACAGAAACGCGCCCGTGAAGTTGGTATCCGCAAAGCGATTGGTTCCCAACGGAAACAGCTCATCGGACAGTTTATCGCCGAATCGATGATAACAACGTCTCTCGCATTCTTCATCGCGGTAGCAATTGTTGAATTTGCGCTGCCGTTTTATAATGTTCTTGTCGGAAAGCAGATGGCGATCAACTATGCTGATCCGTCCCTCTATTTTTACGCCGTCTCAATCATCATATTGACTGCCCTGCTGGCCGGAGCATATCCCGCATTCTTCCTTTCGTCGTTTCAGCCGGCTAAGGTGCTGAAGGGTACTTTAACCACGTCGTCATCCGCCGGACTGTTTCGAAAATCGCTGGTGACCCTTCAGTTCGGATTTTCAATTTTCCTGGTGATCGCGAGTGTTGTCATCTATCAGCAAATCATGCATGTGAAGTCGCGGCACGTCGGCTACGATAAGGAAAGTCTCATGCTGATATGGTCGAACGATCAGCGCGAGAAAAACTACGCAACCATCAAACAACAATTGCTCTCGTCCGGATTGGTGGAGGCAGTTACCAAGTCGAGCGCGCCTATCACACGTATTTTCAGCAGCGTTGACGGCGTTAGCTGGCCGGGAAAAGTCGGCGATGATAAAGTCGAATTCGTGACGATCGCTACGGAATACGACTTCACCAGCACGATGGAGATCAGGATGCTGCAGGGAAGGGATTTTTCACCGGAAGTGAAAAGCGATACGTCGGCGATCCTCATCAATCAGGCTGCGCTGGATTTGATGGGCGTGAACGATCCGATTGGATCCACCATTCGTATATGGGGTGATGACCGCACCGTCATTGGTGTAACGGAGAACGTTGTGATGGGTTCGCCATATCATGCGGTCGGTCCGCTAGCCATGGTTCTTATTCCGGATTGGAGCAGTACGATTTCGGTGCGCCTGAAAGAAACGAATGACCTCGCCGGAGCTGTAGCTGGTGTTGAAAAGATATTCAAAGACGTTGATCCCGAACACCCACTGTGGCATCGCTTTGCTGATGATGAGTTCAGCTTCAAGTTTCAAAGCATCGATCTCGTAGGACGGCTTGCGTTTGTATTTACTGTTCTCGCGATCTTCATATCATCCCTCGGACTCTTTGGCCTCGCCGCATTTACCTGCGAACAACGCACGAAGGAAGTTGGAATACGCAAGGTGCTGGGGGCATCCGTTGTAAATGTACTTGTTCTGATCACCAAAGACTTCTCAAAGTTGGTAATCATCGCCTTCCTGATCACAGCACCCGTTGCATGGTGGATGATCAACATGTTCCTTGAACAATATCCCTACCGCATCACACCGCATTGGTCAGTACTGGTTGCCACTGGTGTTTCAGCAGTAGTCCTTACAGCCATTATTGTCTGTACCCAGGCAACAAAGGCAGCGCTTACTAATCCAGTAAATACATTGAGGAGTGAGTAGCTCCACTCGTTTCAGGTTGGGAGGTTCCCGCCGTCGCGAAACACTTTGGCGGGCACGCAGGTTCCTTCGAAAAGAACTGATCGCAAACATCAATGGGCCCGCCGCTGAATGAGCGGGTGAATTTTTAATTTCTCATTTATGATTTCTAATTTCTAATTGGTGGGGCCAACTCTCTTTGCGCTCCCTGGCGTATAGGCGACCTTGCGGTGAGAGAGAACAAGCATAGAAAGAAACGTAGGCATTTAAGTTACCACTAACCAAACTTGCAGCCTGAAGCTTGCAACTGAAGACTAAATGCCAACGAAGGCGATTCACGTTCAAAGCCAGCTGCGGGAAGCCTGCGCTTTTTCACTCTGTCTTCAACGCCTTCACAGGATCCGTAGTTGCCGCACGGAATGATTCCATACTTACGGTGAGCAGCGCAATCACAACGGCTGCACCACCCGCAATAGCAAAGGCGCCAATGCCGACGTCAATGCGGTAGGCAAACGATTCCAGCCATTTGCTCATTCCCCACCATGCAAGCGGGATCGAGATCGCGAATGCTATAACGACAAGCTTGATGAATTCGCTTGTCATCAAAGTCAGGATATCGCCAACGCCGGCGCCCATTACTTTCCGGATTCCGATTTCTCTGAACCGACGCTCTGTCATATAGGTTGACAACCCGTAAAGTCCCAGGCAGGAAATAACCATGGCAATTCCCGTGAACGTGCTGATTATCGTCGCGGCTTTCTGATCTTCAGTGTACTGCTCTTGGATGCTCTCGTCGAGGAATGTGAATTCAAAAGGAGTGTCATTTACAAGCTCCCGCCATTTTGCTTCGATGGCCGTTTTTACCGATTGGAATTGGTCGGATTGAATGTCCAGCACCGCATATGAGAACGAGTCATCTGGGCTTGCGAAGCGGAACGCCATCGGGTAAATCTTTTCTTTAAGCGAGGTCTGATGGTAGTCCTCCATGACGCCAATAACTTCGTACGTCATCGTGTTGCCTTGCCAGTCGAAGAACAACTGTTGGCCTATTGCTTCTTCGGGCGTGAGTTCCATGGCTTTTACAGATTCCATATTTAGGATCAGTTTGACGTTTCCATCGCTCTCCCGGCTATCGGTGAAGTGACGGCCTGCAATCAGTTTCAGACCAAGCAAATCCATGTAGTTGTAGTCGACGAGATTGATCCGATGAAGTTTTGCAACGTCCATATTGCCCCCGCGCTTGTATAGCGGCATGTCATTGAAGACGATTGAACCCGGAATGTAGTCGGTACCGGAGACTCCATTCACACCCGGAACCTTGCTGAATTCCTTTTGAATCACTGGGTAGCTCTGGAGAGCGCTTGGGGTGCGCAGCGGTATGACGACTTTCGCATCAGCATTGAAGCCAAGATTCGCGTTTCGCATGAATGTCATTTGCTGCGAGATGGTGATCATCGAACAAACCAGCCCGATTCCGATCACAAACTGGAATACCACCAACGCCTGGCGTAATCTTCCGGAGGCATTACCGATCGAAGGCTGCCCTTTAAGTACACTTGCAGGCTGGAAGGATGAGAGATAAAATGCCGGGTAACTTCCTGCGAGTACACCAGTGATAACGACGATCGCAATTATCAGCGCGACAAATGGCAGGTTGTCCTGTAGCCCCAGGGTGATTTCCTTGCCCGTGAGTGCGTTGAATCCTGGCAGGGTAATCTGAATCATGACCAGACTGATGACGACAGCTATCAGAACCAGAATCATAGCCTCACCGAGGAGTTGGTAAATGAGCGAACTTCGGAACGCGCCCAGTACCTTTCGCACGCCAATTTCGGCGGCGCGTTTGGTCGCTTTGGCTGTGGAAAGATTCATGAAGTTGATGCACGCAAGCAGAAGTATAAAGAAAGCGATGGATGCCACGATGTAGATGCTGTTGATACGCGGACTCTGACGGACGTCGGATCGGAGATATATGTCTTTTACCAACTCCAGCGAGAGTTTCTTTTTGATACCGAGTGCTTTCATGTTTTCCTCGCCGTGTTTAACGAGAACTTCGTTCATTTTTCTGATCACCTCGGCGCGATCGTGGCCCGGGGCAAGTTTCAGATAGGAGGGTATGAAGTTTTGTCCAGCCCACTCGTTAGTCGTTTGTGGCGCCCTGAGAAACTGCCCCCAGCCTCCACTGTAGATGTTGACAATAAAATTCGGCGTGATTATGCTTTTCTTTTTATCCTTATAGACCGCCGTAACCTTTACCTCGTATGGTTCGCCGCCCTGACTGAGGACAAAGGTTTTGTCGAGGGCGGACTCATTTCCGTAAAGTTTGACAGCCAGTGACTGTGCAATAGCGATGGAGTTGGGATGATCGAGGGCAGTTGCCGGATTCCCTTCAATGATATCGAATGTAAGGACGTCGAAGATCGATGAATCCCCGAGGAAGCCATTCTCGACATAGAAGGTGTCGTCGCCATTCCTGATAAGATTTTGAGTAGCACCGGGAGGCGAAAGAAGTCGTGCTGCGGCTTCGACCTCGGGAATTTCTTCGGCCATAGCAAGTGCGATAGGCGGAGACGCCGTGCCCAGCTTATCGAAACCGATCACACCCTCGAATTCGGTGATAATGCGATAAACATCGTCCCTTCTTTTGAGATCGCTGTCATAACTGAGTTCATCCTGGATGTATAACGTAAGGATAAGGCAACATGCCAGTCCCAGCGAGAGCCCGAGGATATTAATGAGCGAAAAAGACTTGTGTTTGATCAGGTTCCTGAACGAGATAAGGATATAGTTCTTCAGCATGGCGACAAGGGTTTGCCCCTCAGTTGCCAACTCCATGCCGCTCCGGAAAAAGCCCTCTTGGGCGAAGATTTCAGAGATTTCGACCCGTCCGGCATTTCGTCAGCGTACGTTCGTGTCCGGAATCGGACTATCGATAGGTGCGCAATTAAATGCAGGCAACGCGGGGCTGCGGGGCCTTGCAGAGAATTCTTTTGAGATTGCAGGCCTAAGGAATGGAAGCGCGAGAGGGAAGTGCACGTTTCCGGTCAGGTGCAGCAAGTCTTCACCGCTAAGGCAACGGCGCAAGGAGTGGAGATCCACCCAATTAAGAATTTTGAACCGGGAATTAGAAATGATTCACCACTCGAAGACGTACCCGAAGTAAACTTCGTACGAAGAGATTCATTTCTTCGAATAGAAATACAAATACGTTGGTTGCTTTTTCTTCATTTCGCCCAACGTATAGAACCCCGGTGCATCAGTAGCCCACGTGATAGATTCTCCCTGAAGCTCTTTTTCATAGGGAACTTCCTCGGGCTGTGTCTTTAGAAGGGAAACAGGATCAAGCCCCGAGGTGTTCTTCCGGTAAAAAATTTTATCGTAGTTCTTCATCAGGATGTCCCCGGTTTCGGGAGAACAATCTGCAGCCACGATTCCTTCGAAGGGTAAAGACAATGCTTTGGACGCGATAACTGTATCGCTGAGAGATTGTGGATATGAGAGCATATAAACAAACACAGGTTCTTCACGTTTTGATACCACAAACAAGTTCCTTGTTTTCGAATCGATGAAAAGCGACTCTGTGTCTTTGATCGCGTCTTCCAGGCGAAAAGTGATTTTGTCGAAATCATGTAATGCAATGTTCGCCTCAGTTGAAAGCGTTGGTTCTTTAAAACGGTAAATGTATTTGACCGGATACACAGCATCATTGTCGCCAATGTCTCCAACGTATATGTAGGTTGTACCTACTTCAGGCCCCGGACCAACCGCGATATCTTCCCAGTCGCGATTGCTGACGCCTTGAAGTGTTACAGTAAATTTTATGTTCAGATCTTTGTCAATCAGATAAATTTCCGGGGAATTGCCCTTGTCACATACAGCCCAGAGTGATCCCGGATTCTGAACACTTGCTGAAAGGCCGGATGTTTCCTTAAGCTTTTTATCGGTCAATTCGGCAAGTGTTTTTCCTTTTTCGAACTGCGCCGAGATCGGATTTGAGACTTGTCCCCTGCAACCGAAAAAGATCAGGAGTGCCGCCGTCAATATAAAATAGTTGGTTTTCATTCTTTATGCGATAGCGAAGTTCGAATCAATAATACAAATCCGGAAGAAATTGGGAATACTTTGGAGGAATTGTTGGTTTTTAGTGAGAATCATGGGTTTCTCCGAAATGTTTCCGGAAGCAACCGCGGTGATCGGGAAGTATACTTTGCACCTGACGGTAGTGTACAACCCTGAGTCCGGTGGCGAAGGTTACGAACAAAAAAGCGTGCTGAAAGGCAGGCTTTTTTTGTATTGAGCGTTGTCGGAATTTCAACAATGAAAATATGATCTAAAGATTTTGCATGCCGTAAATGCCGAAAAATCATCTACTTCCCGATACAAACGCGGTCAGCCATGATTGGCGGGTTGCCAGTCCGGGTAACCAACAGATCGGATCATCTGGTAAGAATCCCCAAAATAAATATCGATGGTCATTTTGAAATTCGGATGTAAGTGTATATTTGACAATTAAAGAAGAGTCATATCATCTGACAACCTGATTACTACATCAAGACCCACGGTTATGAAATCTGATCTTTCGCCAACAAAAAGGATCTTACTCTTTATTATCATTTGCCTCGCCGCGATGCCAGCCCTGGCTCAGCGCTTCCCGTATCAAAACCCGGAACTAAGCTCGGAGGAGAGGGCGAAAGATTTACTCAGCAGACTTACATTGGAAGAAAAGGCCGCCCTGATGTGCGATATCTCGGATGCGATTCCAAGACTCGGTATCAAGAAATTCAATTGGTGGAGCGAAGCCTTGCATGGACTGGCTAACAACAACGACGTTACCGTTTTCCCCGAACCGATTGGGATGGCAGCGTCATTTGACGATGACCTCGTCTATAAGATTTTTGATGCTACCTCAGACGAGGTTCGTGCCAAGTACCATGAAGCATTGCGGAATGGTCAGGAGAACCGGCGTTTCCTGAGCTTGTCTGTGTGGACACCCAACATCAATATTTTCCGCGATCCACGATGGGGCCGCGGACAGGAAACGTATGGTGAAGATCCATTCCTGATGTCGCGTATGGGCGTGTCCGTTGTGAAAGGTTTACAAGGTCCGGAAGATGCGCGTTACAAAAAACTCCTCGCCTGTGCGAAACATTATGCCGTGCACTCAGGGCCGGAGTGGAACCGTCATGAATTGAACCTGAATAACGTTGACCCACGTGATCTGTGGGAGACTTACCTTCCTGCTTTCAAATCCCTGGTCCAGGAGGCAGATGTCCGTCAGGTTATGTGTGCCTACCAGCGTTTGGATGACGAACCTTGCTGCGGCAACACAAGACTTCTGCAGAACATTCTTCGCGATGACTGGGGTTTTAAACACCTCGTGGTTTCCGACTGTGGAGCAATTGCAGACTTCTACACGAGCCATAAAGTCTCATCAACGCCGGTTCATGCCAGCGTAAAAGGTGTCCTTGCCGGAACCGATGTCGAGTGCCAATGGATCGGCCATAACTACAAGAAGTTGCCCGAAGCTGTTCAAAGGGGACTGATCACGGAAGCGGAGATCGATGAGAGATTGATCCGTGTATTGGTGGGCCGTTTCGATTTGGGTGAAATGGATGATGATGCGCTGGTTCCCTGGACAAAAACTCCGATGTCAATTGTGAACAATGAAGCACACCGGAAACTCGCATTAGAGATGGCTCGTGAGTCGATGACATTGCTTCAGAATAACAAAAATATTTTACCGTTGTCAAAATCGCTGAAGAAAGTCGCAGTAGTCGGCCCCAATGCGAATGACGAACCTATGCTTTGGGGTAACTACAACGGTACACCTGTAAGCACAATCAGTATTCTGGAGGGAATCCAGTCAAAAATTGACGCGAAGAAGATCCTGTATGATAAAGGTTGCGACCTCGTGGAAGACAAAGTGACGGTTAGTTACTTTGATCAATGCTCCTGGGAAGGTAAACCCGGCTTCAAGGCTACGTATTGGAACACACCCGACCGGAGCGGCGCAGTAGTGACTACGGTGCAGGTCACCAGCGCGCTGAAACTGACTACAGCTGGCCAGCATGAGTTTGCTTCCGGAGTTAAGCTTGAAGGATTTTCCGCAACGTATGAGACAGAGTTTATTCCCAAGGTCACGGAAGAAATAGTTTTTAAGGGCGGGGCAACGGGCCATTATGAATTGTGGGTCAACGGTGAAAAGCTGTTGGCGTACGACAACTGGCGAACGCTGCCTTCACGCAAACCTTATAAGGTCGAGGCAGGCAAGAAATACACGATCGAAATCCGGTTTGCCCAGCTAAACAACTGGCAGGCGAACCTGGAGTTTGATTTTGGTAAGGAGGTGGACGTTGACTACACCAACCTGATCAACAAATTAAAAGGCATCGACGTCGTAGTCTTTGTCGGAGGACTCTCCGGCAAACTGGAAGGCGAGGAGATGCCAGTTTCGTATCCAGGGTTCAAAGGCGGTGATCGTACCGATATTGAACTGCCATCTGTTCAGCGCAATTGTCTTAAAGCGTTGAAGGCAGCCGGAAAGAAAGTAATCTTCGTAAACTGTTCGGGATCGGCCATTGCCCTGACGCCTGAAACCCAAAGTTGTGAAGCTATTTTGCAGGCATGGTATCCCGGCGAGTCCGGTGGTCAGGCCGTTGCCGATGTTTTGTTCGGCGACTATAATCCTTCCGGAAAACTTCCGATAACATTTTATAAAAGCTCTGATCAGCTTCCCGACTTCGAAGATTACTCGATGAAAAACAGAACGTATCGATTCATGAACGATGCGCTTTTCCCGTTTGGACATGGCTTGAGCTACACAACGTTTTCGATCGGAAAGGCCGTGGCAAGTAAGACCCCAATCGAAAAGAACGAAACACTTTCACTGACGATACCGGTTTCGAATACGGGTAAGCGAAATGGTACCGACATCATTCAGGTATATGTGCGTAGGATCGGCGATAACGATGGTCCTATCAAAACATTGAAAGGGTTTCAACGCGTTTACATAGCAGCAGGGAAGTCTGTTTCGGCATCCATTGATCTGCCGCCAACTGCTTTTGAATTTTTCGACAGGAGCAGCGCGAAGATGACGGTCGCATCAGGTGAATATGAAGTGATGTACGGGAACAGTTCTGATCCTAAGAATTTGAAATCACTGAAAATAACGGTCCGGTAGTTCGGCAAGGGTCTTTTTGACGCACAGCCGGAGGAAAGGTGATGACAGGAGTAATAGTTTTACCCTCTCCTTTCCACCAGGTCCTTCAAACTTTTTAACATCGCCTTCCAATTTTCTTCGGAGTGGGCCTTCGCTTCCGCGGATTTATTGTTGCCCTGTTCCAGCGAGACCGCAGTCTTGCCGCCTCGTTCAGTCAGCGATATGGTCACCAGGTGGTAATTTTCCGGAACATCAGATTCTCCCGACAGGGGACTGAAGTGTGAATACTGTAACAGTCGATTGTTCTCAATAGAAACAATTTTACCCCGATCCTCGAAACGCTTACCCTTCCATTCGCCCACCCAACGGATATCAACTCCCTTGTTTGAAATCTGAAATTACCTCAGCGCCGAACATGTATTGTTTCACGATGTCGGGAGTTGTCAAAGCGTGCCACACAGTTTCAACGCTGGCTTTGATCGTTGTTTCAACTCGGGCAATATTCGAATTCTTATCCATAGTTGTGTTTCAGGTTGTTTAATTAATCTTATGCCGATACCAGTTCCTTCTGCGTGAGGCTCAACGATATGGTGCTCGGCACGAGTATCCGATTTTCGGAAAGCGGCTGTTCGTGATGCAATACTTTGACATGTGCTGTCCGGGCAAAATCAGACAACTTCGGTCTGAAGAACTTGAAATCAGTTTGATACACTCCGTTAGCTGGCAAGAAAAACCGGTCATGATTTGGTTTTCGCGAATTATCGATCAAAATTGTAAACTCGTCATGAGGTTCCTTGATGTTCACGATAACCAGTTTTGAATGCAGAAAAAATTAGCAATTGTCGGACTCTTTCTCAGTGCCGTGATCTTCACCGGATGTAACAAGAGTTCAACGGGATCAGACCAAAATGAAAATGATATTGAGCTTCCGTCAGGTGACTTGCCGGTGATTGAAGCCGAACTAACAAATCCTCCGCTGGTACCGCCACCGTTGACGCGAAAGGGTGCTGCCAAAGTTATCGTGAAACTGGAGGTGCGCGAAATAGTGAAAAAACTTACTGACGGTGTGGAGTACACCTATTGGACATTCGGCGGCGTAGTGCCCGGGAAATTTATCCGGATCAGAGAAGGCGATCTTGTCGAGTTTCATCTTATGAATCATCCGGATAGTAAAAACCCTCATAATATCGATTTACACGCCGTCACCGGACAGGGCGGTGGAGCTGCGTCGACCTTTACGGCGCCTGGTCACGAGACTGTTTTTTCTTTCACGGCGCTTAATCCTGGTTTGTATGTCTACCATTGTGCCACTGCTCCGGTTGGAATGCATATTGGCAATGGTATGTACGGCCTGATCCTGGTGGAGCCGAAAGAAGGACTGCCTGCTGTTGACAAGGAGTACTATATTATGCAAGGAGAAATCTACACCAAAGGTAACTTCGGTGATGCTGGTCTTCAACCTTTCGACATGCAGAAAGCGATTGATGAAAATCCTCCTTATGTAGTATTCAACGGCACGGTCGGGGCCATCACGGGTGACAATGCGCTTACTGCGGAACAGGGAGATCGTGTCCGGCTGTTCGTAGGAAACGGCGGACCAAATCTTACGTCATCTTTTCACGTCATCGGCGAGATAATGGACAAAGTCTACGTTGAGGGTGGCAGCATGATCAATCACGATGTACAAACCACGTTAATCCCCGCGGGGGGTGCGGCGATCGTCGAATTTAAGACAGACGTCTCGGGTTCTTATATCCTGGTCGATCACTCGATATTTCGCGCGTTTAATAAGGGCGCGCTCGGCATGTTGAAAGTGAATGGTGAAGGCAACAAAACAATATACTCCGGACAGATCGATGATAGAATATATCTGCCGGAAGGAAGTACGATTCAGGAAATGCCGTCGGATCCCGCAGCGCCTGCTCCGGTTGCCAGTACAAAGGCAGAACGGATTTCATTGGGTAAAAATGTTTATACGCAAAACTGCCAGGCTTGTCATCAACAAGATGGTCAGGGCATACCGAAGGCATTTCCTCCGCTTGCTAATTCAGATTACCTCAATGCAGATTTGACCAGGGCGATCGGTATTGTGGTCGAAGGATTTGAAGGTCCGATAAAAGTTAACGGCGAAACATATAACAGTACAATGCCAAAGCTCAAACTTACCGATGAAGAAGTAGCCAACGTGCTAACCTTCGTTTACAATAGCTGGGGTAATAAGGGGTTCGAGGTTAAACCCGATCAGGTAGCAAAGGTCCGCGTGTCCAAAGAGGGCAAATGAAACGCCTGGTTGTGATATTACTCCTGTTGATGTGCGGGGCTACCGCGGACGCCCAGACCAACGATCAAATGGTCAGGATCAGGGGCGGTATCGTCAAGCCGTTTACAAAAAGCAATTCGACCACGACGCTGATCAAAGATTTCCTGATCGACGCGTATCCGGTGACAAATGCTGAGTACCAGGAATTCGTCGAGAAGCAAACGGAGTGGCGACGATCAAAAGTGAAAAGGATCTTTGCCGACGAATCGTACCTTCGGTATTGGGATGGCGACCTCGGTTTCAATGCTGAAATATCAAATAGCCCCGTCGTAAACGTATCGTGGTTTGCCGCCAAGGCTTATTGCGAATGTCAGCAAAAGCGATTGCCAACTGCGGATGAATGGGATTACCTTAGTCTGGCGAGTGAAACCAAAGCTGACGGTTCAAATGACAAAAATTTCAATCAATACATTCTCGATTGGTACAGCCGTCCAAACCCCGACAAATTACCCTCAGTGAAAAGCAGTTTCAAAAATTATTATGGTGTCTATGGGATACACGGCCTCGTATGGGAATGGGTACTTGACTTTAATTCAGCAATGCTGACTGGTGAATCCCGGACCAACACAAGTTCAGATGGCGATCTGTTTTGTGGAAGTGGTGCCGGGGATGCGCGAGACAGACGAGATTATGTTGCGTTTATGCGATATGCATTCCGTTCAAGCCTGAAAGCGAACTACACCGTCCCTAATCTGGGCTTTCGATGCGTCAAAGATTTGAAGCCATGAATTCGACCAGCGTTACGTTGATTGCACTTCTGCTGTGGATTTCGGCTTGCAACCGATCCGATAAGAACACAAAGATCGAAGCTGCACTGGCGAGCGAAAAGACCTCTGAAGACCTGCCGGAATTGTCGATATACAATAGCACCACATCGTGGCAAACACAGGATTCGGACACACTTCAATTGAAAAGCCTCAGGGGAAAAATCCGCGTCGTTGCAATGATGTATACGAATTGTCAGTACGCGTGCCCACGTCTCGTAGCTGACATGAAGAGTATTGAAAGTTCGCTTGGCGACTCTGTCGATGAAATAGGATTTGTCCTGGCTTCCATAGACACCCGGAACGATACCCCTGAAAAACTAAAGCGTTTTGCTATCGAAAATAATCTGGGTTCGGAATGGCTATTGTTGCATGGAAGCGAAAATGATATCCTTGAGCTCGCAGCGATGCTCGGCGTTCAATATCAACGCTCCAGCGAAACCGACTTTGCCCACTCAAATGTTTTGAGTGTCTTAAATGAAGATGGCGAAATCGTGTATCAGCAGAATGGACTTGGCTTAAAAGACGAAACGGTTGCAACGATCAAAGCGTTGGTTACACCCTGAGATACCGTGGCATCACGTATTATATTGACTATGTTCGGCCATTCATGATTTATTGTCAAGCCTTGTCCTGACGATGACTGGAGGAATCGGGCCAACCCAGCATCAAGGTGATTCCAATGAAAAATACAGAAGTAAGCATACCGGATAATGTGCCGCCATCACCAATTGGATTATTCACGGTATGGTATGTGGATCATGAGTAGCCAGGAGGTCAACATTAAGGCAAGTGCTCTTGTGGCAAGTTTGAAAAGAACGTTGGTGAAAATCGAGACACCCGCTGCAAATAATGCTACCCCGGTAGCATATGTCCAAACCCGCGGAGCGGGAATGAAGGAGGGAACCAGCGTGCTGACAAAATCGACATACAGGAAATGATCGATGCCAAAAATGACAAGCATTACGGCGAATAGATACTTTCCTTTGGACAGCCATTTCACCAAAGGCTCACTCCACGCTTTGCTGGATTGAGCAATCATCATCATGCCTCCGATCATCGAAAGCAGTTTAAGCGTGTCCGTCCAATATGCCAGTACTTCAGGATTGTATTGAATCCTGTTTGGGAGGTGACCAAAAACAAAAGAGAACAAAAACACAGCCGCCAGAAAAAGCGAAGTTACCAGGCGCGTCTTTTTGACGATCAAGAGGAAGCTCGCGATTATGAGAGTCACTCCAACGATTGGACCGACTCCACTCCAGACCTCATCCGGGGAAATTGGCGCTAATAACGGACGAAGGCCTGGCAAAATAAAATGGGCAACACCGATACCGAACACGCTACATGCCATCAGAATTTTTCCCGCTTCTGTGAGAGTGCGATCAGTCATTGAAAACTTGGGTTAAAGATTAAAGGTAAATAATCCTGATCAATTCAAGCAAGGATGTTCAATATTCGCCACCGGCCATTATTGGAAGTTTGAAGCGGCTGCAAAACCTAGAATTGTAAAAGGAACAAAGAAGTCAATTGTCCCCGGAGCGCCATGCCCATGGGGAAGACCTGTCTTTGCCTCCAACGTACGTTGATCGCTAGCTTGTTAACCTAAGTTGTCTGCAAGGACGGGTGATTCGTTTCCCCTGTTGCTGGTCCTGAGCGACTTATTTGTTGCTAACAATCCTTAACATAAAACCAAAAAAAGATGACGAAAACCAATAGGCTTATCCTGTCCGTTGCATTAGTGTGTTCGCTGGGATCCTTTTCATGCGATGATGATGGTGATTCGAATGATCAGCAGGGTTTAATTGCCACCGACGCACAGCTTGTAAATCTTGGCAGCGGCTATGAGTTTACAGAAGGTCCTACTGTAGATAAGAACGGTAATGTATTTTTCACGGATCAACCGAATGACATTATTTATAAGTGGGATGCTGCAACAGGTACCATAACGCCTTTTCTTGAAGAGACTGGCCGGTCAAATGGCATGGCCTTCGACAAAGACGGAAATCTTATCGCTTGCGCTGATATGTACGGTGAACTTTGGAAGATAGCACCCAATGGTAGCCACGAGGTCCTCATTGACAATTACAACGGTAAATTATTGAATGGACCAAATGATGTGTGGATCAATCCTGTAACAGGTGGCATGTATATTACAGATCCGATGTTTCCCAGAGGTTATTGGGGTGATGCTGATCCACGCAAAGTGAATAATCCCGGCTGGCCACCAACGCATTCAGAGCAGGCGGAGGAAGGAAAGGGCGGCCATGTATATTATCTGGCTCCTGGAGCAACTGAGTTGGTTAGAGTAACTACGCAATCGGAGTGGGACGCCGACTCCTGGCCAAACGGTGTTGTGGGTACTCCCGATGGGAAGAAGTTGTATGTGAACAAATGGGCAGGCGATAACATGGGCGGTACCTGGGTCTTTGACATCAACAGTGATGGGACACTTACAAATATGAAGAAGTTTGTTGACATGGGTGGCGATGGCATGTCGATGGATGACCGCGGCAATATTTACATCAGCAACAGCTTCGGTGTTGTAGTGTTTGATCCGAAAGGAACGGAACTCGTGCGAATATTTACGGGAGGAGGGGCAACCAATAACGTTTTTGCCGGTAGCGACCAAAAGACATTGTTTATCACAGGCCCAATTGACCAGGTGAATTCATTGAGGATGAATGTGAAAGGCGTGGAGAAGTTTTAGATCGCTATTTTAAGACCCCCTCATCAGCAGCGGGAGTTGGCAGCGAATGGTGCCAACTCCTGCTCTGTTATTGATTTCGATACCGGATATTTCTAACAGTCTCAAACACGGTTAGTTAGGTTTTTTGATGTTTTAAAATTACAAGTGAATGAACGATTTCTGGCAGCGATTCTTTTTCCAGCGACTGTACTTTTAGCGTGCAGAGAAAACCGCCATTAACGGCGTGGTGCGTTTGCGCTCGAATTACTCAGAAGCTAATTTCAACCTTAAAGATTGACGCTGTGATAAGGAACCAACAGATTCTGTTTTGCCTGATCTTTGTATTTTTTTCAAGCCTTGCATTGCACGCCCAGCAAGGGCGCGCCTGGAACAATGAGAACGACCCCACAAAAAAGGATACTGTGCGAAGTATCTCGGGATATTTTACTCCGGCTGGCAAAACGCCGAAATCGCCGGATGCTGATGGCTTTATTCAACGGTGGTTGCTCCTTGAACCAATTGAGAAGAAAATCAGAACCAACGTTCTTTTTACCGATAGTTATCTGAGGAAGACTTTTGATACGCTCTATTTCAAGGACCAGTTTACCATTCTTCCTAAGAATGGCCAGAAAGTCAAGGTCAAAAACGAGAAGTTGACGTGGCATGCCCTGGACAGCAAAACGTTTAATGTAAAGTTGTTTCGCTTCGCGTATGGGCTGAATAAACGGGAATATGGTGTGCTCTTTTGGGCAGCAACTATTGTGAATGCCCCGGAAGATATGTCCAATGTGAGAATGGCCGTGGGATCTAACTCAGCGTCTATGTGGTGGCTTAACGGGGAAGAGGCATTATTACTATCGGGTGACAGACGCATGGTAATGGATGATGTCGTGTCCAGGCGCCTCACACTCAAAAAAGGGAAAAATGTTATTCGTGGTGTGGTCATCAATGGTCCGGGGATGAGCGATTTTTGCGTGCGTTTTCTCGATGAAAACGGTGAGCCCCTGAAGAATCTCACGATTACTACCGAATAGTATCTTTTCAAAGACTACCTAAAATCTACATGGAAACCGGAATGACGAAAGTTAAGACATTGAAGAATGTAGCCGTGATATTTGTTATGCTAGTATCAATATCAGCTGCAGCACAAGTGGGAAAACCATTCATACACGACCCTTCAACCATCATGGAATGTGATGGCAAGTACTATACATTCGGCACACGCGGGGGGGGACTAATCTCTGAGGATGGTTGGACGTGGAATGGCGGCGCCGAGAGACCCGGTGGTGGTGCTGCGCCCGACGCAATCAAAATTGGTGATCGTTATCTCGTTGTGTACGGTGCAACAGGAGGTGGTCTCGGCGGCGGACACAATGGGAAGATACTGACGATGTGGAACAAAACTCTCGATCCGAAGTCTCCGGACTTCAAATTCTCGGAGCCAATTGTCGTTGCCCAGTCCGACGGAATAGAAGACAACGATGCCATCGACCCGGGGTTACTCCTGGATCCGAACGATGGTCGTCTTTGGTGTTCCTATGGAACTTACTTCGGTTTTATTCGCCTTATAGAACTCGATCCGAAAACGGGTAAGCGTGTTGAAGGTAATAAAGCGATAGACATTGCTATTGATTGCGAGGCAACTGATCTCGAGTATCGCGATGGATGGTACTATCTCCTCGGTACACATGGAACGTGCTGCGATGGAGCAAACTCCACTTATAATATTGTCGTAGGTCGTTCCAAAAAAGTCACGGGTCCTTACCTTGATAACATGGGAAGAGATATGCTGAAGGGGGGTGGCAAGATGGTGTTGGCTGCGGAAGGAAAGCTCATTGGTCCTGGTCACTTCGGTCGCCTTATCCTTGAAGATGGCGTCGAGAAAATGTCGTGCCACTACGAGGCAGATCTTGACCAGGGTGGATACAGCGTGTTAGGTATTCGTCCGTTACTGTGGAAAGATGGGTGGCCAGTAGCGGGAGAAATCTTCAAGGAAGGTACGTATTCAATTTTATCGGAAAGGAGAGGGTACGCACTGGAGCTGACTGTTGATTTTGTGCGCATGCCGGTAGCCCGGGGGTGGAACAGAAATCCAAACGATCCTGTGAAACCTGTTCCTGCCCAGGAGTTGTCAGATGTTATCAAGACCTGGCCCACAGGAAACATTGGTGTACGTATTGGCGATAACATGGGCCGGCCCCATCAAAAGTGGACCATCACGGCAGTGCCGGATGCGGGCGGATATCTTGGCGGACCGTATTACAAGATTGTAATCGCCGGAACAGACAGAGCGTTGGCCGCGACAGCGGATGCGGAAGTCGAGACGGTGTCCGCGTTTACAGGTGCACCCGAACAATTGTGGCGAATCGAGCAATTAACCGACGGCAGTTATCGTATCATGCCTGAATCAGTTCCTAATTCAAATGAGAAATTCGCGCTTGTTTCCTCCGGTGACAGCACGCCGACGCTGGCGAAATTTGATATGAAGAGTGATAATTCGAAGTGGAGTTTTAGGATTTATTAGAGAATAGGAAATAAAGGGAGAAGACCAAAGCCGGGGATGCCCGGCTTTGCTGAGATCGAAAGGTTGCGGCTACTCGTTTTGATTTCTACTGATCAATAGACTTCCGTTCGCGTTCATGCTTGGACCAAAGTTGTCAGGTCAAGGACTGTCAGGGTTTCCTCTTCAATGTCATCGTCTCCTCAAATGTTGCCACTTCGCACCCATCAATCACGTTGTTCTTTTCATGGAAATGAATTTTGAGGAAGAAGCTCTTTGAATAAAAATCATGTTCGGAATCAGCTAGCAAGGGGATCGCTTGTTGGCCAACGTGGAGTGTCAGTCCGCCATTTTCCTTGATTATTTTGACCTCCCGATTATCCTTTTCAATCAGATAGGTCCCCGTAAATTTATTCAACTGTGCATCACTTAGTTTCAGTTGATTTCTTTCAAATACATGCTGGAGACCGCGGGAGTAGGTTTCACCTTTTGTACCAGAATGGCCGGTGTTCTCGAGTACTTTTGACACCAGTCGGAGGTTGTTGTAGTTCTTACTTCTGAGTTGATTGCTGAAGTTCTCAAACTCCGGTCTCCCGGTCTCTACGTCTCCCACAGTCATGTAGATGCTTATCGGTTTGGTCAGCTTTACCTTTGAAAAGTTTTCGGCGTGCTTGTTCAAAACTCCGTTGCCCCAGCCCAATGCGGGGCTCGCGGCCACGTAACCGGTAAACATATCGGTATGGTTAAACAACGTGTAGAGTGTGAGCAGCCCGCCTAATGAACATCCCATTAAGGTTCTGTTGTCACCTTCCACCCGGTAGTTCTTTTCGATAAAGGGAAACAACTCCTTTTTCATGAAATCCAGAAATTTTTCAGCGCCCCCGGTGCCAGGCGGTAGTCCTGCCGTCGAAGGTGGGGTATAATCCCGGGTCCGCAAAACTCTCCGTCCGCCCCACGTTACACCGACGACAATTAGTTCTGGAAGGAAGCCATCGTAGTATTGCTGGCCATATAGGGCTTGCACCAGCGGAAAATCCCACTGCGAGTCCATCAAATATACGACCGGATACTTTTTTGTTGCGCTCTCATAGCCGGTAGGCAGGAGAATGTGCAATTCATATTCTTCTCCTGTAACAATTGAGGAGGTTATGTATCTGACATGCGATCCGGGAATCGTTACCTCAGGATATTTTTGTGCACGGACCTCAAGTACGGTGACTACGAACAAGAGGGGAATAATATATTTCATTAGGTGGTTGTTATGTTTCCTGATGAATAGAATAAGACGCTTTCTGTTGAGACTTGGCTCAGAGAACTACTTGAAAATTCGTTGAGCGAAATCATGCAGAGACTTACGCCATACCTGCCACTCGTGCCCGCCGGGATATGAAGCAAACTCAACGCTTAAACCTTTGCTTTTGAAAGTCTCTATTAACTTCTTCGTGTGGTCGATTCTCGGGTCTTGTTCACCGACTGTTATAAAGAACACTTTGAGTTTGTTATTGAACGCCTGAGAATTCGTCAGTATCCCGGGGATCACCGCCTCAGGATCAAAAGGCGATGCATCTGGTCTCCCAATACCACCGAAAAGGCCCGTGCTGAAGACACCCACGTAGGCAAATTTGTCGGTGTTGCGCAGGCCTGTGTAAAATGCCTGGCCTCCACCCATAGACAATCCCGAAATTGCTCTGTTTGCAGCACCGGGTTTTACCCTGTAGTTGCTTTCGATAAACGGGATCACGTTTTCAAAATACTCTTCTTTAAAAACAGCCATCGCTTCGTCGTTGTATCCACCGCGCATTCCAGGCTTTTGCGTATTGCCGTCGGGAATAACGACGATCATCGGAACCGCCTTTCCTGCCGCGATAAGATTATCCAGGATGATGTTGGTTTTTCCCTGAATTGCCCAGCCACGTTCATCTTCACCTCCGCCATGCTGAATATACAGCACTGGGTAACTGTTCTTTGTGTTCTTGTCATATCCGGGAGGAGTGTAGATATTGATATTACGCCATGCTCCAAGGGTTTTCGAAAAATACGATCGTGATCGTATCTCGCCGTGCGGGACGTCTTTGAGATCATAAAACTCAACTCCGGTTTCCGGAACATCTATCCCGCTTGCCATTCTGCCCATGCCGAAAAAGGATTCGCTGGCAGGATCAGCCACTTTAAAGCCATCGATCACAAGTGAATAGTAATGGAAACCGGGGTCCTGCGGATCCGTCGTAACCGTCCAGATTCCTTTGTCATCTTTTTGCATGTCATACAGCTTGCCCAGGTCGATCTGGACTTTACCTGCCTCAGGTGCGTTCACTCTAAAGAGAACGCGCCGGTCTGCAAACACGCAAGGACAATCATTGGTATTAATATTCGTCGATGCACTTCTGGCTCCCTCGGGAAGTTGTGGCGGTGTTTGTTGTGCGAAACCAGGAATGGACAGTGTGATCAACAAGAGAAAGTTATATACTCGATTCATAGGATCCCGCTGAGGTTCATTTTGTCAAATAGTTAACAGTAATCACCATATAAGATGAAGAGCCCCAATCGATTTTCCAAATGAAATCGGTGGGAATGGCGGTAGTTTGCGCGGAGAAGGACTGCGCCAGTTATTGGCGTCGCAGGGGATCCTCTACATCAAATCCGCCAATGGAGGACACTACTCACTCTTCAACGTAGTCGCCGGATTGATTCTTGCCATTGTCAGCGTGAGGTAGCCTAATGTAATCCACGATAACAGAATCAAAAAGATTCCAGCGCCAATAAAAATGACTGGATTTAACGCAACGCGATAGGCAAAATTCTGAAGCCAGTTTTGCATGATCCAGATGACAACCGGTGTCGCGATGACTACGGCAACCAAAATCAGAATAGTAAAATCCCTGAGTAACAAAACCACGAGATTGCCGAACTCAGCACCGAGAACTTTTCTTACACTGATTTCTTTCGTCTTGTTGCGGAACGTGAGCGCAGCGATTCCAAGCAATCCAAAGCAGGCGATCAAAATGGCTACCCCTGAGAAGGCAATGATAACGCGATTGATATTTTGTTCATTGCGATATTGTTGGTTAAGGGTATCGGACAGGAAAAAGAATTCGAACGCAAACCTGTTGTTGAATTTTTTCCAGGTTCCTTCTATTTTGCTGATCGTTTTGGTGAAATCATTGGTGTTGAGTTTCAGGACGATGTAATTGAAACCATTATTTCCCAATTTGATCAACAGTGGTTTTACTGTGTGATGCAGGGATTGAAAGTTGAAATCTTTCACAACACCAATCACCGTAGCCTTCAGGGCATCGCCATCGCGTTCCCAGGTAATTTGTTTTCCGACCGGATGATCGAGCTGAAGATTGCGCGCAGCTGTTTCGTTAATCAGAAATGCATTGTCTGCATCCGCAGGATTCTCCCTCAGGAAATCACGTCCTTCCGCCAGCGAAATGTTTAATACTTTAAGAAAATCGTGGTCGACAATAAGCTCTGAAGCGTCAATGTCATTTTCAGGATGAGTCGATTCAAAGATTTCGTTTTGATTGAATGACCGGCCTGGGATATTGGATGCTGCTGAAACTTCTTTTATGCCGGCAAGTTGCCTGAATGCTGTTTCCACCTCTGCAAAGCGATCTCTCAATGCATCGGGGTTTTTCACCGGTATTACGATCACTTCTTCTTTGCTGAAACCAATCGATCTGTTTTGAACGGCCTGAAGTTGATTGAAGATTACGACCGCAGCGCAAATCAGCACCATGGATGCACTAAACTGAAAAACAGTAAAGGCCTTACGTATCGATGTTCCCTTTGGGCTTTGCAAAAACTTGCCCTTCAATACCGTGGTTGGTTTTACTGATGACAAGTAAAGCGACGGATATATACCGGCAACGAGTCCAACTACTATTCCGACTACCGCCAGAATCGTGATCAATGAGGTCATCGAAAACTGAACCGCGCTTTCCGTCACAAAGTTGAACAACGGAACCAGTGTCTGAATCATTGCAAGGGACACCAGCATCGCTGCCAACGCCACCAGCACGGATTCACCAGTGAACTGAATGATGAGTTGCCTTTTTAAAGCGCCAAGTGATTTGCGAATGCCAATCTCCTTTGCGCGCTCTGCTGATAGTGCTGTCGTAAGATTAATGAAGTTCATGCACGCGATGACAAGAATCAGAATTGCAGCTGCAATCATCATGTAGACATAGTCGATGTTTCCATTGCTCTCCAGTTCCCAACGTACATTTGATTTGAGGTGAATATCCGTAATAGGTTGAAGTTTCAGTCCATAATGATTAGCCTCAAAGTATTTGAAATCGTCAGCCGACCAATCCACATAATTTTTGAGCCAGGGCATTAATTGACTTTCAAGGTTCTTTGCATCTGCTCCGGGTTTCAGTCTTACGTAATTATAGTGTCCGAAATCAGCCCAGGTATAGTATTGACTTCGCGGATCTTCCTGTGCCTTTTGAAGAACATATGAAACGAGAAAGTCGAAATGAAAATGCGAGGTTTCCGGAACATCTTTGAATACCGCTACTACTTCGATAAGGGATTTGTCGTCATTTACGGAGAGAAATTTTCCGATAGGATTTTCATCACCGAAGTATTTGTGTGCGGCTTTTTCTGAGATCAGCAATCCCCCCATTTTTTTCAGCGCGTTGTCGGGGTCACCTTTCAAGATCGGGAACGAAAAGACTTTAAAGAATGTGGTATCAACCGCCAGCACGCCGGTTTCATCGTATTGAACATCTTTTTCCGGGTTGCGGATGGAGAACGTTTGGCGTGTAAGCCCGGGGCCCCATAGAGGTGAAAGACTTACGGCATTTTCCACTTCAGGAAAGTCGCGTACTATCGCCTGTGCGAGCGGATGGGGAGTTCGTGTTTGTGGGTTATCGTTTTCCCAGATAACGCGATAGATATTTGCCGAACCTTCGTGAAATTTGTCATACGCAAGTTCTCTGCTGAGGTATTGATGGATGAGGAATACGCATGTGATACCTAAAGCAAGCCCCAGTATGTTGATAAGACTGTAATATTTGTTCCTGAGCAGATTGCGAAGGGCGATCTTGAAATAATTGATGATCATAAGTCAGGCATTCCGAAGGCCTTTGCCATTTTCGGGCCAGCATATAAAACTTGAGTACTGAGGGTTTACAACGGTATTTTGAAAGCTTCACCGTTCGGTTGTGAGGTTTGGTGATCGGTGGCGGACACAGTTTTTGCTGGCTTCTTACTCTGCAAACGTACACTTTGGCGTGGTTACGAGCTATTTCCCGATGCAAAGTATACCTCTACTGATAGGCGACGTGTTGCACCCTGGGATCAGCTGAAGGAGTGGGAGCAAGGGCAAACTCCAGGTTCTGTTCGTGCCTGGTTTTCGCCGCGCACTACTCAGTTCGCAGTGTGCTTGCCGGATTCAATCTTGCGGCTTTCATTGTTTGAAAGCCGACAGAGAGGAAGGCGATCACGACGACAACGGTACCAGAAATGACGAACACCACAGGATTGATAGCGATCCGGTAAGGAAAGTTTTGCAACCATTCACTCATAATGTACCATGCCAGTGGCCACGCAATTACATTGGCGATGAGTACCAACGTTACGAAGCCTCTGGATAGCAATAATACCACTTCCGAAGATGTTGAACCCAATGCTTTACGAATACCAATTTCCTTGGTGCGTTGGATTGTCATGTATGAGGCGAGTCCAAACAATCCCATACAGGCGACAAAGATGGCCAGAGCGGTAAACACGCTGAAAAGATTCCCAAAACGTTTGTCACTTTCGTATTGCCTGTTAAAGAACTGATCGAGAAAAAAATAATCCATAGGGTTGCCCGGGAAGTGGGTCGCCCAGACTTGTTCAATTTGTCCAAGTATCTGCTGATGGTTGTTGCCTTCGAGCTTCAGTGAAATGAAACGTGCAAAATTCGGAGTAAACCGGTAAACAAGTGGTGTGACTTGTTCCTTTAAGCTCATCTGGTGATAATTCGCGATTACACCGATGATTTCCATCGTATCCCGGCCTAGTATCACCCTCTCGCCAATAGCGCCATCGGGATCACGAAAATCCAACGCCTCTGACATAGCACGATTCAAGATGACATTCTTATCTCTCACTGTGTTGACGTCAAAATTCCTTCCGGCGATAATCTGCAGGTGAAACGCATCCACGTAGTCTTGGTCCATTCCAACAATGTATCCTGAAATATTGGTATTGGCATCGGCATTAAGCTTACGTATTCCATTCGCCCAAAAAATTTCATCACCCGGTACATTTGAAGACCCCGTAACACTCTTTACTCCGGGTACCTGTAATGCGTCTGCTTTCATACCTTCCAGCGATTGCCTGAACAAGGAATCCACAACCACGCCCGGCCCTTTTATCACCAATGTCTGATTGATGTCAACACCCAGATCCTGGCTGCGCATAAATCGTAATTGTTGGTACACAATCACGCTGCCGGTGATTAACACGACCGAAGCAACAAACTGAAACACGACCAGGCTCCTGCGAAGAAAATTTCCCTGGCGACTACGCATCACTTTGCCCTTAAGTACACTCACAGGTTTGAAACCCGAAAGGACAATAGCAGGATAGAAGCCCGCCAATATTGTTCCCGCCAGAAATAGCGTTGAAACCAATAGCCAGAAATCGCCCTCCAATAGATAACGAAGCGGAATGTCCCGTCCTGATAAATTTGCGAACGCTGGCCACAAAACCCACACGGCCAGAACGGAGAACAGTGCAGCAAAGAAGTTTAACAAAAAGGCTTCACTCAAAAACTGTTTCATCAGTTGATTTTTCTCTGCGCCCATTACTTTACGTACTCCCACTTCATTGGCGCGTTCAAAAGATTTAGCCGTTGCCAGGTTGATGTAATTCACCCATGCTATGATCAAAATAAAAAATGCAATTGCAGATAACGCATAAACGCTATCGCGGTCCCCGCGCTCATCTGGCTGACTTTCCTGCAACAATACGGGGCCCAGATGAATATCCAGCAATGGTTGAAGCCAAAACTCCTGTTTCCCACTGTATCTGTTCCAATCTTCCGCACGATCCTTTGCAAGCCAGGCATCAAACTTTGATTGCAATAACTTGTAGTCCGTTCCCGGTTGCAGCAAGACGTAGGTGTTGAAATCATACCAGCCCCATGACGTCTCGCAGTTGTTCCCTGCTTCGCGCCTCAGAGTGGCGTAAGAAAATACAAAATCAAACTTGATATGGGAATTCTCCGGCAGGTTTTCATAAATCCCGGTGACCTCGAACTTGCGGGTGCCATCCCAGGAAATAGTCTTGCCAATTGGGTCCTCATCGGCAAAGTAGCGCCTGGCAGCTTTTTCGCTCAGTACAACTTTGTCGGGCCCGGTAAGCGCTTGAACCTTATCACCACGTAATAATTTGAGATCGAAAACTTCAAACACTGAGGAGTCTGCAATCTGCATTTTCTCCTCACGAAAGGAAATCACCCCGCGTATTGGGCTATCATAACTGGCGATTCCACTGACAGGGAACAGGCGGGTAAAACGAAGTACTTCCGGGAAATTGTCCTTAAGTGCTGGGCCAACAGCAGGCACCGCCGCCGCACATTCAAAACGCAACTTACCATTTTGCCATTGGTTGTAATTTACCCTGTATATATCGTTCGCCTTACTGTGGAAAGTATCATAGCTGCGCTCATATTTTACGTATTGGAGGATGAGTAGACTGGCTACCATTCCGAGGCTCAGTCCAATCCAATTCAGAAACGTGAACGATCTGTGTTTCAGAAAACTTCTGATCGCGATAGTAAGGTAGTTCCTTATCATGGTGAGTGACTTTACATGTAATTTAATTGAAAACTCCGGACAATAGTTACATCGTCCGTGACAATTACACTAGTATGCGCTCCGGCCATACCTGTTTCGCCTGGATGCACGACTTCGTGTACGGGAAAAATAAGAAATTGTTCTTTCGGTATCGGGTAAGCCCGTTGTGATCGGCAGCGGGAACCAACATCGGCGTCACGTAGAAAGTGGTATACAATGTAACCGTCAACTAATTCCACAAGGTTCTATTTGATTGTGCTGGTTTTCCACTTCAATGCTGTATATTCATTCAATGCCCGGAGAACCGGGGATTAACACTGAAGTTTGACTAACCCATAGCTCCGTGCTGGCACTTCTTGGCTTTGCTACAATTGCTCTTTTTCTGGTTCTTATTCTTACGAAACGGCTTTCCGTAATCACCGCATTGGTTTTAGTTCCCCTGGTACTCGGGCTACTGGCCGGATTCAATCCACAACAGCTTGGTGAAATGATGTTGAGTGGGATTAAACAGGTTGCGCCAACGGGAATCATGCTCGTCTTTGCGGTACTGTATTTTGCGGTCATGCTCGATGCGGGATTGTTTGATCCCATAGTGGCTGTTATTATCCGCGTGGTGAAAGGCGATCCGCTCAAAGTGGTGATGGGCACGGCTAGCTTCCAAATATTTCGTCGCTTTTGTTTGTTTGTTTGTCATGATGCCTTAATGGGTGGCGTAACTACATCACTTGCCATGGATACTCATGGCAAAACATTGAGTTATGCATTGCTGGAGATGGAGGTGTGAAGTCGGAGATTGAGGTTATTTCCTTGAACGTTGGACCAAATGAAAAATAGAAAAAATAAATTCGCTTTACGTATCTTGTTAAGACTAGATATCCAGATTATGAAAAACAGGCTAGCAATTATTCTCTTACTTTTTTTTGGCCGGGCGATCGCACAGTCAACCCCTGAAGTGTATCCCTTGGATTCTGCTTCAGTGGAACAGGCTGGAGTTCCGAAGGGTGAAATTTTAAAGTTTACTTTTGCGGACTCCAGAATATTTCCTGGTACCACCCGCGAGATCAGTATCTATATACCAGCGCAGTATAAAGCCGATAAACCGGCTTGTGTTTACGTTAACCAGGATGGTGTGCAGTGGAACGCGCCTACGGTTTTTGACAATCTTATTGCGCGTCGCGAAATGCCTGTTACTATTGGTGTATTTATTTCTCCTGGTAAGGTCCTGGCGGAAGACGAGAATGCTATTGATCGTTTCAACAGAAGCTTTGAGTATGACGGGCTGGGAGACAGGTATGCCCGATTTCTGTTAGATGAGATTTTTCCCTTCGTAAACCGCTGTAAAACGACCGATGGCAGGATGATAAAACTTTCAGATGACGGTAACGACCGTGCGATTGGCGGATCCAGTAGCGGAGCGGTCTGTGCTTTCACTGCGGCCTGGGAGATGCCGGAAGAGTTTCCACGCGTGTTTAGTGCCATCGGTACGTATGTCGGACTGCGGGGGGCAGACCGTTATGATATCTTGGTTAGAAAATATGAACCCAAGCCTTTCCGCATTTTCTTGCAGGATGGTTCCGGTGATCTCGACATATACGCGGGAGACTGGTGGAAAGCAAACGAATCGATGGAGCGCGCTTTAACCTTTGCAGGATATGATGTCAATCACGTATGGGGTACCGGCGGGCATAACAACGTTCATGGTTCGGCGGTTTTTCCACAAGCTATGCGCTGGCTCTGGAGAGACTATCCTGATCCGATCAAAGCAGGACAAAGCAAGAATCAGTTTTTGAAAGATATATTGCTGGAAAATAACGGATGGGAGCTGGTTGGTGAAAATTATGGATTCACAGAGGGCATAGCATCGAATCCAAAGGGAGAGGTGTTTTTTCAGGACATCCCCAATGCGAAAACCTATAAGATAAGAGCTGACGGCAAGCCGGAATTATATATCAGTGATTCGAAAAAGGCAAGTGGAACAACATTTTCTAATGCAGGTGACATGATCACAGCAACGGGGGGATGGTCAGACCCGCCAACGAAACAAGTTCATCTGTATAAAAACTCCAAAACATATTCCGTCGTGGCTGATGGCATGCCTGGTAATGATGTCGCCATTTCATTCAATGGGAATATATATGTCACTTCGCCAGATGGGCGGGAGCGGCCCAGTAAGTTGTATTTAATTAAACCCAATGGTGAGAAGAGTATAGTAGACGAAGGGTTAAAGTTTGCGAACGGCTTATGTTTCTCGCCCGATCAGCGTCAGCTTTACGTCACCGAGTCTGCTTCGCATTGGGTGTGGGTTTACAAGATACAATCAGATGGTACGTTGACGCACAAGCAAAAGTATGGATGGTTGCACGTGCGCGATATAGATGAAAATGCGTGGGCCGATGGATTGAAATGCGACAGAGATGGAAGGATCTATGTGACTACACCCAGTGGAATTCAGGTGATGGATCAACTCGGGCGGGTGAACGCTATCATACCTGTGCCGAAAACAAAAGGACAGGTTTCAAATCTTTGTTTTGGAGGTCCCGATTTTGATATTTTATACATCACATGTCAGGACAAAGTGTTTAAAAGAAAGTTGAAAGTGAAAGGTGCCAACAATTTCGATAAGCCTGTGAAGCCAAATAATCCGAAACTGTAGCCTTGTTTTTGATCCGGATAAAACAGGCTACTTCCCGATACAATATGTGAACTTCGTTATTAGTCAGTGTGTTAACTGACTCGGGTAACAAAATGGAGACAAGAATTACCTGACCATCACGCAACAACTCTAAAAAAACCTAAATAAGTTTTTGAGCTTCTGTTGCTTTGAGGCAAAGGTGGCGAGGTCATTCAGGCAATCAAAGTGATTTCCGTTTCAAGTAGAAGGAGTGAGTTTTCACTGCGGCTTTGACCCTAGCAGAATTGGATTAACATCAATGAACCGCAAAGATTCCACCATCGATTTTGCCTCGTCTTTATATTGTAGGTAATGAGGTGTGGTTATGTGTTTATTGTATGCATCCATGTTCTGGTAAACTTCAAGAATTGAAACGCGTGTTAGAGACTCTTTCTCTGCAACTGCGTACATGACCAGAACGCCCGGCTCTTTTTTTATACCGGGTAGCATTACACGGTTTCCCAGTGTATTGAAAGTTTCGACAAAAGTCGAGTCCAATTCGATCTTTATCAGACGAACGTAAAGATCTTCTGACCGCGCATTAGAAATCTCACCTTTACGATGATAGAAGATCGGCTGCATCTGGATTAGATCAAGGTGCTTTACCATTTGCAGCGTTCCCTGCTTGTACTTTCGAAAATGTGGTGTTGTAAGATGAGATTTATACTGACTTGAGTCCGCATAAGTTTCAAACAGCGTAACATGTTGCGGGCTATTCTTCTCTGCAACACCGTAAAGTGTGATGACTCCTGGCTCCAGCCTGATCGAAGCTTTGATTTCTTCTTCTAAGTATTCATTGTAAGAATCGATTTGCAGACTGTCGATCTCAATCACAGCGAGCCTAACGAGTTGGTTCCTGTGTTCTGCCGGATCAGTTTTTCCGGAGCACATTACCAGACATACGACTGAAACCAGATAAAAAGCAAGAATGAAACGGTCTGCAGCCATATATATTTTTTTGCTGATTTGACTTTTTAAGCCGCTTCATCACATCCGTTGAGGACTAATTTCGATGTATTTTGTGAATGGTTGATCATAGTAACGTTTACCAGTCGCTTTGTACAATGCATTAGCAACAGCAGCAAAGACAGGAGGGAAGAGAGGTTCACCAAGTCCGGTGGGCTCTTCTTCATTTTTAACAAAGTGAACTTCAACTTTCTTCGGTGATTCCTTTTGTCGAATCATTTTGTATTGATGGAAATTATTCTTTTCAGGAACGCCATCCTTAAATGTGAGTTCTCCATACAAGGCGTTTCCGATACCATCGATGATTCCACCTTCGCCCATGTTCTTAGCTGCATCCGGGTTCACCACGATCCCACAGTCAACTGCAGCGATGACATTTTCTATTACCGGGGTAGTGCCATTGAGTTTCAGATCAACAACTTCAGCAACGTACGTGTTATGACAGAAGTAAGCCGCGACCCCACGACTGACATTTGCTGGTGGCTGCGACCAGTTTGATTTCTCGCGGACGAGTTTCAAGACTCCGGCATAACGGTCAGGATCGTAGTCGTTATCTTTTCCAACCGGATTAGTCTTCGACCGTTCCAGTAATTCTAATCTGAATTCAATTGGATCTTTGCCTGCAAGCTCAGCAAGTTCATCCAGGAAAGATTGTTCTGCAGCCGCGTTAAAATTAGAACGTGGCGCACGGAAAGCTCCAATTGTGATGTTCGATGGAATAGCCCATCCTTCTGCAAGGTAGTTGTCAACTGCTCCGGCAGGGAAGCGGTTTGCGTGAATCGGATGTTCTGGTATTCCACCACCTTTCACATGAAAGGCAATCAGGTTGTTGTCCTTATCAAGTGCGGCTCTGTACGTGGCCGTGTATGCAGGACGGTAAATACCATATGTCATGTCGTCTTCACGAGTGTAAACCAGTTTAACCGGTGCTTTGATCGTTTGCGAGATCACAGCAGCTTCGACAAGGTGATGACCGTATGCTCTCACGCCAAAGCCACCGCCCATTCGCGCAAGCCTGATGTGGATTTTTTCTTTTGGTAGCCCCAGTCGCGCTGCGAGCGTGTCGGTGATGAAACCCGGTGCCTGAATCGGACCGTAAAGTTCGGCTTTATCCGCTGTTACATTCGCAAAACAATTTGCGGGTTCCATTGTATTGTGGGCGAGATGCGGAGCAGTGTATTTGCGCTCCAGCACTTTTGCTGCATTTTTGAAAGCAGCTTCCGGATTTCCGTCTTTACGGAGGATATCTGCCTTTCCCTTCGAAGCCTTTTCCATTTGTGCCCGATGACTTTCAGTACTCTCCAATCCTTTCGGCATGACGGCTGTTACTTTTCCGCGTCCCCATTGCTGCATGGTCACCGTGTATTCGGGCATTGGTTCAAACTCTACCTTCAACGCTTTCTTCGCGTTCATCACTTCCCAGGTGGTATTGCCAACAATGACGCCAAGCTCAAGAAAACTTGTGGTATCAAAACCATTTCGTTCATAATCTTCTGTGAGTGTCTTGATCGTGAAAGCATCCTTTATCCCCGGCATCGACTTTACCGAAGAAGCATCAAGTGATTTGATCATCATACCGAAGGGTGGATGGACAATCATCGCGATCAACATTCCCTCTTCCGTATAGTCAATTCCGAAAAGCGGTTTTCCGGTCACAATATCCTTACCGTCAACATTCTTCTTAGAGTTTCCAATGATCTTGAAATCCTTTATGGCCTTCGTGGTTACGTCGGCAGGTACAGGCATGGTTGCAGCAAGTGACGCCATTTCACCGTAACCCGCTTTCTTTCCTGTTGCTTTATGATGAAGTACACCATTTTCCGTCGTGATTTCTTTAGCCGGAACATTCCAATGCTTCGCTGATGCATCGACAAGCATTTGACGTGCAGTCGCACCTGCAGTACGAAGCGGCTTCCAGCCCTGCCGGATGCCCTGGCTGCCACCGGTGAATTGCCTGTCGAATCGTTCCGGAAAAAAGTCTGCCTGCTGGACAACGACGTTTTTCCAATCCACATCAAGCTCATCGGCAAGGATCATCGGCATTGACGTCTTAACATTGGAACCAAACTCAGGATTAGGAGACATTAGTGTAACTACTCCATTGTTTCCGATCTTGATGTAATTATTAAGTTCAAACCATTCCTCCGGCATCGCCAGCAGTTCTTCATCTTTCGTTTTGCATCCTGCGAGCCAGCTAAAGCTCAACATCATTCCGCCTCCGGCCAATGCTGAGACTTTCAGGAAATTTCTTCTATTGATTGCCTTGTTTGTATTTGCAGTCATGACGTTCTGGGTTTATGCGTTTGATGCGGCAGTTTTGATGGCAGCTTTAATGCGAAGGTAGGTAGCGCACCTGCAAATGTTTCCGTTCATAGTGTTTTCAATCTCTTCCTCACTTGGATTTGCATTGCTTTTCAATAACGCAGCGGCACTCATAATCTGTCCAGCCTGGCAATACCCACACTGTGCAACGTCATGTTCAAGCCACGCTTTTTGGACTGGATGATCACCATCTTCAGAAAGCCCTTCGATGGTAACGATCTCTTTATTTTCAACGGATGAAACAGGCAGAATGCATGAGCGTGTCGCATTACCATCCACGTGAATAGTACACGTACCGCATTGAGCGATACCGCATCCGAACTTTGTTCCCACAAGATTTAAATGGTCCCGTAGTACCCACAGCACAGGCGTTTTTGGATCTACGTCCACTGTGCGTTTTTTCCCGTTGACATTAAGGTTGATTGTTGCCATTGATGTAAGTTTTTATTCCAGGATATATCCAATTTACACCAGGATATATCCAATTTACAAACTTGTTTATTCAATTTGTTACTTTTTGGTCTGCTCGGCCTGAGCACCTGTGTAACGGTCTCCAACGATTTTGATAACAGAGACTTCCTTCGTCAGTTTCGTCAATTCATCCGCCGGGAACTCGTAGTCAGCCGCCCACAGATTCTCCTGAAAATGAGCAAGCTTTGTCGTTCCTGGTATGGGCACAATAAACGGTTTCTGAGCAAGCAACCAGGCCAACGCCACTTGTGCTGCCGTCAGTCCGCGCTGATTGCCAAATGCGGCAAGTGTTTCAACCATGACCCAGTTCGCTCTGATGGCGTCCGGCTGGTATCGGGGCAGCGTAGGTCGGTTATCGTTGGAGGGGTTGTACTTAGTATTTTGATTAATGTATCCTGACAAAAATGCCCGGCTCAACGGGCTGTATGGTACGAACCCAATACCAAGCTTCTCGCACAAGGGTATGACGTCCTTTTCAGGTTCCCTTGTCATAAGTGAATATTCACTTTGCAGCGCGGTGACAGGTTGAACCTTATGTGCCTGACGGATCTTTTCAACACTCGCCTCGCTGAGACCAAAATGCCTCACTTTTCCCTCCTTGATCAAGGTTTGAACCGTGCCTGCAACATCTTCCATCGGAACGTTGGGATCAACACGATGCTGATACAATAGATCGATGTAGTCGGTCTTCAGACTTTTCAAAGAATTCTCTACAACTTTTTTGATCTGCTCCGGCTTGCTATTAAGGCCGGACAATTGATTGTTCTGGATATTGAACCCGAACTTAGTGCAGATTTGAACTTGTTTCCGAACAGGACTCAACGCCTCACCGAGAAGCACTTCATTGGTGTATGGCCCGTACGCTTCGGCAGTGTCAAAAAAATTCACACCCATCTCGACCGCTTTTCGAATCAGTGTGATCATGTATTTTTTCTCTGGAATAAAGCTTCGATGGTAGCTCATACCCATGCAGCCGAGCCCTAAGGGTGATACTTTCATTGCCCATTCCCCTGATCCCAGGGTTCGCTCCTTAGCGTTCTGTTTAAGTGAATCGTTTAATTCACCTGAATTGGCTTGCACGTTTGACATAGCCAAAGACGGCCCTGCTATAAACGCAGCACCAACTGTAGCACCTGCTTTCAGAAATCCTCTACGTCCCGGATTGGACCGAACCGGATCATTTTGATGATCCCTGTTTCCTGCTGATATGTCTTCCATAGTGAAATGTTTATATTGTTTAAGATTGGCAGAACAAGGCCGTGTCCTTTAAATCCCGCGTGACTGCATACGTTCTCGTTTCTTAAATGCCTTTTCAATCACATCCAATCTCGCTTTCCTCGGATCTGGTTTTGCCGCAACTTTGCCATCTAAGTCAACATCGAGAATTTCTTCTTTTTGGGTGTCATACTTAGGCCAATCGGGAAGATCGTTACCATTGGGATTGCCTGTCTTGGCAAAGTTTGTCCAATATGTATTCATGATTCTGGCGAGTTCTTTTTCTTCGGCAGTTGATTCTGGAGGTGCTCCCCATCTTGCATTTAGTGTGTTGAAGGCAAATGCAATATCTGATCCGTGACCGGCACCATAACGCGCCCTTTCTCTTGCTGCGGGAGGTACGTAGCCGAATTGAAACATGTACGCTGGAGCGCTTTTTTTGGTGAATGCTCTGGCTGTCATGCGTGCAGGCTCGCCCCACACCCAGTCTGTATTAAAGATCGTCTGCACCTCTGCGAACTCTTTGTTGCCATTCGGATCGAATGCAGCTTTCGCTTCGGCTTCGTTTTCTGCAAAAAGAGTAAATAGTGCTTCTTTCGTAGTTGCATTACTAACAAATGGCCCGCCTATTTCCGCGCTGCAATTACCAATCATCAGAGGAACAGCAGGAAACCTTCCGGCATTATATGCACTCTCTGCAGTTTCCACTACGAGCCTGCCATCGAGAATGGGACCGGAATAGGTTCTAGCACCAGAGCTGTCAGTCTCCTGGCCACCATCTACAATCTGATCAACGCTAAGGCCCCGAAGCTTTGTCAATGCACTTGCGTCAGTACCTTCGATTTTATGTCGACGTGCAAAATTAACTCCGATCGTTTCTGCCGAAATTGAATACAGTGGATCAGCGTTATCCTTGTTGATCGGCCTTCCCGTCAAAACACCATCGCGACCACCGCTTGAGTGACCAATAGCCTTGTGGAAAAGACCTTTTGCTGATGGTATTGTTAAGAGTGAATGAACTGCGACTCCGCCAGCTGAGAAACCGAAAATCGTCACGTTATTGGGATCGCCTCCGAAAGCTGCAATGTTCTCCTTAACCCATTTAAGTGCAGCAATCTGATCCATAAATGCGTAACTGCCTTTATACTCATCTGGATTTTCTTTGCTTAACGCAGGAAAGGCAAAATGTCCAAGACGTCCTAGCCGGTAGTTGATCGTTACAAGGATGACACCCTGTTTTGCAAAAGCTTTTCCAGAAGAACCAGGACCTGAACCGCTACCGCCAGTAAACCCGCCTCCATGAATCCAGAACATAACAGGTAATTTCGATTTTTTGTCTCTGGAAGCGGGTGCCCATACATTAAGGAAAAGACAATCCTCTGACTGAACGGATGTGGAACCTGGCCATGCACGTTGCGGACAATCAGCACAGTCTTTCGTTGCATCGCGAACGTCTTTCCATGGGGTTACCGGTTGGGGCGGTCGCCAACGGTTTGCGCCAACGGGAGGTGCTGCGTAAGGAATCCCTTTGAAGTACGATACGTCTTCGTCAGTGCCACCACGCACAACTCCGCTTTTTGTACGTACTTCCGGCCCAGAGCCTTGCTGAGCATTCGCCGCAGTGACGAAGAGCAAAGCTGCAAGTCCTATCATTATTTTCCTCATTCTATTTAGGTAGTTCAAGTGTGTTGATTCGTTGACTTAGTTTCGAGACGACATTTCAGCAAATACCTTTCGTGCGGCATCTGCATCTTTCTTGCTTACAGATTTTTCAATTACCATGAATACCTCTTCGATTTGATTCTTTGTAATTCCTTGTTTCATAGTCAACCCCAGGTGGGAGGAAAGCATTGGTTCCACACCCGTGCCAAGGGCAGTTAACACAGATATAGTAGTAAGCTCACGTTCAGCAAAGGTCAATACGTCCCTTGAAAAAAGATCTGCGAACAAATGCTCTTTGAGAAACCTGTCAATCTCAGGACTAAATGCACTATAGCCACTAGTAGGCTTCTCGATTGGACCATCGGTTGGACGTCCACCAAGTTTTGCCAGATTCTTCCATCCGGTTTCATATTTATTTGAATCGCTGACAGGTGTGGCTTCTTTCCCAATGTTGTCTTTAATTCCTTTCGCTTTTCTTTCTTCGAGTGTAGCCATAAGCGTTTGAAGCCCGCTAATGCTTCGCGGAAATCCGCAATAGGCGTACAGATGTACAAGGACCTCTTTGCATTCATTTACTGTGAGGCCAGCATCAAGCCCTGTGTTGAGAGCATTTTTTAGTCTTGTCAAATCGCCTTTTGCCGCAAGAGCTGAAATTACCGCGATGGATTTTTGTCTTTCGGTCAGTGGCGGCTTATCTGATGTACTTTGGGCTTTTACATATGCATTTAACAATGTGAATGCAATCACAGATATGCAGAATAAATTTGCCGTAGGTATAGCGCGTTGTCTCATTTTATTACATTGATTTTTTGTAACCACTTCAGCACTTCGGTACGGGCGTGCTTTTCTTTTTCGCCTTCCATAACGAAGAAAATTCCGTCCCTTTCGACTCCGCCTTTTACCGAATAACCATCGAGGATCGTGCTGTTCGGACACAATTCCTTAACCGTGTCGAAGGTGCTTCCGATGCCATAGCCGCCATTGGTATTAAACGGAACCACTGTTTTTCCACTGAGATCATATTGCTTTAAAAAGCTTTTCATTGGCGGTGGCAATTGCATTCCCCAGGTGGGAAATCCGACAAACACCAAGTCATATTGCTGAATGTTTTCAATCGTGGTTTTTAACGGTGGGAGATAACCTGTTTCATTTTCTTTCGCGACCTGATCGACAGTTGCTTTGTAATTTTCCGGATATGGTTTTTTCAGTTCTAACCCTACAAGCGTTCCGCCAATATTATTGTGAATAATTTCCGCGATTGCTTTAGTGTTATTTGTACGCGACAGATAGACGATAAGTATTTTATTGGAATTATCACTAAGACGCGATTCAGTATCAGCGTCCGCTGTCTGTGCTGCGCATGCAAGTGAAACCAATCCAAATAATACCGTCAGTAATTTCATGCTAATGCTTGATGGTGTGAGTATCACGCACGCTACTGAAAGTCAATGCCAGTAACTTCCAGTCTTTCTTCTGCTTCTTATAGACTTCTGTAACTGTGAATTGGTTCACAGCATCGTTTCCTCGAACGACCGCTGTTAGTGTTATTCGATTCCAGACAACGGCGACATCATCAACAATCTCCACAGCCGTATCATGCACCTCAGCATTTTTGTACCAGATGCTTCCGGTCTTGATGATCTCAATCTCCTCATCTTTTTTCCATGTGCCGCTCATATGAACAAATTTTGATTCGTCATGGAAGAGTTGGCTAAGCTTATCGACATTCTTGTCAGCCATCCATTGCCATTTGTCTTTAGAAAGATTCACAACCTCCTGTTCGGCTTTCGTGTACGTTGTTGTCTTCGCTGTCTGTGCGAAACCTGAAAGCGTTGTAAAAAGTATCAAGCAGATTCCGAGTATTGATTGTTTCATAACTTTATGGATTGTTAGTTTTCTTTATTACTTATCTAATCCCTTTTCCTTTAACCATTTTGACATGAGCTCGGCTATCTCCGCGTTATTCAAGTCAGAAAATGGAAAATGAGTATTTCCTTTTATGCCGATTGTTGGAAGGTGAACAAGAGTTACGTCACCACCGAGTTTGTTAATCGCGTCAGTCCAAAGCCTGGCCATCGCGAGTGCTGCGCGCCATTGTTCCTGCCCGGGATTCTCAACAGGCTCAGATGGTATGTTGTCTCCATAGTATATTGCGATTGGAATTTTCGTGAGCTTTATGAAATCTGCCATTGGAACACCAACTGCCCTAAGACTTCCACCCGCGTACTTGATCGTTTCCGGGACTTGCCCTTCCGGGAATAAGAAATTGCTTGCGGGCTCATAAGAGACAATTGCTTTGATATTCCTGTTTTTAATCGCGGTCATCCAACCTTGGCCACCACTGTGTGAATGTGTAACAAGAATGCCTTCTCCTATTGTATCGAACAATGCAGATACTGCGTTTGTATTTAGTTCAATATCGATAGGTCCAATGTTTGGAGTCATCTGGCGGAAGTACTGATTAAGTGCTTCACGATCTTTCGAGAATTGCACGCCAGGGTAAAACTCATTGCCAACTCCTAAACGGAATATTCCAAACCACAATTGATCTTCTGGTGCTGCAGAGATTGTTCCACCTACGGTTCCACGTGCAGCGCGGCCACGTCTGGGTTGATCAATGAGATAGACTGGAAAGCGTTGTCGTAGAAATATGTTTTGATATCCTTCGCGACCATCAGGAGTTGTCTCCCATGTTTTCGAAAATTGTCCGTATCCATGCCACATCACCAACGGAAGTTTCCTTGCTTTATCAGGAATCTGATAAAAGACATAGGCATGGTCTCCGTGCAATGTTTGACCTTCTGAGCTTTGGTTTGCCGGATTGAATGCCCCGTGTTTGATCGGATCAAATGTACCCGGGGCAGTAATAACAGATCCCCCCACAGCAAAGCTACCTTGATCCTGTATAACGATTGGTTGTTTCTTTTGAGCGTAAACAGAGAATGACGACAAAATTATTGCTGCAAATACTACTAGTTCAAATCTGGTATGCTTCATATTGATTATATCTTGAGCCTGAGCGGCTCCGTTTACTTTTCATATTCTGCGTCTGTTACTTCATTAATCCATACAGTTTCTCCCAGGTGACGATTTGTGATAGCGACGTGTGTAAATGCAGTATCAACGCTTGCGCCATGCCAATGCGGTACATTGGCCGGACATTTGACCACATCACCCTTACGAAGTATCTTCTTAGCTTGTCCCTTTTCTTGATAATACCCGACTCCGTCAGTTACTAAAAGGATTTGACCGCCTGGATGCAGGTGCCATTTCGTTCTTGCACCAGCTTCAAAGGTTACGTTGCCAACTGACGTGGGATTAATGCTATCGGCATCCATCAGGTTTTGCAAATAGACTACGCCAGTAAAATTGTTGTTTGTGATGCGGTTTCCCTTCGGAAAAACGCTGTTTGTTGCTGATGGATTATTTTTATCGTTCGTCTTCTCCTGGGCACATGAAATGATCACCCCACAAAAAAACGCTAATGAAAGGAGGCTTTTCATAATATTACTTGGGTTGGTCCGCATTTAGATTCTTATTGAAGAAGTCAGTCAGTTTGGCGACAGCCTTGTTCACATATTCTGGTTTCCAGTAGCTTTGAATGTGCGTCGCTCCTTCAAGCACAAACATCTCTTTGCTTTTTGCATTTTTTGCTTTCGGAAATGCCTCATCGGTCATATACTTCGTGTCGGCTTTACTTCCGACAATCATGAGCAGTGGTTGATTGATTAAATCCATATTAGTTGCAGCATCCCAGGTCATCAGGTCAAGTAAGCTGCTCATTGTGTAGAGGAACGTTGAATTGGGATGTGCATGCGTTCTGTAGTAGTATTGATATCCTTCGCGGTACAGGTCAGTGGGAGTGTTGGCGATTTCTTCATCTGTTATGCTAGCCACTCCAGCGTATGTGATTTTTCCGCCTGATGCTTCTTGAGCGCGAGCATCCGAAGCTTTTTGCAAACGCTCCTGAATGGTTGCTGCCTGCGAATTTTGAAATCCATTACGCCTTACTTCGCCTGAGTTGAACATGCTCAACGTAGATACTGCCTTAAACCTTTTGTCCGACTGCGCAGCTTTGAGCGTATAACCACCACCTCCACAAATGCCAAGCACACCAAGACGGCTTGCGTCCACACCTGCATAACCCGTGATGAAATCTGCCATGCCTCGTATGTCATCAATGCGGAAGGCTGGCTTGTCGGTATGTCGTGGTTCGCCACCGCTTGCGCCCTGGTAGGCTGCATCAGCCGCGATTGTTATGAAGCCAGTTTCGGCTAAACGTTGCGCATAAAGTCCGGAAGCCTGCTCTTTTACACCGCCATTCGGATGAGCAACGACTATGGCTGGATATTTCTTGGATTCATTATAGTTTGCCGGAGTGTACACATTGGCTGCAATATCTATTCCATTCAGTTTATAGGTCACTGGATGGATGTTCACTTTGCCTTTTATGTTTTCTGTGATTGCTCCTTCATAGACTAAAGTGTATGGGTTCTGTGGACGAGCCTTTTTTTCCGTTTGAGCGTTCACAAAACTTATTGCTGTCATTAGTAATAGTATTATTAATTGTATTTGTTTCATTGTCTCGATTTTGTATCTGATTGATTCAATTAACGGCCTACTCGTTCCTGCAAATGTTGAGGGTACCGCGCACCTTGGATCTGAATCTCTGAGAATGCATTTTCGATTTCAGCCATGTCTTGTGGGCCAAGCGCAATAGAATCAGCTTTCAAGTTCTCTTGTAGACGATTGATCTTCGTTGTTCCTGGAATAGGAACTATCCAGGGCTTCTGTGCAAGTACCCAGGCTAGAGCGATTTGTGCAGGTGTAGCTTTCTTGTGTTTTGCGAATTCTGAAATCTTGTCAACTACAACCTGATTCGCTTTTCTATTCTCTTCGTTGAATCGCGGCACTACATTCCGGAAATCCGTTTCATCGAACTTTGTGTGTTCATTTATCACGCCAGTAAGAAATCCTTTTCCGAGTGGACTGAAGGGGACGAAGCCAATTCCAAGTTTTTCAAGAAGCGGAAGAATATCCTTTTCAGGCTCCCGCCACCACATTGAATATTCACTTTGCAGTGCTGCGACTGGTTGAACTGCATGCGCCTTTTTGATGCTCTCAACTCCGGCTTCAGATAATCCGAAGTGCTTAACCTTGCCTTGAGCAATAAGTTCTTTTACCGTGCCAGCAACGTCTTCCATCGGAACGTTTGGATCAACTCGGTGCTGATAAAGTAAATCGATTCGATCAGTTTTTAATCGTTTGAGTGCGGCATCGGTTACTGCTTTGATATTTGCCGGAGTGCTATTGAGACCTTTGCTCGTTACGCCACCTTCAAAACCAAATTTCGTTGCAAGAACAACTTCATCGCGGAAAGGAGCGACTGCCTCACCAAGAAGTTCTTCATTTAAGAATGGTCCATAGGCCTCTGCCGAGTCAAAGAAGTTGACCCCAAGTTCGTATGCGGTCCGGATTAGATTGATAGCATCGCGCTTGTCGGCCGCTGGGCCATAGCCGAAGCTTAACCCCATGCAACCCAACCCAATTGCTGATACTTCCAACCCGCTGTTTCCCAGTTTTCTCTTTTGCATAGTATCTGTGGAGAACATCTCCGATCTAATGACTATGCAAAGGTGTTATGATTTAGGGCCACGGACTTATACGGATTACTGGTTTACCTACCAATTTCACTGATTTGATACTGGAAACAGCGAAATCCGGCTTGGAAGCCCTACTTTTGAATAGAAATAATGCCCCCGCTATGGAAGAAATATTGAAGTTTGACACCGTAAGCCAGTACAACACATTTAACAGAAATGAGACACTACACCCGCTGGTTAGTGTGGTTGACCTGTCGAAGGCAGCACCCAGGCAGCTTAGGAAAATGAGCTATGGGTTTTATGTCGTGTTCCTGAAAGAGATCAAATGTGGGGACCTTAAGTATGGGATCAGTAATTATGACTATGAAGAGGGGACACTTGTGTTTCTTGCTCCGGGTCAGGTAATTGGATCGCAAGGCGAAGAGTGGTATCAACCACAAGGACTCGCATTGGTATTTCATGCCGACTTCGTACACGGCACTTCCCTCGGCCGTCACATGAATGAGTACTCATTCTTTTCATACACAACGAACGAAGCCCTTCACCTATCAGAGCGTGAAAGACAGATCATTCTCGACTGCTTTTCGAAAATCAAATTTGAGCTTGAGCACGGGGTTGATAAGCATAGCAAGACGCTCATCGCATCAAACATTGAATTGTTCCTGAATTATTGCGTTCGGTTTTACGACCGCCAGTTCATTACGCGTGATAATGCGAATAAAGGTGTTCTTGAGCGTTTTGAAACTCTGCTCAATAGCTTCTTTGCTTCCGATAGACCACAGGAAGTTGGATTGCCATCGGTAGCGTGGTGTGCAAGCGAACTGAATCTCTCAGCAAACTATTTTGGCGACCTGATAAAAAAGGAAACCGGCAAATCTGCTAACGAATACATTCACTTGAAACTTATCGATGCAGCGAAGTCTAAGATCTTCGATGCAAACAAGTCAGTTAGTGAGATCGCTTATGAGTTGGGCTTCAAATATCCGCAGCATTTTACAAGAGTTTTTAAGCAACATACGGGTGTGACACCCCAGGAGTATAGGAGTTCAATGAATTAAGCCTTGCTTTGTAACTGCTGGATTATCAACTACTTACCGATACAAAATGTGCTCATTACAGAATGTCAATACGTTAAGTGGGTCGTGAAACAAACTACCATCAAAAAATGCCTAAGTATCAGTAACAAAACCTATTTATGCCGAATTGGATTTTTAGGTGTTCGCTGTTTGGCAAAGGTAGATACAGTCAAGTAGAACATCAAGATTTTTGATTCACTCTCCAGTGATGAACCGCCATTATGAAAGTAATTTCAAATCAATATCTTTATGAATGAAGAGACTCAAGAACGTTCATTTATGAAAAAAGAAATTCGCGTCCGCTGCTGGATAGATATTGATGGTGAAAGATTTTTCGGTCCGGGTCGTGCTGAGCTTTTGCAATTGATCGGAGAGACCGGTTCAATCGCGAAGGCAGCGAAGTCAATGGGCATGTCGTACAAGAAAGCCTGGGATATGGTGAACGAGATGAACAATCGTGGGAACAAGCCTTACGTAGTTTCTCATAAAGGTGGTCAGAACGGTGGCGGAGCGGAAGTAACTGAAGCAGGAAAGAAAATTATTTCAGCCTATAAGCAACTCGACGAGCAGTTGAATGCAATCGTTGTAAAGCATAAGGATATCCTTAAACTTGTCTGATTTGCTCGTCTCCTAACAATCGTTGTTTGACAAGCTAATCCCGTAGTCTGTGAAAATTTTGTTAAAGGGCTTTCAAATCAGGCCCTTCAGCTATATTTTAGACGATATATACACACGTACATATCGATTTATGAACAAAATTCTACCCCTCTTTTTAACCCTTTTTGCATTAAAAGGCTTCGGCCAAACGGACACCACCTCAATGAGTCAGCGGGTTTTCCAGCTTGGCGAAGTCGTAGTATCAGGATCAAAAACGCTTGATAGCACAAATACCTTATCAGCCGTCCAGATAGAGAAGTATAACCGCGTTGATGTCTCCAATGCACTCAATACCTTGCCGGGAATATCTCTTGCCAATGTTGGCCCTCGTAACGAATCAGTGGTTTACGTTAGAGGTTTTGATCTCAGACAAATTCCAGTATTTATTGACGGAATTCCAGTTTACGTTCCCTATGACGGTTACGTGGACCTGGGATGATTCACCACATTTGATCTCTCAGAGATAAACGTATCAAAAGGTTTCTCTTCGATTACGTACGGTCCAAACACAATGGGAGGAGCGATCAATCTTGTATCAAGGAGACCGGTTAACAAATTTGAGATCAATGGCAGAGTTGGTGCGTTTAGTGGAGAAGGCTATCGTTGGAATCTCAATGCGGGATCAAATTTAGGCAAGGTCTACTTTCAACTTGGACTGTCGCAGCTGAAACAAGACAACTTTCCAATGTCTGGCGATTTCAAACCACTGCAATATCAGCCAGATGATGACAGAGAGAATGCTTATCGTGACGATAAAAAACTCAATTTCAAAGTAGGATTTTCGCCAACAGACAGAATAGAAATTGCTGTGGGTTATGTGAATCAGCAGAGCGAGAAAGGAACTCCACCTTATCTTGGTTCAGACCCGAATATCCGTGCTCGATTCTGGCAATGGCCGAAGTGGGATAAACAAAGTATCTATGGTATAGGCAATTTTGCAATAGGCGACAGGAATAAAATCAAAGCGAGGTTATATCATGACACTTTCGTCAACGAGTTGTTCAGCTATGACGATACAACTTACACGACACAAACACGACCTTACGCTTTCAAAAGTTATTATGATAGACTATACAAATGGCGGAACAGCTGAATGGGAGTCGAGACTTTTTGATAATAACGTATTCAAGTTGTCAGTCCAGGGAAAACAAGATGTCCACAGAGAGAACAACACTGGTGAGCCTCAGCGTGAATTCATTGACAACACTTTCTCAATTGGCGCTGAGAATTCCTACAAGATCAAATCATTTACATTGGTTCCGGGAGTAAGTTATAATAGTCGAAGCAGTGTTAAGGCGCAAGACTACAATGCCCAGTCACAGGAGATTTCAGACTTCGCTTCAAATAGCAATAGTGCCGTCAATGCGCAACTCGGTATTTTCTATGACATTAACTCAAATCACTCTGTCAACGGATCAGTTTCAAGAAAAACACGGTTCGCGACCCTGAAGGACAGGTACTCATATCGTATGGGGCAGGCGATACCTAATCCAGATCTTCATGCAGAGGTAGCATTGAATTATGATCTTACTTATAGCGGCAAGATCAACAAGGACTTCTCCGTGCAAGCCGGCATTTATAGAAGTGAGATATCAGACATTATTCAGCAAGTCGATAATGTTGAGCCGGGACGTTTTCAATTGCAAAACGCAGGTGATGCACTTTTCTACGGTTACGAACTGAGTGTGAATTATTCGGTCGCGAAAGGCCTCAGGTTAGGTGCTAACTACACCTACATCAGAAGGAAGAATGAATCAAACCCTGCACTGTATTTCACAAATGTTCCGAACCATAAAACATTCGCTTTTATCGACTATACCTTTTTGAAACGAGCAAACATTATGGTTAACGTTGAAAATAACAGCAAGCGTTACAGTACTAGTTACGGAACTTATTCGCCCGGCTATAACCTGGCTAATGCGAAAGGCTCAGTGCAGATTCACAAGTATGTCGGATTTGAAGCGGGGATCAACAATGTTTTCGACAAGAATTACAGCCTTGTTGAAGGCTTCCCGGAAGCTGGTCGGAATTACTTTGTAAATTTGGTATTCAGGAATCTTTAAACCAGATGAACTACAAAAGGCAAGTGAAGCAGCTGATTAGTCAAAGCGTTTTGACTCGCACCGCCTTTGCTTGCCTTTTCTTTGGTGTTCTGTCTTCCTTCTTTATCACAGAGAGATCAGTCACCGGTGATCCATACGAACTTAGATACCCCGCGAATTTTGGCAGTCGATTTGTGATTCCAGAGGACAATCCATTGACCAAAGACGGAGTTGCATTGGGGCGAATGTTATTCTATGAGGAGCTGCTGTCAGCGAACAACAAAGTATCCTGTGGAACATGCCACAAACAACGACTTGCCTTTACAGATGGACTTCGACAAAGTGTCGGAGTCGATGGAACTCCTACGAAGCGCAATTCGATGTCCTTATCAAATCTTCTTTGGGTACGAAGTCTGTTTTGGGACGGAAGATCTGATGGCTTAGAACAACAAGCAATTGTTCCGCTAACTGATCCTCATGAAATGGGTCAATCGCTTGAAGCGTCAAGTAAAAAGCTAAAGGGAACAAAAACGTATCCAGTTCTTTTCGAAAAGGCTTTTGGTACGAAGGAAATAAATGGCGACAGAATAGTTAAAGCTTTGTCGCAATTCGAACGAACACTAATTTCTGCCGACTCGAAATATGATCAATACCTTCGAGGTGAATACAAGCTCACTGAGTCTGAGTTAAACGGACTAAACCTTTTTTCATCAGGCCCACAGCCGGACAAGAACATTCGCGGAGGCAACTGCTTGCATTGCCATGGAATGCCAAAAACGTTTTCTGACATTTTTCACAACAACGGCCTTGATTCCGTGTATTCCGACAGGGGCAGAGCAGAGATAACCACCAATGACGCTGACAACGGGAGGTTCAGAGTTCCAACGTTGCGGAACATTGCTGTGACTGGTCCCTATATGCACGATGGTAGGTTCAACACATTGGAAGAAGTAATAAATCATTACAGCGATCACATCAAACAAAGTGAGACATTGAGCCCATTTATCGGTGAGGTGAGCAATGAAGATGGTGCTATCGGATTACGCCTGACGGAAAAGGAGAAAACCGATATCATTGCCTTTCTACATACTTTAACAGACAAGAACTTTATTAGCAACCCCGAGTTCTCTGATCCAGCCAGTAATCAACGCACGACAAAAAAGAATTTATGAAAACATCGAGTATCATTTCAAGTATACTAATCATTTTTGCCACTGCAACATTCGCGCAGACTCAGTCCATTTCTATTGAAGGAGAAGTGCAGAAGCCATTGAAACTGACTGTGAATGACCTTGAAAAGTATCCAACCACCGAAGTGAAAGCTAAAGATCGGGATGGAAAAGAGCATACATACAAAGGCACACTTTTGTCTGTTGTACTTGATTCTGCCGGTGTGACTTTAGGCAAGCAGTTGCGAGGCGAGAATCTAGTGAAATATGTTTTGGTGACCGCTGCCGACAACTATCAGGTTATTTATGCGCTACCTGAGATTGATCCCGAATTCACATCGAACACGGTATTGTTAACTACTCATGTTGATGGAAATCCACTGCCGAAAGGAGAAGGTCCATTTCGGTTGGTAAATCCTGCTGACAAAAAGCCAGCTCGATGGATAAGAGAGATAACTTCAATTAAGATAATGTATTCGAAATAATGTCGATGAAGAGAATATTTCAAATTATCAGCACCGCTCGTAACCGTTATCGGTATTACTGATAGAGTGATCGACGGGTCAAAAACTCCTTTGTGTCGATTTCTTCTCGTTTTGCTAACTTGCAGTATGCTCCAGCTTCAGCGGTCGGATAAGGGATTCCTTCTCTCCATCTTACTTATTGCAGTCTCTCTGCATGCCCACGCCCATACCGACAGCCTGAAGCTACTCTTAAGGGGGCAACATCCTGACACAGTCAGGATCAGCATCTACCTGGGCCTCTTCAACAATTATGTCGTATCCGATACCGCAGAGGCAAGTTATTACCTCAGTAAAGCTATCAAATTGTCAGACAGCATTCAAAATAATCACTGGCAATGCCGGGCAAAATTGGCGACATGCAAGTTCCTGAGAAGCAAGGGGCAAATGAATCGTGCAAGGCAACTACTTGCAGACATCTCGTCGAGTTGCTCCCACTCGGGAGTTCGCTCGATTGACTCATGGTATTACTCAGAGTCCGGCATAGTAAAGTTCATCGAAGGAGACTACAACGGCGCTCTCGGCGACTTTATCCAATCGATGGCGATCGACGAATCCGTCGGAAACACCGAAAGCCTGGCAAAGACGTACAACAACGTTGCTAATGTTTATTGGGAAATTGAAAAGCTCGACGATGCGCTCGGCTACTACCACAAGTCTTTGAAAATCTATGAGGATGCCGGGAATGAAAAAGAGAGCAGCGATGTCCTGGGAAACATCGGACTGATTTATCGCGCGAAGGGTGAATACGACAAAGCGCTGGAGTATTATTTCAAGTCATTGTCTCTCGATCGCAAGTACAGGAACAGGCTGAGCGAGGCCATCAATCTCCAAAATATTGGCGCATTGTATCAGATGACTGGCAATCACCCATTAGCATTGAAATACCTGACCGACTCAAGGAATATTTCCGAGGAAATCAACGACCCCATCGGCACCTTGTACGCGAGTCATGGAATTGCCAATGTATACTCAGCTCTCGGGCGCGACGAAGAATCCATTTCCCTGCTGCGCGAAGCGCTGGACCTGGCCGGAAAGCTGAAGATGAAAGAGGAGATGAAAAACATCAGCAAGGACCTTGCAGATCTGTTTGAAAGGAAAGGTCAATTGGCAAAGGCTCTCGAGTACAGAAAGAAGTTTGAAGTCCTCAAAGACAGTCTGGCGGGAGAGAACTATGCAAAGGCCATCAAGGAAATGGAAATCCGGTACGAAACGGAGAAGAAGGACAATCAAATCGCCCTCCTTGCCAAAGAAAAGGAATTACAGACGAAAGAAACCGAGCGCCAGTCAACCCTTAAGAAGACGTTCATCGCCGGATTCGTTCTCGTCTTGGTTCTCGCAGCCTTGCTGGTTTACACCATCCGTCAACGTCTGTTACTTGTCACCAGGGACAATGAGATCAAGGCAGCAAGCCTTCGGCAGCAGCTAACGGAACTTGAAATAAAAGCCTTACGAGCACAGATCAATCCGCATTTCCTTTTCAATTGCCTGACGTCCATCAACCGAATGATTGTGAAAGGTGAAAACGAGGAAGCATCCGCTTACTTGAAAAAATTTTCAAAGTTGGTGAGACTAATCGTCGAAAACTCTCAGTCCAGTCGCGTCTCACTCGAAAATGAACTGGCCTTGATTGAATCTTATATTCAACTCGAAGGACTACGCTTCAAGGGCAAAATCGGCTATGATATATGTGTTGACAAAAGTATTGAGATGAACAACACGTTCCTCCCTCCAATGATCCTCCAGCCGTTCGTCGAGAATGCGATATGGCATGGGCTGAGTCACCGGCAGGCGGATCACCGTGGACAAATCAGAATCCTGGTTAGCGAAGACATCGACGTGCTTCGCTGTACGATTGAAGACAATGGCATCGGAAGGAAGGAATCGGAAAAATACAAGGAAAGGGAAAACGGGAAATCGATGTCGCTTGGGATTGCGATGACGGTCGAGCGATTGAAACTCCTGAGCAGGGATCAGATCAAAGACCTGGTCAAGATTGTTGACCTGAACGATATCAGTAGTGAGGCATCCGGTACAAGGGTCGAGATCAGGATTCCTCTATCTTAAGCAACGCCTGGCATGATCAATACTATACTCATAGATGACGAAGTTGACGGACTGGAAGACCTCAGCCATTCCATAGAAAAATACTGTCCGGATATTTCGATCGTGGGAACATTTCAACAGCCTTCGGAGGCGGTTGAAGCCATCAAGATGCTGAAACCCGATCTTGTGTTCCTCGATGTGCAAATGCCGGGCATGTCTGGCTTTGAATTGCTGCAAAAAATATCGCCGGTATCATTCAACGTCATCTTCGTATCCGCGTATGATCGCTATGCCATCAAGGCGATCCGATTCAGCGCTCTGGACTATCTGTTGAAACCGGTCGATGTCGACGAACTGATACAGGCAGTTTCCCGCGCCAAGGAGCGTCTGGGAGGCGAGGGGTATTCTCTTCAATCAGCTCTCCACAATGCGCAGCTGCATTCGGGACGCCTTGAGAAACTCGCAGTTCCAAGCTCAGATGGAATCGATTTCCTTGACGTACGCGACATCATCTTTTGCAAAGCCGATGGCTGTTATACTCACATTCATCTCCTCAATCGCCAGACAAAGGTAGTGACCAAGGTGTTGAAGGAGTTCGAGGATATCTTGTCGGAGTCGGGCTTCTGCCGGGTACATAACTCCTTCCTTGTTAATCTAAATCATGTGAAACGTTATGTCAGGGGCGAAGGTGGCTATGCGATCCTGACGGACGATCACCACGTTGACATTTCGAGAAGACGAAAAGACGAGTTTCTGTCGTCGCTAAATCTATAGGGCTACCACCCATTACCGGTTCGCCGCCAGCTACTTAATTATCCCCGCCACGCACTTGACCACGATATTGTCCCGACTGACCACGCAATACATTCGGGCAAAAAAACTATGAACATCTCCAACCGCTGGTCATTGGTGGCATTTATGCTGATGGTATTGCTTTGCTGTTCCGACCCCGTCGGAGAACCGCCCGGACAAGACGAGGATCCCAATCCTCAGACTGACGAACCTGATCCTGAAAAAGCGAACGCGTTGATGGAAGCATTCGTCTTCGCGTCGGCAAAAAAGGTGACGGGAACCGCACCTTCCGTAACGAATACTGAACTCGTCAAGACAGGTACCAGGGATACAATCTTCAGCATCGCTGGCATCAAGGATCTCATACGTCTCTCACACCCCGAAAAACGCCCCATCAAAGGAATTTACATCGCTGCACAGGGATCAACTTTCTACTACGATGTCCCTGTTGCCAGGGAAGAGAAAAGTGACACGGTATCTGTAATCATCTACGAGGTCGATCCTGAAGAGATAGAAGAAGAAATGTCGTCCGGGTCGGTCGAAGTACCCATTGAGATAATTGCCTATGACGATCAGGATCAACCGATCGACATCGTCGAAAGAATACTGACCGTAGAAAAACCTTCAATCAACGAATGCGACATACTCGAGCACACATGGCATTGGGAATGGTCGGGTATCTTCAATCACAACGACGAACTCGTCAATCTAAACGCACGGGGTGAAAGGAATCCCAACAACTTTATCTTCAAAGACTGCTGCAAGGGTGTCCCCGTCTGCCCTTCTTACGATGAAGACGGCGAACCCGTTTATGACGTCAAGGAAGAGATTAGACTATACTACAGCATCGATTACGAATGGTTCGAATTCTACTCCTATGGGAACTTCTACCGGGAGACAGCCGAGAGTGCATCCTACATTAGCAACATCGACAAAGACGACTACGAATTTGACGCGTGCAAATGGACACCGGAAATCAAATCCCGCATAGACGTTGTTAGCTACTATGGTACACATGACTACACTCCAGGGAGCAATACCCTTAACTATACAATCACGAATGATAGCTGTGGTGATGATTTTGGCTGCGGATACGGATCAAGAGGTGGGGATATCATTTATTCCTGCCACGCGATGATCATCACGTTCGGTCCTCCAAGCAACAGGTCTGTCCGGTTGTATAGGCGCGACACGAAGGGCTCTGTTGAAAACGAAATTCTTGACAGGATGAAATTCTGGCCTTAGTGGATCGAACGGGCATTGTCCATCCTCCAAAGGCACTCTACCCTGCAGAGATGAAGACTCTGCCCGTCAGGGGTACGTTATTTTGGATTGTGCCGCATTGGTGCGCACCGGACAAGGCGCTAAATTTTGGCTTATGCGAAACCAGCCCATCAACAAAGACGTAAAGGCCTACAAAGGTAGATAAAGTTGATAACAGCCTCAACGCCTATTAAGGCTCGCGATTAAATACCACGCGATTGAATCTTTTCTATCTTGTGCTTAAACGCTTTCTCGATCACATTCAATCCTGGCCATTTGGATTACCTGTCTTTGCGAAGGTTGCCCAATAGGTGTCCATCGTTCTTGCAGTTCTTTTTCTTCAGGAGTTGCTTCACCGGGGTTTCCCCATCGTGCATTGAGCGTATTGAACACAAATGAAACTTCAGATCTATGTGTTGTGATCGCTTTGAATTCGGGCGCTTTGTCACCGATTCGTGGCATTGCCAGTACTTGCTCTATTGTTTCCATTTTTTTATTCTGTTCAGTTATCTGAGATTGATTTTTTCACCGGCAATGTATATTTTTCCTTGATGGCGAATTTGACGACATCTAGCAGCAGGGGGGATGATTAAAATCAGACTGCTATTTAGCAACACTTTCCTTTCTCCACTCCAAACTTATCAAGAATCATATCCAACGGACAAAACCGTGTAAAGGATGATTGCACCAGGTTGAGTCCAACAAAGGCTGCTAATCCTAGCCAATAGATACTTATGAAATAAGCTAAGGTTATACTGATTAGTACCATTGTTCCGGCCACAGCTCTTACAATTCTTTCTTTCATGTTATTTCGGTTATTGATTTAATGTTTTTAATTTCGTTCTTCGCTTTGTTCTTTTGCAGATCGGACTGTCTTTGTATTCTTTGCAGATTAAGGCTAAATTATCTTGAGCTTTAGCAAATAACTGCAAATATGAATTTCCGGAGTCACTGTTATTTCCAAGTTGATGTACCATAGCCATTACACTGTTTGATAGCTTGATTTTTCTACAGGAACAATAAAGGCTCGAATGGGAAACCTAATTTCATTCGATGCATTATATGCTTTGATTAGTTCCATGGCCCTTTCCGTTTTTGCTTGCTCCGTAAAGCTGAATACAAAAATGGAATCGAATTGTTCAGTTCCGCTGCTGAACCAATTGTCCAGCAAGTTGGTCTTATGATGATCTTTAAAGCCAATAGTTTCAGTTACACTGAAGACAGGTATGTCTGCCTTGTTTAAAATATCGGCAACCGTCTTTTGATATTCTTTTAGGCTTGTTACAAATAGGAGTTTCATCGCTATAGTGATTTAGGGTGACAATTATTTGCTTTGTTGCTTGCGCATCATTCTAAAATACAGGAGTGGCACTACGAGCAACGTTAGGAATGTTGAAGTGATAGTTCCTCCCATCAACGAGATGGCAAGTCCCTGGAAGATTGGATCAAATAGAATAATCACAGCGCCCAATACCACTGCCCCCGCTGTTAAGAGAATAGGTGTGGTACGAACAGCGCCTGCTTCAATGATGGCTTGCTTTAACGGAATCCCCTCTTCAAGGCGAATGTTGATGAAGTCAATTAGCAATACAGAATTACGCACCATTACACCAGCAAGGGCGATGAAACCAATCATAGACGTAGCGGTGAAGTAGGCACCTAGTATCCAGTGGCCGAGTACAATTCCGATGAGCGATAACGGAATTGCGGCAAGCATTATTACCGGTACTTTGAAATCCTGGAACCATCCTACAATGAGCATATAGATCATGATGATCACCACGCCAAAAGCAATTCCAAGATCGCGGAACACTTCGTAAGTAATCTGCCACTCGCCATCCCATTTCAATGTGAAGTTGTCTTCAAACTCGGGTTGCTGATTGTATGATTCCTCCAGCGAATAGCCTTTTTTTAGTTCGATGGTCTTTAGCTTATCAGAGATGTCCATGATGGCGTAGAAAGGACTCTCTAATTCACCAGCCATATCAGCCAATACATACACTACTCGTTTTTGATTCTTTCGGTAAATGCTTTTCTCTTTTGTTTGCTTTCTAATGGATACCAGATCACCGATAGCAATCGCATCCCCCATTTGGTTAATTACTTTAATGTTCCGAATGTCATCGACACTACTTTTATCAGCGTCACTCAGCTGCAATACGATGTTCACCGGATCGAAGCTCACTGGATTATGGAGCACTCCGGCAGAGATATTCGATAGTGCTGCATTGATAGTAGCCACTAACTGTGCAGGCGCAACGCCATAACGCATGGCTTTTTCCTTATCTACTTCAAAAGTATATTCAGGTTGATCGGCTTCCGTCATCCAATCGCTATCAACAATACCTTCTGTGCTGTCAATCAAATTCTTAACCTGCGCTGCTATACGGATTTGCTCGTCATAATCAGGTCCGTAAACCTCTGCTACAATGGTTGATAGTACGGGTGGTCCCGGAGGAACTTCCACTAGCTTTACATTGGCGTTATACTTTTGCGCTATTTTCTGAATGGCCGGGCGAAGTTGTTTGACAATGTCGTGGCTTTGAATGCTCCTGTCTTTTTTGTCGGCCAGGTTTACCTGTATGTCGGCTACATTTTCTCCGCTACGCAAATCATAGTGACGAACCAATCCATTGAAACTGATCGGTCCCGCAGTACCGACATATCCCTGATAATTGCTAACCAATTCCTGCTGTGCGAGGAACTGTGAAATTTCTTTCGCCACGACAGCCGTGCGTTCGAGCGTTGTACCTTCCGGCATATCGATCACGACCTGAAATTCATTCTTGTTATCGAACGGCAACATTTTTACTGCTACCCATTTTGTATAGAAGAAGGATACAGATCCGAGCAGGACCACTATGGTGCTCACCATGAATGCCCAACGCTTCCAACGCGTTTCAAGCATGGGGTTGATGAATGCCTTATATAGTTTGTAAATTTTTGACTCTTCCAGTGTTGCCGGTGCCTTATCGCTATGGCTTTCTTTCTCGCGCAGGAAAATATATCCGAGATACGGAGTAAGGGTTAATGCTACCACGAGCGACAACATCATGGCGATAGAAGCACCGATCGGCATGGGGCTCATATACGGTCCCATCATACCCGAGACAAATGCCATCGGCAGTACCGCCGCTATTACCGTGAATGTGGCAAGTATAGTAGGATTACCGACTTCATTAATGGCAAAGATTGCAGCCTGTAAAAATGGAAGGCGTTTCATCTTGAAATGCCGGTGCATATTTTCAGCAATGATGATTGAATCGTCTACTACAATACCCGTAATGAACACCAGTGCAAAGAGTGTAATACGGTTGAGTGTGTAATCGAGGAAGTAGTAGCTGAACAGGGTCAGTGCAAAAGTTACGGGCACGGAAAGAAAAACTACCAGGCCCCCCCGCCATCCCATCGCTAGCATCACAAAAAGTGTAACAGCAATAACAGCCACAAAAAGGTGAAGCAATAGTTCAGAAACTTTTTCAGAGGCTGTCTCTCCGTAATTTCTTGTTTGCGTTACCTGGACATCGTCAGGGATCAATTCTTTTTTCAGGTGTTCCACTTTGCTGACAATGCGCTCTGAAAGCTTCATGGCATCAGCGCCTTTTTTCTTGGCAATAGAAAGCGTAACAGCTGGGTAATCGGAGTTGTATTTCTCTGCTTCAGCAGGTTTGTGTTGGCCGTATCCATAAAACACGTATTGTGATGGATTCTCAGCACCTTCTTCTACGGACGCTACCTGTTTCAAAAAAACTGGCTGGCCATTATTTGAACCGACAATCAATTTGCCTACTTCTTCGGCTGTGCTCAGAAAATTTCCTGCGTCAACAGAGAAGGCGGTGTCGCGACTGATAAGATTACCGGCAGACAACTGTGCGTTGCTCCCTTGTATCTGTTTACTTATACTGAGGAAATCAACGTGACTTTGCGCCATTTTATCTTTGTCCAGTGTCACACTAACCTGTCGACTTCTTCCGCCCAGAATATTAATGGACGCTACATCCGGTATCTTTTTGATTTCATTAGTAAGTGCCTGTCCAAGTTGCTTAAGTTCATAGTCGTTATATTTTTCACTCCACAATGTCAACCCAAGAACAGGCACATCATCGATCGCGCGTGTTTTAACCAATGGCATCATCACACCCGTGGGCATTTTATCCATGTTCTTCATCAACTCATTATAGAGTTTAACAAGCGAACGTTCTATGTCTTCGCCCACATAGAACTGAACGATCAACATCGCCTGACCTTTCATAGATGTAGAGTATACATACTCCACACCTTTAATGTTGGAGATAATTTTCTCCAGCGGCTGCGAAACTCTTGCCTCAACCTCTTTTGGTGACGCACCCGGATAGCGGAGAAATATATCCGCCATTGGCACATCAATCTGTGGCTCTTCTTCCCGCGGAATAAGCATGGTACTATAGCCGCCTATGAGCAAAAAGCCAATCATCAGCAGTATCGTTAACTTCGACTGTATGAATGCTTTCGCAATATTTCCCGACAAACCTTCTTTCATTGTAAGAATCGTTTTTTGCTACCGGACCGGTAACCGTTAGTGATGTGTGATAAACTACTTTACAAGGACCGGAACACCGTTGTACAACTTTCCATCACTTGCAGCAATGAATTCTTCGGTATTGCTTAAACCGGAAATCACTTCTACAAGGTCGCCTTGCGATTTGCCCAATCGTACCCAGCGTAAAAGCGCGGTTTTATTTTCTGTGATCGTATACAAACCTGTTAGCTGGTCTTTGTTGATAATGGCGGATGCAGGCACCAGTACCGACCTGTTAGCAGAAGTCTCCGGTACAGTTTGCAACGATACATTTACATACATACCTGAGTAGAGTCCGTTCTTTTCACTTTCAGGAATAGCGACTTTAATATTGTACTGGCCGCCACTGAATTGAGATGAAGGACTTACTTCCGATACTTCTCCTTTTATAATCCTTCCGGATGACTTGATGATTACATTGGCATCTGCCCCCTCTTTAACCTGGGCAATGTCCGCTTCCGAAACCGAGGCACGGACCTCATAACGTCCTGCTTGTTCCATCATCAGTATAGGTACTCCAGGGTTAGCCATACTCCCTTCATCACTGTTCCTTTGTGTGATCACACCTGCGAACGGTGCTGTAAGATTGGTGTAGGCCAGCATTGCTTCTGCCTCGATCTGCATTTGCCGCGCTGCTTCCGCTTTAGCTTTTATTGAATTGTAATTCAGCGTAACATTTTCAAATTCCTTCGTAGATGCGCTGTTTTGTCTATGGAGTTCGGCATAACGTTCGTAATCCTTTTGCGCATCTTTTAATGCAGCTTCGGCTTCCGAGACCATTGCCTGAGCTTGTGCTCTTTTTGCAAGAATGTCAGCATTGTTAATTGTGGCGAGCAATTGTCCTTTTTGCACCTTGTCGCCTGGCTTTACCTTGATGCTGGTAATAAACCCCATGACGCGGGTGCTGATCATGGCCGACTCTTTCGACTGTATCTGACCACTCACTTGAATAGTATTGCCAGAAGGAACGCTCGCCACAGCCAATGTTACTGTGACGGGTTCAACTTTTTTATTCTCTGTGTTTTGACTGGTTTCAGTGCAAGAGGATAGCAAAATACCTGCACCAAACAGGAGGGCTAAGGATGATGTCTTAAACAGTATGTTCATATAATTTGATTTTCTATTTTTCAGTTGACGTTAAAAATTGCAGGTAGGCCTGTGTGGTACTCAGATTGAATAGTGTCTGCGCATAGTTGAGTTTTTGCTGAGACACTACTGTTTGCGATTGGAGCATGTCATTGGTCGTAACCAAACCTTGCTGATAGCGGTTTTGCAGAATGCGTAGCGCTTCCGAAGCCTGGGTAACAGCAGTCTCATATTGTTTCAGTGAAAGCAGGGCATCTTCGCGTTGACGAAGCGTCTTGTTCAACTCAAGCTGACTCTGTTCTTTTTGATACTTCAGTTGTTCAACAGTTTTATCGCGCTCAATGCGCAGCTGCGTAACTTTGTTTTGAGTAGCCATTCCATTGAACAATGTCCATGACAGCTGTGCTCCGGCCAGGTATGAATTTGATCTGAAACCGAGTGCTTCCCTGTCGTTGACATAGTATTCGGCAAAGCCATTCAGTTTTGGCAGGTACGACGTCTTGCTTGATTTCATTATCATGTCTTGCGCAGTGACAACGGACTGCATTGCCTGAAAGTCGGCACGTGTTGATGGAACTTCTGTATCAATGGAATCGGAAGCAGTTGTTCCTGAAATAAGATCAACGTGATAGGTGGTTCCCGCCTTTGTGCCCATTAAAAGGCTGAGATAGTCAGATGCATTCTGTACGTTACTCTTCGCCATCGCCAACTGGCTCTCCGCAGCGGCTACTTGTACCTGCACATTCAGCACATCCGACTTTTGAAGGTAGCCTTTTTCAAAACGATTATTCGTTGAAGTATAAATTGAATGAATGGCTTGCAATGCTTCCTCAGTAACATTTTTAGCCTGCCATGCCAACTGTAGCTGGGCGTATGCCTTGCGAACTTCAAATACGAGGTGCTCCTTCGTGCGCTGGGATTTAAATGCATAGATGGCTCTTTGTTCATTTGCTGCCTTACGCATGTAAAGCATATCGATATTTAGTATGGGCTGCTGCCATTCAGCCTTCGTCAGGAAATTGTGTGTTGTAGATGGGTTATTGAGCAGCTCAGGATTGAAGTCAGATGGCGTTATCGATTCCTGCTGAAGTCTGAATCCGAATGCATTCAATGGGTTATTGGTACTCAAGGCTGTATAACTCACCTTGATTTGGGGAAGGAACACAGCGTTTGTCTGTTTGAACTTAGCCTCCGCACTTCGTTCATCAAGCGAAGCCATAATGATCTCTTTGTTGTTCTTGATAGCCAAGGCAATAGCCTCCTCTAATGCTAAAGGCACAGATTCTTGCGCAAGCAACGGAACTGATAATGAACAAGCGGTTATCAGCACCCCGGTTAATACTTTCTTCATCTTTTTGAAAACTTTTAGCAAAAGTATCCCGGTGCTCAGCCCTGTACTGTGACTTTCGTCACGTTGAAATTTATCTTGAAATTTCTTTTTAAAAGAAAAAGGTGATCGCCACAAAGCAATCACCTCTCAGGAACGCTGAGTTTCTCTTGTTTACCTTCTCCAGAATGTTCTATTGAACATCATTCTTGTTCTTTTTGTTAGTTCCGAAACTATTTGCCAGCAGCAACCCCATGACGCCTCCATAAATAGTGCTGTTAACCGGAGAGGAAGTAATGGCGCAACTTCCACTTGTACAACCCACATAGTACCAATACAGGTAGCCACCTGTTGCGCCGACTACCAATCCTAGGCCCCAGATCAACCAATTTTTCATGCTTTCTATCTGTCAAATAATGTTTCCATTCCAGTTCATGATGCCTCCGGCCAGGTTGTATACGTTGAAACCTCGGCCAACCATAAAGCTACATGCCTGAGCGCTCCTGCCACCGCTGCGACAGTATACGAAGTACGTTTTTGATTTGTCCAACGAGTCTACTTTGTCAATGAAGGAACCTCCCATCACGTTGATGTTAATAGAATCCGGAATTCGGCTACTCTGAAATTCTTCTTCCGTGCGAACATCAAGGATCACAGCATCAGCTGTCTCCATTATTTTCTGGCGAAAGTCTTTGCTATACAGGTTTTCAACTGTCTTGTTTGAATTTGTTGTGATCATTCTATTTCGTGTTTGTGGTTTTTGTACATCTGTAATCTGTTCGGGGAACGGTTGTCTCAGCAATCGCTTTGAAACCTCCCTGTACATCAATCACATTATCCCAGCCTCTTGATTTCAAAATTGAGGCCGCGATCATTGAACGATAACCCCCGGCACAATGCAGGTACACTTCACCTTCCTTAGGTATTTCTGCAAGATGGTCGTTGAGATAATCCAGGGATATATTCAGGGCATCGGCTACATGTTCGGCTGCAAACTCTCCATGTTTTCGAACATCTATTACCAGAAGCTTTTGCTCTTGAAAACGTTTTGAAAATTCCCTGGCAGAGATGGAGTCGATCGAATCGATTTCCTTTCCTGCCTTTAACCATGATTTTACACCGCCTTTGAGGTAGCCCATTGCGTTATCGAAGCCTACCCGCGCGAGTCGGGTTACAACTTCTTCTTCACGGCCATCATCTGCAATTATTAGGATAGGATGATTTACTCCCGGAATCAGGGAACCGACCCAAGGCGCAAAGTTCCCATCGATACCGATGTTGATAGAGTTGGGAATAAATCCCTTCGCAAAAACCTGCGCATCGCGCGTATCTAAAACCAAGGCACTTGTTTCGTTGGCTGCCAATTCAAACTCATCAGGAGAAAATGGACGCAAGCCTTTTTTTAATACAACATCAATGCTCTCATATCCCTCCTTGTTCATTTTTACATTTTCAGGAAAGTACGCTGGGGGCGGAAGCAATCCATCCGTAACTTCCTTGATGAATTCTTCGCGCGTCATTGATTCGCGCAAAGCGTAATTACTTTGTCTCTGATTTCCCAGTGTGTCAACTGTTTCTTTTGACATATTTTTTCCGCAGGCTGATCCCGCTCCATGAGCTGGGTAAACAATAACATCGTCAGCAAGCGTCATGATTTTTTTGCGGAGGGAATCGAACAGCAGACCCGCCAATTCATCCTGCGTCATGTGTGCGGCCTTCTGTGCAAGATCGGGTCGCCCTACATCACCAAGAAAGAGCGTGTCGCCACTGAAGATCGCGTAGTCCTTACCATTTTCATCTTTCAACAGGTAGGATGTTGATTCAAGGGTGTGGCCCGGAGTATGCAATACCTTAATGGTGATTCGACCTACGTTTAACTCCTCATTGTCTTTTGCGATATGTGCGCTGAATTTAGGCTGAGCCGTTGGACCGTACACAATCGTAGCCCCGGTCTTTGCAGCCAGATCAATGTGCCCTGAAACAAAGTCTGCGTGAAAGTGAGTTTCCAGTACGTATTTTATTCTTACGCCATCTGCTTCAGCTTTATCAATGTAAGGCTGAACCTCGCGCAGTGGATCTATGATGACGGCTTCATTTTCAGAACGGATGTAATAGGCACCTTGCGCTAAACACCCGGTATAAATTTGCTCGATTTTCATCTTATTCTTTTTGTTGATTCAATCATGATACAAAGTTCGGTACAAGTACCAGCTCGCTCAGTGATTAAAGTCACGCAGCCCAGATTCTTACCTCATTCTCGATAATAAATAATGCAGCCACCGGGGCCGATTACATTTCTATTGACTCGCCTATGGCACATGCGCTAATGAAAAAACAAGTGGGTGATGAAGCAGTAGTGAAAACAGGCGCGGGCGAGTTCGTCTGGCGTGTTGCCAGAATTGAATATCAGAAATAACGTTTGATTGGTTCAAAAAAAGCAAAGAATGTTGCAAAATCGCAGCTTCGCGATCAGAATAATTCCCAGTTTCAGAAAAAGTGTTAAGGGTCTCATTGCTGATCTCATATGTGGTTCAGGTCCATTTCTGATTCCCTGTTCGCGGGCGGTGCTTTTCATCGTCTCTTTCGCTGCCTTTCTCTTTTAGCTTGTGAGCTCATGAAATCGGCACAGCAACTAATATGAAACCGACCAACCGTAACTGCTCTGAAGTTCAGAAAGCTTGTCAGCAGATGCCGCCGATACACCTACATTCGATATTATTATAGATCCGGCACGGATATTTTTGGCAACCGCATTGGCGTATATATTACCGATGATATATTGAGTTTGCGTTTCGGTTGGAAAAGTATCGAATGAGTCCCTCGAAAGCAAAAGGTTTGAGATGTCATGTGACTGGGGGAGTGTTAAGGTATTGATAAAGTACATTCCAGTAAGGCTCAGCGAAGTAAGTTTAGTGTTGTTGCTCAGGTCAAGATTGTCTATCTCTCCTCCCGTGAGCGACAATATTTGAAGGGCCGTGGCAGAGCTCACCTCAAGTCCATTGGCCTGTGCATCGAAGTAAATACCTTTGATCAGATGAACATCCCCTGTTATTCGTGCTGGGGGGACTGAAATCACATAACCCATTTCACGAGAAACGAATGCGGTTCCGGCTTCATCGTCCGGGTCAACAGCAAAGGTAATGGTCTCTTTAGGTATTCCACTCCGCCAATCGAGGACAACCGATCCTGTATCCATAAATTGCAGTCGCATATAGAACATAGTTGCACTGGGGTCGAAGATGACAGCAGGACCCGGAGCCGCCGCGCTGTCTAACAGGGTTATATCTAACCGTTTCTTTTCAAGCTGGTTGTAAATAAAGTACGTTGATGAAGGCCAGTAACCTTCCTTCTCGATTTTTAGCTCGTAGTAGTCATCTGGGCTTGGAACAGTTATGTGATTGGTCTTAGCCAACAGAGGGTAAGTCTTATAGAGCTCGCCTTCACTGTTGTATATAGATGCCATCGCATCGGCCAGCTTCTTCTTGTCATCTCCCTCTGCATACAGGGACACCATGACACGGTAGCCCTTCGCGGCCCTGCAGGCCATTTTGCCAATCACTACCTCGTTCTTCTGGCCGACACTGAACGAACCAAAAAATACTTCAACGCTGTATATCTCCTCATCATGGACGGCGAAATCCTTTATTTTGTAGTCACCCGCCGGCAGTGCAACGTAGCGACTAAAGTAATCATCACCTTCTCTTGTAAAAACAATGTCTTTCAACTCTGACTCTCCATGTGCTGATGTTAGCCTAAGCTCGATTGTAATGTTGTCAGGAAAATCGCCGGATGAATTTTCCGGAGAGCGCGTAATGCCAAGTTTTAGTTGTACATCCCTGGTTGTAGAGACTGGCTCCTCATATTCGCAGCTGGCAATCAAAATAAAAATTGCAGATGTCAGAAGGGCTGATATATTTCTCATTGTTCTCTTTTTTAGTGGTTCTCATGTTTGGCCGTTTCGACTTTCAGAAATGAAGAAACGGCGGTGATGAATCACAATAAAATTTGGTATTTGTCATCGACAACAGGAATGAGGATGGTCATGATGTGAGGGGAGATTTGTTATGCTAAAGCTGGTTATCTCGGGCACGGTAAAACCTTAAGTGCCTGACAAAAATCGTCAGCTGAGTTTTGTTACCCATTTGAGTTTTGTTACCCATTATGGATTTCCTGGTTTTTGAGCGCTGAGGGAAATCTTGAGCGAGGATAAAATTGACGCTACTAATGAAAGCACCCTAATCAACATTCAGGAAGCAGCCGCTTTATTGAATCTTGCCGTCAATACCATCTATGAGAAAACGTCAGAGAAGTTGATTCCACACTACAAGCATGGCAAGAAGATCATGTTCAAGAAATCGGAGCTATTAGCCTGGGTCGAATCACGTAGAGTTCCAACGATCCACGAGATTCGAAAAGAGGCTGCAAGTATAGCAAGCCTACGCAGCAGGCGATGATTGCACATTTATCATTCTTATTGTCGACTTAACGTTCTTGTGGCCTAAAACTCTGAAATGATTTCAACAGGGACGTTTTGATTGTAAAGCAAATGCGCGAATGTGACTCTTGCTGTCTGGAATGTTAATGTTCGTAATATTCCCGCACTTATCGTCCACTTATTCAACGTCACATAGAGGTAGGTATTCCATTGAAGTTTTCCAAAGACGTTGCCTTGTAATTCTTCCTTCGCGCCAAGTAGCTCCCAAGCCTGATCGCTCAACGGAAATTACCTCGGTTCGATTTGGTCGACTAAATCAACGATCGATTGACCTTGTGGATCAACTTTGATATGTTCCCATTTAAAATTTTCTAATTCTTGCCATTGTATTCCAGTCAGAGCACTGAATAAAAAGCCTTTTTTAACAACTGGATGCCTGCATTCCGCTTGGGCAAGCTTCTGAAGTTCGTGAGCTGACAGCGGATGAGTAGATGCATCTCCTCGATGCCACACGTTGGTAAAGTTTGCCGCTGCAGCGTTAATCCGTTTACAAGGTACTGCTTCACGAACCACGCTGTGTACTATTCGAAAATACGTTGCAGCACTGGTGGTGCCTAACTTTGACTTGTTTTTAAACGAACCAGCGGATTCTAAATAGTTTTTAAAACACAAATGACCTAAATACACCTAAAAAACGCCAACGTGCCTTGAGGTCTATTTAAGTCAACGTATTGACTAATAATAAGTTATCACGATTTTGTTGGGGATGTTGAGGGATTCATTTCCCGATACAAAACTTACTAAAAATATTATCCAGCAAATCCTCCGTCGTAATTACTCCGGTAATCTCACCCAGATAGTGCAGCGACTGACGGATGTCCATCGCGAGGAAGTCGCCGGTGATGCCGGTGGCGAGGCCGTTGAGAACGCGATCGAGTGATTCGTGTGTTTGCATCAGGTTGTGGTAGTGCCGGAGGTTCGTGACCATGACGTCACCGGTCTTCACACGATCGATGTTGAAGAATGCCAGGGTTCGTTCCTTCAGTTCCGCAATGTTTTGATGTTTCGCGGCCGAGATAAAAAGGAAGTCTTTCCCATCAAGCTGGTGTAGCAGGTTTGGATCGGCCTTGTCGAGTTTGTTCCCGACTTTGAGATAGGGGATGCCCAGCGTTGCGAGGTGTTCATCTTCGCGTGCGATTTCTGAAAGGGTCGTTTGCGACAAGTCAAACAAGTATATGATCAACGACGCCTTCTTCATTCGTTCGCGCGTTCGTTCCACGCCCATGGCTTCTATGATGTCTTCGGTTTCGCGCAAGCCCGCCGTATCGATAAACCGGAAGTTGATGCCACCCAATACAATCTCGTCTTCAATGACGTCACGTGTCGTCCCGGGTATGTCTGAAACGATTGCCCGCTCTTCATTGAGCAACACGTTCAACAGCGTTGACTTCCCCGCATTCGGCTTGCCGGCAATCACGGTAGGGATACCGTTTTTGATCACGTTGCCCTGGTCGAAGGACTGTATCAACGACGACAAATACGACTGTATTCTGACAATAAGCTGCCTCAAATCGCCGCGTTTGGCAAACTCAACGTCTTCTTCGCCGAAGTCGAGCTCAAGTTCGATGAGACTCGCGAAATGAATAAGCTCCTCGCGCAATTGATTGATCTCCCTGGAAAAGCCACCGCGCATCTGGTTGAGTGCGGCCTGTCGCGCGTTGTCGGTCTCGGCAGTAATAAGATCTGCTACCGCTTCGGCTTGTGCAAGGTCAAACCGCCCGTTGAGGAAGGCGCGTTTGGTGAACTCACCGGGTTCGGCGAGGCGCGCACCTTGCTTCAGCAAGACCTTTATAATCTCACGAATGATCACCGGTGAACCGTGACACGAAATCTCAACGGCGTTCTCTTTTGTAAACGAATTCGGTTCGCGGAAGATGGTTACGAGCACCTCGTCAATGATACGGGTGCCGTCTGTCAGTGTGCCAAAGTGTACGGTATGCGTTGGCTGACTTTCCAAATTTTTGCCCTTGAACACCGACTGCACAATCCGTATTGATTCGGGTCCCGACAAACGGATCACGGCTATAGCGGATACGCCCTGGGCGGTGGCAAGGGCTACGATGGTATCGTTAAGCGAAGACATGGGCGCGAAGTTAATGGAAATTTTGTGGTGAGTGCTTTGTGAGTGTGCCTTGTCCGGAAGTTTAAATGCAGACAACGCAGGGGCGCCGGGTCGCGGAGCTGCGCAAATTATTCTATCAGCAGGACTCGTCGGTTTGAGGCATGGACTCCTATCTCACACTCAAAGGGTTTTGTAGTCATTGTGCGGCTGTTCCCCCTTGGGGGTCAGGGGTGCTCGTGGGGAGAACGGAGCCGTGAAGCATGGTCATTAATAGAGTCGTCGTTCGTGGCGGAAATGTTCAAGTATTCACATTCTTTCCCGCGCAGTTCTAACGAGAGTCCTTCAGCAGCCACCAGCCAGAAGCCAGCTGCTATAGCACCCAACTTTTACATATGCAACTCCATTTACATTAGTAAAAAATCCATCCACAGCACCCAATAAAAAAGATACTGCTGTTCCCCTTAATTTTTGGATACTGAAAAACAGTAGCGACTCCGTTGCACAACTGAAACAAATCTCTATCTTGTTTCAATAACCTAATCCATTAACCTATGAAGAAGCTATTGACTTACCTCGTTGCAGGAGCCATGCTAGCTGGTTCCTGTACAGACAAAAACGTTGTCGAAGATGAAGCTATTGCCGACGTCGTGAGCTATCGTGCATGCGCCGCACAGGAAGTTCTCGACGCACAGTTAGCAGCAGATCCTAAACTGCGCGAACGACTCGAAAACATTGAAGCCCATACACGCGCCGCCATTGAAAGTGGCAGAGTAAATGCTCTCGGTCAAATCGTTATTCCTGTTGTTGTAAACGTAATTTACCGGACTGCGCAGGAGAATATATCGGATTCCCAAATCCAGTCGCAAATTGATGTACTCAACGAAGACTTCTCAGCAACCAATGCGGACCTCTCCAAGACGCCGTCGCAGTTCAGCAGCGCAATCGGTAACATGGGGATTCACTTTGAACTGGCTCAGGTTGTTCGCAAGTACTCGAATAAAAGGAGCTGGAAGACCAATGATGACATGAAGAAGTCAAACAAGGGTGGTATTAATCCCACAAGTCCGACGACGCACCTTAACATTTGGGTTGTAAACCGCATGACCTCCGGTAACAGTACTATCCTTGGCTACGCTCAGTTTCCGGGAGGGAATTCGGCTACGGATGGTGTTGTAGTTGGATACAACTTCTTTGGTCGCACAGGTACGTTATCGGCTCCGTTTAATAAAGGTCGTACTGCTACGCACGAAGTCGGTCACTGGTTGAACCTGCGTCACATCTGGGGTGACACGAACTGCGGCAATGATCTCGTGAGTGATACACCGCAACACAACACGTACAACTTTGGTTGTCCTTCGTTCCCGCATTACAGCACGTGCTCAGGGCGCCCGCTCGAAATGACAATGAATTACATGGATTACACTGATGATGCGTGTATGTACATGTTTACGAATGGCCAGAAAAACAGATCGCTCGCAGTCTTCGCTCCCGGCGGACCGCGAGCTGCTTTCGCCCAGTAACGGTTTCAAGTTTCAGGATCACAAGTCCTATCTTCGACAAAAGCTCCAACCCGAAACGACTGCCATTGGATGATTTCATCCCATCATTCAATGGCAGTTGCCTTATCCTTTAGATCAGAAGCCGTTCTGATTGTTTTCCGAAACATCCCATGCGTCTTCGAAAAGAGGAACGCTAACGTGAAGGCTACTCCGCACATCGCGGCAATCGCACCTGCAATTGATCCATCCAGCCATACGGCCAGGAAGAAGCCGAGGATTGAAACGATAATTCCGATAGCTACCGCAAGCAGGAACATCCGACGAAAGTCGTCAGTGAGAAGGTACGCGGTTGCAGGTGGACCGATGAGTAATGCAACCACCAGAATTGCTCCAACTGATTCGAATGACGCTACCGTTGTAGCGGAGACAGCTCCCATTAACAGATAGTGCCATACTGCTGTACTGATACCAATGGTGCGTGCATAGCCGGGATCAAATGTCGTGAGGAAGAGTTCTTTGAAGGCAAGCGTGATGAATGCAACCACCACAAGGAATACAAATCCGAGAATATACAATGCGCGGGGACCGAGGTTGGTGCCACTGCCGGTGACGATATTGTCGAGTGGAACGTAGGCGATCTCGCCATAGAGTACACAATCCTGGTCGAGGTCAACCTGACCGGCAAACAATGTGATCATGACCACGCCTATGGCGAACAACCACGTGAACGTAACGCCGATACTTGCGTCGGTTTGCAGGCGTGCCTTGGCGTGAAAGAATTCGATGAGGAACGTTGTGAGCATGCCGATGAGTCCGGCGCCCAGCAGCATCGTTGTCGAGTCGCGGCTGCCGGAAACAAGAAACGCGATAACTATCCCTGGTAACACTGCGTGCGAGATAGCGTCACCAACCATGGCCATTTTCCGGAGCACGAGAAAGCATCCGAGTAACGCGCAAGTGGTGGAAACCAGTATCGCGGTGAGGATGATATAGATGTCTTCAATTGGTAGCATGGTGGCAACAGCTTTCACATTCGGTCATACGGAATTTCTGATTTGTGCGGATCCACCCTCGGATAGTTGAGCACGCGTTCGAGTTCTGCTTCCAGTTCGGGTGTAAGGAAGTGTTCGATGGTGTCAGCATCGTCGTGGACGTGGTCGGGTGCGATGTGCAGCTTCGTCGTCAGATAAAGCTCCCACAGGCGATGCACACGTACCACGCGTTGCGCCTTGGCCAGGCCTTCCTCGGTTAACTCCCAGGTGTTACCGGCGTTCGACACATAACCCTGCCGTTTTAGTCGCTTGAGGATTTTGTGTAACCGGGCCGGCTCCATGCTGCGGCGCGTTTGTATTTCCTCGGGCAACCGTTGCGTGCGAAACTCGCGGGATTCTTCGCCAAGCTGATAAAATGCCTTGAGAATATTCTCTTCGTTGATCGTTCGTCTGAATGTACGCTGCCGTAACATCCGGCTGATAACTCCGCGGTTAGGAGCAAGAAAGAATGAAACAAATGCGATGAACGAGATCACGATAACGATCCATGGACCCGTTGGCATAGCAGGAGCAACATAAGAAATGTATGCTCCGGACACACCGCTGATGGCTCCGAAGACACTGGCGAGCACAATCATTGTGCGAATATTGTGGGTCCAGAACCGCGCTGCAGCAGCTGGCGTTATCAGTATCGCGGCCATGAGTACAACACCCACGGCCTGGATTCCGATGACTACCGCAAGGACTATCAAAGATGTCAATATGGTTTGAATCAGCTGGACGGGCAACCCGATCGCCTGGGCAAAGTTCTTATCGAATGCGATCAGTGTGAATTCCTTGAATAACAATACGACCAGCACAACAAGGATGATCGCCACCGTCGAGAATACCATGAGGTCCTGACCAACCATCGAGGCAGCTTGTCCGAAGAGGAAGTGATCGAGTCCGCTTTGGGTCGCATTACCGGATTTCTGTATGACAGTCAGCATAAAGATTCCGATACCAAAGAACACGGAGAGTACAAGTCCGATGGCGGTGTCTTCCTTGATACGTGACCGGCGTGTGATGAGGTCAACAATGTATGTGGACAGCCAACCCGTCGCAAAGGCGCCGATTACCAGGTAAAATGGGTTGCGCGTGCCGGTGAGGATAAACGCGAGGCATATTCCCGGAAGGACGGCGTGCGAAATTGCGTCGCCTATCAATGCCTTTTTGTTCAGGAATGAAAAGCACCCCACCAGTGCGGATGTGGCTGTCAGAAGTATGACACCCAGTACAACGTACCGGATATTGGGATCCTGAAGTGACAAAAATTCGATGAGCGAACTCATACCTGCTGCTTTTTGGTTGCTTCCTCGCGATTGGGAAAGTTCTCCCGACGGAACAGATCCGCCACGTCGGCAAGCAGTGTGAGTTTTCCACCGTACGCCTCCTGAAGTTTTGCGCTGGTAAATGCTTCTTCCGTCGGACCACAGGCAATCAGTCGCGTGTTGAGCATAATTACCCAGTCGAAGTAGTCCGTTACGGATTGCAGGTCGTGATGAACTACGACCACGGTCTTACCCGCGGCAGTCATGCTCCTCAATATGTCTATAATCGCGCTTTCAGTGGCAGCGTCTACACCGGCGAAGGGTTCATCGAGGAAGTAAGTGTCGGCCTGTTGGGCGAGTGCCCGCGCAAGAAACGTTCGTTGTTGTTGTCCACCGGAGAGTTGTGAAATCTGGCGGTTGATAAATTGCTCCATGCCAACTTTCCGAAGGCAATCAAGCGCAACATCGCGATCCGCCTTCCGTGGACGTTTGAACAAACCAAGTTTGCCATACCTGCCCATCAACACTACATCCAGAACCGATGCCGGGAAATCCCAGTCAACACTTTCACGTTGCGGCACATAACTTATCCGGTTGCGAACGGCGTCAATTGGTTCATCAAACAACTTCACGTAACCACTGCTTAACGGCAGCAACCCCATGATCGACTTGATAAGCGTAGACTTTCCAGCACCGTTTGGACCAATGATCCCGACAAGTTTACCCTGCGGTACAGTCAGGTCAATGTTCCACAACACGGGTTTGCGGTCGAACGCGACTGTCAGGTCGTGAATTTCAAATGCGGGCGGAGTAACTATTTTTGTTTCCATAAAACTCATTGAAAAGTGTATCGGACACCAACGAACCCCTTCAGTCCCTGTACGGGCGCATAGTTGTACGTTGTGTCAAAGCCTTCGCTAAACGGCGCCTGCGGATTAAGCAAAGGATCATCCGGAATAAAGTTCAGGATGTTCTTTGCACCGCCATAAAGCTCAAGGCCGTTGTCAAATATTTTGCTTACCTGGATGTTCACGAGCGAAAACCATGGGGAACGATCGCGGCGCGTATCGCCAAATTGTCGTTGTACAGGCAGCGCCATCGGGCCGTTTGTTTTTCCCGTGAGGTCGATGGTTACTCCCGGACGAATGAAAGAGTAGCTGAGAGACCACGTGCCCGAAAACGAAGGCGCAAAAAGCTGAGCGACCTTCTGCTTCCGGCCGTTGTTATCCGGTTCAACCTGGTACACATCCATCAATGTAACGCCACCGATGAATTTCAGATTCGAAAGCAATGTTACTTCGGTATTTAGCGTAACCCCCTTTGAAATGGCGTGACCGTCGAGGTTCGCGTAAATGATCTTGTCAGGTTCGCTGATAAAATCACCGACGATCTTGTTTGTGAAGTACGTGTAGAACAGGCTGGCGTCGACGTGAAAGAAACCGGATTTCCCCGCTTTCATGATAGCGTAGTTCAGGTTAACATTCCAGCTTTGCTCGGGCTTTAATTCTTCCTGGATAACAACGTCCCGTGAACCGGTAAGTGCTGCATGATCTTCGGTAAAGAGATTCACAACACGGAAGCCATTTCCGCCACTAAGGCGCAACGTGTGATCTTTTGCAGGATGAATTTTCACGCTGAGCCTCGGCGAAAAGATGCTGCCGTGTTCATTGTGGTTGTCGTAACGAAGTCCGCCGAGAAAAGCAAAGGTTTCGCTATTCTTGTACTCATCCTGTATGAATATCCCCGGAAGGGTAGTAGTGGCGGGTTCGTTGCGGCCCTCGCGCATTGTCCCGGATGTGTTGTCGTCATATCGCACGACGCGGAACGGAACACCTGCGAGTAAATCGTGCTTGCCGAAGGTTCGTTGCCAGCGAAGTTGGGTGAACATGACGTGTTGGTCCGCCTGATAACTAGTCGTGCCGTAGTACGAGTCCTGCAAGTGATAGTTGTACGAATAATCAACGGTAAGACTGCCAGTCTTCACGGGCAGGCCGTAGTTTCCAATCAACTCAAAGCGGTTTGTGTATATCGATTCGCCATACAACTGATCGCTTCCGCGGTGGGCGCGTGTCCATTGGAGTTCGCCGCCCCAACGGTCCTCATAGACGTAACGCAATGCCACAGAAGCAGGCAGTTTCGATGTCCGTGTGAAATCCCATTTGCTGAACACCGAAATCCGATCCTGGAGGGTGACATCCGTGAAGTTGTCTTTGTTGATATCAAGGACGTTTCCGTATTTAAAATAGTTGATGCCGAGCAATCCGGATATCGCGCGCGTCCGCATCGTTGCCGAAAGGTCGGTGTTAAACTCACCAACGGACGTGCCTGAAACATCAGCGCGGAATGCAGGCGAAGTTGCGGGATCTTTTGTGATGATGTTGATGAGTCCGCCAACGGCTTCGGATCCGTACAACGTAGACGCCGGGCCTTTAACGACTTCAATACGTTTTACCATGCTGTTTGGAATTCCGGACAAACCATAGACCGTCGCGAGGCTGCTCACAACAGGCATGCCGTCGATCAACAACATTGTGTACGGACCTTCCATACCGTTGATGTGAATATCACCGGTATTACAGACGCTGCAGTTCAGCTGTGGCTGGACGCCATTAACCATGCCCAATGCTTCGAAGATGCTTGGCGTGGGATTCTTTTGGAACAACGCCGGCGAATATATCTCCACAGGAATCGGCGAACTCATGCGGGTCACCTCTTTCATCGTTCCGGATACAACGACGACTTCTTCAAGAGACTTTGAATCGGGAGCCAGGTAAAACGAATGTGCCTCGCGGTCACGTGATAAGGCAACGGTATCGGTTTGATATCCGACGTAAGACAAAATCAACGAGACATTGTTACTGTTACCCGCGTCGATAGTGAACCTGCCATTGATGTCAGTTGTCGTGCCATTACCTGTACCAATAACCTGTACGTTGCAGTAGGGTAGAGGCTGGCGCGTTTCCGCATCACGCACCGCACCCTGCACAATGTTCTGCGCTGCCGCTGTGAATGGCATCGCCAGCATCATCAGGAGAAATACCCGGTGCAGGTTTGTGGTTTTCATTTTAGCGAAGTGACGATTGTGTTTATGTTAGCATTGAACATTCCGACATAAGTTCCTGCGCCCGACTCCGGGGATCCGAGTGCGTCTGAATACAGGCTTCCGCCGATGACAACATTCCAGCCCTTGTTACTACAGCCTTCCATTATGGCGCGGATCGATCGCTCCGAAACGGAGGTCTCGACGAATATGGCTTTGATGCGTCGCTTTATAATATAGTCAACAAGGGTTGTTACGTCTCGCAAGCCGAACTCTGCAACGGTGGAGATACCCTGGAGCCCGCGTACTTCGATATTGTACGCATCGCCAAAATATCCGAAAGCGTCGTGAGCCGTAATCAATACGCGTTGTGATGCCGGTATCGAAAGGACTGCCGCCCTTACTGCCCTGTCCAGCGAATCGAGACTTCGTTGATACTTCCTATAGTTCCGTTCGTAATATGCGGCATTGGCAGAATCGGCTTTCTGCAATTCCTGTTTAACGGTGGCGGCAACGTATTGCCAGAGTGTAACATCGAACCAGATATGCGGATCGTGCGCGGTGACGCCGGTGCCGACTTTTCTTAACAAGTATTCAGGAATGTCACGTGTTACGGCGACAACGTTTTTCGACGAACCGGTCTTTTCGAAAACGCTGCCCATTTTTCCTTCAAGGTGAAGTCCATTGTAAAACAGGATGTCCGCCGCGGAGATTTTTCTGACGTCACCGTGACTCGCCTTGTACAGATGGGGATCGACTCCCGGTCCCATGAGGGCCACTACCTCGACAGCGGTGTCCCCGATGTTGCGCACCACATCGGCAATTAAACCCGTTGTGGTTACAACGTTAAGCTTATGCGGATTTCGTGCCGAAGGTGAATCGCATGAAAGGAGCATGCTTACCAGCAGAACCGTTATCAATATGTATTTCACCCTCGTTTTCATATTACTCGTTCACCATCAGATTTTCGGCCGCGTCCCGCGAAACGAACACTTTCTTCTTTCCGTCAAGCATGATTTCCAGGGAGCCGTCAAACTCAATCTTCTCCAGTACAGTAACGGCTGCGCCTATGTAGACACCGATCTTACTCAGGTATTGAAGGAATGATGGTGACCCGTTTGTCACGGACCGGATATACGCCTTGTGCCGTGGTTCAACCTGCGCGAGCGGTACGTGTTTTTCTTCCTGGATCTTGCCGTTCTTGTCGGGGATAGGATGACCGTGCGGATCCACCGAAGGATGTCCCAGGAAGGAGTCGAGTTTTTCAATCAACAGGTTTGACTGAATGTGCTCCAGCTGCTCAGCGACTTCGTGTACTTCATCCCAGCTAAAGTTGAGCTTTTCAACGAGGAATGTTTCCCACAAGCGGTGTTTCCTGACCACCATCAACGCGGCTGATTTGCCTTGCCGGGTGATCTTCACGCCATAATATCGCTCGTAAGAGATCAGGTTTTTGTTCGACAGCTTTTTGACCATGTCGGTGACGGAAGCTGCTTTTGTGTTCAGCGTTTCCGCGATCGCATTGGTGAGCACGGCCTTGCTCCCGCCTTCGGACAGCCGGTAGATGGCCTTGAGGTAGTTTTCTTCTGTAAAGCTGAGCATCATCAATAAATTACGCTTTACAAAAATAAAAGTTTAGATCGGTCTAAAAATTTAATTAGGTAAAAAAAATTATTTACTTAGACTAAGCGAACAGCGAAAGCAGCTTTTTTTCCTCGTTTTCCCACAAAATCGAGCTTTCGGCCGATGGTGCATGCGGCCTGGTCAATATTGCCAGGATAGCCTGAACGTCCGGGTTGGCGGGGTCAAAAACAACCGGCGTCGTGTATTTATTAAGCAGTTCAACCCAGGGTCCGTGGTCGACAGTAATGATTGACAATCCTCCCGCGAGGTATTCATAAAGTTTTGTAGGCCGCGAATTTTGGGTAGCAGGCGTGATCGGATAGGCAATAATGCCGGCGTCGCATTGACGTATGAACTGGATGATCTCTTCGTGAGGCACCAGGCGGTTTCCGCCGATGATCGTCACGAAGGATAAGCTTCGCGTTTGAGCCTTTAGCTTTTCATATGTTTGCGGGAGCGCACAATACCCGGCAATAGTGAGATGTATCCGTGAGTCGGCCTCGTGAAGACGTCGGGCGAGGTCAATTGCGGTAAACACACCAGTGCTTTCATTCAACGTTCCGGAAAATAGCAACCTGATTTCATCATCAGGATGGCGTTGACGTGTTCTTTGGATCCGCCGCGATTTGTTTTCGATGACAACTTCCTTTCCGCGCGTGAAACTCAATTCCCGCTGGTAACCTACCTCCGCCAACAGGAATGTGGTTATGAACGGACAGCAGATCAATTCCTTGAGCCTCACATACGCTGCAATGAAAGGGCGCAGGAGTAACGGGAATGCATTCGTATGAAGGATGTTTCGGGCATAGTTCTCCTGGACGTCATACATGATTGAGACCCCGGACCCAAAAAGTTTTACGATAAGCGCGGGGAGTAACAATTCGTGGGTTGTTATGATCAGTGTGTCAGGATGCAGCTTCCTGATCATCGCGCAAATCCGCCAGGGCATCCGTACACGTGTGAGACTGATTCGCGAGAAGTGCGTTGTGGGATGAAGCGTTACCGCCGACGGTTGGGCTGGCGGTCGCGATGACGGATAGCCGATCACGTGAACTTCAGCTATGGCTGCGAGGCTCAGCGCGAGTTTTTCGAACATGCGTGTGTCATCAACAGGTTTCAGGACCGAGGCGATGACTATTCTCCTTTTTTTTCTTTCTTGCATGCCGAATTGCGGGACGCTCAATCCGAAAGTTAATTATTCGCGGACACATTGAGCAGCCACATCAAATGAACCTCTAATTGATACCGAAAACACTTATGACGGATCTGAAAGAAAAAATCGAAAAAATCTGGAATGAACGTTCACTGCTGCAGGAAGCAGCATCACAGGAAACCATCCGCGCCGTAATTGAAAAGCTCGACAAGGGCGAACTTCGGGTTGCCGAACCGGTTGCCGACGGCTGGCAGGTAAACGAGTGGGTCAAGAAGGCGGTCATTCTTTACTTTCCGATCCAGCAAATGGAAACCATTGAGGTGGGACCTTTCGAGTTTCACGACAAGATAAAACTCAAGAATAACTACAAGGTGCTGGGTGTGAGGGTTGTGCCGCATGCGATCGCCCGTTACGGATCGTACCTCAGCAAGGGCGTGATCATGATGCCGTCATACGTGAATATCGGTGCCTATGTAGAGGAAGGCACAATGGTAGACACCTGGGCGACGGTCGGCAGTTGCGCCCAAATCGGCAAGAACGTCCACCTAAGCGGCGGTGTTGGAATTGGCGGCGTACTGGAACCTGTGCAGGCGGCACCCGTTATAATCGAAGACAACGTGTTTGTGGGATCGCGTTGTATCGTGGTTGAAGGCGTACGTGTCGGTCGTGAAGCCGTCCTGGGTGCCAATGTGGTACTCACCGCGAGCTCGAGAATCATTGATGTAACCGGTTCTGAACCCAAAGAGTACAAAGGCTATGTTCCGGAACGATCCGTCGTCATTCCGGGTTCTTATCCCAAGAAGTTTCCCGCTGGCGAGTACCATGTACCGTGTGCGCTGATCATCGGAACCCGAAAGGAAAGCACGGACAAGAAGACATCGCTGAACGACGCGTTGCGAGACAACAGTGTCTCTGTCTGAGACCTTTGATTCGCCGTTTTTTTGTTTTTCGCGGCACTGAATCGTTCCGATTGGGAGAATTTCTTACTTGCCAAATCGTTCCTTTGGAGTGGCACAGCGTTTGAATTCATCAAGCGATAATATTCCCAAACGGCAGAATTTGTAACTTTAGGTGCTGTTATGAAGAAGTCTCTTTACGGTCTGATTCTTATTCCATTATTGTGCGGGTTTTCACAGGAGTTGCTCGAGCTCTTTCCTGCGGTCCGCAACGACAGCTTTCAGCGTGGAGAGGTTATCAACTTCAAGATGACGTATGGATTCTTTACCGTTGGCAAGGGTAGTGCGCGCATACATCCTGAATATCACAAGGTAAATGACCGGTATTGTTTCAAGGTTGACGTAACCGGAAAAACTGTCGGTATGGTTGACTGGGTAGCCGATGTGGATGATAAATGGGGAGCGTATATAGATACTGCCGCACTGGTTCCCCATCAATTCTATCGCAAGATCCGTGAGGGCCGTTATCGCAAGGATGAATGGACCAACTTTGACCATGAGGCCGGAAAGATTGAAGTGCAGACTATTGGGCGGGATGGCAAAATGAAGGATCCGAAGTATTACGATGCGCCGCCAAATGTGCGTGACATGATAGGAGGGTTTCTCTACCTGAGGATCATGGATTTCTCCGGCCTGAAAGTCAACGATACAGTTGCTATGAGCGGCTTTTTCGAAGACGAGTTCTATAAATTCAAAATCGTTTATAAGGGCAAGGAAACTGTTAAGCTCAAGATCGGTAAAGTGCGCGCGCTGGTGTTCGAACCGGTTATGCCCAAAAACAAACTCTTCGATGGAGAAAACTCGGTACGTGCTTACTTCTCGGACGACAGGAACCGCATTCCGCTTAAGATCGATGCTAAAATGTTTATCGGATCAGCTGGCGTGGAACTAACCAGCTATTCGGGATTGAAACATCCGCTCAACAAAGTCAAGTGAGTTCATGCGACGCGCCGCACCAATTCCATAAACTTCTCGCGCGACACCGGCTTCACAACGTATTCTACGACATCGGGAATACTCTCCGCCCTGCGAATATCACCAGGGTCAATTGAAGAGCTTACCATGTAAATCGAGATCTCTTTCGCGAGATTGCTCTTCAGACCGGAATAATCTTCAAGAAACATCCAACCGTCAACCACCGGCATGTTGATGTCGAGCAGAATGCAATCAGGGAGGTTGTCGCCATTAGACGCGTTATCGGCAAGATACTTCAAGGCCTCTTCACCGTTCTCAAACTGCAGAATCTTGTCCGTAAGGTTGAGTGTGCGGATCGTTCTTGACGCGGTGAACTGGAATATCTTGTCGTCATCCACAAGGGCAACTATCGGTTCGCGTTGGCTCATGAACTTAGTGACTGATTAAAGGTAATGAAAAAAGTTGTTCCTTTTCCCTCCTGGCTCGACAGGGTAATGTCACCGCCCATCGCCTCAATTTGATTTTTGATCATGAACAGTCCGATTCCACGGCTCTCCGGATGTTTGTGAAATGTCTTGCGAAGTTTGAATATATGTTCCCCATACCTTTTCAGATTAATACCGGCTCCGTTGTCGGCAACTGAAAGCAGGATCTGATCGCCGCGTTTTTCGGTAGCGAGACGGATTTCAGGTTTTCTGTCGGGATGCGTGTACTTGAGTGCGTTGCTCAGAAGATTAAGTAGTATACTTTCCAGGTAGATATTCGGATACAGTATTTCGGGAGCGTGGGTGAATTCAGTAACGATATCCGCTTTCGCCTCCGCAATTTTTGCATTCAACATATTCCTGACGTGTTGAAACACTTCTTCGAAACGAAGTAACTGTCGTTCAATTTTCTTGTCCTGTTTGATCTGCAACACTTCGTTGAGTTCCTGGAGTGTTGTCAGCGTTCGCGTACCGGCTTCCTTAAGCAACGCTACGTACTCCTGCTGTTCCTCCTGGCTTTCCGCATTCTCAATAAAGTTCAACAACGACAAAATATTTCCGACGGGCGCCCGCAAATTGTGTGAGACAATCTGCGTGAACTCCCGAAGTTGTTCGTTACGCAGTTTCAGGTCTTCCGTCACGGTCTGAAGTCTGGCGTTTTGTTCAAGGATTTTGGCTTCAACAAGTTTGCGGTCGGTAATGTCCCGGAATTCTGTAACGCGAATCAATCCGTCTCCGAAAGGAATATTTTTTCCCTTGATCTCTAATGAGTAGCGACTGCCGTCCTTGCGAAGACCTTCAACGTCATACGGTTCTTCATCCTTGTTCAGAATCTTTTGCATGACATAATCACGGTACTCGGGAACGATGAGGTCGAGTCCGTTGCTGCCAATAAGTTCGTCATAGTCGAAACCGGTGAGATTGCAAAGGCCCTGGTTACAATCGATAAGGTGGCCCTTATTATGCAAACCAATTCCGCCGAAGGAAGCTTCCTGCAACACCCGGAAACGCAATTCGCTTTCCTTCAGACTTTGTTCAATCTGTCGGCGTTCGGTAATGTCTGTGAGTGTAATCAAAACATGCTGCAGTTGCTCGTCTTCCAGCAGCGTTGGTTCGGCATTTACCAGAAGCCAGGTTTCAGGTTTCGCTTCTTTCCCGGCCACGCCAACAACAACACCGCGAACCGATTGTTTGTTTTCACGCGCCAGGTTCCATGGTAACGTGCCTGCTTTGACGGCTTCACCTTCTTCGGTGGTAAAGCGTATACCGGGATGGTTGTCAGTACCGAAGCCGTCGATTACCGGTTTTCCCAGAAGCTTGAGCGCATTGCGGTTGGCTATCTGTACATGGCCTTCGGGACCCTGAAGAATAACGCCCACGTTCAGGTCTTCGATCATACGACGAAATCGTTTTTCGCTTTCCTGAAGCGAACGTTCCGCCGCCACCTTTTCCGTTATATCCCAAGCGGTTGCAATAATTACTTCGGAACCAAAGTACGTCGATCGGGTCAGTCGGACCTCCTTCAGAAATATCTCGCCGGACTTCTTGAGTCCCCACCAGATAAATTGCTGAGGTTTTCCTTCAAGTGCTTCTCCGGTCTGAACCCTTAGACGTTCAAAATCATTTTTACCGGGCGCAGACAGGAACTCCGGCGTTTTTCCAATCAGCTCGTCCTTCGTGTAACCGTACATGTCGCACGCCTCGCGATTCACATCAAGGAACGTCCCGTCAGGATTCTGGACGTAGATTGCTTCACCCACGCAATCGAATAGCTCACGATAACTTTTCTCGCTTTGTTCAATCGTCTTGACGGCAGCCACACGTTCGGAGACATCTGCCATGATGCCGAGCATTCGAACGGCGACGCCATCGCTGTCGGTAATGAACATTCCGCGGTCATGCATGTAACAATAGCCATGACTCGTCCTGAACCGGTAGTACACGTCGTAAGTCGAAAGTTGTTCGCGCGCAAGTTCAAGCTGGCGATTTGCTTCACGACGATCATCGGGGTGGATATGCTGTTCCCACAGTTCGATGCGTTCGATTTCCGATGGACTGAATCCGACAACCTGTCGTGTATTTCCACTCCAGATTATTTCACCGGACGTGACATCATAATCATAAATAAGTAACCCTGCGGATTCGGAAACAAGTTCATGGCGCGTCTTCCAATCGGCAAGCTCGTATTCAGTCAGCTTCCGATATGTAACGTCCTGGAAGGTGCCGGTGACCTTTTTGCTTTTGGTTATTGATTTGGGTCCGCTTGCCGCAATTTCCGCCCATATGAAACTGCTCCCGCCAACCCTCATGCGTACCTCGACCAGGATATCCTTTCCCTTCTCGAGGGCACCTTTCGTTGCTGTCCGGAATGCGCTCTGATCTTCTGCGTAAATTCTGTCGATTAATTCGTCGAGCGAGGCGGGGACCGGTGCAGATTTCGTAGCCTGCAACAGTTGACTGGCATTTGCTGACCATCGAATGGAGCCAGACTTGCAATTCCATTCCCAAATGCCAACGTGTGGAAGTGCGCTGATGTTGAAATCAGTCTCTCTTCCAACGGGTTGCGAACGTTTTGCCGGTTTCTTCGCCGCAGTCCTGGCAACCTTCTTTTTTGGGGTACTCGGGGTCTTTTTTGATTTAGCCATTATAACATCGGTCGCTCGGGCGCGGAAAGATAGACAACTATTTTTATTCCCGGTTGTTATAATGTGAAATGAATCTTACATTGATTCCTGTTATTAATTCTTCTACCTATGCTAAAAGAATTCAAGGAATTTGCCTTCAGGGGAAACGTCATTGACCTTGCAGTGGGTGTCGTACTCGGCGCAGCTTTTAATGCAATCGTTGCATCGCTTGTCGCAGACGTCTTTATGCCGATAATTGGTATACTGACTGGAGGAAAGGATTTCAGCGGGTTGAGTTACACCTTTGGCGATGCCGTAATCACCTACGGAAAATTCATCCAGGCGGTATTCATATTTCTCTTAACAGCCCTGGCCCTGTTCCTGTTCGTTAAGGTCATCAACAAAATTCGCCGTAAGGAAGAAGCAAAACCGGCACCTCCTGCGCCACCACCTGCCGATGTAGTGCTGCTTACGGAAATTCGCGACCTTCTTAAAGAAAAGCGCGCATAATCTTACTTCGCAAAGCGCGGAGCTACGGTTAACGTTTTGCTTCCGGGTGTGTAGGTGTAAAACCCAGACCCGGATTTTACTCCTTTATGACCTGCCTGAACCATGTTCACAAGGAGAGGGCAGGGCGCATACTTTGGATTTCCAAATCCGTCGAACAAAACATTCAGGATACTCAGGCAGACATCAAGACCAATGAAGTCGGCAAGTTGCAGCGGTCCCATGGGATGAGCCATCCCCAGTTTCATTACCGTATCGATCTCTTCAACTCCGGCAACACTTTCATATAAACTATAGATAGCCTCGTTGATCATAGGCATCAGTATACGGTTCGCAACGAAACCAGGGTAATCGTTGACCTCAACGGGTACTTTTTCGAGCTTCCGTGAAAGCTCCATTACTTCTGCTGTCACCTTGTCACTGGTACTATAGCCACGGATCACTTCAACAAGTTTCATGACAGGCACGGGATTCATGAAATGCATACCGATCACTTTGTCGGGACGATCTGTCACTGACGCGATTTGTGTAATTGATATGGAAGATGTGTTAGTGGCAAGGATAGCCTCCGGCTTTGTTGCAGCTGAGAGCTCGCGAAATATCCTGAGCTTGAGATCTGTATTTTCGGTTGCTGCTTCCACAACCAGGCCGGCATCAGAGACTCCGGTTGGTACGGATGTGCTTGTGCTGATATTTGCAAGAGTCTGGTCGCGTTGTTCTGCCGTGATGGTGCCCTTATCGATTTGTCTGCTGAGATTTTTTCCGATAGTCGCCAACGCCCTGGTTAGTGCGTCCTGGGAAACGTCGATTAGAGAAACATGGAATCCGTGTTGAGCAAATACGTGTGCGATTCCATTGCCCATCGTGCCGGAACCGATGACTGCGATTTTCTTCATTGCTTAGTTCAGGTTAAAGCGCAAATATAGTGGTGATTTTGAATCACCACATATGTACAGAGTGAGTGCGAGTGTGAGTTATGAGGTTTAGGGGAACCGGTACTAAACAGTGTGTCGAAGGTGAGGCAGGACTCGTTCTGCACTCCGCGCAGCGGGTTTGACTCCGATCTTGAAGATGTCGGTAGGTGTTTGACATAGTACGGCCCTGCCGTTGTAGATCGCGATAGGCGCGGCAATGAGGTGCGGGTAGTGCATCAGTACATCAAGCCAGCCATTCATCGTCAACGCCTTACCTGCTACCTTGGTTTGATAATCCGGGTGTGAACGATCCACGATTTCTTTCGGAGTGAGCCCCAGCATGGTCACAACTTCTTTCCAATATGTCGGCCCCATCTTTTCAGCGACTACGTTCACTTCATTGATGTGACTGCAAATCGTCCGCACAAGCGCTTTCGTTTGTTTGCCTTTATTCGTCTCCGGATTATAAAGCAGAAAAAGTTCATTCTTGTGAAATTGCATAGCTTCCTGGTTTAGGGTTGAAAGGGTGAACTGAATGCCGTAATGCTAAAGTTATCCAAATTTGAGGTGGCATTCAACCTCGCATTTCTATCGCACCTGTTTCTTCTGTCTGTTCGCATTTTGCACCCATGACGCGCATCGAAGAAAGTCAGGAACGAAAAATCTGATGCCTAACGGGCAGCCATAATCTTCTGAGAATCACCAGCCTGGCAAGACCGGCGCCCTTGTTGGAAAACGGACGAATAACCAAAGAAATCACGGTGGCGGTCGTCTCTAAGCGACAGTTGTACATGTTTCAACGGTGTAGGGGAAGTGCCTGAAAACAAATAAAATTCTGAAAAACTGATGTTATCACATCATTTACAAAACCGGGCCGCTATTACGACAGAACGATTACCGGATTTTTCAGGCCAAATGTTTTGAAATGCTTACACGCCTGATTGATGTATGAATAGCCAAACGGCTGCAAGATTTACAATATCAGACTCTTGCATTTTTGCACGCGAAGAAAAGACCTGCATTATGCAGTCGCTGTAAACAAGAACTGAAAAGACTATGAAAAAACTTTTAACATGTGTCCTGATGCTCGGATTGGCGGGTCAGGTATCGGCACAGGAAGTTGTACTTGACGAAGAGACCATGTACGACCTTTCCCTGGAGGAATTGATGAACATTCCGATTCACTCGGCGAGTAAGAAACAGGAAACCCTGTTCGATGCACCGCTGTCCAGCTACACGGTTACGCGGTCCGAAATTGAGAAATCAGGCGCAACTACGATCATGGAAGCACTCCGTCTCGTTCCCGGTCTGATCGTGCGCGAGCAATCGAATGGCGTGTACGACATTCACATCCGCGGTCTGGACAACCTGCTCCGCCACAGTGATTCATTCACCAAGAACAACCTCTACACGCTTGTAATGATCGACAGCCGCCCTGCGTTCAACCACAATCTTGGTGGCACGTTCTGGGAGGCATTGCCTGTCGATATCCTGGACGTGGAGCGAATTGAAATCGTTCGTGGTCCGTCGGCTCCGTTGTTCGGACCAAATGCGGTAACGGGTGTTGTTAACATCATCACAAGACGTGCTGAGTCCGCTGAGTCCGCAAAGACCTTTGTGTCGGCTAATGTTGAAGGCGGCGCGCCGTCAACGCTGATTGCAAATGCGGTGGTTGGCAAGCGATTCAATGAACGTTTTTCATCTTCGGTGTCGTTCAACTACCAGGAGCGTGACCGCTACGACGAACGTTTCTACAACAACGCCACTGGCGAATATCAGGATGGCAAATCTTTCATGCCTAACCTCGACAGAGGATATCCCCACCCGGAAAGAGCAATGCAGAAAATGGGCGTGAACGGATACTTTACTTATAACCGTTCCGAGAACGTCAAATTTGATCTCAGCGCCGGATTCCAGAACAGCGAGTCCCTTAAGAACATGCTGTCGGGTTTTGGTACAGTCCTGACCAACAGCACTTCGGATTCTTACTATGCAAACCTTTCAGCCAAGATCAGCGATCTCGCGGTTCGTACCTCATTCACTTCCGGAAAAGACAACATCCTTTATGGAAGCGCGCCTTCGCAATATGATTATCACGTAACTGACCTCAACGCTGAATACACATTTAAATTTGGTAACAAGGTAAGTGTCGTTCCCGGATTCAATTATCAGAACGCCGTATTTTCAGATGAATCTTACTATGGCGAAGTTGAAAAAGGATTCCTCAACGGTACGGAACAGTCAATATCGACCATTTCGGGATTTATTCGCAGTGACTTCAACTTCACTGACAAGTGGCGTGTGATCGCGGCACTGCGTGCGGATAAGTTTTCAAGCCCTGATGACCTGTACCTCGCATATGAATTCGCATCGACTTACAAACTGAACGACAACAACCTGATCCGTGCTGCCGTGACACGTTCCAATAGCGGTGCGTTCATGGGTTACAATAAACTGAACTACATTGAGAGGGATCAGATCGCCATTGGCGGTGGTCTCTTTGTTGACCAGATTCAGCGTGGTAATTCCGACCTCGAACTGCTGACGGTTAATATGATTGAACTCGGTTTCAGAACAAAACTCACGTCAAACCTGCAGTTGGATCTGGACCTGTTCCGTCAGACAGCGGAGAATCTTACAGCGATCGTAATCAAAGGTTTCACTACCTATCCGCCAAGTCCCGATGCAGATTTTACGGTCGACTTCGACAACGTACCGGTTACAGCTACACAGCTGGGAGGTACGCTTGCTGTGAACTTTGTTCCAGACAAGAAGTGGCAGTTCAAACCTTTTGTAACCATTCAGTCGACTGAAACAGAGAACCTGCCTGACTCATACTACGATCCGACACTGAGTACGCAACAGCCTGGTTTAGGATTCCCGGCGGTAACGTATTCAGACAGCAAACATGAGTACACACCTTCAGTGTATGGTGGATTCTACGTGAACTTCAAGGCAAGCGAGAAGTTCAACATAAACAGCAGCGCGTATTTCCTTGGTGAACAGACGTGGTACAGAAGCGCAACTACAACGGTTAACGCGGATGCCAACTTTATGTTGAATATTAAGGCAAGCTATGCGATCACTGACATGCTTAGCATCTATGCCAATGGCAGAAACATCTTCAACTCGGACAAACCTCAGTTCCTTGGAGGTGACATCAACGGTGCATTGTATATGGGGGGTATCTCTTTCAACCTGAAGTAACAGATCCCTGAAAAGCGAAAGAGGCCGTCCGATAAACCGGGGCGGCCTTTTTATATTTGCAACGCATCACTTCAACAGTGACAGCGCGCCATCAGTTGCCGGAACCGACACAACGTTGCCGCTATCATCGAGGAACGTATGTATAGGCTCGGGCTTTTGCGTTCTCACAAACGAAGCGATATCAGCGGCAACCCGGTCCGGAACAGTCCAATGAAAGTTATGTCCAAGGTCAAGGTCCGACTTGCGATCTTCGGGATTCCTTCCGTATTGTTTGTATACGATCGAATTGTTTCCGTTTCGCACCGCAGCTGCAAGAGACCGTTTGAAATCATCCTGGGTTTGGCCGTAAGGGTAAACGGGATCATTGGTGGAATACAACACCAGCGCGGGAACGGCGAGTTGCTCAAGTGCTTTGCGATTGTCGAAATCCCGGATTGACTTGGCCAGTCCGATCCAGGTACCCATGCGTGTTGCCACCGTTTCGTACGCGATTGCGTCAAGCAACGTTTCGTCAGCAGCCGGTTCGGTTACCCAGTTCTGACGCAGGAACGCCGGGACTTGTCCGCCGAGGTTTGCCGGCGTACGTTCGTAAACATCTTTCGGCCACCGCAGATGTTTTTCTTTCGCGGCGCGACGCATTACATTGTTGAGCATTTCTTTCAAGACAAAGTCCTGAACTACATCATTCGTGCTGCCGCACAGCAGCGTGGCAATCAACGTGACGCTATGGACACGGTTCGTGTGCTTGAGTGCAAGTTCCTGGGCGATCATCCCGCCAAGGCTATGGCCGGCGATATATGCCTTTGAAATTGACAACTCATCCATAAGCAGAATGATGTCGTTGGAAAGCAGGGAAAATGTGAAACAACTGGCGGGATCCGCCGCACATGACTCAGATGGCATTGACGAGTTGCCATGGCCGCGAAGGTCGGGCACGATTATCCGGAGGCCGTTGTCAAGTTCTTCCAGCTCCTCGGCAACTTTATAGAGCGATCGCGAAGTGTCGGTGAACCCGTGCAACAGGATAACAGGAATACCATCGGCCGGGCCACGTTCATGGTAACGAATGGTGATGCCATTAGGAAGCTCGCAGGCCTTTTTTGGGATTTTGATTTGGGCAACGGCGCAAAGTGCCGGGCACAACATGAGAGTCAGGATAAGGAAGTGTGATTTCATTTTTGGGTAAGAGGATTAATGATTAAACAACACTCACCCGGGCGTAAGGACAGGACTTACGATGTAAGTAAGGGCAATTGAAACGTTACTCCACAGAGATTTCCTTCGCCAGTCCGACTGCGTTAAAGCGGATTACGAGTCGTTCCGGTGATGGTGCTGCGTTAGGACATTCGGAAGACGGACTCAGATAGTAATAGAAGAATTTTTCGCTTCGCTTGTAGATTTCCTGTTCGTCGGGTTTTCCGAGGACGTCAACCATTTCCATCTCGGAAAGACCGAGCAATTTACCCTTCTGGTTCAGGAGATTCGTCCGGAGGTTTTCGCGCTGACCCGTGCACGCGTTGCGGTCTGTTTTCCAGGCTTCGGCATTGAACCCGTCGAGTTCCGGCACGGAGGCCGTACACGCAACAACGAAAACGAAAACGAAACTAAGCGATCTGCAGATGTTCATACTTTTTTTGAACCTGGAAAAACCAGGCGGAAGAAACTACGCAATATAGCAGGGCGACGCCATGCCACGTTGGTGGCCAGTCGTTTATATACGTGAACATCGATAAAAGTATCGGATACAGGAACACGCGGATCCATTCTGACCACCTTACCCAGGGGCGCTGCTCAAACAACACCCCACAATTCACCACCATGATACTGATAAGTATAGTCACAAACGCCTGCGCCGTTGTCCCCAACTTCGATGCATTGAAAAGAAAGAATGACGTACCCCCGAGGGCGATCGCATACTGGAACAACACGTATGTGTTAAGCAGCATTGTTGACGGTGGGTCATACTTTTGATAGGTAGCCTTGTCTACGGCAGGAGCCGGGCGGTAACCGCCGAGGTAGTCGGGGAGCCAGCCCGGTTTTTTGAACAGGTAACGGATCCGATCACTCCATCTGGGAATACGCACGAGGTCATCCCTCATGTGAATGTAATGGCTTACGTTGGCGTAAACTGGATTCCAGCTATTCAGTGGTCGCGTGATTCCATACGTCGGCTTTTCTTCTTCCTCCTGGAAAGTGCCGAACATACGATCCCAGATGATCAGCGAACCCGCGTGGTTTTTATCGATGTACTTTGGATCGCGGCCATGGTGAACGCGGTGGTGGGATGGCGTGTTGAAGATGAATTCAATCCATCGTGGCAGTTTTCCGATGGTCTCCGTGTGTATCCAGAACTGGTAAAGTGTATTGAAGGCGGATATCAGCGCAAAGTCAAACGTACGAAAGCCGAGAAACGCAATCGGCAAGCTGAACGCAAATGTCCAAATCACTTGCAGCGAGCTTTGTCTTAGCGCTACGCTGAGATTGTATTCCTCGCTTTGATGGTGAACGACATGGCCACCCCAGAACAGGTTGATTTCGTGGCTCATGCGATGTGCCCAGTAATAGGAATGATCGACCAAAAGGATGAGCAGGACCCAATACCACCACGTTTCGTTGTCCAGTTCAAACACCGCGAAGTGCTCAAAAAGCAATTGATAGATTCCGATACCGAAAATCTTGAGAAACAGTCCTGAAAGCTGTGAGGTAATTCCGCAACTGAGGTTAGCAATAGCGTCCTGCAGGCGATAAATTTTCTGGTGGGTGAAACGCTCAACGAGCAACTCGACGCCGATCAGGATGAAAAATATGGGGATCGATAACACTATCGGGTTCAGCTGCATAACACGATCCTTTTAATACTGTTTGTTAATGAGTGTATTCCAGGCAATTTAAAACTTTCTGTTCAACAACAGAACATTCCGCCGCCGCCGATGTTCGTGTCATTTTTGTGATACCTTTGCGGGAAAATAGCGAAGCATGGTTCTTAAGATTTCCCGTGGCGTTTGGTTTGTTTCCACTCTGGCGACACTTGCCTCACTGTTAATTATTTACGCGTCCCTTCCGGAACGAGTGTTCCTTATTCAGGACGGACTCGAGTACGTCAGCGCCAACCGCGAGGTTTTCTTTTACGTTGCCCTCGGCCTTATTACCCTCGTTAATGCAATGGTTTATATCGTGCGCACTCTGTTTCAGAAGGAAGAAGCATTCCGCGCGTGGTTTCACCTGCTGATCGTTTCGGTGAACGTTTTCTTCATCGTGGCATTGTTCTTCCTGAGCGCTTACAACAGCACAGAAAGGTTCAACTTTCAGAAGGTCGGCTTCATTGTGTACGGAAGTGTGGCGCTGGTCGTGGTATGCGCCCTCTTTTGGCCCGTCTATTCGCTTTTTAGAAAAATTTCATCTAAACAAGTTGTTTAGATGAGTTTCGGTAATTGTTGTTCAATCAATGAATTACCATCGATTACCTCAAACAAGTTTGTAATAATGCAGGCCGCCTGAAGACTGGAACTGTATTCAAAAATCGTTTTATTCGTGCCTATTCTGCATTTTTTGAGCTTTTGATGGCGATTTTTTGAACATCCGCATCGGCAAACCTGATTTCAAGACTATGGCAAAAACTGAAAAATCAACGGCTTCTATAGAGTACAACGAGTCCAGTATCAAGTCCCTCGACTGGCGGGAACACATACGTCTTCGTCCTGGGATGTACATTGGGAAACTTGGCGACGGCTCTTCCAAGGATGACGGAATCTACGTGCTCGTTAAGGAAGTGGTCGACAACTCCATCGACGAACACATGATGGGTTATGGAAAAACGATCGACGTTACGATTTCCGATCAGCGAGTGACGGTACGCGACTACGGACGCGGCATTCCGCTCGGCAAGGTCGTCGATGTCGTATCCAAAATCAATACAGGTGCGAAGTACGATTCTGGTGCCTTCCAGAAATCAGTTGGTCTGAATGGTGTCGGTACGAAGGCGGTGAATGCACTTTCCAATTACTTCAAGGTACAGGCATTCCGCGATGGTCAGACCAAAATGGCCGAGTTCAAGAAAGGCGTGCTCGTCACCGACCCAAGGACTTCGAAAACAGACGAGAAGAATGGAACACTGGTAATCTTTGAACCGGATAACACCATGTTCAAGCATTACCACTTCATTCCGGAATACCTGGATGACCTGATGTGGAACTACGCGTTCCTGAATGCAGGTCTGACGATCAACTATAACGGCCAGAAGTTCTATTCAAAAGATGGTCTGCTTGACCTGCTTCGTCAGAAAGCCGACGCCGATGACTTGCGTTATCCGATTATTCACGTCAAGGGCAACGACATCGAGTTTGCACTTACGCATGGAAATCAATACGGGGAGGAGTACTATTCTTTTGTCAACGGACAAAACACAACGCAGGGTGGAACACACCTCGCTGCGTTCAGGGAGGGCGTTGTCAAGGCTGTAAGGGAGGTATGCAAGAAAGACTACGATGCCGCGGATATTCGCGCGTCAATTATCGGTGCGATCGCCGTTCGTGTGCAGGAGCCCGTATTCGAGTCGCAGACCAAAACCAAACTCGGTTCGTTGAACATGGCGCCCGACGGACCTACTGTAAAGAATTACGTGGGCGACTTCGTAGCCAAAGAGCTTGAAATTTACCTGCATAGCAACCCGGCGGTTAAGGACGCGCTTGAAAAACGAATTGTCCAATCGGAACGCGAACGCAAGGAAATCGCAGGTATCAAGAAACTCGCGAACGAACGCGCCAAAAAAGCAAATCTCCACAATCGAAAGCTGCGTGATTGCCGCTACCATTTCGACGAGAAGAACGAAAAAGGTGCAAACTCGCAGATATTCATCACCGAGGGTGATTCTGCCAGCGGATCAATCACAAAATCGCGCAACGTGGAAACACAGGCAGTGTTTTCTCTTCGTGGTAAACCGCTGAATTGTTACGGCCTTACGAAAAAGGTCGTTTACGAGAATGAAGAATTTAACCTGCTCCAGCACGCGCTTAATATCGAAGACGGCCTCGACGGACTACGCTACAATCAGGTTATTATAGCGACAGATGCCGATGTCGACGGAATGCACATCAGGTTGCTGCTGATGACTTTCTTCCTGCAATTCTTCCCTGATCTGGTGAAGGCAGGACACGTATTCATCCTTGAGACGCCGCTGTTCCGCGTGCGAAACAAAAAGGAAACGATATACTGTTACAGCGAAGAAGAAAAGCAGGAGGCGATGAGAAAACTCGGCAAGGTTGAAATCACCAGATTCAAGGGACTTGGCGAGATCAGCCCCGATGAATTTGGAAACTTCATTGGTGAAAATATCAGACTACAACCTGTGTTGCTTCACAAGGATAGTCATCTTCAGAAAATTCTGGAGTTCTACATGGGCAAGAACACGCCGGACCGCCAGGAATTCATCATTGGTAACCTGCGGGTAGAACTCGATAAAGTAGACAGATCCGAAGAAGAAAAAATAGAACTGGAAGAGCAGGAGCTCTGAACTAAAACATCTTGCTGACGACCCAACGATGAGTAAAAAACAATCTTCAAAAGGTGGACCGCCGGTGAAAGCCGGAGACAATGGGGCGGGAGATGATCACAACGTTCACTCTATTGCCCTCGATGGCCTCTATGAAAACTGGTTCCTTGATTATGCGTCCTATGTAATCCTTGAACGCGCCGTACCCCGCATCGAAGACGGATTAAAACCCGTTCAGCGGCGGATCATGCACTCGCTCAAAGAGATGGATGATGGCAGGTTCAACAAGGTGGCCAACGTCATTGGAAATACCATGCAGTACCATCCCCATGGCGATGCCGCTATCGGGGAAGCAATGGTCAATCTTGGCCAGAAGGAACTACTTATCGAAACCCAGGGTAACTGGGGTGATGTACGCACCGGTGACAGCGCAGCAGCTCCGCGGTATATTGAAGCGCGTCTTTCAAAGTTTGCTCTTGAGGTTGTTTACAATGCCCAAACAACGGAGTGGCAACTGTCGTACGACGGTCGTAAAAAAGAGCCGGTTACACTTCCCGTAAAGTTCCCTTTACTGCTTGCGCAGGGCGTGGAAGGTATCGCAGTTGGTTTGTCGACCAAGATACTGCCGCACAATTTCAACGAGCTCATCAAGGCGTCGATAGATATATTGAAGGGGCGTAATCCGAAAATATATCCCGACTTTCCGACCGGTGGGATTGCCGACTTCTCGGATTACAATCAGGGGTTGAGAGGTGGCAAAATCAAGGTTCGAGCTAAGCTTGAAATCATTGATAAGAAAACACTGGCAATCAAAGAGATACCATTCTCAACGACAACGACTTCGTTGATGGAGTCCATCGTCAAGGCGAGTGAAAAAGGACAGATCAAAATCAAACAGGTTGTTGATAATACAGCCCAGGAAGTTGAGATCGTCGTTCACCTCCAGACAGGACAGTCGCCCGAGATCGCGATGGAAGCCCTGTACGCTTTCACGGATTGTGAAATCAGCATTTCTCCGAACGCGTGTGTTATTGTCGAAGACAAACCGCGGTTCCTGCCGGTTAACGAAATTCTGAAATACAATACCAATCAGACGGTTGAATTGTTGAAGCAGGAGCTTCAGATCAGGAAAGCTGAACTGATGGAAAAAATCCTGTTCTCATCGCTGGAGAAAATCTTTATCGAGAACCGGATTTACCGCAAGATCGAGGAAGCCGAAAGCTGGGAGGAGGTCATCTCCACCATAGACAAAGGGCTGAAGCCTCATAAGGCCAAGTTCTACCGTGAAATCACGCGCGATGATATTATCCGCCTGACTGAAATTAAGATCAAGCGGATTTCGAAATACGATTCGTTTAAGGCCGATGAGTTGCTGAAGGACCTGCACAAGGAACTGAAAGAAACGCAACACCATCTGAAGCACCTTGTTGATTATGCGATAAACTATTACCAGAATCTGCTGGATAAATACGGCAAAGGTCGCGATCGCAGAACTGAGATAAAGAGTTTCCAGGCCGTTACTGCCGTGGAAGTTATTGCAAACAATCAGAAGCTGTACATCAACCGTGCTGATGGCTTTGTAGGTTACGGCCTGAAGCGCGACGATTACATCTGCGACTGTTCAGAACTCGATGACGTTATCGTCATCCGGAAAGATGGCAAGATGCTTATCTCGAGGGTGAAGGAGAAGGCATTTATGGGGAAGGATATCCTTTACGCCGGTGTCTGGAAGAAGGGCGATGACCGGATGGTGTACAATGTCATCTACAACGATCCAAAAAGTGGAAGGGGTTTTGCCAAACGATTTAATCTCCCCGGCGCAATCCGCGATAAGGAATATGATCTCACCCAGGGCACGCCGAACTCGCGAATCTTTTACGTTACCGGAAACCCCAACGGTGAGGCCGAAACTGTCGAAGTGAAACTCTCGCAGTCGAGTACTGCGCGTAAGAAGATTTTCGAATTCGATTTTGCCGAACTTGAAGTGAAAGGTCGCGGTGCCAAGGGTAACATTATCACGAAGTATCCGATTCGCAAGGTTGACTTCCTGAAAGCAGGTGGATCCACTCTTAGTAAACTTGACTTGTGGTACGATGACGCCGCAGGCAGGCTGAACCGTGATGGCCGTGGCAAGAAACTCGGCAAGTTCGACGGAGATGACCAGATCATCGCGTTCATGCGAAACGGATCTTACAAGATCACCAACTACGATCTCGCCAATCGTTACGATCCCGAAAAGACACTGCTTGTCGAGAAATTCAACCCGAAAAAAGTTGTCTCAGCCGTTTACGTCGACGGCGAGAGCAAACAACACATCGTGAAACGATTCCTGATTGAAACGTCGACGCTTGATAAGGAATTTGGATTTATTTCCGAAGCCATCGGATCAAGGCTTGCCGCAGTGACTACAAGCGAGAATCCGGAAGTCGAGGTTGAAGTCGTCAAGGGAAAAGACAAGAAAAAGAAAACCGAGGTTATCAACCTCGAAGAAATCGTCGAGGTGAAAGGCTGGAAAGCAATAGGAAATCGATTATCGGAACACCGGGTCACGAAGGTGACGCTGGTGCAGGAGGACGAGCCTGCCGCCGAAGATGAAACCGAAGAAGAGGTGACTGACACAGAAGAAGATGTTCAGTCGCCAAAAAAAAAAGTCGACGAACCGAAGTTCCAGCCTCCGACAACAGTCGGGGACGACGGACAGGTCGAACTCTTCGGGGGGGCGCAAAAACCAAAAGCGCCAAACCAGCAAAGCCAGCCAAAACCAAAAATCAAAGTCGAACAACAAAGCCTCTTCGGAGCGCTCCCAAAAAGTCAGGAAAGTCAAAACCGGGAGCAGCCAGAAGAAAAAGAAAGTAACAAAGAGACCGAAGAAAAAGTAAAACCCTCACAGAACGACAACCCTTCCGAAAAAGGAGGCAAGTCGTTCAACGTGGGTGATACGATTGAGTTCGATATTTGATTGTAAGAGGAAGGTTCGTGTCACTGTTACGCGTCAGAACTTTTCAACAGGAAGTGACATGTCAGCCGACATGAATTTCGCTTCCTTTTCGTCTTCCGGGAGGTTGTCGTATTCTTCGAGGCAACGTGCGATAAACGCGGCCATCCGTTGTGTTTCTGCTTCTGCCGTTTCCGGTGATTCGGTTATGGGTGCTTTATGTGTGATGGCCCACTTGGCTATGTGAAAATCCTTATGTCGCGTTATCATTGGAACCAACTCAACCCGCGGCATTTGTTCTCCCGCCTTCGAATCAACAAGTACCAGATACGTCTTGTCGGGCAGGAGCTCCGTTAGCAGGAAGTCCCGGTTTTCCGCTGAAACCCAGAAGAGTTGTTCGCCCGGTTCGCATTCGTAGCGTACGTAGGATTGACCTGGAAAATCGGCGACGAACCGGTCACCGTGAAACAAGAGGAATTGTGTAACGGCATGGAACTTGTTTATGCGGGCGAAGTACACAACGGCCTTGCCTTCCCCTGGCGGAGTGAATCCTTGTGCAGACGTAACCGTAGTCGAAAGAGTCATCAGGAGTGCCAGTATCGCAGCGAGTTGTTTCATGTTAGGGCGTTCCGGGTGCTAATATATTAAATGTCAATCCATAATCACCTTCGGAATGTCAGCGGAGTTTTCCGCCGTTGAAAGAACTGACCTTGAATGATTGATAGTGATCACTAATTTTGAATACAAAAAGACATGATGCTCAGGACTTTGTTGACTATTCTTCTCCTCGTATGCGTGGAAACCGCATATTGCCAGTCAGAGATTCACGCCACAGGTAAAATTACGGACTCGCGGACCGGCAAAGGAGTTAAAGCCAATATCCGCTATAGCAGCATCCCCACCGGGAGCATCTTCGGACGATTTAACGACAGTACGTTCACCTTTCCGATATTCGGTACGGCACGTTATCAGATTACGGTAAACATGGAAGGCTATAATCCCCGAACAGTAATCGTTGATCCTAAAGACATAGACGCCAACGGCAAGGTTGTGCGCGACATTGCACTTTCGCCAAAAGGTGAGACTATCGTTCTCGATCACTTGATCTTCGCCCAGGGAAAGTCTGTCATTGACCCTGGTTCGTACAAGGAGCTTGATGAAGTGGTGCAGATGCTGAAAGAAAACCCAGCCATTGAAATCCAACTCGAGGGCCATACGGACAACGTTGGAAACCCTAAAATGAATATGCAGTTGTCTGAGAGCAGGGTGGAAGCGGTGAAAAAATATCTTGTGGAAAAAGGAATCGCGAAACGTCGGATTCAAACCAAGGCCTTCGGTGGAACACAACCGCTACGCAATGAAATGACACCGGAAGCAAGAGCGATGAACCGGCGCGTGGAGATGCGGATATTGAAACAGTAGTTTACTTGCGCGTTGTCGCGGATTGGAATGTTTCCCATTCTTTCCAGTACTCGCGAAGCGTCGACATGTCTTCTTCGAGACATGGATATTTATCTGCCGGGACTCGCGGCAACATTCCTGCTGCAAGGTGAACCGAGGACAAGCCACCAGTCCATTCGAAATGCCCCGGATCATACGGATGTTTCCAGCGACCACCCCAGCGAAGTCCGAGGCGTTCTCCAACCATGCCGATGCGTCTCCAGAGTACAACGTTGTCCCAAACGGCCTTGCCATTTACGATAGGTACAACATCGACAGCCAGCCCATATTGATGCTTCGATTTGCCTCCTCCCGAATTGGTGTATTTCCTGCCCATTCCCTTGTACTCGTTCTGCTTGGCGTGGGTCCGGAATGATTCTACAACGGCGAGTTCAATTCCTTTCGACTTGCAGATCCGGATCAGTTCGACAATCCTGTCTCTGAAATACGGATGCAGCGCATTGAGGTCGGTGATCATTGTTAACGCGCCGCGGTCCTTACCGTATGTGAAATTTTCAACTACCTGCCAGTTTTTCCATTCCTGTAGCATGCCGGCAGCCGTGAACATTTGCACGGTCGCTGAATCGGCTTGCATGCCTTCTTTCAGCAATTGATTGAACAAATCCCCGGACGGATTGAATTTCAACAGGAGATTTCCCTGTCCGTGGAGTGCACCCGATTGAAACGCGGCAATTAGCACAACTGGCACCAACCGCAAAAACTTTCCCATTTAGTGGATAAATAAACCGCAATGATATGATTTTTAGGCGATTGTGGGAAGTGCGTGTAAGATTCAAGGTGAAAAAAAGCCCCTCGAAAGGGGCTTGTTGCGGTTATTTCGTAAAACCAACTACTTGGAGCTGGCTGATTCCTCACCTTCGACCTCGTCAAGGATGGCTTCATAGCGGGTTTTCAGAGCTGTGTCGCTTGCGAGTGCTTTCTTCACTTCGTTGTACGTTTCCACACCGATGAAATCCTTGGCCAGGGTTTGAAATCTCTCGCTGATCTCAGCTGCACCGTTGTTTTTTACTTCGGTTACAGAGTTCACAAAAGCGATCTCTTCTTCAGTGGCCTTAAGCTCGTCGAGTTTAGCTTTATCATTAATTGCCTTGTTCAAATCATTGTAGCGGGCGTTTGTCATGCCTTCCTGGTTTTTCACCATATCCGACATTTTCGTGAGCAACGCCTTCTTCATCGAATTGATTGAATCCATCACGACAGCATATTTCCGCAGGTCCTCGTCCGTAATCTTAGCTGTGTCGCCTGCCGCCTCCGTTGGATTTGCAGATTCGCGTGCCGAAGCTGAATCAGTAATTACGGCATCGGAGGATTCAACCTGCGCGTTTACTGTGAGAATACCGACCGCGCAAGCAAGAGTTAGCAAAATCTTCTTCATAAGTTCGTAAGTTTTGATAAACGTGATTTCAGAATTTAACAAACTTGTTCATAGAAATTTTGTGCCAGAAATAAGCTGACGACTAATGGCCATATTTTCCTTTAAGTGGTCCGCTCAGCACGCGAATATACACTCTTGCGTGTGCATACACTCAAACGTGCTAAGCATTCGACTTGCGTCGCACGACGTACAGGGCCAATGTGATGATCACAATAACCCCCGACAGCACTATAGTCCATGTGTTCAGAGAGCGGCTTTCTGCGAACATGGTATAGTCGCTGAGCATATAACGCATCGCAGGCGGAGCCCAGTAGGCCCGGTTGTCGTGAACACTGTCGGCATTGGTATGCAACACTTTTCCCGGTAGCTCAATCACATGCACAAGTTTCATGTTCACGGCTTCAGACATGAAGTTACTTCTGTGCCCGAAATCTTTCACCATCTCCCGATACGCTTCCAGTATTGCGGCATTGTCTCCCGGAAAACCTTCGATTTGCCGAAACAGGGGAGAGTAATCGTCGAAGTTTTCGTGTTTCTCAGCGAGTAGTTCCTGAAAATAGCTTTCCTTTCTCGCTACCACGCTGTCGCGCCACACTTGTGCGATGTTGTTCTTTTCAAGGGCCTTGAGCATTGCTTCAAAAGACTCTTCGTAAAAACCACGCGCAGCGAAATCGTCATAGATACGATCGCCAAGCTTTTCAAGGAAAAAACTGTCGGCTTTGGTCATTGGTTTTCCCTCCGCAGGGAGTCGATTGATGAAAGCGTAGTCCTCAGGAGTAAAATAGTCTTCCTGTTTTGCATACTTGAGCCTGTTCAACGACGCATATGTGTCCGAATAGCGGTAATACGTGTAGAACCAACGGAATTTTTCCTGCAAATCTGAACGTATGTGAAATGTCGACTGATTGGTAGTGTCATTCAATTCATCGTTCGCGGCCTGAACGGATTCAAAGGATTTTGTAAAGGAGATTTCATGTTTGTCTGATCTCTCGACAGACCTGGCGGACGTCACAATCCAACCGTTGTCTTCCGTAATCCCGAATACATTGTTGCGCGCCGAAGCTGAATCCGCCTCCTTAAGGACGATAGTTCGCCGAATGGAGCCGTCGGAATTAACAATAGTTTCAATAGTGGCGCTGTGATCACATGATGTGAATGCAAGTGCTGTTACACCCAAAACCATCACCGAAATAAAACGGGCAATTTTCATAAATTTCGTTTGCTTAGTTTTTCAATACATTCTGTGCATTCGCTGGTGAACCGGTGTGGCCGGCAATCCCGCCAGCATTTTGTCGCCGGAGCTTCGTCAACGGCCGTAGCGATTCTTTTCATAACAGCAGCGGAATTGAGTACTACCCCTTCATTGGAAGTTGCAGTGCGGTTACGATTTACGGACATACTTTGGATGTCGTATGCCGTGCTCTCATAAACGAAGAAAGCCGCCATCAACAACGAGACGAATGCAAAGGCGTGTCTCAGCCGGAGGACGAAGGCTGGAATAATGGGTTTTTCTTCGTGTCTCTGTTCTGTATCGATTTCACGCATTACAGAGGCGGTGAGCACGGTAGGGTATTCCAGCGTAGCATCTGCAAACGCATTGAGCAAGTCTTTGCGTTGTGATTTGACTTCGGTCAGTAACGCGCTGCAATCTGCGCAGGCGTCACAGTGCGCCAGGAGACGCTTTTGATCTTCATCGTCGAGTTCAAAAAAGAGATACACCAATTTTTTGCTTTCTGCACAGTTCATGATTCCAGGGGTTTTCGTTGTCCGACAAATGGCCTTAGTGTAGCGGTGATGTTGAGCCGCGCGTGGTAAAGGTTGCTCTTTATGACATCCGCGCTTAGTCCCAGGATTTCTGATACTTCAGCTACGGATAAGTCCTCCAGGTCTCGCAGTACAAAAACAGCACGTTGTCTCGCTGTGAGTTTTTCTGCTGCAAGTCTGACCAGTTCACGTAATTCATTTTTTTCGATGGCGTCGTCAGTTTTTTCAGGCGAGGCAATTTCATGAAGCGGATTCATTGCATCGATTCGATCTGTTCGTCGGCGTTGTCGCGCTTTGATGTAATCCAGACACTGGTTTGTGATGATCTTGTACAACCAGGTCGAAAGTTTGATTTCCATTCGATACATGGGCAGATTCTTCCATAATTTAATGAGAACATCCTGGGTGACATCTCTCGCGTCATCACTTGCGTTGAGGAAGCGATGCGCGACGGAATACACGAATCCCTGATAGTGCTCTACCACTTTGCGAAAGGCCTGCGTGTCACCAGACCGTGCCTGTTCAATTAAAGCGTCGCCAAGTGGGGTAGGTGTCATTCGTTTTGTCAGTCATTGATACGACGGTACCGCAGGCAGGTAAAAAAGGTGCGTATCTTTTTTTGAGAAGTTATCGAAAACCAGAGGGAATAAAAAAGCCCGTCGGGCCGGACGGGCTAAAAAAATAACCAAACGAATAGACGAACATTTACATTTTACGCGTGCGTCTTGAGCGTTGGTGCTCCTGCAAGGACTTCCTGACTTGCCTTGTCAGCGAATTTTTCAAAATTCCGGAGGAATGCTTCAGCGAGATAGTTGGCTTTCTGATCATACGCTTCATCATTATTCCATGATATCCTCGGGTTTAATATCGTACCGGGAACAGCAGAGCAGAACAGCGGGAAGGCGATGCCGAAAACGTCGTGATAATCGTATTCAACACTTTGAAGTTCACCGCCGATAGCAGCAGAAATGAGTGCTCTGGTGTACTTAAGGCTGATGCGGGTACCGGTACCGTAGGGTCCGCCAGTCCAGCCGGTGTTAACGAGCCATACACATACATCCGCTGATTTCATACGTGCGCCAAGCATCTCGGCATAAACTGTAGGGTGCATCGGCATAAAAGGTGCTCCGAAGCATGTTGAGAACGTCATCGTCGGCTCAGTAATGCCCGTTTCTGTTCCGGCTACTTTGGCTGTGTATCCCGAGATGAAGTGAAATGCAGCCTGGCCGGGGTTGAGACGCGAAATCGGAGGCAACACACCGTAGGCGTCGCATGTCAGAAAGAAGATGTGTTTAGGGCTTCGACCCATTGATGGCCGCGCGATGTTGCTGATGTGATGGATGGGATAGCTTACGCGCGTGTTTTCAGTTCTTGAAGCATCAGCGAAGTCCACTTCGTTTGTGCCTTCATGGAATCCAACGTTTTCCAGGAGCGCGCCTTTCCTGATTGCCTTAAAGATATCGGGTTCTTTCTCTGCAGAAAGGTCAATCGTCTTTGCATAACATCCGCCCTCGAAATTGAAGACGATGTTATCAGGTGTCCATCCGTGTTCATCGTCACCGATGAGTTTGCGTGAAGGATCTGTTGAAAGTGTAGTTTTTCCTGTGCCGGACAAACCAAAGAAAATAGCTGTGTCGCCGTCTTCGCCAATGTTTGCCGAGCAGTGCATCGGAAACACGTTATGGAAATGCGGTAGCGTGAAGTTCAGTACCGAGAACACACCTTTCTTGATTTCGCCGGTATAGGCACTGCCACCGACCAGGATGATCTTTTTGGTGAAGTCGATGATCGAAAAATTATGCTGACGTGTGCCGTCCACTTTTGGATCGGCCTTAAAACCTGGTGCGTTGATGAGTAACCACTCAGGCGTGAAGTTTTCCAACTCTTCATCGGAAGGTCGGAGAAACATATTGTAAACAAAGAGGTTAGCCCACGCAGTTTCATTGATCACGCGAAGGTTTAACCGGTATCGGGAGTCCGCGCAAGCGTAAGCGTCACGTACGAAGAATTCCCTGCCATTGAGGTAGGCGAGCATCTTGTGGTATAGCTTTTCAAATTTGTCGGAGTCGAAGGGGATATTAAAGTTACTCCACCAAATGGTGTCAGTGGTGAGTTTATCTTTTACGGTGAACTTGTCTTTCGGGGATCGGCCGGTGAATTCTCCGGTGTCGACGGCGATGGCGCCTGATGACGTTTGTTTAGCCTGACCCGTGAGGAGCGCCATCTCAATGAGTGTTTCGGGGTCGAGGTTCCAGTGCGCTTTTCCTTCAGTAATACCAATATCCATAACCGTCCCGTTGGACGGTCGTTTACCAATTTCCAGCATACAGTTTGGGTTAATGAGTTGGGCAAATATACCCGTTTTCGGAGCGTTTCAAACGATTGCAGGGCAATATTTTAATATTCCGGGAAGGGGAAAACAGAATTTTGGATCCGGCATTTTTCGCTATATAAAATTCTCTGAATGCCGGATAAACCGAAGATTTTTCTGTGCTGCCCTAACGGCCGTTAATGTAAGTGCCTGTGAGGCCGGCCGTTGTGGAAAGGATTTGCGAAAACGGAATATAAAACCCTATTTTAGGGCGCCTCAACGACAATTGGCGTTGAAAACCTAAACATCCTGATGAAGGCAAATAACTCTCCCTCCATTATGGTAGGACGGCGTATCGTGTCTGTCTGCCGGAATTGTTCTGTCATTTCCTACCATTCCCCGAGTATTACCGCATGAGTACATCCAAATCCTTCTTTGGACATCCAAGGGGCCTGGCGACGCTTTTTTTCACCGAGATGTGGGAACGCTTCAGCTACTACGGCATGCGGGCGCTGCTTTTCCTTTTTATGGTGGCTTCCGCTGAAGAAGGTGGTCTTGCACTCGATGAAAGAACCACCGGAGCTATCTATGGTATCTACACTATGTTAGTGTACCTGTTGTCTCTCCCCGGTGGATGGATCGCCGACAGATTGCTCGGACTAAAACAATCGGTCTTTTATGGTGGATGCCTTATTACACTCGGTCATTTCTGCATGGCCATCCCATCAACCGAAACGTTTTTCCTCGGACTTTTCTTTATCGTAATCGGAACTGGATTATTGAAGCCTAATATCAGCAGCCTTGTTGGTACTCTGTACTCAAGCGATGACCAGGCCAGACGTGATGCAGGCTTTTCCATTTTTTACTTGGGCATTAACATCGGTGCAACGATAGCACCGTTTATTACCGGCTATCTGGGCCAACAGATAAACTGGCATTATGGATTTGGTGTCGCAGGTATTGGTATGGCACTCGGTGTTATTCAGTACAAACTGACGGAGAAACACCTGGGTAATGCAGGCTTGCCTCCAAAACGAGACACTCCCGAGCAAGAGCGGTCGTATCAGCGCATGCGCCTTGCTGTCATCGCTATCTGCCTCGGACTGGCAGTTTTTGTCGGATTGTTGTTCACAAAAGTAATCAGCATTGATCCTGTTGCATTCGCGCAGGCATCTGGCTATGTAATCCTCACTGCCGTTTCGTTGTACATCACTTACATATTGCTTTTTGAAAATCTCAATCGGGAGGAAAGACGAAAGATTACGGCGATAGCCATCTTCTTCGTTGCCACTACGATATTCTACGCCGCGTATGAACAAGCCGGTTCTTCATTGAATCTGTTTACCGACCGTTATACAGATTTGATGGTTGGAAGTTTCGAGATACCCGCGAGTTGGTTCCAATCCGTTACTGCCGGATTCGTTCTGATATTTGCGCCTGTATTTGCCTGGCTCTGGGTGTGGCTTGCGAAACGAAAGCTTAATCCGTCAACGCCCGTTAAACTCTCTCTTGGATTACTCTTCATGAGTACCGGGTTCTTCCTGATGGTTGGAGCATCTGCAGTGGTTGCAGGTGGTGATAAACCCCTTCCGACCTGGCTAATCCTCACGTATATGTTCCACACGTTTGGAGAAATCTGTTTATATCCAATTGGCTTGAGTGCCGTGACAAAACTCACCCCACCAAGGCTTGTAGGGCAAATGATGGGTATTTACTTTACAGCACTTGCATTTGGAAATCTCGTTGCCGGATTGTTTGCCGGACAGTTTGACAAACAAGCCATTGAAGCAGACCCTTCGTTGCTGGCCAGCCTGTTTGGCCTGGTGGCGAAAATTACGTTGGGTGCTGCCATAGTCGTGTTAATCCTGAACAAGCCTATCCGCAGACTGATGGGCAATATTCACTAAGTATACCTTTACCATGGAAGAAAAACGCACGTTCCGACCGTATGTAGCGCCTGAGCAAAACATTGCAGAGTTCACCTGGAAATCGGTTGTATTCGGATCCCTGTTCGGAATCCTCTTCGGATCTTCAACGGTCTACCTGGCATTGAAGGCAGGACTTACCGTTTCCGCGTCGATACCCATTGCTGTTATTGCAATCACACTGGGACGGAAATTCCTGAAGACAACGATCCTCGAAAACAATATCATACAAACTGCAGGCTCTGCCGGAGAATCGATAGCGGCGGGAGTGGTCTTCACGCTTCCCGGGTTCCTGTTCCTTTCACCGGGCGTGGATGGCAAGAGTGTTGGCGATGAATACTTCAGCTACCTTACAATTCTGATTCTCGCAGCCTTTGGTGGTATGCTGGGTACACTCATGATGATCCCGCTTCGGAGATCGCTTATCGTTAAAGAACATGGCACGTTACCATACCCTGAAGGAACTGCATGTGCGTCGGTGCTACAAGCCGGAGAGAAGGGCGGCGAGTTTGCGCAGACCGCTTTCCTTGGAATGGGTGTCGCGCTCGGTTACGCGATTTTGCAAAAGGTACTTCACGTAATCGCGGAAGTGCCTGCGTGGGTAACGGCAAAAACCAACAAGTTCTGGCCTTCAGCTACGGTTAACGGCGAGATCACTCCGGAGTATCTTGGGGTGGGATATATTATCGGTCCCCAGATTGCCGGCGTACTCGTTGCCGGTTCAGTACTCGCATGGTGGGCGGTGATTCCGTTGCTGGCGACTCTCGTCCCCGGTGAAGTGATCATTGATCAATTGGTAAAACTTGGCTATCACACCGATGCAGCCACCGCTGGCGGACCCGGTGCATGGGATCCCGAAACTCACACATTCGGAAACTATTCAGCTGCAATCTATCGCGCTTACATCCGCCAGATTGGTGCGGGTGCTGTGGCTGCCGGAGGTTTCATCACGCTGATGAAAACCATTCCAACAATCATAAGCTCTTTCCGCGAAAGCATTTCCTCACTGAAGGAAACTACCCAAGGCGGCGTGCTGCGTACGGAACGCGACCTGTCATTCAAAGTCGTGATTATCGGAAGCCTTATCCTTATCGGGATCATTGCAATCCTTCCCAGTAACATCATCCCGGGTGACAGTATTCTGCAGAAACTCCTCATCGGTGTTCTCATTATCATATTCGGCTTCTTCTTCGTAACAGTTGCGAGCCGTATCGTCGGACTTGTAGGATCAAGTAACAGTCCTATTTCCGGTATGACCATCGCCACATTGATGGGAACGTGTCTGATTTTCACTTCCGTGGGATGGAGTGGTAAATTGTTTGAACCTCTCGCGCTTGTAGTCGGAGGGATGATATGTATTGCGGCTGCCAACGCCGGGGCTACTTCTCAGGATTTGAAGAGCGGATTTCTGGTGGGAGCGACGCCTCGTTATCAACAGCTCGCACTCTTTATCGGAGCTATCGTTTCATCGATTGCTATAGGCTATGTAGTCAAGATTCTCGATACACCCACGTTGGAAATGCAAGCCCAGGGCATTCAGCATGCGATTGGTTCGGAACGATTCTCAGCACCACAGGCAACGCTGATGGCCACGCTTGCGAAAGGTATTCTCTCCTTTAACCTCGACTGGCAGTTTGTAATCGTGGGCGTATTCATCGCCGTGACAATGGAACTGTGCGGTATCAAAGCACTTGCGTTTTCCATTGGATTATACCTTCCCCTGTCTACGACACTTCCGATCTTCATCGGCGGTGCAACAAAAGGTATCGTTGACTGGAGAGCAAAACGCAGAAACGAAGAGCTCGCAGATGACGATCTTGGAAAGGGTAGTCTTTTTGCGACAGGTCTCATTGCCGGAGGTGCACTCGCCGGTGTGTTGGTCGCGCTGCTTTCTGTAAACGACAACGTATTCAAATTCCTTCAGACGATCAGCGCGGAACACGCGATCGCAGGTGTCATTGGAGATGGTGGGTATCAACTGCTTGGAGCGATTTTCTTCTTTACAATGGTCGCGTATTTGTACAGGACGGCGATCAAAAAGTAGAATCGAAAGGACAAAGTTTCAGGTTTCAGGGAGAATGCGTTTGCTAACGTAGATGATGTGCGGCCGTTCCCCTTTAGCGGCCAGGGGTGCGCGAGGGTAAACAGCTAGTTGCAGGAGGCCAGCTGCCAGAAGCCACATTGGCGGTGCAAAAAGTGCTATTCTCCCCCGCAGTCGTGGAAATTCAATTCAGACTGCGTATTCAACCCGGTGGAGGACGCTGTTGTCGGTGCGGTTGATAAGTACGATGTGGCGGAAGGGTGGCTTGATGCATTCGTAAGCGTCAAGCCCTGATGACGCGGCGTTTACGAAATCCGGAAACTCTTCCTTCTCGTAAGCTGAAAGGCCGGCCACAAATGTATTCAGCTCCGTATGCAGAATTTGTCTGTACGTGGTATCAGCCGGTACATCGGAAAACGGAACCGGGATCATTGAAAGGGTCCGCAGAACGCGTTCGGCGGGTGCGTTGTAACGGAAATGGCTCGCGAAGTTTCCATTGAGGAACCTCAACTTTGTGCCGTTGACATCCGGTAATCCCATTTGTGAAAGGAGGTGGGCGGGAACGGAATCGTGTAGGGATGTGGCCAGCACAAGTGGCGGCGTGGCGTTTTGGTAATCAATACTCTGCGAAAGGGCAATCGCCTCAGGATGATCGTGAGTCTGCTTCTTTTTCACAAAGATGAGGCTCAGCAACAGCAGTGTAAGGATCGATCCCCTTATCTTTTTCATACGACGAACTCCAGTAGTTTCATGATCGCATCCATGGCATCGCGCTCCGCGGAGGTCACCTTTCCGTCGGCCATCACGATGGCCTGAACGTCAGCGTGAAGACGGGAACGCGTGGCATCTCCGTCAGGATGGAAATGCTCAAACGAATCGCGAAGCAACTGCGGAAGTTTCGACCTGTCAAATGCATTGTACTCGCGGATCGTCTGGTACAGCTTCTTTTCCATGTCTGTGCCTTCCGGGAAAATCTTCTTCATCTGTTCCTTGATCGTAGCAAATTCGGCAGGGTCATAGGTGTCATCGCTGTGGGCGACGTGAACATAAAGGAACAGCACGAAGTCCTGGAATGAGGAATGAATAACCAACTTATCCGTTTTCATTCACTAAAAATACTCAAACTTCCCGTTCGACAAAATCAGGCTCTCATCGAAATAGCGTCAAGAAAAAAAGCCGTCCCTTCCGAGACGGCTTTTGTGTATGCGTATTACCGAAATGGATTACATCATTCCACCCATTCCGCCACCGTGCGGCATCGCAGGCGCTTCTTTTTCTTCAGGGATCTCTGAAACCACTGCTTCGGTAGTCAACAACAGACCTGCAATTGAAGCTGCGTTTTCAAGAGCAAGACGCGCTACTTTTGTAGGATCGATGATACCTGCGCTGAAGAAGTTGTCGTACTTGTTCTCGCGGGCATTGTATCCGTAGTCGTCTTTCGCTTCTTTCACTTTTGCAACGATCACTGAACCTTCCTGACCTGCGTTTTCAACGATCGTACGCAGCGGAGCTTCAAGCGCGAGGCGAACGATGTTCACACCCGTACCCTGATCTTCATTGTCAACTTTAACCTTTCCTAGTGCATCGATAGCGCGCACATAAGCTACACCACCACCAGGGATGATACCTTCCTGAACAGCGGCGCGTGTTGCGTGCAGTGCATCGTCAACGCGGTCTTTCTTCTCCTTCATTTCAACTTCAGTAGCAGCACCTACATAAAGGATAGCTACGCCGCCGGAAAGTTTGGCGAGACGTTCCTGAAGTTTTTCTTTATCGTAGTCGGATGTAGTTGTTTCGATCTGTGCTTTGATCTGTGCAACGCGGCCCTGGATGTCAGCCGTAGAACCTGCACCGTTAACGATCGTTGTGTTATCCTTGTCGATGTTAACTTTTTCAGCGCGGCCAAGCATGTCAAGCGTCGCAGCTTCGAGTTTGAAGCCTTGCTCTTCGGAGATTACGCGACCTCCTGTGAGGATAGCGATATCTTCGAGCATTGCCTTTCTTCTGTCGCCGAAGCCAGGTGCTTTTACGGCAGCAACGCGCAGTGCACCGCGGATCTTGTTTACCACGAGTGTTGCAAGCGCTTCACCTTCCACTTCTTCAGAAATGATAAGGAGAGGTTTACCGGTTTGAGCGGTTTGCTCGAGGATAGGAAGCAGTTCCTTCATGCTGCTGATCTTCTTGTCGTAGATCAGGATGTAAGGGGTTTCAAGTTCAGCTTCCATTTTTTCGGTGTTGGTCACGAAGTAAGGAGAGAGGTAACCGCGATCGAACTGCATACCTTCCACGGTCTTCACTTCGGTTTCGGTACCTTTTGCTTCCTCGACGGTGATCACACCATCTTTACCAACTTTGTCCATCGCGCTGGCGATCATTTTACCGATTTCTTCATCGTTGTTTGAAGAGATGGTAGCTACCTGAGCGATTTCGCTGGAGTCTTTGATTTTCTTGGATTGCTTGCGGAGGTTTTCAACTACCGTTGCAACCGCTTTGTCGATACCGCGCTTAAGATCCATCGGGTTAGCGCCGGCAGCGACGTTCTTGATACCGTGGTTGAAAATCGCTTGTGTCAAAACTGTTGCAGTGGTTGTACCATCACCTGCAGCGTCAGCTGTCTTGGAGGCAACTTCTTTTACCAACTGTGCGCCCATATTTTCGATAGGATCCTTCAGTTCGATTTCCTTGGCTACTGAAACACCGTCCTTCGTTACGGTAGGAGCACCAAACTTTTTGTCAAGGATCACATTGCGGCCTTTCGGACCAAGAGTCACTTTAACGGCATCCGCGAGTTTGTCCACGCCTTTCTTTATTCTGTCGCGTGCGGAGGTCTCAAAGGTTATTTCTTTTGCCATAATTCTTTTTGATTTGTGGGTTGCTGATTAAATGATTCCGAAAATGTCAGAGTTACGCATGATCAGGTACTCTTTTCCGTCGATGTTGATCTCTGTGCCGGCATACTTTCCATAAAGAACGTTGTCACCGACCTTCACGGTAACGGGTTTGTCTTTCAGTCCTTCGCCAACTGCGATGACTTTACCTTTCTGAGGCTTTTCTTTTGCCGTGTCCGGGATAATGATTCCCGAAGCTGTTTTGGTTTCGGCCTCAGCGGGCTCAACTAATACCCTGTCCTCATTTGGTTTGAAGTTGATGTTTGCCATATTGGATTGTGTAAATTAAGGTTAAACAATTTTGACATCCTCCGCCTAACAGGTTTTGTGCCATGGCGAAAAGAGACGCGAATAACGGACAATTTTTCTATCTATTCCAGGAAACGGCTGTTTTAAACCTGACACGGACAGCGGATGTGGCAATTTCGCTCTGACAGGTTGTCCGGACGTTGACTGAGTGCCTTCCTGCCAGCTGGCGCCGGATTTGTACCGGTTGACTATGACGCCCGGAATTCGTAAATTTTTAAGTCAAAAACTGTGTGGCATGGAAAGACTACCTAATGATTGGCTTACTCAAGGTCTTATTGATTTCGAATACAAGAAATATGTCTTGCTGGCTTATCTGAAAACCGTCAGAGATTCCTTTAATCAAGTTCAGTTATATCCTTTTTTGGGTGATTTAGTGCTTCATTACCGGAACCTGATCGCTGTCCGGGAAAACCAGGCGTTACTCCGTGACTCGTTCCCCAAGGAGATCTCGGTCGAGGATATCCAGAAACTGGAACTCGGTTACCGAAAAATGATCGAGGATGATGTCGTGATGTCAGAACTTGAATCGATCATCGAGTTCGCAATCCCCAAAGTGAACGAATCGTTGAAGGAGGGATCGGTGATCTACGAATACGTGGAATCAAATTGCGAGATATCACCCATCGGCGTGACACCGCTTTACGCCAATGAAGGCTACCTGTTTGTGACACAACCACCCGAAAAGGAAACGAACGTCTACCGCTACCAGGTGAGCATCTATGACGGCAGCCAGGAACAATTGCGAAGTCTAAATACCGAATTTGTCGAGTGTGTTGAAAAGAGTTTTTCGCGGACATACGAGGGCCTGAAACTGGACCTCATCCGTAAGTATCAGGATATGCCAAATCCGGCAACGTTTCTTATTCTGTCACGGATGAAGTTTCCCCTGGCGGAGACACTCATGCCTGTCGCAAAGCGGATGTTTGTGAAGCATCTCGCCCTGTAAAAAAACCAGGCTCAACCCAGTCTGTTTTTCTTCCACAAATTGGTTCGCGGGATGTGCTCAGTGGCTACAGTTTCACTTGATTTCTTGCCCTCTAAAATGCTGACGGACAACAAGGAGGCTAGCATTGCTTCATCATTCTCTTTAGGTTCGGCAAGCATGTCGGGAGAAAAATGTTGTTCCACAAATCGCGTGTCAAAAGCTCCGTCCCGGAATGCGTTATGATTCATGACGAACCGGCAGAACCCCAGCGTTGTCGCAATTCCGGTGATCTCGTATTCGTCAATTGCGCGTACCATCTTGTCGATGGCAGCCTGCCTTGTTTCTGCCGTGGCAATAAGCTTGGCAATCATCGGATCGTAGTAGAACGGTATCTCCATTCCCTGTTCAAATCCATCATCCACACGTACGCCGTTACCCTGCGGCCGCCGGTAGGTCTGAAGTGTTCCAATGTCAGGGAGAAAGTTGTTGGTGGGGTCTTCAGCGTAAACCCTTACTTCAATCGCGTGACCGCTGAATGACAATTCGTCCTGGGTAAAGGGCAAAGGTTCTCCCGAGGCAATCTGGATCTGCAGTTGTACGAGATCAATCCCTGTAATCTGTTCGGTCACCGGATGCTCCACCTGTAAGCGCGTGTTCATTTCCAGGAAGTAGAAGTTGTGGTTTTCATCGAGGATAAATTCGACTGTCCCTGCACCGCAGTATGACGCGGCACGTGCTACGTTTACCGCGGCGGCTCCCATTCGGTGCCTGAGCTCAGGCGTAAGGACAGAGGACGGTGCTTCTTCAACCACCTTCTGATGACGACGCTGAATGGAGCATTCTCTTTCGAAAAGATGGACCACATGGCCATGCTGATCACCGAATATCTGGAACTCGATATGGCGCGGTTGTGTGATATACTTCTCAATGAAAACCGATCCGTCGCCGAATGCCGACGTAGCCTCCGAAACGGCGCGTTCCATTTGCTCCTCGAAGTCTTCCGGGCGATGGACCAGTCGCATGCCCTTACCTCCACCGCCGGCACTGGCTTTGATCAGCACGGGGTATCCAATGCCATCGGCAGTTCGTTTGCCTTCGGCGACGTCAGTGACGGCACCCTCACTGCCAGGTACCAGTGGAACGTCGAACGCTTTTACCGCGGCCTTTGCGGCGAGTTTACTGCCCATGATTTCCATCGACCTTGCACTGGGGCCGATAAATATCAGACCCGCGGCAGCCACGGTTTTGGCGAACGTCGCGTTCTCCGACAGGAAGCCGTAACCCGGATGAATTGCGTCGGCATTAATGGCTTTGGCCGCTGCTATGATCTTATCTATTGCAAGGTACGATTCTGAAGAGGGTGGCGGCCCGATGTAGACTGCTTCGTCGGCGTATCGGACGTGCAACGCACTACGGTCTGCGTCGCTGTAAACGGCGACGGTTTTAATTCCCATCTCGCGGGCGGTTCTCATAATACGAAGGGCAATTTCTCCCCGGTTGGCAACCAGAATCTTGTTAATGGCAGGCATGTAGCGAACGTGTTATCATCGATGTCAAAGCGACCGCGGTTCGAAAAGCGGTAATGGCAAATCTATACAAAATAGATAGAAACATACGCCGGGTTTGAATTGCGAAGAAATTCTCGGAAACGATGCGGAATTCAATTATTTTTGCACGATTTTAAAACATCATCGTACCCATGGTAGATCTATTTGAAAAGCTGAGAATGGAAGCGGGGCCGCTGGCCAAGTACTCACATCTTCCCGACGATTATTTCTTCTTCCCCAAGCTGGAAGGTGAGATCGGTCCGCGGATGCTCTTTAACGGAAAAAAGGTACTGAACTGGAGTTTGAATAACTATCTGGGACTGGCCAACCACCCGGAAGTGAGAAAGACGGATGCTGAGGCTGCTGCCAGGTACGGACTTGGCCTTCCTATGGGAGCCCGTATGATGTCCGGTAACTCGGTTCACCATCTTGAACTTGAAAAGCAGCTTGCTGAATTCGTTAATAAGGAAGACGCTATGCTTCTCAACTTCGGGTACCAGGGCGTTGTGTCGATCATCGACGCATTGGTTGACCGCAAGGATGTTATTGTCTACGACGCTGAGTCTCACGCCTGCATCATAGACGGAGTTCGCCTGCACATGGGCAAACGTTTCGTCTATACGCACAACGACATGGAGAGCCTCGAGAAACAATTGCAGCGTGCTACCAAGCTCGCTGAAGAAACAGGCGGTGGTATCCTGGTGATTACGGAAGGCGTATTCGGAATGTCTGGTAATCAGGGCGACCTGAAAGGTGTTACCAGCCTGAAGAGCAAATATAAATTCCGCCTGTTTGTTGACGATGCCCATGGCTTCGGAACAATGGGTAAAACCGGCGCGGGCGTAGGTGAGGAGCAAGGCGTCCAGGATAAGATTGATCTTTACTTCTCGACATTCGCGAAGTCAATGGCCAGCATCGGTGCATTTGTTGCCGGTGATAAGCACATCATCAAATATTTGCGTTACAGCGTACGTTCACAAATCTATGCGAAGAGTCTGCCCATGCCATTGGTTATTGGCGGCCTGAAGCGTCTCGAGTTATTGCGCACGCAGCCTGAACTGAAGAATAACCTCTGGAAGATCGTCAACGCCATGCAGGACGGTTTGCGTAAGGGCGGTTTCCATATTGGTAATACCACATCTCCGGTTACGCCCGTGTTGTTCAAGGGCGGCGTTGGTGAAGCGGCTAATATGGCCATGGACCTCCGCGAAAACTTCAATATTTTCTGCTCGGTGGTTATCTATCCTGTTGTGCCTAAAGATGTTATCATGTTCCGGATTATCCCGACAGCGGCACACACACTGGACGATGTAAATGAGACACTTACTGCTTTCGGCAAGTTGAAAACGAAGCTGGACAGTGGGTTTTACAAGGAGGAAGTTTTGGTCTCCGTAACCAAGGGGCTTTAAAAAAAACGCCGTTTCTGGTTGTTTTTTAAGCTTTTTATTTAAATTGGCAGGAGAAACTAAATTTTAATCCTAAAACTTTAATACAATGCAAAAGTTTCAAGAGCTCAAAGATCTCATTACCTCGCTGGAAGGAGATATTGACAAGTTTTATAACAAGGGCAATTCTGCTGCCGGTACCCGCGTAAGGAAAGGTATGCAGGATCTTAAGAACATCGCGCAAGCAATTCGCGCCGAAGTTCAGGAGATCAAGAACAAAGCCTGATTCCGATTTCAGACCCCACGAAACTCACAGCATAAAAAAAGGATAGCGACCTGCTATCCTTTTTCCTTTTTCGGGAGTGCCCGTTATATGTTTGCCATCGCGGCATCGATCTTCTTCTTTAACTGCTGCGTTGCCGGTAACAACGGCTGACGTACAAAGCCCCCGCAGACTTCCATCTGCTCGAGAACATACTTCACGCCGACTGGATTTCCTTCCTCGTACATTGGACCATTGATATCAAGCAACCTGCGTTGCTCAGCTGCAGCTCTCTTGAAATTGCCGGCGAATGAATAGTCTTTCATTTTGCGGAAGATGACCGGGTAAGCATTGGCAAGAACTGAAATCACACCTTTCGCCCCAAGTGAGTACAACGGTACCGTTAACATATCGTCTCCGGAAATCACCATGAAATCCCCGGGTGCATTACGCATTATACGCATACATTGTTCAAGACTGCCAGACGCTTCCTTGATGCCAATAATGTTCTTGTGCCTGGCAAGGCGTACAGTAGTCTCTGCCGTAAGGTTCGATGACGTTCGGCCAGGTACATTGTAGAGGATCACCGGCACTGGTGAGCGGTCTGCGACAGCCTTGAAGTGCTGGTATATTCCCTCCTGAGAAGGTTTGTTATAATAGGGGCTGACAGACAGCAGGGCCGTTACGCCGGTGAAGTCCGTTTCGTCAATCAGATGCAGGACCTCGCTGGTATTGTTGCCACCAATGCCGTGAACTACCGGAAGATTCTTACGATTGTTCTCCAGTACGAAACGCAGGATTTCATTTTTTTCAGCATGCGTACAGGTGGGCGACTCACCCGTTGTTCCCATGACAACGTAATAGTCGACGCCTTTAGCCGTGTGAGCAAGAAGTCGCTTCAATCCCTTGTAATCAACTTCAAGATTTTCAGTAAAAGGTGTTACCAACGCGACGCCTGTGCCGTAAAGTTTTTTCATGTTACAAAATACGAATCGCCAAAAGTAGTAATTATTTGTTGTCGGGAAATAAAGGAAGGATTGTAATCAGATCAAAATCCGTCAGAGCTCACCTGATTTGTGAGACGTATTTGTACAGCGTTTCGAGCAGCGCCGGTGTATTGGGAACGGCATTGACCATGAAGTCAAGGTACTGTTCGCCTTCATCGAAATACCGCCCGACCCGGCATTTTGCGTGACTGCGTGCAAGGAGGTGAAGTATAAACGGATTGGGCGTTAAGTCGAGGTAAAAAAGGTAATCGAATGGCCCGTCTGCAAACTGGACGGCATTCTCCGACTCGAGTTTCCCCAACAGGCTCACATCCTTCTCCATGAAAAAGTCATAGCGAAATTCATAGTTTTCTGCCTTTTCGGGCAGGAACTCCAAGACCTGAACGTGCTTACCGTCCCCTTCGAGGCGCTTGATGAATTCCTTGATCGCGAAATGCTTTTGTTTGTCTTCAACCGTGAACAGTACACCAAGGGTCCGCGAGCTTTTGTAGGAAACGCTCGCGCGGGTCGGTGCCTTCTTTTTAAGAATGCGCCTGGTACGGTACTGAAGTAAACTGAGCTTCATCAAAAATGAAATACCCGGACAATATAGGCATTAAACGGTCTCACCTTTCAGGAGACGCTCAAATTCCTCTTCGGAAATAATTTTCACTCCGAGCTTTTCTGCCTTCTCCCGTTTTGACGGGCCCATATTTTCACCGGCGACCAGATAGTCGAGTTTACCTGAGACGCCAGAGAGAATTCTGCCCCCGTGACTGACGATAACTTCCTGCAGCTGATCGCGTTCGTAATTCCTGAAGACCCCTGATATGACGAAGGATTTATTGCCCAGCACGTCACTCTTCTTCTCGGGTTCTTTCGCGTCACTTTCAAAGTTGAGTCCGGCTTCTTTCATGCGTTCGATCTCACGCTGGTTATCCGGCACGCGGAAATACTGGTAGACGCTTTGTGCGATCTTCTCACCAACTTCAGGTGCAGCGAGCAATTCCTCCTGCGTAGCCGATGCGATTTTGTCAATTGTCTTAAAATGGCGTGCAAGTTTCTCGGCGACGGTCTTGCCAACGTAACGGATACCGATCGCAAATAGAACGCTTTCGAAAGGCGTTTCCTTCGATCGTTCGATTCCGTCCAGCAGATTCCTGATTGATTTGTCTTTATAACCTTCGAGAAGCTGAACGTCTTCTTTTTTCAGGTAGTACAGATCCGCGGGACTTCGCACAAGACCAAGTTGGAACAATTGGTTAATCGTCTTTTCACCCAGTGAGTTCAAATCCATTGCCTTGCGTTGAATGAAGTGTTCGATCCGCCCCGTGATTTGGGGTGGGCACCCCGTTGCATTCGGGCAATAGTGTGCTGCTTCGCCTTCGTAACGGATTAATTTCGTGCCGCATTCCGGGCAGTTGGTAATGTACGTTATCGGCGCCGTTCCTTCCTGCCGATTATCGACGTCAACACCCGTGACTTTGGGAATGATTTCGCCGCCTTTTTCAACGAAGACGTAGTCGCCAATGCGGAGATCGAGTCGTGCGATTTCATTGGCATTATGAAGCGATGCACGCTTGACGGTTGTACCCGCAAGAAACACCGGTTCGAGTTCGGCTACCGGGGTTATCGCACCCGTGCGACCAACCTGGTATGTGATTCCATTGAGTCGTGTGCTGACACTTTGAGCTTTGTACTTATAGGCGATGGCCCACCGCGGACTCTTTGCTGTGAATCCGAGCTGAACCTGTTGTTCAATGCTATTTACTTTGATGACGACGCCATCGGTCTCAAGGGGTAGTTCATTGCGTTTTGTTTCCCACTCATTGATGTATGCGAGCACTTCGTCAATGTTGCTGCACTTCCGGTATGTAGGGGAAACGTTGAAACCCCATTGCTCCAGTCTTGCAATAGCTTCGTCATGGTTCTCAACGCCGGATTCATCTCCGAGAAGGGAATAGACAAAACAATCCAGCTTGCGTTGCGCGACGACTCCGGAATCCTGCATCTTTATCGTACCGGAAGCAGTGTTTCGTGCGTTGGCGTATTTTTCTTCGCCGATATCTTCGCGTTCGCGATTTAGTTGTTCAAAAACCTTCTTCGGAAGGAAAATCTCCCCCCGCACCTCGAAGCTCGCAGGATAGCCGTTTCCCTTTACGCGCAGGGGAATACTTCGTATAGTCCTGACGTTGGTTGTGACATCATCGCCACGGACGCCATCGCCACGTGTTACGCCCCGCGCGAGAACACCATTCTCATAGGTGAGGCTGATCGACACGCCATCGAACTTCAGCTCACAAAAATATTCGTAAGGTTCGCCATCAAGGCCACGCGAAATGCGAGCGTCAAAATCCCTGAGTTCCTCTTCGCTATAGGTGTTACCCAATGAAAGCATCGGATAACGGTGATATACAGTGGGGAATTCCTTTGTGATCGTTCCGCCGACCCGCTGCGTGGGTGAGTCAGGTTCACGTAAGTCGGGGAACTGGTTTTCCAATGCTTCCAGATCCTTCAGCAGCTGATCAAACTCTTCGTCGCTGATTTCCGAACGATCCTGCTGGTAATACAGATCGTTGTGGTAATTGATCTTCTCGGTAAGTTCCCTGACCTTCGATCTCGCAGCTTTTATGTCCATGCGTTCGTTACCGGAATATCGTTTTACTGTCCTACAGGCTCATACGCTTTAAGATCTTTCAAATCGACGTGATTGTTCTTCCTGTCGATGTCCGCCATGCGCATGGAGGGATCGATTTCTATGGAGTCGATTGCCGATGCATCGTAGTTCACGTCCAGGGTATACGTCGGATTTACCCAGGGCCAGGCCACGAGATCGGTGCGCTGCATTGTTTTGTCTTCGATTTCCTTGCTGCCAAGCATTTCGCCAAGCGGAATGTAGTAGAGATGTTTGGTGCCGTCCTTCAATGTTACAACGAGGTCAACAGGCATCGGGAATTCGCCAGCACGTTCAAGCGTGATATACGTTTTGTCACCACGACCGATTACATTCCTGATTCCATAGTCGATTTTCTTGGTTGTATTCACCCAATAGTTCATGTACCACTTCAATTGCAGGCCGGAAACCTTTTCCATAACGCGGATGAAATCATTCGGTTCGGGGTGACGGAACTTCCAGGTATTGAAGTAACGGCGCATTCCCTTGTAAAACGCTTCTTCACCCATGACATATTTCAACTGATGCAGAAATACTGTTCCCATCGCATATGCAGCCGTGCCGTATGCGCGGTTGGTGTTGTAATGATCGCTATGTTGACTGATGGGCTCCTGAAGTCCGCTTTTTACAAGGCTGAAGTAGCCCATGTAGCTACCTTTATGGGTAGGTTTCTCGCCTGTAATAAATGACTCGAATTCCTGTGACGCGAAATCTGTGAAGCCTTCGTCGATCCACGGATAAAGTGCTTCGTTGGAAGCGAGCACTCCCTGATACCAGCTGTGTGCGGCTTCATGGGCCGTCACGCCGATCAAGCCATCAAGGCTGCCTCCGCCAAGGATCAGTGTACACATCGGATATTCCATTCCGCCATCTCCGCCCTGAATGATGGAGTATGTATCGTACGGATATTTGCCAAAAGTCTTGTTCATAAATTGAAAGAATCTGACGGCATAGGGTTCCATCTGTTTCCAATTCGACTGGACATTCGACTGATAGAAAAAGTGCAGCTCCGGGCCATCAGGCACCTGCATGATATCGTGTACGTAGTCGGGGTCGGCAGCCCAGGCAAAATCAATAACATCTTTTGCCTTGAAGTGCCACGTCAGGTCTCCGCTCGGGCGGGAAACTTTGGTGCCGGACTTCTCATAACCATAGCCGACTTTTTCCGGATTCTGAAGCCTGCCGGTTCCAGCCACGATGAATGAAGGGTCCAATGTGATCTTTACATCGTAGTCGCCCCAGACACTGTGAAACTCGCGGGCTACATACTGGTACGCGTGCCACCCCTGATGATCATACTCGGCGATCTTTGGAAACCATTGGGTCATGGAATAAGAAATACCCTCAGAATTGTCGCGGCCGGAACGCCGGATCTGAATTGGGACCTGACCATTGAACTTCATATCGAAGACGGTTTTCGTATTCGGAAGGATGGGCCTGGCCAGCGTCACTTCAAGCACCGTTCCTTCAACGTGGAACGAGACGTCCTTGCCGTCTTGTTTCAGTTGTTCGATTTTCTGGTAACCGATTTCATCAGGTTTCAGTTTGGATATCCTGTCGCGAACACGGCGGTCAGGATCAGCGATGTTTCGCGAGCGTACATCCATCATGCTGCCGGGTTGGAATGCATTGAAGTACAGATGGTAGTACACCTTCCGCAATGTATCTTTTGAGTTGTTGAAATAGGTGAGTTTCTGATTGCCTGCCAGCTTGTGAGTTTTTACATCAAGATGCACGTCCATGATGTATTCGACACGTTGCTGCCACCGGTAGTCCTGGGCGGAAAGGGAAATGGCAAGCGTTGAAAGAAAGAGTATTGTGAGTAGTCGCAACATTGAAATAATGTATTTATATCGTTTGCAAAATATGAAAGATGCCAAAAGGCGCAAACTGAATTTTTACGGGTGCGACCGGTTGGCGGTGCGAAACAGGTTCCTATAAACCACTCAGGGAATCCACCAGCAGTTCAAACTGTTCTTTCGAATGGGTGGGGAAGTTTGCGAAACGAAGCTGGCTCTTGCGGTATGATCCGTAACCATCACCGGGAAAGAGTCCTTTTTCCTGCAATGCGGCCGTTATACGCGATGTGTGTTCACCACAATCGGCAACGATTACGGTTTTGGACTGCCATTCTCTTTCGCGAACGAAAGGGCGGATTTGACCGTGTTGTTCAAGCGCCTGATAAAGAATTGCGGATTTGTACTCAGTTTCCTTTCGGAGTGCCGTAATACCTCTCCGAAGGAAATCCTTGATAACACACCCCAGCAGGTAAATACCCAGAACGTTGGGTGTTTCCGGAGTCTGATTCTTTACCGCATGCGTATGTAACGACGGGAGCGTGTGATACGATCCGATTGATACTCCCTTTAAAAGCAGCGCCTCGGCTTTCGCGAGACATCGTTCATTCACAAGCCATACCCCCAGACCGGCAGGCAGGCCAAATGCTTTTTGAACGGAAAAGAATACGGTGTCGAATTGCTGATAATCAAAGTCAGGGTAGGGCAGCGACGACACCGCGTCAACTGCAATAAGCGCATCCGGATTTTGACGACGCAACTGATAAATTGTCTCGGGCGATGTTGTTACGCCGGTACTCGTTTCATTATGCGTGACCGCGATGAGTTCGGCGTCGGCGGGAACGTTTAGGTTTTCGCGAAATCCTTCGCCGGCAGCAACTTCAATCGCGTGCGCATCGCGGCCGAGTTGTTTCGATACTTCATAGAATCGTTTTGAAAACGAACCGTTGACAAGGTGAAACGAATTGGTCTCAACAAGGTTCTGAATAATTCGTTCCCAGATTTCTGTAGCGGAACCGGTGAAGTAGATGTGGTATCCGGAAGGCAATCCTAGTAATGATCGCAGTCCTTGTGTACAATCGGAAAAGACCTGTTCAAACTTTTTCGAACGATGAGAAAGCGAGGGAATGCCTTCGCGGAATGCCTGACGCATGTGGTCTTCAACAGTGAAATACAGCTGGGAAGGACCGGGGGTGAAGTTAACTGCGCGGTGGTTCATAAGTCGCCTGCAAAAGTAAAATACTTCTGCAAATTCCTGAACCATTTCACATAATGGCTCGTTGAAAAAACTGAACTCTGATAAGACACGCGGGGAGTATCTGGAAAAAATAGTTCAGATGCAAGAGATGAAGAGAAAGGCGTTTTGTCTAAGTTCGCATTATCCCGCTGGGTTTGGGACACGTTTGCTGAACCTAACAATTATAAACAATACCGAGTGAAGCTTCTGAACAAAATCAGGCCTCATCCTCGATATTTATCAGGACCTCGGCCAAAAACCAGGTTAACAGAGGAAGGTTGCGGTCAGCGGCAGCTCAAAACTTGTCTTTATGGGGTTCAGAAACACCTCACCAAATCCAGTGGGTTTTTCTTTCATTGTCAGCCGGCGTTCGTTTCGTTGATTCAGTCGGACCGCCTTTCATAATCAATCAGGATTCATTCTCGCCGAACAATACTTACAAAACACGGCGTCATTGTCATGTCCGTCTTTCAAACAATTCGGACATACCTGTGTAGACAATTTCTCTCTGCTCTTAAGGCTTATCATTTCTGCTGATACAATTCCGGTAGGTACAGCAATCACTCCATAACCCATAATCATCAGCATCGAGGCGAGGAGTTGGCCGAAGTCTGTTCGCGGAGAAATGTCGCCATACCCAACCGTCGTCATGGTTACAACCGACCAGTAGATACTCCGTGGTATACTGGTGTATCCGTTCTCCGGCCCTTCAACCAGATACATGATTGTACCCATAATAATGACGGTGGTGATGACTGTGAGCAGGAACACGATAATCTTGTGGCGACTCGACTTCAGTGCTGCAACGAGACTTTGGCTTTCGCCGATGAATCGCGGCAGCTTCAGGATGCGGAAGATCCGCAGAAGGCGTATGCTGCGGATTACCATCAACGATTGTGCACCGGTAAAGAACAATGCGAGATACGTCGGAAGAATCGAAAGTAAATCTACAATCCCCAGAAAGCTGGTGGCATAAACGCGTTTGCGTTCAACGGTGTACAATCGGGCGATGTACTCCAGTGTGAAGAGAACGGTGAAAAACCATTCGATCCCGATCAGCCATGAGGCATATTGTGCGCGGATTGCTGTGACACTCTCCAGGATGACTGCGAGTACACTGACAAGGATCGCACCTAGCAGAACAAAGTCAAAGAGTCTCCCGGTACGGGTATCCGCTTCGAAGATGATTTCGTAAAGGCGCTGGCGAAACGATTGACGACGGGCAGAACCTTTCGGGATTTCGCGACTTTCCATTCGTACAAAATACGAATTTTCTCCGGAGTTGCGCGACCGTCGCCGGTGTATCGTCAATTAATACAGCACGCGGAACTTGATCGTATGTTCGATGGCACGCAGCTTCGCGATCACTTCCTTGTCGTACTCTTTGTTGATGTCGGTGATCACGTAGCCAATCGTCTCGTTCGTCTTGAGGTATTGACCGACGATGTTAATACCGTGTTCAGCCAGGACGTTGTTTATCTGTGCCAGAATACCGGGTACGTTGTTGTGAATGTGTATCAGACGATGAGCATTCTGTAAGATCGGCAACGTCAGGTTCGGGAAGTTCACACTGTTGGAAGTGTTTCCGTTATTGATGTAGTCCATGATCTTACCCGGCACGAACTGTCCGATGTTCTGCTGCGCTTCAAGCGTGCTGCCACCAATGTGCGGTGTAAGAATGGTATTCGGGAGTCCACGCAATTCAGATTGAAACTCCTCGTCGTTGCTTGCAGGTTCCTGCGGGAATACGTCTATGGCGCAACCTGCAACGCGACCGCTGAGAATATTTTCACGCAGTGCCTGAATGTCGACTACATGACCACGGCTCAGGTTAATGAATATCACACCCTTCTTCATGAGCGCGAACTCTGCCGGCCCAATGAGATTCGTATTGGACTTGCGTCCGTCGACGTGAAGGGAGATCACGTCTGCATGTTCGAGTACGTCTTTCATCGACTTGCACTGTACGGCGTTGCCGAGGGAGAGGCGTTCTTCGATGTCGTAGTACAACACCTTCATGCCGAGCGATTCAGCAATAACTGAAAGTTGTGTACCGATGTTGCCGTATCCGATCAAACCAAGTTTCTTACCGCGTACCTCGTAACTTCCCTTGGCACTTTTATCCCAAACACCCTGATGCATTTTGGCTGACTTGTCAATGATGTTGCGCATCAGCAGAATCATCTGCGCGATCGCCAGCTCTACAACGGAACGGGTATTGCTGAACGGTGCGTTGAAGACCGCAATACCTTTTTTCGTTGCTGTTTTGAGGTCAATCTGGTTTGTACCGATACAGAACGCACCGACCGCCATGAGACGGTTGGCGTTTTGCAGGACGCGTTCCGTTACCTGCGTTTTTGATCGAATACCAAGAACTGAGACGTTCTTGACTTTTTGAATGAGTTCCTCTTCCGTCAGTGCGGCGTGATACGTCTCAACGTTGAAACCTTCAGCACGAAGCAACTCAACGGCTACAGGATGGACGTTCTCAAGCAGGAGAACATTGATCCTGTTTTTCGGATATGATATCGCGGTATTCAATTTGTTCAGATACAAAAATTCGTCAAGACTGGGTGTAATATGATCTGCCTTGCTCTTTACATTTTCACGTGCAACGTTCTCGGTAAACGCGAAGAACTTGTTGGCAAGTCCGGCATGCTTTATCTCGTAATCCGTATAGCCGTCACCAACGACATAGATATCACCCGGAAGGTTGAGACGTTTGAGCTGTTCGACCTTTCCGCCGTTGGCCGACAGCGGGTTGTCGGTATCGAAACCGATCACGCGTCCTTCTCCATCGAAGATGAATTCATTCGCAAGAATGTTCTCGGGCTTGATACCAAACCCGGTTACAATCGGCTCAATAAATTCCTTGAAACCGTTTGAGATAATGTAGATGTTGTCGGAGTACTTTTGAAAGAATTCCTTGTTTCTTTTGAACGACTCGGAAACACTGTTCCGGAGTTCTGCGATCAGCAGGGGAAGATGTTGCCGTGCCGGTGCAAGGAGGTTCAGACGTCGCTCAAGGGATTCACGGAAGGAGATCGATCCGTCCATACCCTGGTTCGTGATCTCGATGATCTGTTTTTTCCGTTCTTCCTTTTCGGGATGGCCGTTCAGTGAGATGTCAGCCAGTACGTCAAAGGCTTCTACCTTGGTAAATGTACTATCGAAATCGATTACGAAATACTTATTCAATCTCATAGCGCGGGGCTTCGGCAGTTCGTTTGGAGCGAGTTGGGTTTCCATGGTTATGGTGCTGAGCAAAAACGATCGTACTTGCGTCGCAAAGGTATATAAATTCAACTTACGTCAGCAGGCCGGCAGGGCGAAAGCCTAATTATTTGAGAATTTTCAAAAGGCCTTATGTCTTTTTGCCTTATTCCAAAGACGGCTGACCACAAAGGGAATGAGCACGAACATTACCGGTTGAAGCTCCAGTCGGAAACGGTTGTTTTCACCAAACTCAAACAGGATACCAACTAACACTCCGTAGGCATACATCACCAACAGCATTATGACCAGGGCAGCCTCGATCGGGACAAAACGTTTGCATCTGAACAGTACCGTCAGGGCAATTGCCAGGCCGGCCAGTATTGCAATCGCGGGTATCGCATACGTGGTACCGATGTGGTTGCGTTCCATGAATGCCTGTGTGGCGGTGAGGTCATCCATATCGCGTTGCATGGCGGCGTATGTCGGCGGGCGCGTAAAGTCGAATGCGAAGACTGTCGTGAATGGTTCAATTCGATCGAGGTTCTTTTCAATGAAGGGCGCATGAGTAGGGGGTGAAAAGAAGATCGAAATTGCGTGACCTGCCTTCGTAACGTAGCGTCCCGGATGCTGACGTAATTCGTTCAGAAAATCCTTTTGGAAAGCATCACTTATCGGAATGTAATCTTTGTGGTAATAGTTGGGATACGAATGTCTGAGCTTAACCGGGTTATTGAGCAGCGGCACGTCATCGAATCCCTGGAATTTGTCGTAGAGGCCTTCGTACATTTCAAGTGTTCGAAACGTCCCGGCTTTACCAAGATCCGTTGAAGGGGGCAACACGCGGGCGAGGTTCATACCCATCCACGTTGACGCGGTGAACTTGTTGAACAACACGAGGTTCTTGAGATACCATGACGCTGCCAGAATGATGCCGATCGCGCCAATCCATATCACACCACGGCTGGAATTATGTTGTCTGTCAAGAATGATTACCAGGGCAATCATCATAATCATCCAGAACAAATGAAAACTGCTGCGTGTGAGTACAAGCAAGAGTAGTGCTGTCACGAACAAAACATAATGGCGCAGGTTTGCGGTGAAAAACACAAAAACAACTGCAGCTGTGAGCGCCATCACCAGGAAGACCGTCAGTGTCGTGTATGAATACAGATTTTCGTAAGCGATAGTTGCAGGATTCAGTATTAGGAAGACACACATCAGTGTGCTCAGCCATCGCGCGACGTCAAGGCGTTTGAGTGTGACGTACAATAATATCACGGTCGCATAACTTAGTGTAATATTGAAAAAGTGAAAAACGACAGGATATCGGTCAGGGAATAAATTGACGAGAATTCCGTTGATGACATTGAACAGTGGAGGCTGTGCGTGCGAATAGAATATGCTCTCCCAGAATCGCGTTTGTAACAATTCAACATCGATTGCCTGCCAGAGCCTGTGAACGAACGATGAGTAAAATACAACGCCGGCTTTGTCAGCATATAGCCTGGAAACAAAAAAGGCCGCCGTAAGCCATGTTACGGGGCCATTGATTTCGGTCAGCCAGTGAAACCGTGGGCGCAAGTTGTGTTGATCAGTTATCTTTTGTCAGGTCAAGCATCATCGCGACTGCGCCGTCGGGGCCCGGTTTTGTAAATTCAGATGACACTTTTAGTTCAGCAGGCACTTGTTCGCGATCCACCGCAGTGAAGCCGCGTTTCTGAAAAAATCCGGATGCCTTTTCAGTCAGCAGATAGATAGCTTTGAGTTTTTTATTCTTGGCCTCATCGATGAGATATTCGGTAATGTTTGTACCCACTGATTTACCGCGTATCCCGAACTTCACGGAAAGAGATCGCAACAATCCATACGATCCATATACTTCCAATCCGCCGGTACCAACGAGTGCATCTCCTTCGAAGTAGCCCACGAGCAAATCCTTCGAAAAATTCAGATCGTCCGCGCGGAGATCCGATGCTCGTAACAGTTCGCGGAAAGCTTCAAAGCTTTTTTCGTCATCAATCAGTTTGTAAGTCAGGTCCATGTAGAAAAAGTTTAGTGAAAGCATTCCTTACGTGAATGGTGATGCTTCTATTCTTACTGGTTCAAATAAACAGATAAAATCTTAACCCACACAGTAATTTTTTTGTCTTTCTGTACCGGAAAATTGCGAATCAAATTGCGTGTGACGCGATTCAGAATTGACGTGACTTCGAAAACTTAAGTCCTGCGAGTACGAACATCAGGAGGCACGCCGCAAAGCTGGCCACGGGCAGCCAGAAGAAATAGACAACCGAAATGCATGTGCCGAGCGCCAGCATGAAGCTGTTCAGAAAGCTGATGCGTGCAAGGAGGCGATGATTTCGCCGTACGGGCTTGTACAAAAGCAGATTGAATGCGCCGAGCCAGAAAAAGAAGAGGGCGTAGCAGAGGCTAAGGCCATTTTGAATGTCCATCATAGAGAGTGACGATCCGCCGACCGAGCGGTGGTAGTCGTTCATGAGACGGAGCAGCTCACGCTCCGTTTCATTCTGGGGAATGTTTACAATGTTGTGAATAAGCTGAAACTGAGGGACAAGGAAGAAGTGTCCTGCAAGATGGGACGTGCAGGTGATTAACAAAAGATAACTCGCAATCCTGAAGTACGGCATGTTTTTGCAGGTGTGATGTCCTGCAAAATTCTGATGCCGTGCAGTATGCTGAATTACTTTTTGCGCGTGAGGACTTTCTCTACAGCGCTGACGATGTTTTCGGGGCCGAGGCCATACTTCGCAAGAAGCTGTGTAGGTGTTCCGCTTTCGCCGAAGGAATCATTTACAGCGACCATTTCAATGGGGGAAGGCAGGAACCGTCCCAGAACCTGGGCTACGCTGTCTCCGAGGCCGCCGTTGACCTGGTGTTCCTCGCATGTGACTACACATCCTGTTTTGCCCACCGATTCCAGGATAGCTTCAACATCGAGCGGTTTAATAGTGTGCATATTGATGAGTTCTACAGAGATGCCTTTCTTTTCGAGGATAGCTTCGGCCTCAACAGCGTTCCATACGAGGTGACCACATGCAATGATTGTAACATCACTACCTTCGATCATCTTGTCGGCTTTTCCAATGGTAAATTTTCTGCCCGTCGTAAAGATCGGCCAGCTCGGTCTTCCGAATCGCAGGTAGGCGGGGCCGTGATGGTCACCCAACGCGATCGTTGCCTCGCGTGTCTGGTTGTAATCGCAGGGAACGATGACAGTCATCCCTGGCAACATCTTCATCATCCCGATATCTTCCAGGATCTGGTGTGTGGCGCCATCTTCACCAAGCGTGAGCCCCGCGTGCGAAGCGCATATCTTTACATTCTTGTGTGAATACGCAATTGACTGACGGATCTGGTCGTACACCCTGCCCGTTGAGAAATTCGCGAATGTTCCGGTAAACGGAATCTTGCCACCGATGGTCATACCCGCTGCCAGCCCCATCATGTTTGCTTCCGCAATACCAATCTGGAAAAAGCGCTCGGGAAATTCCTTCTTGAAGGCGTCCATCTTGAGCGACCCCGTAAGGTCAGCGCAGAGGGCCACAACATTGGAGTTCTTCTTACCAAGTTCATGAAGGCCAACGCCAAATCCGGAACGAGTGTCTTTCTTTTCGGTAAAAGTGAATTTGCTCATCGGTGCGAATTTTATTTTGTCCGCCGCGAAAGTCGTAAAAGTTTTGCATTCTCCCTAATCCCGCGGGACAACTTTGCAACGCTTGTATTTGGGAACGTTGCCAGTTGTTAAAGTTTTGTTAAAGCCTGTTTCGCAGCCGTGTGAGCGTGAACTCTTTTGGTAGTCCTGCGTACACGCAAATGAACTGTCCCATGGAAAAGAAACCTGATCCCAGATCCAACAAAAAACTCTGGATACTTTTTATCCTGTCACTGCTGATTGCGCTGCTTCCATGGCTTTTGTTGAGCTAACGTAACCTACAGATCAAACATATTCAGCTGGTGAGTTCTCCCGCCCCGTATCTGGAACGTCTTGTAGGCGGTGTATTTACTTCCCGGACTATTTTTCACTCTGAACACAACTTTATACGTACCCGGCAACAGGCTGAGTGTGAACACTGCCGGCATGTTGTTCAGGTCCGTAACCCATTGCTGGGTTCCGTCGGGACTGACTTCATAAAGACTGCCGTAACCGGTTCCGATCGTGTTGATATTAATGATCCCCGGAGTCGGAATTGTAAGTGTGAAAGTTTTGTCGGGTGTAATCTTCACAGGATAGATCCGCCGCGGTAGTGTAAACGTTTCAACCTCGTAGTCGCCTGCGAGATAGCGTACATGCTGGTTTATCGTCTGAACATGCAGGATTTCGGATTTCCCTTTTTCGCGTACCACCATTTGCAATGACCTGTCCGTTGCGCCTTCCTGCCGGGCTACGAGGTTACCCTGCAGGACCGGGATCACAACCCGGGTATGTCCGCCCAACGCTATCGCTACCTTATCCTTTCTGATGGGCGGTAGCGTGTTTACAACGAGGTCGTACTCAACCAGCGGATCCACCTCCACCGAGTCCGGATGATTGTTCCGGTCGATGTAGTTTACGAATTCATAGGCAGGCACGCCGGTGAGGTTGTTGACAAATGTGACGTTGACATTGGATTCGGGTCGCTGATGCTGGCCCTGTAGCAGTACACTCACCGTTGTCTTTGCAAAGGAGCGTTCTATTGCTTCATTCAGCAGATCATAAAATCGTCCGGGTGTGTCGGCATTAAGAAACTTGCCTGCGCATTCCAACGATCGCTCTGCACGCATGCCAAGGCCTATGATATACGGTTGAAGGAACACCCCGCGTTTTTGCAATGCCCGTGAGACGGCGCATGGATCACCTCCGCATGATTCGATACCGTCGGTGATCATGATGACGATGTTACGATAACCCGGCGCGGCAGGAAAATCATTGGCGCTTTGTTCAAGCGCATAGGCTATGGGTGTGACACCTTTCGGTTTGATTGCGTTGATACGGTTGATGATCTCCTGGTGATTATTGGTGCGGAAGGGGACTTCAAGATCAGTATCCTTGCAATTCTGCACGCCGGGCGGAGCCTTATGGCCATAAAGTCGTAACCCGAGTTCTATGCGGTTGTTTTGCCGGAGTGAATCAACGATACGATTCAGGATTCTGCGGGCGACACTGAGTTTTGTTTGATTGCCGCCACCCCAGGGGTCGAGCATACTGCCACTGGCATCCACAAGGAGAAGCAGGCGCGTTTTTTCAGGCACCTTTTGCTGTCGACGCTGGCCTTCAGCGTCGGAAAACAGAAGGACAGCTCCTGAGAGGAGTAAAAGTAAGAGAAGAGAATTCCGCATCTCTGATATTAACGCTGGTGCCCGCTCAATGGTATCGCCGGCGCACCGCTATTTTCCGCGGGCGATTAATAATCGCCGATAGTTTCTTCCAGTTGCGCGAGCGCGTTCTGCAGTTGTTCGTCGTTCGGGGCAACGCCGTGCCATTTGTGTGAACCCATCATGAAATCGACGCCAAAACCCATTTCAGTGCGCATCAGGTTCATGACGGGTTTACCCTGACCTGCAAGCTTGTGCGCATTCTCGATTCCGGCGACCACGTCTTCCATTCGATTGCCCTCGAATGTCTGCACAGCCCAGCCAAAGGCTTCCCACTTGGCGCGAAGGTCGAGGAGAGACAATATCTTGTCGACAGGACCATCGATTTGTTGACCGTTATAGTCAATCGTTGCGATGACGTTATCCAGTTTATTGTGACCGGCGTACATTGCCGCCTCCCAAATCTGACCTTCCTGTTGTTCACCGTCACCCATCAGGACGTAAACAAAACGGTCATCCTTGTTGAGCTTTTTCACCTGCGCCGCGCCAAGGGCAACGGAAAGACCCTGGCCAAGCGATCCTGATGCGATTCGAATACCGGGAAGGTGTTCATGCGTTGCCGGGTGGCCCTGAAGCCGCGAGTTAATTTTCCGAAACGTTGCGAGTTCCTTTACATCGAAATATCCGGCTCTCGCAAGCGTGGCATACCATACCGGCGAGATGTGTCCGTTGGAGAGGAAAAACAAATCTTCATTCACACCATCCATGTTAAACTTTGGATTGTGCTTCATGAACCTAAAGTACAGAGCCACAAAGAATTCCGTGCATCCCAAAGAACCGCCCGGGTGACCGGACTGGCAGGCGTGAACCATGCGTACGATGTCTCTTCTGATTTGCGATGCGATCTTTTTCAGTTCGGCGATATCCTTCGTCTGACTCATGTATTTTTTGAATTTGCGCGAATATAGGAATTTCAGCTTTTAACTTTCAAAATTCCCCGCCTCGTCCGTTAGCTTTCACAAATTTTCAAAAAGACCAGCTATTATTAATGATTTCGAAAACGAATCGCTGCGGCACAACTTTAGGATGATAAAAGCCTTGTGGGCAAGTTATGATTGAAAGGCTCATACCTTCACTGAACATGGAAACTGAATCAGAGATTATTATCATTGGTGCCGGTGCTGCCGGGCTTATGGCAGGAGTGATGCTTTCAAAGTCCTTTCGCGTTATCATCCTCGAAGGCCGTGACCGCTGTGGTGGGAGGATCAATACGCATTACGATGTTTTTCCCGATGCTATTGAAGCAGGAGCCGAGTTCATTCACGGAGAACAGAAGTTGACTCACGAACTCGCGTCACGATACGGATTGTCGTGTCAGGCGGTTGAAGGCAGGTTCTATGAATTCAGGTCGGGCCGCGTGTCGGAGGATGACCAGAGCGACCCTCAGTGGTCAAAGCTTTTTCGTGTACTCGATACGTTGGACGAGGACATCGACATGCAGCACTTCCTCGACAAGCATTTCAGCGGAGGCGAATTCTCCGGCCTGAGACAAAGAGTGAAGGCTTTCGCGGAAGGTTATGATGCGGCCGACTTGACTCGCGTGAGTGCCTTCGCTCTGCGCAATGAGTGGCAGAATCAGGATGATGAAAACCAAAGTCGTTTGCATTCGGGATATGGCGAGCTCATACGGCGTATGGAGGCCGAGTTCAGGGACAACGGAGGTACGGTGTTCTTCGAATCGGTAGTTCACAAAGCAGGTTGGAAACCTAATCATGTAATCATTGAAACAGCTACAGGTAATACGTTTATTTCCAAGATATTAATAACAACAGTTCCGCTGGGTGTCTTACAGCGTGAACACATAACTTTTGATCCGGAGCTTTCCGAACATAAGGCTGGTTTTAAAAAGCTTGGCTTCGGTGGCGTGATCAAATTCTTCTATCGGTTTACGCCGGTGTTGCAAGAACGGTTGATGAAGCGGTTTCCGAAATTCTCGTTCATTTTTTCCGACGCGCGCGTCCCGACGTGGTGGAGTCAGAATCCTTCGGAAATTCCTGTGATCACCGGTTGGCTTGCAGGTCCGTCAGCATGTGAGGTTGCGGGAAACGTGAGCGTACTGCAGCAGATGGCGCTGGATTCGCTGGCGTATCTTCTTGATTGCAGTGTCGATGAGGTGAGTCAAAACATCACGGCGAATCACATTGCGGATTGGATTTCGGACCCTTTCACTTGTGGAGCGTACGCGTATGCCACAGTAGGATCAGCAGATACAATTCAATTCCTTTCCAGGCCGCTTTCAGATACGTTGTATTTCGCAGGGGAGGCGTTGTACCACGGTCCGGCTATGGGCACAGTTGAAGCTGCACTGCAGAGCGGATCGCAGGTGGCTCAGCGGATACTTTCCGCAGCAGGAATTAGTTAGATGTTCATCGATGCGCCGATGTCCAGCAGGACAAGTTCGATACCTTCATTTCGGAATATCTCACGCGCAGCATTGTGGTCAATCCTGATGTACCCGAATGTATCGTAATGAACACCGAGTACTTTCTTGCACCGGACGATTTTCGCGCACTCTGCGGCATCCGTTGCATCCATGGTAAAGTTGTCACCAATGGGGAGGATTGAGAGATCCGGAACAGCCCATCGCTGGATCAATTGCATGTCCATTGTAAGTGCCGTGTCACCGCTGTAGTAGATGCTCTTTCCCTGAGCGGTTATGATGAAGCCAAGCGGGTTTCCACCATAGCTTCCGTCGGGTAGTCCGCTACTGTGTTGGGCAACCGTACATCGGGCAATGAAAGGACCGAAATTCCATTTGCCACCGGTGTTCATGGGATGCGTATTTGTGACGCCGTGGCGATTCAGCCATTCGTGAACTTCCCAGCTGCAAACCACTTTAGCATCACTACGTTTTGCAATTGATATACAGTCGATTATGTGGTCACTATGACCATGCGAGACCAGAATGAAATCGGGTTTGATAGCCTCGATGTTAACGCCTCGCGCCAGCTCGTTTCCTGAAATAAACGGATCAAAAAGCAGGGTCGCCGCCCCGGTTTCAATCGCGAAGCAGGAGTGGCCGTAGTATGTCAGTTTCATTGTTGAAAAATAGGACCTTGATTCTTGAGATGGAAGGATTGCCTTGATTATTGTCTGAACCTTGATTCGTGGGATTCGCAGATTCCCCTGATTCTTTTCTTCCCACCTAATCAAGCCAATCGAACAATCCTGCGAATCATGGTTCAAAACATTTTCGGATTACCTTGATTTTTTCGCGCACGTATTCAGGGTAATCGAGCAAGGTTCAAACATCTTTCGTTGTGCGTCCACTTTTCTTCCACTCTTCCTCCAGTCTTCTCCACTCTTGCTACGTGAAACTCGCCTGAATACGACGTGCATCCAACGGACAAGGATTTCTCTTTTTTGATCTGGTTCCCGAAGTGGGCGTCGGATTATTTACGGATTCTGAAGCAGCTCAAAACACTGTCTGGCTATTTCCAACTCTTCGTTTGTTGGTATGACAAGTACTTTGACGCCGGAATCTTCAGTGTTAATTTCACGGATGCCTTTGCCGGGAGCATCGTTCTTATCAGCATCGAGTTTTATTCCAAGGTTTTCAAGATTTGCAAGCGTAAGCTTTCTTGTGAGGGCGTCATTCTCGCCAACGCCGCCGGTGAATACGATCGCGTCAAGTCCGTTAAGGACAGCCGCGTATGAGCCGATGTATTTCTTGATGTGGTACGCATACATCTCATAAGCAAGTATCGCTTCTTCTTTGCCCTTCCTGTACTCGCGCGTCACATCGCGCATGTCACTGTATCCGGTAAGCCCTTGCATTCCGCTTTTTTTGTTCAGTGTTACGTTGACTTCCTCCGGCGTGTACTGCAGTTGGTTGATGAGGTGGAATATTATTGATTGATCAATATCACCAGTGCGCGTTCCCATGATCAGCCCGTTCATTGGTCCAAAGCCCATACTGGTATCCACACAAACGCCGTCTTTGACCGCCGTCATGCTGCAGCCATTGCCCAGGTGAACGGTAACAATCCGTGACGATGTCAAACCCAGGTACTGGATTGCTTTCTCCGATACGTACTTGTGACTTGTACCGTGGAAGCCATACGCACGAATGCCGTGTTCATCGTAGAACTGTCGCGGTATTGCAATACGGTAAGCTACGGGTGGCATCGTTTGGTGGAAAGCGGTATCAAACACGGCAACTTGTTTCGCTGCGGTGAAGATTGTTTCCGCCACCTCAATACCCAAATAGTTCGGTGGGTTGTGCAGCGGTGCAAGCGGAAACAGTTTCCGGATCTTGTCCTTCACGTCCTGGGTGATGATACTTGTTTTTGAAAAGCTTTCGCCACCATGCACCACACGATGCCCAACGACCTCGATTTCGGCGGGATCGGAAATTACGCCGACGGTCGGATCTGTCAGTAGTTTTGCAACTTGGCGCAAACCTGCAGCGTGATCGGGCAGTGGCAATGTTTCCTTGATTACCTCTTCGGTACCGTTGCGAAATATCTTGTGCTGAATAGACGCACCATCCAGTCCAATGCGATCAATGAGACCGGAACAAACCACGTTCGCCTGTGGCATTCGGATAAGCTGATATTTAATAGAACTGCTTCCTGAATTGATTACAAATACATTCATCTTCTCGAATCGTTATTGCTGTGCTTGTATGGCGGTAATGACTACAGTGTTAAAAATGTCAGCAACGGTACAGCCCCGGCTTAAATCATTGACGGGTTTATTTAATCCCTGCAACATGGGGCCGATTGCAAGGGCGCCCGTCTCGCGCTGAACGGCCTTATACGTATTGTTACCGGTATTCAAATCCGGGAAGATGAGTACACTGGCCTGACCGGCAACTTCCGAATTCGGCAACTTCTTTTTCCCGACAGATGGATCTACGGCTGCATCGTACTGGATCGGTCCTTCAACCTTGAGGTCTGGACGGCGTTCGCGTACGATCTCTGTGGCCTTGCGGACCTTTTCGACGTCTTCGCCCTCGCCGGAAGTTCCCGAAGAGTACGAGAGCATCGCCACTTTGGGCTCGATACCAAACATCTTGCTCGTATCCGCTGAGGAAATTGCAATTTCTGCGAGTTGCTCCGACGTCGGATTTGGATTTACCGCACAATCACCAAATACTGAAACGCGGTTAGGCAGGCACATGAAGAATATTGAAGACACGGTCGAAAATCCAGGTTTTGTTTTGACGAACTGCAACGCAGGACGGATCGTGTGTTGTGTCGTGTGGGCTGCACCGGAAACCATACCGTCAGCATGGCCTTTGTAAACCATCATGGTTCCGAAGTAGGAAACGTCGAGCATGAGGTCACGCGCCATTTCCGGGGAAACATTCTTGCTCTTGCGAAGTTCATAGAGTGTATTTACGTAATCCGCGTAATGTTCCGATGTACCAGGGTCGATAATACTGACCTTGTTGAGATCAAGATCGAGGTTGAGTCGCTTCAACGATGCTTGTATGTTTTCACGATGTCCCAGTATAGTAAGGTCGACGACGTTTTGTTTGATCAGTTCCGCGGCCGCGAGCAGGATACGATCGTCGTCACCTTCGGGCAAAACAATGTGTTTCTTTTTTTCTTTAGCGCGCTTCACAATCTGGTACTGGAACATACGCGGTGTGATGCCGTGCGTTCTGAATGTTACTATCTTCTTCTCCAGCGCGCGCACATCAACGAATTTGTCGAATGTGCTGATTGCAAGTGAAATCTTTTCCGTGTCGCCGGCGCTGATGCGCGACTGCGTGTTAGCTACTTTCGTAACAGTCGCGAATGTACCGGTCTTGACTGAAACGATCGGAACCACCGTGTCAAGACCATCAATCAGATTTAGTATCGTCTGATCGGGGATCAGTCCGCCGGTGAGTACGATACCTGCAACCTTCTGATAGTTCTTCGAGATGTTTGCCTGTAGCGCACCAAGAATGATGTCGCCGCGGTCACCAGGTGTGACTATCAGTGTGTTTTTAGAAAGGCGCGAAAGGCAGTTGTGCAGTTGCATGGCGCCAACGATAGAGCTGTCCACATGGTTTGAAAGGAGGTGTTCACCAAAAAGGAGCTGACCACCAACGGATGCGAAGATCTCCTTCATGGTGGGGCTTGCCAGTTCGGTATCGGCCGGAATACAGGTGACGATCACTTCGCGGGGGAGTGCTTTTGTCAATGCCTCTCTGACTTCACCGGCTGCGTCGGGATCGATTCTGTTGGCGATTACTGTCAGCACGGGCACGCCATCTGTATTGAAACTCCGCGTCGTTGACACGGCCACGTCTACAATTTCCTGGACAGTCTTGCCTTCACCTTTGAGAATTATTGCCGCGGGGATACCAAGATTTCTGGCAATGGTAATGTTGCCATCGTACTCCACGTTGGCGTTGCTGCCAATGAAGTCGGTGCCTTCCACAACAACAAAGTCGTGTGATTCCTGGAGGCGCTTAAACCGATCGATGATTTTGTCAATCAGGTATGCTTCGTTGCCCGCATTGAGTTGACGAACTACCTCGTTTCCGGGAAAGACATACATATCGTCGTATTCAACCGGAAGCCGGAAGTGGCTCCTTATCAATTCAAGGCGTCCGTCACGCTGGCTGCCGTTGCCGCTGATAACGGGTTTGAAGTAAGCGATCTTCTCAGTCTTCGCTGAGAGTAAGTTGACCAGGCCAAGTGATATGATTGATTTTCCCGAGTATGGTTCGGTAGTGGTGAGGTAAACTGCGTTCGTCATTGCTCAAACTTATTAGCTGGTCCTGCAAGATACAAGGTTATGTACGCCGGACGTGCACGCGAAAGTCTGCATCACGCGAAAACATCATATTGATAAAAGTCAACGTCTGTGCTGATCTTTTGCACACTCGCTCAGAGTGAATTCAAAAGGAGAGCTAATGTGTGACAGCAGGAAACGGCTTCACGTTTCCATCGGTTCAGGGACTGGAAAAGGATCCTAATGCTGTTCTTACACGAAAGGGATTACTTAATTGAAAATCAGAAAGTTAACCTAAGAAAGAAAGGTATGTCAGGCGCGGCCGGGAGGCAACGCACGTATAGTTAATGCAAGGCAACGGTCAGAACTGCGTGAGCTGCATCAGCATGAGGACCAGGCTATAAATGGTCCGCCTGTTCTTGTAAATACCCGGATGCGTTGCCTTGGATTTTTCGATCCATGAGGCCCCCTTAACCAGGAGGGTCGTCAGGACCACCGTTACAATCAGCGTGAGCCAGAACATAAAAAGGATTTAGGTGCGGTTTCAATATCAGCAACGAAAGCCTAAATTCTAAGCACCACCGTTTGCAGGGGCGACAATCCGTCGAAATCTCCGGTGAATGAACTCTGAAGATTTTTGGCTAACTTTTTCAGGCAAACATCCGTGCGGCCATGATCCAGCGTTTCGAATCTCTGATGCGATCCGGTATCCAAACCGTTGAGGACTACCAAAAGAAGCGTAGTATCCTGATTTTGAACTATATATGTGGGGTTATCGCAATTCTTAATCTGGCCGTATTCTTCTTGCGGACGTTTTATTTCGAAATCCCGGCGTTCGACGTGCTTGCAGGTACGCTGGTCATTTTAGTGCCAATCCTCCTGAACCAGTTCGGCTGGATCAACATAAGCCGGGTGTATTTCTGCTATCTGGGACCGACATACCTGATCTTTTTGCTTCCAGATCTTGTAAGAGCCGGTGATCACAGTCTGTTTGACGGCTTCAGGATTTACATTCTCGCGTTGAGTATCGTACCCTATCTGATCTTTACACGTTCCGAATGGCCGATGCTGATACTCGGTGTGTTGCCGACGTTTCTGTCTGTTGTTCTGTTTCCTCAGGTGATCAGGTTGTTGGCAGGTGATGTTCTTCCTGACGACGCGGGTGATTACAACCTCATGTATATGCGCACAATCGTGGGATACCTGATCATAGGAGCGGGCTCGTTTATTTTCAATTCAATCATAACTGTCAGTGACGCGCGGATGAGACAATTGATTCAATTGCTCAAGGAAAAGAATAACCAGATTGCTACCAAGAACACGGAGCTTGAAGACAAGCGTTACAAGCTTTCAGAACTCAACGCCCACCTTGAAGATATGGTCGACAGGAAGACGAGCGATATTCGCCGGCAAAACGAGGTGCTGATGCGGTACGCGTACACTAACGCTCATAAAGTTCGTGGACCGCTCGCGCGTATCCTGGGATTGATCACGCTGTCGCGGATGGAAAACTCGCCGGGATATTTGTGGATTTTCAGGCAGGTGGAGCAGGAGGCGGTTACAATGGACCGGATCGTCGGGGAGATATCAAATGATCTTCATGTCGCGTCTGAGGAAGCCGGCGAGCCTGGAGGAGTAATCAAGAAGGCCGAAAATGTACCTGAATAAGGATATTCAACGGGAAATTCAACGAATAACTCACTAAAGTACAGGAAGTAAGGTGGGCTACCATAATCCTGTTTTTTAACTTTGTGCATAAGTTAACTTAGGGCAGTGCCGAGTACGATGACCCCATTCCGGATTTACATTCTTGTTGCCTTTCTCGCGGTGTCGTCGGGCGTCTTCGGTCAGATAAAAACCGTCAGAGAAAAGGAGAAGAGCCTTGCCGGCAGAACGGGCTTCGAGCGTATAGACCTGCTCAATGAACTTGCCTACGCCTACATCACCGAAGACAGTGTTAAAGTTCTCCAGTACTGCTCGGAAGCAATCCAACTAAGTCGGGATCTGGGATACCTGAATGGCGAGGCGCAGGCAACCATTTATCGCGGCGTCCACCGATATCTTTCGGGTCAATTCAAAGGCGCTCACGACGATTTGCATGCTGGTATTCAACTCGCACGCAAAGCAGGGAATGAGGCCCTTGTGGGATATGCGTACCTCCAACTCGGGAATTGCAGTCTTGAAGAAGTGCAGGAAGATTCTGCGCTGTTCTATCTCCGAAAAAGCCACTCCATACTTCAAAACAGTTCCGATTCGGTAACGCTCTCAAAGTTGTATCGGAACATGGCCGCGGTCCACGGCCAGCGCTACCAACCCGACTCCCAGCAATACTATCTCGACAAGTCGATACATATCCGGCGAGCAATAGGCAATCAGGGACTATTGGCTGAGGCACTTGCACTCAAGGCGAACATCGCAGTGCGCCATGGCGATTACATCGTCGCTGAATCAATACTCCGCGAGGCACGCCAGCATGCAGAGACCGGAACGATTGATGGCGAGACTGTAAATGATATCAAGCACTTGTCAGCCCTCCTGAATTTTCACCAGGGAAGGTTCGACGAAGGTCTGGCGCTTTTTGATTCGGCACGGAGTTACTACTTCTCCAAAGGTCTCCTGCGAAAGTATGTCACCCTAATGATCGACATGGGCCGATTGTTTCGCGAGCGGGGTCGCTACGAACTCGCGTTGAACAATCTTTACGAAGCGCTCAAGTTAAGCAAGCTCAAAGATTTCGAAGTCGAGGCGATGATCATCCGCAACGAAATAGGCTGGGTGAATTTTCACCTGGGCGATTTGCAGCAGGCGCTCACAATGAGCACGGAAGTGATTGATTCCGACAGCAAGAAACTCATGCTGCAGGTGGAAGCAGACGCACTGATGCTGCGAGGCGTTGTTCAGATTCAGCTGAAAATGTTTGCCCTTGCAAGGAGGGATCTAAATAGGGTGATGGCAATTCACCAGCGACTCGACAACAGAAGAGGAATCAGTGAGGCCTTCCTGAATCTGGGCATGCTGGAACAACGACGCGGAAATCTCCAGGAATCGATTCGTCTGTTTGAACAAAGCATTCAATTGGCATCATCCATTTCAGAGAATGCCATGCAGGCGTGGTCTTACTGGGGAATGGCGGAAGCTCACATGGAACTTGGCGACCAGACGAAGGCCACAGCTTTTCTTGATCGCTCGTTGCATTTTGCGCATCTGATCGGTGCCCACGAGATCCGGATGAAGAATTACAACTCGCGGCGCGACCTCCTTGCCACACAACGCCGATACGAGGAAGCGCTTCATTATGCAACCCTTGCAGGACAACTTCGGGACTCGATCCATCGGTCGGACCTTTCACGACGCTTTGCCGATCTCGAGAAGATTGCGGAGATCGAAATTCGGGACCGTAACATCCAGTTGCTTGAAAAGGAACGCCAGCTTGCGACGGATCAACTGCAGATACAGAATGCAAAGCTGAGGCAACAATACGTCTTGCTTGTGGCAGGTTGTGTTGCGCTCATCCTTGTTGGTGTGCTGGCGGTGGTGTATTACAGATTTTATTCGCGTATTAAAGTACTCAACGTGGCCGTCACCGAGAAGAACAGCCAGATTCAGGCACAGGCTGATCGTCTGCACGATGTTAACGCAGAGTTGAAACAACTTTATCAGGAAGTATCCGAACAAAAAGAAAAGATTCAACTCCAGGCAGATGAACTCGCGCAAAGCAATGAGAACATGAGCGAGATCAATCGGACGCTGGAGAAGATCGTTGCCGAGAAGACACTCGAGGTTCGAAAGACGAACGATGAACTGATCAAACACAACACCGAGTTACTGCAATTCTCATATACGGTGTCGCACAACCTTCGTGCGCCTGTGGCGCGTTTACTTGGTCTCGCGGGCCTTGCACAGGTTGAATCCGATATCAAACAGGCAAAACAGTGGATCAATCTCATTCACACCACGGCATCTGACCTCGACCTCATTATCAAAGACTTAAGTGATCTTCTTGACTTGCGCAACACCCCGCACCAGGTTCGCGAACTGGTCAACCTTGAAGAGGAGTGGACCAGAAGCAAGAACCTGTTGCAGGATGGGCTTACCGGTGGGGAACAGATTATCACCAACTTCGAAGTAACCGAACTTGATACGGTCCGGCCGATTATTCAGAGCATCTTTTATAATCTTCTCAGCAATGCCATGAAGTTCCGTTCACCGGATCGTACACTGCGTGTCGTTGCTTCAAGCCGTATTGGAAACCGTAATGCGGTACTCGAAGTAGTTGACAACGGACTTGGCTTCAACACGGATCAACACGGTTCGCAATTGTTCCGCCTTTACAAGCGCTTCCATACGCACGTTGCCGGCAGGGGTCTTGGACTTTATCTGATCAAGTCACAACTCGAAGTCCTTCACGGTTCCATCGAGGTCGAATCCCAACCGGGAAAAGGTTCATGCTTCCGGGTGGTTCTTCCGCTCGAAGTCGAAGAGGTGATGGTAAAGGCATCCCTTCCCATTGAATAGTTCATGTAATTCTCTTGATCAGCGTTGCCACGATTTACCTTCGCACTGATTACTTGATCGTAACAGTTCCAATGGGGGTATTTTCTCCGCAGTGATCCTTCAGGAATATGCTGTAAGTACAATCGACCGATTGAATTGCTGTCGGGATTGAGAACTTGATCGTTTCCGGGCTGGGCACGATCCCAAATTCCTGTGGAGATCCACAACCCGCCGGATTGGTGGGTGATATTATTCCAGCCTGGAACGTCATATATGAGCCTTTAATCTCCCAAACTACAGTTTCGTTGTTGGTCTTTGACACAGTCGTCTTACAGTCAGTACATGCAAACGTCGGTTGTCTGAGTTTAGCAATATAGAGTTCCCGGTTCACCTCCTGGTCTGATCCGTCAAAGTAGAATCTGAAAGTTGCCTTTCGCGCATTGGCATAGCCATCTGTTCCCATAGGGCATGACATATCACTAAATATTTCAGGAAGAAGAATGAATGCCGCTCCGTATTCGAGTAAGATTGATCTGAACTTGAATGGAACAATTATGCCATTGACGGATAGCCTTAGTTTCTCATACCACGGAGATGCTTTTTGATGAAGTCCGAGTATTCCGGCACTGAGCAACACAGAGTCGCCGAGGGTATGGTAATTCGGGTCGCCGAAACCGCCGTAGTGATACCTGAACTTTCCGATATAAGGAAGGCCGGTGAATTTTATTCCTGTCAGCGTTCCTTTTTTCCCGTTTACCGTTACTTCAATGTCTACGGTTGAGGGCCCGCATGACGGATCGCCAAAACTATTGTAAGCAAAGGGTATCCGCACCTCCAGTTGTGTTGCTGAAGCGGAGACGATTTGAAGATCCCCACCGTCGGAGGTATAATTGAGACTGCACGATGTGGGGGTCACATTGACGAACTTCACCAGGTTTTCAGATTTGGTAGTACTGAATCCTTCGCCCTTGATGGTGATTGTTTCACCCCATATTTGCCACATAGTCGCCTCGGTCAACGTCAATGTTCCACCTGTTATGGGTCCAGGTCCGGGACCCGGGCCTGGATTCGGCGAAGGATCGGTATCGGCACTGTCAGAGCAGGCTGCAATGAGGGCAATTAATACAAAGCCTGGCCGGAGAAAAACAAACCTCAGATGCTTCATAATACTGTGTTTTTTTGATGATAAGGTAGACTTGAGTGTATCCCGTTGGCTATCGATTTCTTATCAGATCGTGTTGTTTTCGTAACACATGAATGCAAATGCGCATTTTCGGCGATGATTTCGTCAAATCCGGAAGCGGAATTGTATATTTCGATAAGACCTCTCCGTCATGACCCGTGTCGTTATCCGTTTCCTGGCGTTTTGTATGCTGATTATTCCGGTATCAGCAAAGCTGTGTGGGCAGTCGGCTGACGATGTGTTGACACGTATTGACCAACTTCACCAACGGGCGGAGTCATTGGCGAAATCTGACTGGTTTGCCGCAGTTGCGGCGGCAGACTCTGCAATAGAACTGGCGAAAGACAGCCGCGATCCCGAATTGATTGCGCAGGCATTTGGTAACGCCGGCAACCTCCACAGGCACAACAATGACCCGGGTACGGCATGCCTGTACTACGACAGTGCGGTGAGGTCGCATCGGTCGCCGAAGATCGCCGGCGACTTTTATCTTCAAGCCGGGATCGCGCTCCTGCGCCTGGTACAGTATGATACAGCAGTGATGGTCCTTGATCAGGGGATAGAACTTGTCGCCGGCAGGAGCGGATTTTCGTCCGTAGAGGCCGCACTTTACAACGCGCGCGGTAATGTACATCGTGAACAGAATAAATATCAGGAGGCTTTACGCGACTACATTACGGCAACAAGACTATTCGAAGCAAATAACGATTTGAAAGGACTCACGCAACCGTTGTCAAATATCGGCAACCTTCACAACCTGATGAACGAGACCGACAAGGCAATCGAATATGCCCAACGAAGCCTTGATGTAGCGCGCCAGGCCGGCGTACCGGCGTCAGTGGCGTATTCATACCGGTTGCTCGGGCGGATTTATCGCAAACAGGGTAAGGCACAGGAGGCGCTTGACGCATATGCCGGAGCGAACACGATTTTCGATTCGTTGAACTCACGTCGCGAAATGGCGGAGACGTACATCAGTATTGGAAATATCTTCTTTGATCAGAAACAATTCTCAGACGCGTGGAAAAACTATCACGGTGCATTGGCCACCGTTAAGGTCTTGCCCGATACGCTGCTGATGGCCTATGCGTATTCGGCAATCGGGCAAACGGCGATGTCGCTTGAACGCTGGAACGATGCGCGTGCTTACCTGGATACCACACTTGTGATTGCCGGTCTCAAGAATTTCGGACCATTACGCATGGATGCACTGCAGGCGTTGAGCGAGATGTATGAAAAACTTGGCAACGATAAACTTGCCTTTCAATATTACAGAAGATTCGTTTCGCTCAGGGACTCTGTTACAGCGATACAAAACCGGAAAGACGCGCTTGCCCTTGAGGCACAATATCAAAGCGAAAAGAAAGATGACGCCATTCGAATACTTAACGCGGAGAACGAACTTAAGTCGTCGCAGCAGCAAATGCTGATTATTGTTGCCGGCTTTATGCTGATCCTAGCCTTGGTCCTTTACAACCGGTATCAGGTTAAAACAAAAGCCAACAGGAAACTGCAGGAAATCGATGCCATCAAATCGCAGTTCTTTACAAATATCTCACATGAATTGCGAACACCGCTTACGTTGATCATGGCGCCGTTGGAAAGGTATCTGAAAAACGAGACTGATAACGATAAGCGACGTCAATTGGATCTCATGGGCAGGAATGCAAAGCAACTGCAAATGCTGACGGAGCAGATGCTGGATCTGGCAAAACTCGAGTCGGGGACCATGCCGCTGGACCTTTCCATAAACGATGCGGCAAGTTTTGTGCGTTTGATCGCCGGCGCCTTCGAGACTCTCGCCGAACAACGCGGTATCGACTTCAAATGCATTGTTGCTTCGGATGTTCAGAACGCATGTTTCGATCGCGACAAGCTGGAAAAGATTCTCAATAATCTGCTCTCAAATGCTTTTAAGTTCACACATGAAGGTGGCACTGTTGAACTTCGCGCCACGCAGGGTGAGGGGAACTTACGACTCGAAGTAATTGACACTGGCGCGGGAATTCCGTCAGATAAGCTTCCGCACGTCTTTGAGCGTTTTTACCAGGCACATGGCCAGCAATCACATGTCGCTGGCACAGGCGTAGGGCTGGCGTTGGTAAAAGAGCTTGCAGAAGTCCATCATGGCACGGTGACCGCATCGAGTGCTGAAGGCGAGGGCAGCTCTTTCGTTGTGAGTGTTCCTGCCGATCCGGAATATTACCGCAAACGTGGCTTTGTTATCGAACAATCTACACCGGAAAAGGTTGAGACCACAGATGAAAGTATAGGTGATTACATGTCACTTCCACTCGAGGGGAGTGAACCTGCGCCGCTGGTTCTTATAGCTGAGGATCACCCGGAAATGGGCGCGTTCATTGGTGAATTGTTACGTCAGAAATATCGTGTCGATATCGTTTCAAATGGCCGGCTTGCTCTGGAGCGGGCACGCCAGACAGTACCTGATATCGTAATCAGCGACTGGATGATGCCCGAAATGGATGGCAGGACATTCTGCGCCGAGATGAAGCAGAACGATGCAACGTCGCACATACCGGTATTGATGTTGACCGCGCGTACGGACCTCGCGAGCAAACTCGAAGGACTGGTGACTGGTGTAGACGACTACCTGACGAAACCCTTCAACGGCGAAGAACTCGTGGCCCGGGTTGACAACATCATTGCGCAGCGCGCGCGATTGCGGCGTGCATTTTCGCGCAACATCGTGCTTCAACCGTCAAATGTTCCGATTACTTCACGTGACGAAGCATTCCTTTCACGACTGATGGCTTGTATCGAGCAACGGCATCCGGAGTCGGACTTCGGCATTGACGAACTGGCACTCGAAATGGCAATGAGTCGAATGCAGTTGCATCGTAAACTTAAAGCGGTTACCGATCAGTCACCGGGAGAACTTCTCCGCACATTCAGACTTGAAAAGGCGAGACAACTTCTGATCTCCGGACGTACGGTCAGTGAAGTATGTTTTGATGTTGGGTTCAACAATGTCCCACACTTCTCAAAAGCATTTCGCGAGTTTACAGGAGTTACACCAACGACGTTCATCAAACAACAAACCGAAACCGATAAGCAGACGCAAATACAATGATCAAAATACTCCAGTTAATCAACGTGCTACTCATCATCATTAATGGTTTGGTATTTTTTATGCCAAAGAAACCGATCTCGGGTATGCACACAAATGCCGCAGGAGGGATGATGTTGATTGCATTGGTGATAATTGTTGTATCGGTACTACATCTGATACTGTTTATCGTGGCGTCCGTTTATGGAAAGACGCTGCTGCTGAAAATACTTACCGGCGTAATGATACCAGTCTCGTTTTTGTTCTGGTATGTTATAGGTTCAACGATAAGAATTTAGGAATCTCAATCCGCGGATAAGATGAAAGCAGTAGTCTACAAGCGTTACGGGCCACCAGACGTGCTGTCGGTTCAGGAGATTGACAAACCCACACCTAAAGATGACGAGGTGTTAGTTAGTGTCCGCGCTGCTTCCATCAACTCGTGGGACTGGGATATGATCAGGGGCAAACCATGGATCGTCAGGATGTGGGGTCTTTTCCAACCGTCGCATCAGATTCCCGGAGCGGACATTGCCGGAGTGGTCGAAGCAACGGGGCCTGAGTGTACACGCTTCAAGCCAGGAGATGAAGTTTACGGGGACCTGAATGAAGTGGGTTGGGGTGGTTTTGCGGAATATGTTTCTGTGCCCGAGAAGTGGCTCGTGAAGAAACCTTCATTCATAACATTTGAAGAAGCTGCGGCGGTTCCGCAGGCGGGATTGATGGCACTGCAAGCCGTACGCGATAAAGGCGAGCTGACAGCCGGGCAGAGCATGCTGATGATTGGTGCGGGCGGTGGTGTGGGAACATTTGCGCTCCAGCTTGCGCGCGCTGCCGGAGGAATTGTGACAGCTGTTGATACTGATTCAAAGCTGGATATGCTGTCATCCCTCGGTGCAAACGAAGTAATTGATTATCGTAAGGTTGATATTACAAAGACCACAAAAAAATTCGATTTGATCATTGATGTTGTTGCCCGATACCCGTCGTCAACATATAAACGAATGCTAAACCCCGGTGGAAAATTCCTGATGATTGGCGGAACGATGAATGCTATCCTGCAGACGATGGTGTTTGGTAAACTCGTATCAGACAAGGACCGGCGCGTTGGCATGCTGACTTACCGCACCAACAAGGGGCTTGAAGATTTCGAAATGTTGCTTGAGTGCGGTAAGGTGCGGGTGATTATCGACAGCGTTTATCCGATAACTGAAGTTCGCGAAGCGTTTCGACATTATGCATCGGCGGCGTTCAGGGGAAAGGTTGTAATTTCAATGCGTTAGACGAACTTGAGAAATCAAATATTATTGCGTAATTAGTTTTCATGGTAGACTCCGCCGAAAGATGCCAGAACTGTGGTACACTGCTTGCCGGAAAATTTTGTCACGCGTGTGGACAAAAGAAAATAGAGGATAAGGAACGCACAATCAAACATTTCATTTATCAGTTTTTTGGCGCTGCATTTTTTCTTGAGAATAACGTTTTCAGGAACCTTTGGTACCTGCTGTCGAAACCAGGATTTCTTGCAGCGGAATACCTGGATGGCCGCAGAAAACGTTACATGACGCCTTTGAGTTTGTTTCTGCTTATCAACCTTGTCTATTTTTTCGCCGTACATCTTTCCGATTTGAATTTATCGCTGCGTGAGCAGATGTTTCAACCTCAGCATAAGAGCCTTGCCACGGCGATGGTTGAGAGGAGGCTTGAGCGCCGCGAAACAACATTGGATGCGTATGCCAGTGAGTACGATGAACAATCCACGGCACTCAGCAAGACGCTGATCATCCTGCATGCGCCGGTAATGGCCTTGTTGCTGACCCTGATCTATCTTAAGAGACGTTATTATTTTACAGACCATATCGTGTTTTCGGTTTATATAGTTGCGTTCGTAATGCTGTTGAGTATCATTGCGAATGTCATCCTGAAATTGCTTGTGACAGGCAGGATAATCGAACCGCAGGTGTTCTTTCCGATCTATGGCTGGCTATTTCTGATCGCGTTCCCCGCCTATTTTGCGATCGCGCTCAAACGGTTTTACCGCGAAACCTGGGTTTGGACGATCATTAAGACGATACCGGTGCTGGCGGCATTCGTCGTTGCGCATTTTGTTTATCGAACACTACTGTTTCTCATTGTATTCTGGACAACGTAGTATGAAGGTGGCTTTCCTTATCATATTCTCCCTGGCATGCAATCTTGTTAATGGCCAGTTCCACGTCGAGTATTTTGGTAATATGGGTGTGGCCATTTCGAGGAACGATTCCGCAATCTTTATCGATGCTTTTCACGACTTCTATGAAAGCCAATACCAGCCAACGTTTCCTGAGAAGTTGGAATCAGTGAAAAACAGGGATACTCCGTACAGGTACGCCGTCGTGGCGATGGTCACACATTACCATGACGATCATATGGATCCGCGCGTGCTTGAATCCGTGTTGAGTGCTCACGTCAGCATGAAACTTGTTGCGGGGAGTCAATCGATTGATCGAATTGATACGACGATAGTCAACAGTTCGCGACTGATTAGGGTAGGTCAGGAGCGTGTAGTAAAAATTGCCCCTGGAATTTTTATTACCGCTGTCAAAACATGGCACGTTAACTACCATCGTGCTGCGCGATTTGCCAACACCGAAAATCATTTTTTTCTGATTGAATGGAATGGACGTCGGTTTCTGCACCTGGGTGATACTGAAGTCGTCGACAGAAACTTCGAGGCTGCAAAAATGGAAGGGAACGATTGATGTTTTGTTCGTTCCGGCATGGATCAGCACCACTGCCAACGGCATTGAACTTATTCGTCGGTACGTAGAACCGAGACAAACGGTTACTCTCCACGTTAGTCCGGTCAACAGGAAGTCCGATATAAAATCACTTATTCCGATGCACGTATTTGCAGACGCCGGAGATGCCCTTTTGGTTAAGTAGTTTACGTCGAATGCAAGGCTATGCGCAAATGCTCGAGGTGATGTGCCAGGTGCCACGCTGTCATGGACACAGCCTGCTTCTGATTCAGCGTGATCCTGCGAACAGGATGATAGTAGGTAATTGCAAGCTGTCTTTCATCCAGCGATTTAATCAGAAAGATCAGGCGTTTCGTTATGCTTTCGATGATGTCCAGGGAATCTTCAATTGGGCCGTTGAGACCATCGGGCGTTTGGGTCCATGCGTCCTGGCTCACCAGGGTTACGTTCTTGTAGTCAGGATCAGTTAGCGCGCATTTCATTCTGAAGAAGTGCAGCACGTGCATATCCGCGACATGGTTGATGACCTGTTGCACCGTCCAGCTTCCTTCACGGTAGGTTTTCTTCCGATCAGCCTCTGTCAGGCCTGCCGCAATGGCGCGATATCGTGCTGGTGCTGTGGAGATTGTTTCGATGAATTGATCCAGATCTTCGCGGGTGATATTTTCTTTCGGCCGGAACGGACCAATTGGGAATTTCAATCGTTCGAGTTGTTCTTCGGCTGTGTTCATATAAATGGAATTAGCGTTGACTATCGTCAAAACAAAGGTAACGCAATTTCCAACCAGACAGATAACACCGCATTGGGATTTGTCAATCAGGAACAATCAAAATCAAAAAAAGAGGAAGATTATCTTCCTCTGTTTGCATCGCGTGAGCGTCCATTGTTTCCATTATTGCCACTATTCCGGCTGCCGGACGAACCCGAATTAGATCGTGGTTGATTTTGCGGCGGAGCTGAACGGACGTTTTGCTGTCGTTGCTGTTCCGGTTGGCGCGACATGTTTATGTTGCGATTTGCTGGTTCACTTCGGTTGACAGCAGGTGCGGTTCTGTTCACAGGAGGCGAAGTTCTGTTGACAGTGGGTGCAGTTCGGTTGACCGTTGGTGCTGTCCGATTAACAGTTGGAGCAGTTCGTTCGGTGCGTGGCGTATTTTGCTGATACGTTCTTTGTTCCTGCGGCTTTCTAACCTCCACAGGTCGCGTTGTGCGCCAGTTGTCACCCGTGTTTTGTGACGGTGACGCGTCCGTGGTCTTTCTTTCATTGGTACTGGTTTGCGGCTGACGGACCTGAGGCTGTCGTTGGGTACTCTCGCGCCCTGAGTTTTTATTGTCGTACGAACGCCGTTGCGTGTAACTCCAGTCGGAATTCGTATTTGGTTTAGCGTCGCTTTGTGTTTGTCTTGGGCGCGTTTGTGATCCGTCACGCGGAGTTGTCGACCGCGGGTTCGTATTCTGGTAAGTGCGTCCTTCACTATTACCGGGTCTGCCCGAGTCTGAATAAGTGCGGCTACGGTCAGTCCGGGTACGGCCATTGCGGTAGTCATCGCGGTGCGCAGTACGATAATGAGTTATCTTGTCATGATGGCGATTATGTACGATCACGGAAGTGGTCCTGTGTGGATGGTAGATGTGATGTGCATGGACGATCCGACGCGTATGGCAGACGGTGTAATACGATCTGTAGGGATACCAGACACTGTGGTAGTGCACATATGTAATGGGGCGCCAGGTCGAGTACCAAACGGGTCGCGAGTACCATCCCCAGGGAGAAACCCATACGGTGTAGAAAGGACTATAAACGTAGCGCACTGCCGGCCACGACCATACGTTGACAACGACGGGGGTGACGTTACTTCCGGCGTATGTTCGAACTTCCTGCGTTGGTTCAATAATGGTAGTAACGCCATAGATATCTTCATCCCCGATTATCTGCAACACGGCTTTACCGTCAGCCTTTTTTTCGAGTTCGATAACGGCGATATCCTGGGCTTCGTCCTCGGAAATGACAGCCTGCAAAATAAATAGATGAACATTTCCTTCCGTCCGGTTGAGTACGCGTATGTAATCAACATAACCGTCACCATTGAGGTCGAGGTTATTTACCTTTGAATCCGGAGAATTCAGCAAGCGCTCAAAGTCTTCCGGAGATGATGATTTCTTGAACAATTCCAGGGCACCTTCGAGGCTGAAGTTATCGCCCGGAACTTCGGCGTCCATTGCCTGACCGTACACCGACGCCACTCCCGACATCAGCAAGGTCATTAACACTACCACACCCGATAATTTCATAACTAAATGGATTTAACGCTTCAAAGGCAAAGACTGCGCCAAATATCCGCCGGGTTGGATATGACTTAAGGTTGTCAAAGAACGCGTATATTAACGTTCGCTTAGATTTATGGTTCGCGCTTTTTATCGATTGGCTTTCCGGATTGCCGGATGGAAAATAAGTGGCGATTTTTCGCGGGATATCAGGAAAGTTGTCATCGCGGTTGCGCCGCACACCAGCAACTGGGACTTCGTTGTGGGGCTTGCTGCGCGAAGTATCTTACGTCTGAACAACGCGCGTTTTCTCGGGAAGAGTCAGCTCTTCAGGCCGCCATTTGGGTGGATATTCCGGATGCTGGGTGGCTATCCCATAGACCGAACCCGGCGCGAAGACATGGTGAACCAGGCTGCCGCATTGTTCAGTTTGTACGATGAATTTATGCTGGCACTGGCGCCGGAAGGCACACGAAAGAAAGTTGACAGACTGAAAACCGGCTTCTACTACATCGCAAAAAAGGCCGGTGTTCCCATCATCCCGGTCGGATTTGATTTTGCAAGGAAAGCGGTAGTCATTGGGCAGCCGCTAATACCATCGGATAACATGGAGTCGGACCTCGATCAACTACATCAATTCTATGGTACGATAAAAGGTAAGAACCCCGAACTTGGGTTTCCGTGAATACAGGAGCCAGTTTCTCAATCGTAAGGATTTCCGATCAGATACAATTCGTACTCTTCACGAAGTCCCTTTAGCCTGGTCCTGCAGCGTGTAGTGTTTACGTTGCTATGCGGCAGCAGATCGAAGACGTCGCGGGATACGATGAAATCGTTGTTCAATTCTTTTGTTGCGGACTGAATTCTCGACGCAACGTTCACCGCATGGCCCATCACGATGTGATGCATCCGCGAGTGGATTCTGATATTCCCGGTTGCGACCTTGCCAGCATGTATACCAATGCCTACCTGGATGCGTTCGCCGGTCGTATTGCCATTCATGGCGTTCAACACAGTAAAAATAGCGTGACCTGCCGCGACCGCAGACTCAGCAGCACCTGTTGACGTTTCTCCGAAGCCGAATGCCGCGTACAGACCGTCACCGGTTGTCTCAATGACCTGCCCATGGTAAACCCGGATGATGCGCTGGAACGATGAAAACAGCTTCTGAATCATGTGTATCACGCGTCCCGGTTCATATTTTTCAGCAAGAGGTGTAAAGTTCCTGATGTCGAGAAACAGCAGGGCCATAAAACGCTCCCGCTCAGCTTCCTGGCTCCACAAGTCTGCCTGTCCCGCACGTTGAGCCTCGATTTTTGAATGCTTCTTCCTTATAATTGGTCGCCTGGCAACCGTTGATCCAAACAAAGTGAGTTGCTCCATGGGTTGGAATTATTGGTGTGATTCAAAGTAAAAAAGGAGGGGTGACAGCGTTGTGTCAGGAGAGATTCGTCATTTCTTTTTTGTTTGTTTCATCAGGCTGAGAGGCGGTGACTGGACACGGTGCTGACCGGCGTATCTTGCCCCGATCTGAGGTGGGTATGAGAGTGAGTGTCAGTGTGAGTGTGAGTATGAGTATGAGTATGAGTATGAGTATGAGTATGAGTATGAGTATGAGTATGAGTATGAGTATGAGTATGAAGTTGTTACCTCAAAGGATACAATTCAAAGTATGAGAGTGGGTGTCAGTGTCAGTGTGAGAGTATGGGAACAGGGCCCGAGCCTTGGCCAGATGGGCACTGCAGTCCACCAAAAACTCTGAGCAACCCAGCGCCCCTGTGTCTCTGCGTTGGTGTCTTTCACCACTTGTTCAAGCCGCCCGAATTGACTAGCTTAACCACCCCCACCAGGCACATTTCACATGGGTAAAATTCTCGTTGCCGGAAGTTCGAATACAGATCTCATCTCAAAGGTAGAACGGTTTCCCGCCGCCGGCGAAACAATTCAGGGCAGGTTTTTCATGCAGGCGATGGGCGGGAAGGGAGCCAATCAGGCGCTGGCTGCGCATCGTGCCGGTGGCAATGTGCAGTTCGCGACATGTGTTGGCGATGACAGCAACGGCACAGCTACGCTGGAGTATTATAAATCCGAAGGTCTTGATGTAACGCTTGTGCGACAGATTTCAGGAACACCCTCGGGCACCGCGGTGATATTAGTCAATGATGCAGGAGAAAATGTTATTGTGATTAACCCTGGAGCTAATGGAATGTTTACCCCTGCCGTTGCTTCAGGTCTTGAACGCGCTATCGGTCAGGCCAGCCTCGTGATGCTTCAGATGGAGATTCCTTATGAAACTGTCGAAGCAATTTGCATGTCCGCGCATGCGAAGAAGGTGCGCGTTATGCTAAACGTCGCGCCCGCTAAGAAGATCACTGAACAACTCATCCGTCATCTGGACACGATAGTCGTCAACGAAACAGAAATTGAGACGATTTGTGATACGCGCATAGCGGACCTTGGTGAAATCGCGATAGTCGACAAACTATTCGCAATGGGAACCCAGATTGCGATACTTACACTTGGGAGATCAGGAAGTATTGTCAGGACGAAGTCAGGGGCATTTCGCGCATCGGCTTATGAGGTAGAAGCAATTGACACAACTGCTGCAGGGGATACGTTTTGTGGAGCGCTTGCTGCGCAGCTTGCCAATGGAATCGCTATCGAAAACGCGATCTTGTTTGCAACTGCGGCTGCTGCGCTTTCCGTGATGCGCATGGGTGCGCAACCATCCATTCCCGGCGAAAAGGAGATTTATGAATTTATGAACTCAAAGCCATCGCTGTCAGTTGAGCCCATCTGATTCCAAACGCGGGTCAGGTTACACATGATTCAAATTCCACAGTATGTTCATAGTTGAAAATTACACCACCGCAGTTTTCTTATGTATCATCACAATGTTGTGTTGGGGATCATGGGGTAACACGCAAAAGCTTGCCGGGAAAACCTGGCGTTATGAGTTATTTTATTGGGACTATGTTATCGGGATAGTCGTACTTTCTTTGGTTTTCGCGTTTACACTGGGCAGTATGGGCGACGAGGGCCGAAGTTTTGTCGACGACATTCGCCAGGCCGATACCAGGAATATCGGAAGCGCTTTCCTGGGAGGAATTATCTTCAATGCGGCAAACATCCTCTTGTCAACAGCTATAGCGATTGCGGGTATGGCAGTAGCGTTTCCCGTGGGAATAGGTATCGCGCTGGTGCTGGGTGTAATTGTCAACTACATGGGCTCGCAAAAGGGAGACCCTGTGTTATTGTTTACCGGTGTTGCACTCATTATGTTTGCGATTGCACTAAACGCCGTCGCATATCGAAAAACGACTTCTGGAAATAGTCAGCAGATCTCGACTAAAGGACTTGTAACGTCAGTGATCGCAGGTGTGTTGATGTCATTCTTCTATCGGTTTATCGCTTCGACAATGGATTTGGAAAATTTCCGTGATCCCGCGCCGGGTTTGATGACACCTTATACCGCGGTCGTAGTTTTTTCCTTTGGTATTCTCGTAAGCAATTTTGTCTTCAATACAATACTTCTTCGCAAACCGATCAGCGGACCCCCGGCAAGTTACCGGGAGTATTTCCGTGGCGGTTTTGGAACTCACATGGTGGGAGTCCTCGGCGGAATCATTTGGGGCATTGGAAATTCGCTCAACCTCATTGCAGCGGGAAAGGCAGGCGCGGCAATCTCTTATGGGCTGGGTCAGGGTGCCACACTGGTCGCAGCCTTGTGGGGTGTGTTTATCTGGAAGGAATTTCGGAACGCACCGAAAGGTGTCGACCTCATGATTGGAATTATGCTCGTTCTTTTCCTTGCAGGAATCATTACCATCATTGTTGCGGGTCAGTAGCCCGCCATGGGTACATGCGTGTCATTAGTGCGCATATGCGCGATGACATCACGGAGTCCACGCAGCAAATATGGCTTGCTGAGGAAATGTTTAAAACCTCTTGCGGCAGCTTTCTCGCGATCTTTGGGATTACTTGAACCCGTGAACGCGACCAGTTCAATACGGTGTTTGCCGCAGATGGGCAGCCCCGCGAAGGCGTCCGCGAATTCAAAACCGTTCATACCGGGAAGCAGAATTTCCATAACGATAACGTTGGGCAGGGGATAGCCACGTTCTTCGCGCATAACAAGATACTGAAGGGCCTCGAGGCCACTTCGTGCAATGTGCACTTCACTTACAACTCCGGACGACAGCAAGATCTTTTCATTGATTTTGTTGAGTTGAGTGTCGTTGTCAACAAGCAGAACGCGTGCCTTCATCTCGCTATCGATTTGGTGTTGTCTAATAACATGTTACATTCCCTGCCGGATGCCATAAGTTGATTATCGACAAAGTAGAGGTTTCTGATGTTGTCGCCCTGTTCGTCGTAAACACGGAAATACCCTTCGCGTGAACCGTCGACAAACATTCCCGTGCTGTAGACGTGCCCGCACGGATGGAAGGAACTGAAACGACCATGGGGAATACCGTGATTGTAGTGTTCTTCAATCATGATGCTCCCCGTATGGTCGTAGTACTCGCGCCACAATCCATGTTTCTTCCCATTAACATATACACCTTCCGAGACGAGTACGCCGTGTTTGTTGAACTCCTTGTATTTCCCGTTTCTTTCACTGTTGGTTTCTTTCCTTAAAGCACTCATCATATCTCCACTATTTGAATTCATTACAATGCCATACACCAATACGCCTGCCGGGCAGGGAGCAATGCGCTGCGTTATCACACGTCTTGCATAATCCGCGAAGAGAATCGTCCGCCACAGCGGATTCATCTGCGTCAAACATTTCGCAGTCAATGATTGCCTTGTCCGCACGTCTGAAAAACGGACAATGGCTTACATGACGACATGTTGTACACAGCCCCTTCAGTTCATCGATTAGCATCTCCTCAAACTGATTTGCAGACCGCACTTGATAACCCATGCGATGCGCCATTCCAAATTGTGTACCACGTTCAGGAAAGGCCGTTTTGTCGGGAAAAACAGGTTAATTTGGAAAGTAGACCGGAGAAAAAATGTTCACTGGAGAGAAATTCCCCATCAGGCGCGTCCGCCTTTTCTGATTTTTTCGCGCAATGTTTTGCGGTCGATGCCGAGTATTTCGGCACTGCGTGAGATATTGTTCTTGTTGGCAGCAAGCACATCCATGATATACTCGCGTTCGACGTCTTCCAGCTTTCTGTCGAGGTGCTTGCCAACGCGCGCAGTGAAACGAAACGCTTCGGGAAGGTCGGGCGCATCGATGGTATCCTCATCGACCATAATCACAAGGCGGTGAACGAGATTTTGCAGCTCGCGGACATTGCCGGGCCACGGATAACGTGTCAATGCCTGCATGGCGCGCTGAGAGAACCGCATCGGGCGTCGCCCGAGTTCCTGAACGTACTTCGAGACAAAGAAGTCAAGCAGAAGCGGAATATCACCGATGCGTTCGCGTAATGGCGGAAGATCAATCGTAATGATGTTAAGGCGGTAATAAAGGTCTTCCCTGAATGATCCGTTTTTAACCAGTTTCATCAGGTCAACGTTGGTGGCAGCCACCACGCGCACATTAACGCGTTGTGCTTTTTTTGATCCCACCATGTAGAATTCTTTTTCCTGCAGAACCCGAAGCAACTTTGCCTGCATAGCCAGGCTTGTATTGCTGATTTCGTCGAGGAAAATTGTCCCACCATCCGCGGTCTGGAAGAATCCGGCCCTGGTTTCGGCGGCACCGGTAAACGCACCCTTCACATAGCCAAACAGTTCACTTTCGAGCAAGGGATCCGGTATGCTTCCGCAATTGACCGGAACAAATGGTGCAGCAGACGATAAGCTTCCGTAGTGAAGTGCACGTGCGACGAGTTCTTTGCCTGTGCCGCTTTCGCCGGTAATGAGGACAGAAGCATTGGTGTTTTTCGCCTTGTTAATGGTCTTGAAAACCTCGTGCATTGGCAATGAATCACCGATGATTCCAAATGTCTGGCGGGCAGGTCGCGGATGTTCCTTGCGCCGGCGGAACGTGCGTTCAAGAACGCGTGCCACCGCCTTATACAACTCTTCATCCGTAAACGGTTTCACGACGTATTCTTCGGCGCCGGTCTTAATGGACTCAACAGCGCCCTGAATAGAAGGGAACCCTGTGATTACAAGAATTCCAACGCCCTTGAAGTTTTCAACCACATGACGGATTAATTCCGTCCCGTGTTTGTCAGGCATCTTGAGGTCCGTAATAACCAGGTCGATATCAAGCGCATTAAGCAATCTCACTGCTGCGGTCACGCTGCGTGCATCGTACACCTGGTATCCTGCTGACTCGAGATTTCTCCGGATGAGTTCAACGGTCTCCGGCATATCGTCCACCACCAGTATGTTAGCATTGCTGATGTCAGTCTTCTTCATCGCCGTTTTTTCCTTTCCTTGTTTATCGGGAGAACAATTTCGAAACGTGTGCCTTTACCCGGAGTACTTTGTAACGAGATGGTGCCGTTGTGTGATTCGACAATTCCCTGCACCACGGAAAGCCCTAAACCGGTTCCCTGTCCGGGTGGCTTTGTTGTAAAGAAGGGCTCAAATATCTTTCGTTTGATATCGGCAGGCATACCGATTCCGTTGTCTCTTACGATGAGCGCGACACCACCTTCGCGTTTGCGCGTAGCTACGGTAATCACGCCGCCATCAGGCATCGCGTAGACCGAGTTCGTGATTAGGTTCACGAGAACCTGGCCGAGTTGGACTTCGTCCGCCCTGATTTCGGGCAACGTTTCATCAAGCTGTTTTACCATTTCAATTCCACTGCTTTGAAACCGGACATCAATGAAGTACAGAATGTTTTCCACAACGGCGTTAAGATTTACGACAGCCCATTGCTGTGGCATCTGGCGGGAAAAGATCATCAGTTTCTTAATGATTTCCCGTGAATACAATGACGCTTTTATAATGCGTTCAATGTCTTCTTCCTGCTGGTGATTCAGGTTCCCGGCTTTCCTGATCAATTGGGCAAAGCCGAGAACGCGACCCAGGGGCTCATTCAGTTCGTGTGCAATTCCCGCGGAAAGTTCTCCCACGAAGGCAAGGCGCTCAACGTGTTGAAGCTGCAACTGAAGTTTTCGTTTGTCATCTTCAACTGCTGCGCGATTAATGACAAGTGAGAGCTCACGCGCAACGGCCTGCAGCAATCGCTTCTCCTCCGGCAGAAAGGACTGACTCACACCCCGGCTTTGGCGATACCCGATTCTGATGCTGCCGTACTTTTTCTTTCCATAAACCAGTTTTGATTCGATGCCTTTGAGGCTGCTGCCGTACCGGGGCGTCTCATACCGTTTTGAACTGACGATGATGACCGCCTCTGCCAGTTGGCGATGCTGCATGGCGTTAGGTACTATTCGAAGGATTTCATTGAATACAACCTCGAGATCACTGTCGGCTTCCCATGCCACCTTTGAAAGTTCATAGAGGCAATTGAGTTCCTTAACCCGTTCGCGAAGCTTGTGTTCCGTCGTGTTCATACCGGTGCAAACATACGCATTTCAACACCGCCGCGGCAGAATGACCGCTTAGAAATTCATTGGAGCGGTGAGTAATTTTTACCCACCGGGGAGTTTTCCCCGTGCGTTATTTGCTTTACAATACGAATGGGGGTGAAAACAGGAGGATATGGAAATGGCACGTTTAGTGCATCCATACAATGCCGACGGAGCGGGTACGTTTTCATGATGACACCCGATGTCGAGTTGCGCAACCTATAACCCGGGAATTTATGAGAATCCACACCATTCGCCTTCTCGTCCTTTTTGGACTCGTATTGTTTGCGGCATATGCAAGTCACGAGGCGGGAGTAAAGGCACAAGCTATTTGGAAAAAGAACCAGGTATCTGATACAGAATTCGTCGCGGATGACACCCGGGCGTCGCTACGATTGTACTAATCAGGCACACTCGCCGGCTTCCTGTTCCTGGGCCACAGTTCGTAGCCTGTGCTGAAGAGGTGAAGTTCCGTAGGTTTCTTTAAACACTTTGACAAAGTGCGTGGTGTTTTTGAAACCACTTTTGCCGGCGATATCTCCAACGGAATCTCCGGATGTTTCAATGAGCTGTCTCGCATATTGAATACGTGCACGGATGACCCATTTTCCGGGAGACATTCCATAAACTTCTTTGAAGTCGGCCTTGAAGGCAGACAGGCTTCTCGCGGCAAGGCGGGCATACTCGTCAAGGCTCATCGGCAGCATGAATGAACGCTCCATCACTTCGCGAATTGGAATTTTGCCGCAGTCTTTCATTGAACTCATGCAGTTTGCAAGCGCCGGATTTTGCCGGTTAGTCAGAATGTTGAGTATCGCCTCTTCAAACTTGAGCCTGAGCAATTCCTGACCGGGCGGGGTGTCTTTGCCAAAATAACTCAGCAGCGACTGGAAATACGCGGACAATGATTCGTCTACCGGGACCAGAAAGATCGACTCATTTCCGTGAACCTGTTCCGCCTGGTGTTTCCCTGCAACAGAGCGATACTTACTGACAACTCCCTGAATGAATTCATCGGTCAGAAAGATGATAAGGGCGCAGTAATCACCCGCGCCATGTTGTGATGCGACGTAGGCACCCTTCCTCACGAACATGGATTCCCCCTGTTTCGCGACGTGTTCACGGTCGCCGTGAAAGTACTTTATCTCTCCACTAAGTATGAATGCGAAGAAATTTGTGTGGGTCCAGAAGAAGACACGATCACCCTGGAGCAAACACTTGTATTCAGCCATCAGAAGATCATCAACCTTGAATGTCTTGTAATACTTGCTGTTGGCAACGTAGTCGTAAAAATTCAACATGACGTGGGTTTTTATGCGGTCACTCAGTGTCAATACTTCGTCTTGCGTTATCTCCGGTTCACCTAAAGCACTGAGTACTGCAAAGTTGAACTATCCTTGGATGTCAGAGGGTACGCACCACGGCGGAAAATGTTACAATGACTTCTCAGCAAACTTTTCTGACTGCTGAGAAAACACGTTTTCCAGCCTGCAAACGCAGTTTGGCGTATCAATAAGCCAGATAGTACAATACTTTTTAACCCAATTATCAACTATGAAAGACTCATTAAGCTCTACATCAAGACGGGCGTTTGTCGGGAAACTCGCATTAGGCGCTGCTGCCGGTGTTACAACCTTATCGGCCTTTTCAAATCCTCTGAAAGGCCCGGTGCATGCTGCATCGGCCAATACATCGGATGCCGAAAGCTGGTTCAAAAAAGCAAAGGGGTCACATCGGCTGGTCTATGACGCATCTGAGCCGCACGAAGGGCTGCCATTCATCTGGCCTTGGGTGTACTATGTCACCAACAACGAAAGCGGTGTCTCTGATTCAGACATGACTGCCATGGTTGTACTTCGCCATAATGCTATTCCATTCGCCATGGAAGACCGGATCTGGAAGAAATACAATCTTGGCGAATTCTTCAAAATCACTGACAAGAAGACAAACAAACCATCAACGCGGAATCTGTATTACATCCCGCAGGAAGGAGACTTTCCATCGCCTGCGGTACAGGGCATACAGAAGTTGCAGGAACGTGGAGCGATGTTCTGTGTCTGCAATATGGCATTGAAAGTTTATAGTTCCATTCTTGCCGGCAATGCCGGTCTAAACGCTGAAGAAGTGTACAAAGACTGGTTGAGCGGAATACTTAAAGATATCCAGATCGTTCCTTCAGGCGTGTGGGCGATTGGCAGAGCTCAGGAACAACGCTTCGGCTATTGCTACGCAGGCGGTTAATCAAAATCAAATTGTGGTGCTCATCCTGCAAGTGCGCGGCGTGATCCGTCATGTCGCGCACGAACCGGGATTGGTGCGTCCTTATCAATGTCATTTTTTAAACATCACTTATGCCACAAATCATCGGCATCATTGAACGAATACGCGGATTCCTGTGGATCGCGATCCTTGTACTGGCAGGTACAATCGCTTATAGCCTCTACCGTGTGTTGTTGCCGTTGCCCGCAGATCCGGGTGGCCACATCACGCGCGTTGTATCATACGACGAGTGGTCGCCCCCGGACGCGTCAACAATTCCGGAGAACACCGCCGGAGATCTCATCAGATACGGCCGGGAATTAATTGTTCACACTGCCCGATACCTCGGGCCTCAGGGCACCGTAAGTCAAATAAGTAACGGCCTTAATTGCCAGAACTGTCACCTCAATGCGGGCACCAAAACTTTCGCCGCGAACTATAGCGCAGTCGCATCGACCTATCCGAAATTCCGCGCCAGATCGGGTACCATTGAAGGTCTTGAAAAGCGCGTTAACGACTGCATTGAGCGCAGTCTTAACGGGAAACCACTCGTGGCCGACAGTCGCGAGATGAGAGCCATCATCGCATACCTGAAATGGCTGGGCAAAGACGTACCACCCGGTCAGAAACCTGACGGAGCCGGGCTGCGTGAACTGGCGTTACTTGATCGCGCTGCCGACCCAGGGAAAGGACGCGTCCATTTCGCAAAACATTGTGCGTCGTGTCATGGCGAAGATGGCCAGGGAGTGCGGGCAGCAAACAGAGTTGAATGGCTATACCCTCCGTTATGGGGCCCGAACAGTTACAACACCGGTGCAGGTCTGTATCGGATATCCAAATTCGCGGCGTTCATTAAGGCGAACATGCCTTTCGGCGTGACCTTCCTTACACCACAGCTTTCGGATTCGGAGGCGTGGGACATCGCGGCTTTTGTGAATTCGATGCCGCGCCCACATCGTGAGTTCCCGAATGACTGGCCGGACCTTTCAAAGAAACCAATAGACCATCCGTTTGGTCCATACGCCGACGGACTTTCGGAAGAGGCCCACAAGTATGGACCTTTTCCCCATAAACAATAGCGAAAAAGAAATAATGGAGATCATCGGTTACTTCGTCATCCTCTGCATAGGGATCGTACTCGGGAGTATTGGAGCAGGCGGGTCAATGCTCGCGATTCCCGTACTGGTATATGTGTTCTCTATTGGCGTGGAAACTGCCACGGCATACTCGTTGTTTCTCGTCGGGACAACCAGTCTTACCGGTGCCATCCTGAAACAAAAGGCGCAAATGGTTTCGCTGCGCATGTCACTGTTTTTTGGCATACCGTCTATCATCGGGTCATTCGTTTCACGGAAGTGGCTTATAGTAGCTATTCCTGAAATCATTCTGACTACTAATTCCTTTACCGTAACAAAAGGAAAACTCCTGCTTGGCGTCTTTGCAATAATGATGATCACGTCATCGGTGATGTTACTACTCCGCAGGAAGACACCAATTCAGACAGATGCGACTGCCAGGCCGGGCTTATTGATGCTGTCAGGAATAACGACAGGTCTTGTTGCTGGCCTGATTGGTGCGGGTGGGGGATTTTTGATTATTCCGGCGCTCCTGCTATTTGCAAGGCTGCCCTTCGCGATGGCAACGGGCACGAGTCTGTTGATCATTGCAGCTAATTCAATGCTGGGGTTCTGTGGTGATATTTTCAACCGATCTATTGACTGGCCATTCCTTGTGATGTTAACGGCGTTGTCGCTGGCAGGTGTGACACTGGGAATACGATGGCAATCAAACGTATCGTCAGGACTGATGCCTCACCGTGCGTTCGCAGTGTTTACATTGCTTGTTGCGATCGTCATTTTGATCGTAGAGGTAACCGGTGTGTGCTGATGTCGCAAGTGTGGCAGCATCAGGTCTTTTGCTTCTTCTTGCGCGCAGAGGGGAACAGAACGTTATTGAGAATCAATCGGTAACCGGGGGAATTGGGATGCTGATTGAGGTCTGTCGCTTCCTGCCATCTTCCGCGAACACCTTCCGGATCGTGCCCGCCATAAAACGTCCAGTGGCCGAGTCCAAGTTCACCGTAGATATAGCGTACGTTATGGCGGCTGCGGTTTTCTGCCAGCACCAGTACTGACGATTTAATAACGTAAGGATTGAATGCGGTCGTCTGACCAATAAATTCATGAATCACGTGCTCGTGATTTTGTGTAAGCAGCGACGGCACAATATCCCACTTCGCCGAAAACGCGAAAAGGTGAAAACCATCGCGCGCATCGCGGAAATAGTCTTCCCAGCCCGTATTAATGTCGGAGAACCGACGGCTATAACCGGGCTCCATCGTAAAGTTCTCGAAGGCAAGAGACTTCGTGAAATCAAGTTTGTCCTGCGCGTTCGGATCGGGTTCGTCGCCGTCGTATTCGCTGTCGCTGATGTCAACCCCGTCAGCGGCGAGTGCGATGTCAAAAGTCTCCGCACCTGAACACATGGCAAACAAATAGCCACCGCCTGCGCAGAACGCCTTTATCTTTTTGGCGACGTCAAGTTTGAGATGAGATATCTTCGCATACCCGAGTTTGGTTGCCGTAAACTTCTGCAGCTCTGCTTCGATCCGGGAGTCACGGCGCAACCGCCGGCCTGCCTGACCGGTGAAATCCTCATGATGGAGGTGAAGCCAATCAAACTTTGCCAGTGCGTCGTTCAGCACTTCCTCGTCGTAGATTATGGTATATGGGATCTCCGCATAGTTCAACACGAGAATCACAGCATCGGTCTCATCCTTGATAAGATCACTCTTCGGGGAATATACCGCAATACGCGGCGCTTTTTCAAGGCGAACTACATTCATGTTAACGGATGGCGATTCAATCTCTGCCAGGATCGAAGTAACTGCTGCGGCGGAAATGATCTCAAAGGAAATTCCGCGCACAACGCATTCGGAATGTGTTTCCTTATCGTATGGAATAAGAAAGCTGCCACCACGGTAGTTCAGCAGCCAATCGACATAGCCACCGCGTTGCAGCGTAAAGTAGGCAAGTCCGTAACTCTTGAGGTGATTCTGTTGCTTGTGATCCATAGGAACGAGAATGGAGTTGCCGAAACAGGGCAGAGCGATCACAGCAAGAACGAACACGCGAATGTGAGCTCTCCATCTCATGACCTGCGGTTTTTGGGTGTCATTCAATTTCTCAATTTTATCCGGGAATATCAATCCCTCATATAAAATCGGTCGCGGGCGGCGAGGAACGGTGAATCACCGGAAACCAGGAAGTTCTGAAAAAGCTTGCGGGCGCCTGGTAAATTCAGAATCTTTACATGGCACCATTTGAGTGCACGCAGATAACCCGGGTTTCTCAGCCATGACATCAAGACTACTTTCACTGGTCGGACTAATTCTCTTATTGAGTTGTGATAATAACCGCCGAACCATTCCTATTGAAGGGACGTGGCAGCTGGTATCGGGTACGTTAATCGAGAAAGGAGACACAACCGTTACGGACTACACCCGGGATCGTAGTATGATCAAGATTATCAATGCCAGTCATTTCGCATTTCTGAATCATGATCTGGGTCACGCCAATGACTCAACCGCATCCTTCGTCGCCGGCGGTGGACGTTACCTGCTCGAAGGAGACAAATACACAGAGTACCTGGAATACTGCAGCGCCCGCGAATGGGAGGGACACACCTTTGAGTTTACCGTGTCAATTTCCGGTGACACGCTTACGCAGCAAGGAATTGAAAAGATCGAAGACCTGGGAGTGGAGAGGATGAATATTGAAAGCTATGTAAGGACGGTTGAATGATCAGCGTAATTCTTCGAAAATCATTATCGAAAAAAAAGGGGATACACCGCTGAATGATAAGGCTATTCCTGATTTACATGTCACAGACTCAACAAATCATTTCAATCTGATCCTGATCACCGAGCATCCGGAAAGCGCCCGGTTCGAGGCACGCGCAGAGAACTTCCGTCCAACCATGAGAAAAACTCGCCGGCGGTCCGAAGCTGCTCAATGACTTGCCAGTCGTTTGCACTTATTCTACCTTCAACACGTCTGCAGGATTCGTGCGCGTCACTTTCAATGTGTGAGAAGTAATCATCAGCACCGCGATTCCAACAACGACAAGAACACCGGCGAATAGCTCGACAGCGGTGACTGGTGCCGCGTTTCCGACTCCCCGCATCATGATCTGACTAAAGAACAAATACGTTATTGGCACAGCAATCAATGCCGCAATCAACAGCAGTGTGAAGAAACCACGCGACAAAAGAAACAGCAGACCTGTTTCCGAAGCGCCAAGCACTTTCCGGATACTGATCTCTTTCAATCTCGTCTCAGTCGTGAAGATAACCATCCCCAGTAAACCAATTGACGCAATGGCAATCACAAGGAACGCCAGGAAGCCACCAACCTTCATCGATGCTTTAAGCCCGGCAAAGGATTGTTCGATTTCATCGTTATACAATTTCGCGTCAAAAGGATGAACGTTATCAAACTTTTTCCAGACAGCTTCCATACGTGCATGGGTTACAAGCCAGTCGTCGGTGTGAATCTTGAGGTTGAGATATGAAAAGTCAGCGGGAATGTAACGGAACATCACCTCCTTCGTGTTGCGTACATTGTTGGCCCTGGAGTATGAGAAGTCCTTAACTACACCAATGATCGTCAATGGCTTTCGGTCTACGAGAATCGTTTCCCCGATTGCTTTTTCGGGATCCTTCCCGCCGAAGTTGAACCGTTTGAGCAATTGTTCATTGATGATAACCTCCTTTTCGGTTGCGCTGTCGGCCATTACAGGTTGAAAGTTTCTGCCGGCGATGAGTTTAAAATTGTGTATCGGAATGTAGTTTTCATCCACCACATTATAAAATGCCGTCCCTGAGTCCAGCGGGAAGGAGGGATTCTTGACATTCATGCCCCAATAGTTGCCGACGCTTTGAACGATGGACGATTTTGAAATTGCCCGGACCTCGGTCAGTTCGGCGAATTCTTTCTGCAACAATTCAGCTTTGTTGCCGTTCAGCCGGACGTTAACAATGTTATCCGTTGTAAAGCCGAGATCGAAAGCAAGAAAGTGTTTGTACTGTTTGTACATGATCGTCGTGAGCGTAATCGCGATGATCGAGATCGTGTATTGAAATACGATCAGCGCTTTTCGAATCGTGAGCCCCTTAAATCGTGGAACAGCAGAAGCGTTCTTTAGCACCTGTATTGCATTCAGCCGCGAAAAGAACAATGCGGGGAAAGTGCCGGCAAGTATCCCTACCACTATCGCAAAAAGTACAAACCAGCCGATAAGCACGGGCGAGAGCTCCATCACGAGCATCTCACGAAACGAGTTTTCAAGACTGATGTAGTGTGATCTGAGGAGAAGGAAAAGTCCAAAGGCGACAACGAGCGCCAGGAGTGAAATCACTACCGATTCTACAATGAACTGCAGAATAACGTGACTTCTCAATGCGCCAATCGTCTTCCTGATGCCAACCTCTTTTGACCGGCGCAGCGTTCGCGCGATCGAAAGGTTCGTATAGTTAAAGCAAGCGGAAAGGATAACCACGATGGCAAGTCCCGATAGAATGGTTATGACAATGCCGCCGATTGTCAGACCGATTTGATTGCTCTGGTCTTCACCGGTAACAATATCTACCAACGGGTAAAGACTCAATGAAATGGTAGTGTTTTCAATCGTTTTGTTTTCGCGCTCACATAGCGCGTTGAGGTTCTGTTGCAGATAATCATGATCGGTATCGGGTTTGAGCAGCAGATACACCCAGGTACTCCACATGTTGTCCCACGCGTTCTCGTCTTCCTTGTCTGTGATGATGATCTCCCTGGTACTTAATGAAAGTAACATGTCGAACCTGATATGCGAATGGTGAGGCAGGTCTTCAACGATTCCGGTTACGGTATACGCGCGGTCACCGTTCATGACGACCTGCTCCCCAAGTGCGGGTTCATCGCCGAAAATTTTGGCTGCTGATTTTTCTGTTAATACAATTGAGAAAGGGTCTTTCAATGCAGTTTGAGGATTACCCTCCACCATATTGAATGAGAACACAGTGAATACAGCTTCATTTGCCCAGAAGCCCCCAAGAGGGACGGTGCGTTCGTTGACGGTGAAATCGGCATCAAAGCGCGAATGAAAAATTGCTGCGCTTTCTACCCCGGGGAAGCCGTCACTGATGGCATTTGCGGCGCGTAGCGATGTCGTAGCGAATGGATCGTTGTTGGGATCGTCCAGATATTGAAATTTTGCCGTGACGCGATATATGCGGTCGTGATGTATGTTGAATTTGTCGTATTTGTTCAGGTCGTAGATCGTGGCGATCATCAACAACCCTACGGCCATACTTACGGAGAGTCCGAATACGTTGATGAATGACGCCAGTTTATTGCGCACGATGTTGCGTCCGGAGGTTCTGATGTAGCTGCCCAGCATAATCCAATGAATTAGGGTTTGAAGCAATCGGAGTTCTCGAATTGTATAAAGACGGAAGAACTTGAATACGTCGATTATATAAATCAACCTCGCTATCCCGGGACCTCGTTTTGCCACGTTGCGCACAAAATACTCATGCAGGTCGCCTTCAAGGTCTTCAACAAGGGATGGCTTGCAATACCAGTTGAGCAGTCTTACTGCCCAGCGCGGCGGATGAATTGGTTCGTTCGTTTTCATTCAAATCCGCTTAAGTGCGTATTCGGGAATATTCGCCCAAAGCTGGTCGCGCAGCTCTTTTGCTTTGAGCAGGGCGGCTTTGCCCGCGTTCGTTATCGAATAATAACGCTTCCTTTTGCCTCCGCGAACGCTGGTGGCCTCACCAAAACGACTTTTCACCAGTCCTTTTTCTTCGAGGCGATTCAGCACGGAGTGAACGACGCCAAGTTTCACCTCGCGACGCGTTTGGGTCGTGAGTTCATCACAGATAGCCACACTATAGGCGTCATCGATCAAGGCGGCGGTGACAAGCAATACAAGCTCCTCAAACTCGCCGAGATTGGTCCCTTTCATATCGTTATTATATCTGTAAATGTATGTAAAATAGTTTCATATTATCACTTTTTGTATGTAAAATATTTTTCGGGCATATTTTTATTTAATACTGTAGTTTTTATCACAACTTCTGCACTAACTGGTTAACCAGACAAAGTTGATGAGGAAAGAACCTGACGAAGCGTTTGTGAAAGCGATCAACGAGCATGCAGGCATCATCCACAAGATTGCCAGAACATATTTCGACGATAATCCCGATCGACAGGATGTGATCCAGGAGATGCTATTCCAATTGTGGCGGTCGTATGCGTCGTTCGAAGGAAAGTCGCAATTCTCAACGTGGATGTACCGGGTTTGCTTTAACACAGCCCTGACGTGGCGACGGCGACAAAAAAGGGAATCCGCAGATTCATTGTCGGCAGAGCATCGCGAGATTCCGAATCCGCCACCTGAGCGGGATAATGAAAACCTCGAACAGCTTTACGTGGCGATCGAAGGATTATCAGGTCTAAACAAAGCGCTTATCCTGCTTTATCTCGAAGACCGCTCTTATGAAGAAATGGCGACGATAACAGGTCTCACAAAATCAAATGTGAGCGTACGTTTAGTACGAATAAAGAAGGAGTTGGAAAAGAAACTGACACAACAAGACAACAGGTGATGGCAACACTTGAGGAAATAAAAAAACAATGGCAGTCGGGAGGACATCATACTGGCCAATACGATTTAACGAGTTACAACCAAATTATCCAACGAAAGATGAAGACACAACGAAACGCAATTTTCAAATACTTCTGGGGTACATTTGTATACCACATGATTGTTTATGCCATGCTGGCCCATGTGCTGGTGAGATTTTGGTCGGATCCTTCGATCGTCATCGCTGCCCTCGTGGGACTGGCTGTAACGATACCGTTCACAGCAATCATGGTCCGGCGATTCAGCAAAATGGCAGCGGATCGCTTTACCGGCAACGACTCGGCTATCGTACAATTCATTACGCGCCAGCATGCGCTGTTGTCAGGTTACTTTGCTTTCAAAAAGCGGTACGAATGGATCATGATTCCGCTTCAGTGCGCGGTCGGAGTTTTTATCGTGTTTCATTTGTTCATGCCGGGCGGAGTAGTGGCTCATCCATTGGGAGCCGGCATTGTTTTCGGATTAACTGTGATCAGTTGCATCGCGGCGATACGTCTCGAAAACAAAAGAAGTTTTACAGAACCTTTGCTCAATTTGAAAAGACTGGTGGAGGAATCGAATAATGGCGGTCAACCCCTTGAGAGTTGATCGTACATTATTCGTCAGATGGATCAAACAAGGGCAGGGTGTACAGACGCTTTCCGGAAGCCTGCACATACGCATTGCGGATTGCCGGAGCTATTCCGATGATGGGCGTTTCACCTGCACCTGCTGACGGAATGTCTGTTCTGTTGAGCAACACAACGTCAATTGGAGGGATGTCACTGAATCGTGGTACGCGATAGCGTGAGAACGACGGATTCAGGATCTTTCCTTCCCTGAAGTCGATGCGTTCGAAAAGTGCTCCGCCAAGTCCTTGTATCACAGATCCGACGACCTGATTCTTCAGGTGTTCCGGGTTAATGATGGCTCCGCATTCGAACGCCACGGCTATACGCTTGATCGTGGTATATCCTTCGTCGTTGACTTCGACTTCGGCGCACGTGGCGACAAAACTTGCCTTCTCAGTACCGCAGGCGATACCGATACCTGAACCGGGTTTTGCCTTATGGGTCGACCATCCGAATTTGTCAGCCGCTGCCTGTAACACAGCCTTCATTCGAGGCTCTTTCAGATTCTGTAATCTGAACGCCAAAGCATCCATCCTGACCAGTTCGGCGAGGTCATCCATGATGATTTCCCTGGCGAATACATTAGCAGGCGCGGCAAGTCCCCGATATGAACCCTGCCGTAACGGAGAATCGGAGCGGTGAAATTTTATGTGCTGTTCGCGTACGACATAGGGGGTCTCGATGCCGGAACCACCGGAGTTGTAATTGTGAAATTCCCAGGACGTAAGCATTCCGGAATTGTCAACGGACGCTTTGACATCGATGACTCCCGCAGGTCGGAAATACGCCCAGGTAAATTCCTCTTCACGCGTCCAGACAACCTTGACTGGCTTACCACACGCTTTCGAGAGTCTTGCTGCTTCAATGCCTGCCTCACCGGTGTGTTTTCCGCCATAACCCGAGCCGGTGTCCGGCTGAATAACACGTATCTTTTCTTTAGGGATGTTAAAGACGTCCGCGAGTTCTTCCTGAACGCCAAATGGCCTTTGTGTTCCGGTCCAGACAGTCAGTTTATCCCCGTCCCATTGGGCAAGTCCGGCGCGCGGTTCGAGCGGTGCGTGGGCTATATAATCAACGAGAATTGTTTTTTCAATCTGGTGTGGCGACTGGCGAAACGCTTCCATAACGGACCGGCTATTGGAGTTCGTATCTTCCGCCTTGTCTTTCAACCATGCAAAGATATCTGCTCGTGAAGGCTGGGGCTGCGGCTTCCAGCTTGCGTTGATGGCGTTCAAAGCGCGGTTTGCGAGAAACACGGTCGGCGCCGCTACGCCTATGAACTCACGATCTTCTACCACAACCACGCCCTCAATCTGCTTTGCTTTCGAAGTGTCCGCCTTCTCCAGTATAGCGCCGTACGTTGGCGCGCGCAATACCTTGCCATAGTGCATTCCCGGTAGCTTCATGTCCGACACGTACTTGTGCCGTCCTGTTATAAAGGATTCGCCATTGACTTTCTTGACCGATGTTCCGGCAACCTTCCATTTGTCGACAGGTGTGACTGCAGCTTTGTCATTCACAGGATGCAACAGCTCCTTTCCCTGGGTGAGTTCGCCGATTGAGATTGAATATTTGTTGTCTGTAGAGCGAACACTACCGTTTTCAGCAGCGAGTTTATTTCGGTCAACGCCGAATTTTTTTGCGGCCATGTCAATCAGGAGTTCACGGGCAGTAGCTGCTGCGTTGCGAAGTTGTGGACCCATGTATGGGATGGACCTGCTTCCGAATGTACCGCGGTCATAAGGGGTGAGGGCAGTATCGCCCATCACCATTGTAATTTTGCTGATGTCAATGTGCAATTCCTCCGCCACTATCTGCGCAAGCGATGTCCTGATGTTCTGACCAACCTCAGCCTTTCCTGTATAGACTGTCACGAGGCCTTTGTCGCTGATGTGGATCCACGCATTAACCTGATCCTCCGGGGCCGCAGGATTTGTAATACCGAAACTCCTGCCAGTACTGAAAGCTATTGCAAGACCGCTGCCCAGTATCTTGAAAAATGACCGGCGGTCTATGCCGAATTCGTAGGAAGGCTTTTCCTGTAATTCGTATTGCTCTGGGGCGAGGCTGTGTTCAGTTTCCTGCATGATGAAATACCTTAAACGTTAGAAGCACGCTCAATAGCGTCAATTATCCTTGGATGAGTTCCGCAGCGGCAAATGTTTCCCTGCATGGCGCTGGCTATTTCATTGCGGCCGGGAGATGGATTTTTCTCCAGGAGGGCTACGGCGGCCATGATCATCCCGGATGCGCAATAGGCACATTGGAACACGTCGACATCAAGAAAAGCTTTTTGCACCTGATGAAGTGCACCGTTTTTTTCAAGACCTTCGATCGTAGTAATTTCTTTGCCGGCGACGCTGCCTGCCGTTGTCACGCACGAGCGTGTCGGGCGGCCATCAATAAGAACCGTACATGCTCCACATATGCCTTCGCCACAGCCGTACTTGCTGCCCGTAAGATCAAGTTCGTCGCGCAAAACCTCGAGCAACGATACTTCGGCTGGATATGAAACTGAATAGACTTTCCTGTTTACGCGTAGTTCCATAGGAATCAATTTGATAGGAGAGACCAGGTATTTCAATCTAGAAAAATCCATGCATTATTGAAAAAGAAATTCCATCACAGGAAAAAAAACAACCCGAGAACGGATCTTTTGTCAATCATTTGACGTATCTTAGTATATCAAATGATTGAACATGGAAAAAGCTCGCAAATCACGGTCGGAGACACGCGCAACCAGGGACGGGAATGGTCCGATTATGTTTAAGGTGACGCGTGGTGGCAAACGAACCAATTACAAGGTCAATGCCGGATATGGTTACCTTATCCCCGCGTTTCGCAAGGCAGGGAACCTGGCTGAAGTAGCGGAAGTTGTTGAGTCGGGTATTTCCTCAAATGAGATAAAGCCCATTATCGAATATCTCGAAATGAAGGTTCCGGATATTGCCAAAGCTGCTGCCGTATCCACAAGCACTGTTTCCCGGTGGGATGCGGATTCTTCAATCGGAGCACCCGGTTCAAATCAGTTTTTCCGTATCGACGAAATCATCAAAAAAGGAGTCGACCTTTTCGGTGGTCTGGATGAGCTTAAAAGCTGGCTTACGCTTCCGAACACAGCGCTCGGGAATGCTGCTCCGGTTTCGCTGCTTACATCCCTCATCGGCATTGAACTCGTCGACGAAGCTCTCGATGCATTGCACTACGGAAACGTGATGTAGTCGATGCGTTGTTACCGAATCATGTCTGCGAGCTACTACAAAAGTCCGTATGGTAGCTCGTCCAACGCAGGACGATGGAATCCACGCGGCACGCGCATGATCTATGCAGGCAGTGCACCAACCGTCGCGCTGCTCGAATACCTTTGTATCAAGGGTCCGGCCGTTGGTTCGAAACCATGGTTCATGATCGAGTATGAGGTCAAGGATGATTCACAGGTCGGTACTCTCGAAGTTAGCAGTCTTCCGTCAGACTGGGCTTCGGTGCCCCATGGGAAGGCTACTCAGAATTTCGGAAAGACGTGGCTGGACGCGAGGGAATTTCCGTTTCTTAAAGTACCATCGGCGCGTATTAACATCCGGTTTTATCCAATGGAATTCAACCTCCTTATCAATCCGGACTTTCCCGCGCTGACTGATCTGTTAAAAGTGGTTGATACCGTTCCGTTCACGTATACACTCAATCCCTGGATGGATAAATTGAAAAAGTAGTTGAAAGGTGAAGGTCTAAAGTTTCAGGTTTGACCTTTGTCCTAGCCTGGGAGACGTTGACCTTTCAACTTTGCACTCTTTCGAAGATGTACCCTATCAAGCCAATCGTGCGCGCTGCTTAACGATGTCACCTGTGAATTAGATCAGAATTTGTAATTCAACTTCAATCCAAAAATCGACTTCTTAAAATCATCAGTCAGGTACAACTCCGGTATCAGATTCAGCTTTGAACTTCCGATGTCCGACTCGATGAAGAGCTTCATTGTCTTGCCGGTAAAGAGGTCGGTGGGCCGATCGTGAACCATATAGCCCACACCGATTGCCGTCCATCGCGGGCGTTCCCTGGCAAAGTTCATCCCGTATGAAAACGTAAGGAAGGAGGCAGGTCTTGAACGGAAGGCACCTTCTTCGGTACGGCCGGAAAACAACTTCAGTTCATATCCTACGGCTACACGAATGTGTTCTTCTTTGTACCTGTTAGCGAAGTATAGGGCTGTAGTAAAATTGAATTCCGGATAAAATTTATCGCCGACCATTCCCACACCCGCACCAGCGTGTAGTCCGAGCATGTCGGCAGACTGCTGATGATCGGCGAAACCGGCTGTTGTTGCAACTCCATCTTTCATAACAAGCCGGGTAATTACGCCCATGCGTTTACTCTTTTCAAAAGCAGGCTCTGCATTCAACTTCGCGATCACCGGTTCGAAACTTGTTTCGCCAAGTTTTTCGAGTGTTGCGATATCCGGCGCATAAACATAAAGTTGGGCGCGGTCATAACGCAGCGTAAGTTCCCATCCCGGTGGTATCAACTCTGTTATCTGATTGTTATCGGTTTTTACTACCGTGACTGGTTTGATTGTTTTGGTAACCGACATTTTGGTAGTGCCCTGTCCGCCTTCCTTTGATTCGACCCTGATATCGGCACGATGCGGGGTGCTCCATTCGGTTTCCGGCAATGCCTTTTTGATGTCATTTGCAATTTGTTCCAACTGCGCTGGAAAATCTCGGAGAATTTGCTTGTCTTCGGTATAACGCTTCAATTCGAAGACAACTATCGCACCGGCATCGGGAATCTCAACGCGGATAGAATCGGGAAACGTTTTGGGTTGTGCCTGTACAACGACGAATGAAGCCAGGAACGCGAGTGCAAGGAAAAGTAAGGGCATGGGTTTCATGGTCGAAATGTTTTTTCGTTTATTAATTTCTTTGATTATGTATGCAGGTTTATTTCCGTCGCGCGAAGACCAATGCTTTCTTCGGGGCTTCTTCCCACGGAAGTGGATCGACGGGTTCGAGTGTGTGTAGTCGCCTTCGTTTTTTGGATATCTCAGCGGTCTGACTGCTGTTCTCCTGTATGACTACACCGACAACAGGCCTGATCTTTACTACTGGTTTTGTCTCAGTATAACGCTCCGGCAGTTCTTCAGGAATTTCAACGATGATATCTTCAATTTCAAAATCGGGAAGGATTTCTTCCAGGTTGTCAGAGAGCAGTGGCTGTTTATTGCTTTCAATCGCATTCTCATTTTTTTGCTTTTTCTTCACTTCTGTCAGTGCATTGGTGTGTTGCGACTGAGGTACAACTTCTGCGACAGCGTGCTCAACGTCTTTGGCTTCTTTAGGAGCAGGCACCGCTGGTGTTGGAGCGATGACAAGATTATCCTCCTGCGATGTGTTTCCAGGCAGATTAAAGAGCACATAGGTAGTGGCGAGAAGCAATAGCACCGCAGCTGCTGCGTAGAACCAGTATTTGCGATCGGAAGTCCGTGTGACTGACTCTTCCTGAACACGCATCCAGACTGCGTCGCGATTCCACGGCACCTCAGTGCGTTCCGCTTCGCGAATTCGATGCGCTATTTTTCTTTCTGCATCAGGTGCCATATTGAAATCCCTCCTCGAGAATCTTTCGTTTTAAAATCTGTCTTGCCTTAAACAACTGTGAGCGCGAAGTTCCTTCGTTGATACCAAGCATACTGGCAATTTCGTTGTGATCATAACCCTCGACTATGGCCAGGTTAAATACGGTGCGGTAACCTGCCGGAAGTTCGAGGATCAATTGGTACAAGTATTCACCATCGAGATCCTGCAACCCTTCCAGATCGTGTTCGGGGTTAGCTGAATCCAGTGTTTCCGTCAGGTTAAAATTGTGTTTCCTGCGCAACCACATCAACGCCTGGTTTACCATGATCTTCCTCATCCAGGCTTCAAGCCCGCCTTCGTCAACTAGTTCGAACTTGTGGATGTGATCAAATACTTTTGTAAACCCAACCATTACGAGGTCTTCGGCATCCTGCTGTACTTTCACATATCGAATCATCAACCTGTAAAACCGGTTGGCATAAGTGTCAAACAAAGCCTTCTGAGCCTGAGGGCTGCCTCGTCTACATTTCCTGACCAGTTCCGATTCTCCCATTTGACGGTTTGAACTATAATTTCGGCAAACGTCTGGCAACCTCCAGCTTCCATCACAAACCTTTTGCCTTGTTCTATTGGTAAAATGCAAGCCGACCCGGTTTCGTTGCCTCTGTTTGCGACTTTTTTTTAAAATGACCACTAATGTCTGAACTTGCTCTCCTGAAACCCGAAACTGCCAACCGGAAACAGGCACCCTGCCCGGCCATTCATATGCGTTTTGCACCTTGTTTCAATCTTGACGTTGGTGCCTTAGGCCTTTCGTCTATATTTGATCTTACGGCCTCAAAGCGTACAATTATTATCATTAACCCGATATGAAAGCCAAACTTTTCGTTTTTCTGATTCTTCTTGCCGGACATACCTATGCCCAGCAACCCGCGACTACACTCCAACCTGGTAAGAAACTTTCCGGTAAAATAAAGCCCGGCGAAAATCATGTCTTTAATGTGAACATGAAGCAGAATCTTTTTGCTGTTATCCACGTCGAACAAAACGGGATCGACCTTATCATGAAAACGGCAGACCCGTCAGGCAAGGAACTCGGTACTTTCGATTCACCGAACGGGACACAGGGTCCGGAAATGATTTCCGTTACGTCAACCGCAGCAGGTAACTATACCGTTACAGTGAGTCCTCTGGAGGCCAAAGAACCGGGAGGTGCTTACACCATCGAATTACTGCGACTCGAACCAAAAGCCACAACCCCTGAAAAACAAATTGACCAGCTCATGTCCACGATTGTTACTCCAGGGAATGCGGGGGCGACGATTGCGGTCGGTAAGGGTGAGAAGGTTCTCTTCAGCAAGGGTTACGGATCAGCGAATCCGGAATATGACATACCAAACACACCGGGCTCCATCTTTCACATAGCTTCCGTTTCAAAGCAGTTTACTGCCTTTGCAATCGCTATGCTTGCCGATCAGGGCAAACTTTCCGTGGATGATGATATCAGAAAACATCTTCCTGAGCTGCATGACTTTGGGCACAAGATCACAATCAGACATCTGATCCATCACACCAGCGGACTGCGCGACCAATGGAACTTGCTGGCACTCGCAGGCTGGCGACTCGACGACGTCATCACCCGCGAACAGGTCCTTCGACTTATGTTCAATCAGCGTGAACTGAATTTCAAACCCGGTGAGGAAATGGCCTATTGCAACTCTGGTTACACCCTCATGGCAGAGATCGTGTCGCGTGTTTCAGGAAAGAGCTTCGCGGACTGGTGCAGCGAAAACATTTTCAGACCGCTTGGCATGAACAACACTCTGTTCTACGATGATCACCAAAAAATCGTAAAGAACCGCGCGTATTCATTCGTCGAATCACCAACAGGTTTGAAAAAGAGTGTGCTCAGCTATGCCAACGTGGGGGCTACTAGTTTGTTCACCACAGCTGAAGATCTCCTTAAATGGTCAGGGAACTTTAAGACCATGAAGGTGGGAAGTGCGCGCACCATGAAGATGATGGAAGAACGGGGCATCCTGAACAAAGGGGATACGCTGTCTTACGCTTTCGGCCAGGTTCTCGGTAAGCACAAAGGCTTAACAACATGGAGTCATAATGGTGCAGATGCCGGCTACAGAACGGTGTTGCTTCGATTTCCAAACGAAGACTATACCATTGTGGTGCTAAGCAATCTTGCCTCTTTTAATCCGGGCAAAGTCGCTTATGAGGTGGCCGACATCTTTCTCAAAGATTTGATCAAATCCGAGCCCGTTGTTGCGAAAACCGAAAAAGAAAAAACGGAATCAAAAGAAGTTTCCGTTAGTGAAGAGCTACTTAAACAATACATCGGGCAGTATGAACTTCAACCAGGATTCATCGTCAGCATCCGACTCGAGCAGGGGACGATGATTGCCCAGGCAACGGGACAGCCACCAATACGGATGGTTGCGCGCTCTGAAAGCGAATTCTATAACGATCAATTTAATGTCGCTATCGCATTCCAAAAAGACGACAAAGGCGCGATCAATCAGTTTACACTGAATCAGAATGGCCAGACTGCCGTTGCTCCGCGCATGAAGGAATTTGATCCCTCATCTGTGAAACTGAACAACTATACAGGTGTCTTCTATAGCCCCGAGCTGGAGACCCGGTACACGTTTGTCGTCGAAAATGGAGCTCTTGTTGCCAAACACATGCGCCACGATCCTATTACGCTGAAGCCATCTAAGGAAAACGAGTTCGAATCGAGTGCATGGTTCATGCGTACTGTTGCGTTTACCAAAGATTCCGAGGGCAACGTAAATGGGTTTAAGGCATCGAGTGGACGGGCACGCGATGTTTTGTTCAAGAAACAATAGCATTACCTTGTAGTAGCCAATCGTTACGATGCGCCGAATACTTATAGCCAGTTTGTTCCTGCTCTCAGTTCCGTCACTTGAAGCTCAGGAGTCCATCCGGGTTATCATGATTGGTGCCCATCCTGACGACTGCGACCTGAAAGGAGGGGGCACTGCAATCCTGCTCGCCAGGCTTGGTTGCGCCGTCAAATTCGTATCAGTCACAAACGGAGACGCGGGCCACCAAACCATGAAGGGAGACGACCTGGCGCGCCGGCGCAAGGCCGAAGCCACAGAGGCCGGTAAGCGCTTTGGCGTTGAATATGAAGTCCTCGACAATCATGACGGTGGACTTGAGCCTACACTTGAAGTCAGGCTGCAGATCATCCGCAAAATCCGGGAATGGAACGCTGACGTTGTGATTGCCCCGCGTCCAAATGATTATCATCCCGACCATCGCTACACAGGAATCATCGTTCAGGACGCTGCATACATGGTTTCTGTACCCAATATTGCACCGGATACACCTCCGCTGAAGAAGAATCCGGTCTTTTTGTATTTCCAGGATTTCTTTCAAAGGCCAAATCCATTTCGGCCCGACGTCGCGATTGATATTTCAGCTGTTTTTGACCAAAAGGTCCACGCATTAGACGCTCATGAATCGCAATTCTATGAATGGCTACCCTGGATTGGAGCCTATGCCGACCAGGTCCCGGCCGATGCCAGAGACCGCAAAAAATGGCTCGCAACAAACCGTACCGCGCGAATAACACCAGAGGTTCGGCAGGCGCTTGAGAAGTGGTACGGGAAAGACAAAGCCGCAAAGGTCAGTCATGCCGAAGCATTCGAGATTTGCGAATATGGAGCCAGGCCATCGGATGAAGATCTCATTCGTATATTCCCGATGCTAAAGCGCTAATCCGGCATGCGAATTCTGTTATCCCTCTTCTTTTGTATTGTCACAGTTACCACGTTCGCGCAGCCTGGAAAGCTACTTTACGCATCCGACTTTATCCCGCCACGCCCCGGTGACGAATGGGTACTCGAACTCGAACCTGGAAAAGGGTCGCGGGTCTCTACTCGCAACGGGGTTATGACCATTGAATCAAAAGGTGGGGCTACTGTTTGGCTAAACCAGCTTCTGAAAGGAAACCTTCAGATTGAGTTTACCAGAAGAGTATTGGTGGAAGGGCAGACCAATGACCGTCTTTCGGATTTCAATCAGTTCTGGATGGCATCCGACCCGCGCCATCATTCGATGTTTACCGGCAGGCTGGGCCGATTTCATGAGTACGACTCCCTTAAGCTTTATTATGTGGGAATGGGGGCTCATGACAACAAGGTCACGCGCTTCAGAAAATGCGACGGCAAGGGCAACAAGCGCATTCTGGGCGAAACAAAACAGCCGCAGTTTCTGCTGGAACCGGGGCGCGATTATCGGATAAGGATTATGGTTATTGATGGAGTCACCACGTTCTGGGTTGATGACAAATTAGCCTTTTCATATGTCGATCCGGAGCCGTTGAAGGAGGGATACTTCGGTTTTCGATTGCTCCATTCGAGGCAGGAGATCCGGGATGTAAAAGTGTTTCAGCTACCTTAAGCAGAGCGATACTGCTCTGACAAAACTCATATTTCAGACAAATTGTGGATTACTTTGTGTAATTGTGCACAACCCTCCTTGGCTTTACCTGCAAGGTCGATTTAACTATTCAAATAGAAGGAGCTATTTAGTCAGCACTTAGGGACGTCGTGTTGGAGTGCCAATCAGACCTTCACCTGCTTAGATCATGAATGCCAGGAACTTGATACTCCAGGATTAAGAATCAACTACCGTTGTCGACCCAAAGCATTTGATACGTACTAAAACATTTGGACTTCCAAACAGGTTTCTGTGCTCGCCGCCTCAACCTCATACATTGGAGCTGGTGGTCCGGGCATATCTGTGTAGCAATCAAGCGGCTCATCTGTCGGTGTTCGTATTCTCAGGGTGACGAAAAGAACGGTCCCCTCGTTTTGGAACTCTTCAGGGAGATTCCGCAAACCAATCACATTGTCGTAAGTACCCTCAATCTCACCGGTAGCCTGATTCTCTTTCGTCCACTTTTGTGCTCCCAGGATTGGCAGATTGAGCTGTAAGGCATACACATCACACTTCTGTCCTACTATCTTTCCAGTGACGCAATGCTTTTTCCAGTGCCTATCAGATTCACAGCCTAACAGAAAAATGAGTGCAAGGAAGATTAAGGAGTTCCGTTTCATAGGTGCCGGTTTTCTCCATAAAAGACACCTCTATCGCAAATTTGGTTGGAAGTGGACAGCCCGGCTTGAAGGGTGAATTATGAGCTTTGATCTGAAGTTTTCAAAAGATGTTCATCGATGACCTGCTTGAATACATTCTTCGGAAAAGCTCCTGGTTGCATCATCGGATTACCACTTGTCGGAATAAACAGGAATGTAGGAATACTTCGGATCCCGAAAACTGCGGATAGCTCTTCTTCTTTTTCGGTATCCACTTTATAGATCACCAACTTTCCATCGTATTCTTTGGCCAGCTCTTCAAGTACCGGGGCCACCATCTTGCAGGGACCACACCAGTCGGCGTAGAAATCTACGATAGCCGGGAGGGAGCCCTCATACTTCCATTCCTTGGATTTTGTATAGTCAAACACCTTTTGCTTGAATTCATCAGTCGTCAGTTTGATAGTCATGTCTTAGAATTTAGTGTGACAAATATCCGCAATCCCATCGGTCATTTCTGTAATTAAAATCACAGTCCGGAAATAAAGCGGCTTCTGCTTTCCTGGAGATTATTTATATCAATTAATACTTAATTAGTATCTATCTATATACTCTGAAAATCAAATAGGTATATTATCAATCCAAAGAATATTTGGTCGCCCTTAAACTATTTATATTAGATAATGTACTAATATTGTTAGATTACCCTATCTTTGAATCGTGTCTCAACTGGCTGCGATAGGACCGGTAAACAGGGCGGAAATTATGTCCGTTCTCCAATCTGATATCCTACGTTTGCAGGGATACAGAACAAATCATCCAGCCGGGAAACGCATTAATCTTGGACCGGTTTTAAGTGCATTCCCCAATAACATTTTTCCAACCAGTGCTGTTCATGAATTCGTCTCAGAATCAGCAGAAGGCCTAGCAGCAACCTCCGGTTTTATAAGTGGTATACTGTCTACATTGATGAATGATGGTGGTATCGTTGCATGGATCAGCCCCGGTATATCCATATTCCCACCTGCGCTTAAGCAATTTGGGATTTCACCTGAGCGGGTCATTTTCATTGAGGTGAGGAATGAACGCGATGCGCTTTGGACCATTGAAGAAGCACTCAAATGTAAGGCTCTTACTGGTGTAGTCGGCGAACTTAACAACATCAGCTTTAATGCTTCCAGGCGTCTTCAATTATCTGTTGAGGACAGTCATTCAACAGGTTTTATCCTTAAGAATGGATTGAAGAATAATGGTACAACAGCCTGTGTATCAAGATGGAAAATCATACAACTGCCGGCTCAAACACGTGACCTTCCAGGCGTTGGTTTTCCTGCCTGGAGAGTTGAATTGATCCGGGTAAGAAACGGTAAACCAGGAATCTGGAATGTTGCGTGGTACAACGGAGCATTCGTTCCTATCCAACAGGAAAGAAATAAGGAAGAAACACAAATCAGGAAAGCGGTATGATATGGAGAGAAGGTTTGTTTCCATCTGGTTCAGATACCTGAGTACCGATTGGTTTTCGCTTCGCAATAAAGCGTTGCAAAACAATCCCTTTGTACTTAGGGCACCGTCACACGGCAGAATGGTTGTCACCGCAGTCAATGCAAAGGCCGAGTCCGATGGCGTGAAGCAAGGTATGGCACTTGCAGATGCCAGGGCTCTGCTTCCGGATCTTGAAGTACTGGATGACGATCCTAACCTGATTCAATCCTTGCTTAAACGTATCGCGCGCTGGTGTATCCGGTTTACACCTTTCGTCGCAATGGATCCTCCTGACGGACTGTTCTTCGATGCCTCGGGTTGTACGCATCTTTGGGGTGGTGATGAGGCCTACCTTTCAGATATCAGGGAGCGTTTTAATGATAAAGGATTTACGGTCCGGCTGGCTATCGCAGACACGCCCGGAGCAGCCTGGGCGCTGGCAAGATTTGGTCATGAGTTAACTGTCGTACCGCATGGAAGCCATGTCCATGCAATCCAGGCTTTGCCTCCGGAAGCGCTCCGCCTGGATGAAGCTGCAGCCATGAAACTGCACAAGCTGGGATTACACCAGGTACGTCAGTTCATCCATTTGCCAGGACCATCACTGAGAAGAAGGTTTGGACCTGAAATGCTGGTCAGGATTGATCAGGTTACCGGCCTCACTCACGAGCATCTCGAACCTGTTGAACCAGTTGTTACCTATCAGGAACGACTTCCATGCCTGGACCCGGTTTCAACGTACTCATCAATTACCATCGCACTTCAACAACTCTTGTCAGGACTTTGTGACCGGCTTAAACAGGATCAAAAGGGTATTCGAAAAGTTGTTTTTAAGTCATTCAGACTTGATGGTCAAATCCCTGAGGTCACGATTTCTACCAGCAGACCTTCCCAACATGTAAGTCATCTATTTAAACTTTTCGAACCCAAACTTGGTAACATAGACCCGGGTCATGGAATTGAATTATTTGTGCTGGAGGCATTACAGGTAGAAGATCAGTTACCGGTTCAGGAAGACCTCTGGCATGGCGTGGATGGTGGTCTTGATAATACAGACCTGGCAGAACTTGTAGACCGCCTTGCCGGAAGAATCGGCGATGCGGCTATTAGCCGGTTCCTCCCGGAGGAACATTACTGGCCGGAGCGTTCCTTTAAAAAGGCCGCCTCACTTCAGGAAATGCCGCTCACAACCTGGCGTACCGAGAAAGTACGGCCGGTGAGAATACTGCAGCGACCGGAAAGTATTGAAGTAACCGCACCCATTCCAGATTATCCACCGATGCTCTTTCGGTATAAGGGCAAACTTCACAAGGTAATTCATGCCGACGGTCCCGAGCGCATAGAGCAGGAGTGGTGGCTTCAACAAGGGCAGCATCGCGACTATTACACCGTGGAAGACGAATCCGGATGCAGGTACTGGATATTCCGACTTGGACACTACGACGACGTTACCTTTCAATGGTTCCTGCACGGCTTCTTTGCCTGAAAGCCCACAACGTATGCCCTATACTGAGTTACAGGTGACCACAAACTTCTCTTTTCTCCGGGGAGCCTCCCATCCGGAGGAAATGGTGGAACAGGCTGCGATGTATGGATATGAGGCTATTGCAATAACCGACAGGAATTCATTTGCCGGCATCGTCCGTGCTCACGCTGCAGCCAGAAAACTGGGGGTTCGTATCATTCCGGCGTGCCGTCTCGACCTTCTTGACGGTGAATCCCTGCTCGCATTCCCAACTGACAGGGCCGCGTATGCGCGGATATCAGGCTTGCTTACCCTGGGAAACCGACGCGCGGAAAAAGGCAAGTGCCATCTTTATAAAGCGGACGTTTACAACCACGCCATAGGGTCAAAGTTTATATTGATCCCACCGGGTTCGTTGAATGAATTATTTGATTTTGATCCTTCATTCTATGCGATCGCAAAGGAGTATCGCGAAACACTGGGCGATGACTTGTACATCGCCGTTTCCAGATTGTACAACGGCATCGATTCAAAATACCTTTACAGAATTGAAAAACTTGCCGAACGTTTTAACATCCGGGTAGTCGCAACGAATGACGTACACTATCATACGCCTTCACGGCGGGAATTGCAGGACGTGATTACCTGTGTTCGCGAAAAGTGTACGATTCATAATGCCGGGTATCGTCTGTATCCCAACGCAGAACGTTACTTAAAACATCCGGATGAAATGATGCGTTTGTTCCGTCATCATGAACACGCAATAAGACATTCATCCGATATCGCTGACGCCTGTCGTTTTTCGCTGGATGAACTTAAGTATCAATATCCAAAAGAGATCACCAGTGAAGGCAGAACTCCCCAGGAAGAATTGATATATCTCACCTGGCAGGGTGCCTCGAAATTATTCGGTGATCGCATTCCCGAAAAAGTGAAAGCTACCATCGAGTATGAGTTGAATTTCATCGGGCAGATGAACTATGCGGAGTATTTCCTAACTGTATACGATATCGTTCGTTATGCCCGCGAACAAAACATACTTTGTCAGGGCAGGGGATCAGCAGCTAACTCAACAGTATGTTATTGCCTGGGAATCACGTCCGTGGATCCGTCAAAATTCGACTTGCTGTTTGAGCGTTTTATTTCTTCTGCGCGCAATGAGCCGCCGGATATCGATGTAGATTTCGAACACGAACGGCGTGAGGAAGTTATGCAGTACATCTACCGTAAGTATGGCCGCGACAGGGCGGCCGTTGTGGCTACCGTCACGCAGCTCCATCACAAGGGGGCTATACGCGATGTGGGAAAAGCAATGGGGTTGTCTGTGGATACCATCAACCGGTTGTCCGGACTCATATGGGATTTTACCGACGAAGGTTTCGACCGCGACCGGATCGTCGGGCAGGGTATTAATCCAGATGATCCAACGATCCGCAAAGTGCTTCAGCTAACGGACCAATATATCAGCTTTCCGCGTCAGCTTGGTCAGCATACCGGTGGGTTTGTGATAACAGAAGGGCAGCTTTCGGACCTTTGTCCGATACACAATGCGCGCATGGAAGACCGCACATGCATCGAATGGAACAAAGACGATATTGAAGCATTGCGCTTTCTCAAAATCGATGTTCTCGCATTAGGTATGCTTACCTGCATACGGAAAGCATTTGATCTGGCGAAACAACACTACGGTCTCAACCTGACTCTTGCTAACATCCCCCAGGATGACCCAAAAGTTTATGAGATGGTAAGTCATGCCGACACGATTGGCGTTTTTCAGATTGAAAGTCGAGCCCAGCAATCGATGCTGCCGCGGCTTAGACCCAAATGTTTTTACGATCTGGTGATTGAGGTTGCTATTGTAAGACCGGGACCGATCCAGGGTGATATGGTTCACCCTTATCTGCGACGCCGCAATGGTGAAGAGCCGGTTGAATACCCGTCGAAGGAACTGGAAGAAATCCTGGGAAGAACGTTGGGCGTACCGTTGTTTCAGGAACAGGCCATGAAAGTCGCTATCGTCGCAGCTGGTTTTACACCTACTGAAGCCGATGAACTGCGCAGAAGTATGGCAACCTTCAAGTACAAAGGTATGATGAGCCATTTTGAAAGGAAACTTATTGACGGCATGACACGAAAGGGCTATACGGAAGAATACGCAAGGCGTGTGTTCAGGCAGCTTGAGGGTTTTGGTAGTTATGGTTTTCCGGAAAGTCATGCCGTGAGCTTTGCATTGCTAGTTTATGTTTCGTCTTGGCTGAAATGTTACTATCCCGAAGTATTTGCGTGTGCTTTGTTGAACAGTATGCCCATGGGATTTTATCAGCCCGCTCAGATTGTGTCAGATGCCCGGAATCACGCTGTCATTATACTACCTATTGATGTCAACCACTCACAATGGGATAACACATTGGAAGAAAAGTCGGGTAAGTATTTCGCGATGCGCCTGGGCTTTCGCCAGGTTAAAGGCGTACGTGAAGAAGAAATTCAGGTATTGGTAAAAGGTCGGAAACAAGAGTACACATCCATTCATCAGTTACGCGAAGCCGGTGTAAGTGAGTCAACCCTTGAACGCCTCGCGGATGCAGATGCATTTCGTTCGATGGGTTTCGACCGCCGGCGGGCGCTTTGGGAAGTTTCCGTTAAGGATCAGCAACCTCATACCATCTTCGTTTCCGAAAAAGATAAGGCTGAAGACAACATTAAACTACCTGACATGATGTTGTCGGAACACGTCGTTCATGATTATGCAACGACATCGCTATCGATCAAGGCGCATCCCCTGAGCTTTGTGCGTGAACAGTTAACTCAGCTTCGTGTGGTGTCAGCGCGCGACCTGGAGACAATCCGGGAGGGTACGAATGTAAAAATCGCCGGACTAATCCTGGTTCGTCAACGCCCCGGAACGGCAAAGGGTGTTTGTTTTATTACGCTGGAAGATGAAACCGGTACGGCGAACCTTGTTGTGTTCCAAAAACATTTTGACAAATACCGGAAGGAAATCATCCAATCGAGATTGCTCATGGTCGAAGGCAAAGTGCAGCGTGAAGGTGAGGTGATTCACGTGATCGTAAGCAGGTGTGTAAACTACTCGGGACTGCTTCAGAAATTGCTTCCGGTTTCGAACAATGAAGAAGTATCCTTCCGAACCTTCGCGCGCCCCGATGAACGTACCGGCCCTGCCCGCGATCAACGCGTTGAAGTAGTTCAGGGAAAAATCTTTCCGGATGGACGAAACTTTAAGTAGCAGTTGGCAGCTGGCTTCTGGCTGGGTTTCGATTCCTTCAAAAACTTTAGCCGTCTCAACGTTGTCTGCATTCCCGCGTCTCCCGCCTCTCAAATTTGAAATTGGCCACCGGAAACCTATCTTTACCCAAACTCATTAATCACATGAAACTTCGTATCACTACGCTACTGATTATCAGTACGTTATTCGTTTCTGCACAAGACCGCATGACCCCCGAATTGCTATGGCAGGTTGGCCGTGTCGGTGGTGCGGGTATCGCCGCAGATCAACAAACGGTTTACTATTCAGTTACCTATCCGAACGCGGAGACCAACAAAAGCTCGCGTAAGCATTATACTATTTCTATCAAAGGTGGAGCGGCAACCGAAGTCCCCGACCTGGGGAAGCTTTCCGTGAACTCCACAATATCGCCGGATGGCAGGTATCAGATCATTCCGCAGGAAGTTAAGATTCAGAAAGTATATGGTTCGGACTATTATCCGGAGCTCAGGAATTCAAACGTAATGATATACGAGAGTCTCAATTATCGTCACTGGGATACCTGGGAAGACGGACAGTATAGTCACCTTTTCGTGCACCCGATTACCGATGGCAAGCCTGGTGCAGGCAAAGACATCATGGAAGGACAACTGTTCGATAGCCCAACGAAACCCTTTGGTGGCGAAGAGGATTTCGCATGGAGTCCTGACAGCAAGAAGGTCGTCTACGTTACAAAGCGTAAGTCAGGAACCGAATACGCGAGAAGTACAAACACGGATTTGTATGAATATGATGTGACCACTGGCCAGACCGTTAATCTTACCGAAGGCAGAATGGGTTATGATACACATCCTTCATTTTCGAAGAATGGTGAGTTAGCGTGGCTTAGCATGGCGCGCGATGGATATGAATCCGATAAAAATGACATCATCGTTAAAAAAGGTACGGTAACAATCAATCTCACGCAGCAATGGGATGGAACCGTTTCCGATTTTCGCTGGAGTAACGATGGTAAAAAGATATACTTCACAGCTGCGGTGGGCGGTACAGTCCAATTGTTTGAAGTCGACTATCCGGGGTTGACGAAAAAAATGCCTGTGGTAAAACAAATTACAAACGGCCAGTTTGATGTTACCGGTATCGCAGGACAGGCAGGCAACACGGTGGTGGTAACGCGTACGGATATGAATCATGCTACGGAGTTGTACACCGTTGATACCAAAAACGGCGCGATGGTTCAGCTCACGCATGTCAACGACGACGCGTACAAGAAGATCAAGCTTAGCAAGGTGGAGAAACGTGTTGTTAAAACCACCGATAATAAGGACATGGTCGTATGGGTGATTTATCCGCCGGATTTCGACCCGACGAAGAAGTACCCGACACTCTTGTATTGCCAGGGTGGACCGCAAGCACCGCTGAGTCAGTTTTATTCATTTCGCTGGAACTTCCAGTTGATGGCGGCCAATGGTTACATCGTTGTGGCGCCTAACAGGAGAGGTATGCCGGGGCATGGTGTGGAGTGGAACGAGGCTATCAGCAAGGATCATGGTGGGCAGGTGATGAAAGATTACCTGTCTGCAATTGATGACGTATCAAAGGAGTCGTATGTTGATAAAGAAAGACTCGGTTGTGTGGGTGCGAGCTATGGCGGGTATTCGGTGTTTTACCTCGCCGGCATTCACAACAAAAGGTTCAAGTCATTCATTGCACACGACGGTATCTTCAACCTGAAAAGTATGTACGGCACAACGGAGGAACTATTCTTCGTTGACTTTGACTACGGCGGACCGTACTGGGAAAAAGACAACAAGGCTGCTCAGCGTAGTTATGTTGAGTTCGATCCCAGCAACCTTGTCGATAAGTGGGATACGCCGATACTCATCTATCAGGGTGGCAAAGACTATCGCGTTCCTGATGGTCAGGCGTTCGAAGCTTTTCAGGCCGCACAACTTCGCGGCATCAAGAGCAGACTCGTTTACTTCCCGGAGGAAAACCATTGGGTGCTCACCGCACAAAATGCACTCGTATGGCAACGCGAGTTCTTCCGCTGGCTTGAGGAAACGCTTTGACAACTAAGGCGGGTTCGTAAGCTTTTTTCGATTTCGATTTATTTGGGCGGCTGCCCCCATGTGTTCCTGCTTTCATTCAAAGCGAAATGCATGGGGGCACCGGGCTTTTCGGACCTGGCCGGATGGGATTGCGATCAAAGAAGTGCTGGTGACGATGTCATTATTCGATACACTACATTCCGGTCCAAATAGTGTGTGAGTCCGGGCCGTGCCTTTGTCTATGGTCATTCTTCATTCGTAAGTCGTGCTGGCCAGTCTCCTTCAATCCCTGCCGCGGGTAACCGCTGGAAATAATGCCTTCGACATTTAATCAAAGGTATCGGGAATATGAATAAATTGTGAGTAAAGGTAACCGTTTGATTATGGCAGGTTATTCCGGAACGCCACTTGCAAAAAAGCTTGGCTTCAAAGACGATTACGTGATTAAGGTAGTGGGCGCCCCCGATCATTACTGGGATTTGTTCAACGACCTTCCGGATATTCAGGTAAAGCCAAACGCAAAGAGTAACGTGGACGTTATTCATGTGTTCAGTACCGAACTCGCCGCTTTGACAAAGGAGTTACTAAAACTCAAGAAACAAATGAAGGAAGACGGCACGATCTGGGTGTCGTGGCCGAAGAAAGCATCTAAAGTTCCCACAGATATTACGGAAGACAAAATTCGGGATTTCGTCCTTAAGAACGGACTCGTTGACATTAAAGTGTGCGCTGTTGATGACGTGTGGAGCGGATTGAAACTGGTGATACCGGTGAAGGAGAGGAAGGGAGCAAAGTAGCTGAGTAGATTGACGAACCAACCTAAAATAATATGATCAGAAAAATCTCTCTCGCCACGCTCACTGCAGTCGTCTTATGCGCGTGTAATTTCAGCGCAGGTACCTACAAGGACCTCGGCACCGGATTGTCGTACAGCTACAATGGTTTCGCTGTCGATGAAGTCTTGCTTGTCGGGCCGGATAATGAAGTAATGAGTAACAATGAAGTAGATATCAATACAAAGGTTGCCATTGTAGTTCAGGGGTTACAGAATTACGAGTTGGCCGACGGCATGGCGCATCCCGGACTCATGCTCAAGTTGACAGACACCTCGGGGAATCCCATTCTCGATGAGGAAGATTTGTTTGCAGACAGCGAGGGTTATCCCGCCGAAGACGCATCTGTGTTGAGGGGATCTGTTACTGTTGGCAACCCAATGGAATCAGGAGAGACCTATCATTTACAAATTCGTGTCTGGGATAAACAGAAACCAGAGAGTGTGTTGACAGCGGACGTGGATTTGGTTGTGAAATGACCAAATCCTGAGCGCGGACATATCGTTATTATTTATCGATCGCGTGCATCCTGAGCCCGGCCTTGCGGGCGAGGCAACAGCGAGGGAAGGATCAGGCGAAGCGTGATCGTTATCGAGGAACGTTTTCATGGGAAGTCACTCCAACCTTGCAGCCGCACAAGAAGACAAGTAGTGCAAGTGGCATGCTCACCCGGGTCCTTCGCTCACTGCCGGGCCAGCGCACATGCCGTACTCAGGACAGCGCCTTGTCAATAATAAGAATTTGTCTCCTGCATCCTGAGCCCGGCCTTGCGGGCGAGGCAGCAGCGAGCGAAGGATCAGGCGAAGCGTGATCGTTATCGAGGAACGTTTTCATGGGAAGTCACTCCAACCTTGCAGCCGCACAAGAACTACACGCACTGCAAGTGGCATGCTCACCCGGGTCCTTCGCTCACTGCCGGGCCAGCGCACATGCCGTGCTCAGGAACCGGATGTTTTTTTTTATATTTACTAAAACCGTTGTGTATGACAAACCATGTAGCCTGGGTGTACATCCTTAGTACACGCACAAGATCCGTTCTGTACACAGGATCAACAACAGACCTCCCTGCACGAACATGGGAGCATGTTACCAAACAAAATCCATCATCATTCACAGCACGATACAAAGTCAATCGCCTCGTTTATTACCAGGGATTCCTTTCAGTAGACGAAGCCAGAGCAGCGGAGAAATACATCAAAGGGAAGAATCGTGCCTGGAAGATTACTCTTATCACAAAGCACAATCCAAAATGGCTTGACTTGCGCGACGAATTGAAAAGTCTGTGAACTATTGGACACTAAGCGCTCGCATGTCTTGCATTGCAAAATCGCTCACGTCACCATATGTCCTTGGCCGCGAAGTGACTAATGGCCCGGAGGGATACACTATTGAATTCATCGGCTATGGCGGAATGGTTATGCAAAAGACAATCGGAACATCCGCCAAATATAAACTCGCCTCTAACGATCCGTACATTCGCTGCCGCGTAACCTATCGTTTCCGAAACAGTCAGGGCAAACTCGTAGAACATTATGCATGGACCCAACCTGTGTGGAAGTAGCTTCTGGCTACTGGCAGCTGGTTTCTGGCTGGATTCGATTCTCTTTTGATTTTCAAATTTTAACTAAGGTCGCCTCGTTGGAATGGCTTCGTTTCAGTTTCGAGCTGCGAGCTTCAGGCTGCAAGTTTGTGTGGTTGTAATCTGAACGGTCACGATCCTGCATATGGGAGGTCTTTTCGCACCGCTAAGTCGGGAAGTCGCAAAGAAGCGCAAAGAATTTGTTCGATAAATGTTATTCAAGGGCACTTTCATCTTTTGACTTTCACCTTTTCAGACTTTCAACTCCCGAACCATTTGCCCAAAGTATACCCAATCAAACCCCGTTTCAATTCTGTTATGTCGCAGTGCAGGAATCTGTGTAGTGATAACCACCCGCGTGCCCTTTACATCTGTATAGTGATGCTGTGGAAGTTTTAACTTGATCGCTTTGGCCTGTTTGAATTTCACACCTTCAAAGTATTCTGAAAATGATTGCTTGAGTCTGTTAATGTTTTTCATACCGTACATCAGAACAACCTCCGGCGTATGCTGGTGCAGTTGATTGAGTATCGTGCTGACACGTTGTTCGTAGAGTGCTTCTTCATATTGTGCCCGCGTTCTAAGGAATTCAAATCCCGGAAGTCCGAGCCAGCTGTAATACCACGCATGGTTATGCGGACAGGGCAGGGGATATAACCGGATTAACGCCTCGCGTTTTGCTTCGGGCGATACAAATTCAGATTGTTGATACGCGAGTTGATCTTTTTTGGGACTGCTTTCAAAACCGGATTCAAAATCAGTGAGGTTTCTCCAGATGGTATTTGGTGTGGCGTCGGCGCCAAAGCGATAGTCAAAAACGTTGTTGTACAGGTCGGCCTTCGTTCCTTCACCGTGATACGTAACATTTTTGTACAAGCTCCTGATGTCGCATAACGTTGTGCCGGCATCGGGATGATTTGCTTTGAACCAGTTCACCTTGTCGGCAACCTCTTCGGGGAAGTCACCGCCACCTTCTTCGTGTGAAATAAACCAATAGCGGGCCTCCCAGGAGCCGTATCCAAAGAAGTGTTTCATCCAGTGCCGCAAGGGTTGATCCTGAATCAACATACGTGCATCAAGTCGTCTCAGGCGTGGCCGCGGGTGATGATCAGCGACCCTCCTGGCATGTTTTCCGGATAATATACAAAACATCGAAACAATGCGACGTTGCGTCGGCGGTTCTTTGGGGGGCAAACGGATTTTCCGGGGAAATTTCTCATATTGATCCGGTTTAAAAAGATGAGCAAAGGTCCTTTCCCTGTAGAATACTCGGTCGCCTCTTCGGCGGCGCTACAACAGCACCTGACATTTACGTATGAGCTACCGTCGGGTTCGAAGGTATCGTTTCTCTATCAGGGCTTGCACGATACCTATCTCATCAGCAACGGTTCGATTCACCTGATCTTACGGATCTACAGGAAAGACTGGAAATCGCTTAAACACATCAAAGCCGAGCTCGATGTCTTACTCGACCTCAAACAACGGGGCGTCGACGTGTCGGTGCCGTACAAAGACCGGGAAGGCGGCTACGTTCAGGAGTTGCACCTTCCTGAAGGAATACGGTACGCAGTAGTGTTTATGTACGCACCTGGTGTGAGACTCCACCAGCTTAATACGGAGACCGCCAGACTATTCGGCCGCAAGCTAGCCGCACTGCACCAGGTTACCGATGGCATGACGCATGAGGGTTTGCAACGGGGTTACTACCTGGAAAATGTCTTCGATAGTACGATGGACAGCTTGTCCGTTGTGGTGCCTGACCGTCGGATCATTGAATCGCTTCGGTTGATGTATCTTAAAATGGACGAAGTACTCAGCGGTTATGAGACGGATCAATTGCGCACCGGAATTTGCCATGGCGATGCACATTTTGAGAATGCACACTTCAAGGTGGACTCGGGTCGCGTAACGTTTTACGATTTTGATTTCTGTGGCAATGGATACCTGTTGTACGACATCGGTAGCTTCTGTCATTATGAGCGACGCAACGAGGCCAACGTCAATGCCTTCCTTACCGGTTACGATGAGGTGATTACACTGAGCGCAACTGAGCGCAAACTCATTCCGTTCTTTACAACCCTTATGCGCATCTTTCATCTCGGTACGCGCGTCCGCAATGCTGATGGACAAAAAAATCCGCTATGGCCAAAGGCGGAAGTTGAAGCGAGATTGCGTGAGATTGAGCAGGAGGTGGGTGGGCTTTAGGTAGGAACACAAGATGGAAGGGAACATCGCTGCGAAGGATCCCGGTAACTGGTGACGTGCGCGATCCGATCACCGAGGTCCTTTGCAGCAGTCTTGCACAGTGTTAATGTTACCGCATCTTGAGGGCACTTGCGATGACTCGGATGGGGCGGACAATTGCTCAGGAACACATTGTTAAGGTGAAAGGGTCAGGCTATTGCTCAGCAACACAGTTTTTTGTTTTTCATTTTTTTCCGATCTTGCTCTATCCCCTTAACCAACATTTATTCCCATGGTGAATCGTGTGCTCTTCACAATCTCGTTCGTCTTCACCATCGCGTGTACTTTTGCCCAGAACCAGGTGACTTTCGTCGATGAGTTCAAATCAAACAAAAACAACTGGCTGATTTGCGACAACAATGCACTCACAGCAGCGATCACGCCAAAGGGCTACACGCTCACTAACAAGAGCGACGTAGAACAAAACGCATTTCACGACTTACCGATAAACACAACCGCCGACTTCACCGTCGAAGCGACTCTCACGCGGGATTTCAGCAAGGAAACGTATGGCTATGGAATTATGTTCGGCGGCAGCGGGCCGGGTCACATCTATGAGTTCCTTATCGAGTCGTCAGGGTACTATACGCTATTCAAATTCGAGGATTACAAATACGTGGAGATGACAACGTGGACTGAAGTTCCCGGTGTTGCGCCGATTGGAAGTCCGAACACGATAAAGGTAGAACACCGAAGCGGAACGCTGCATCTGTTCATTAACGGCACCGAAGTCGGGCAGTACGCAAATTTCAAAGCGATGGGCTCACTCCACGGACTCGTTACGGGTCGGCAAAGCGGCATCACGGCGCATAGACTGGCCGTAACATATTCGCCGGTTGCGAGACCCGTTGTTAAACTCGACACGACCGCATTGCCGCATCACTTTATCCTGCGGGAGGAGTTCAACAACAACTACATGCAGTGGGACATGCATAAGGGGCATTCCGAAGTGAAGAACGGCCATTATGAGTTGTCAAATCCGCGGGAGAGCTACCTGTTCTGGGAGGACTATGCCATGTTCAAAGTACACGACTTCACCGTTGAGACCGAAATGCGGTTGATAAACGGCGATCATACGAGCCCCTATGGAGTGCTGCTGGGCATTAAAGGATGGTCCGGCGACTACCTTTTCTTCGCGGTGACCGCCAACGGTTTCTTCAGGCTCACGCGTGTCGTAAACTGGGAAGAGGAAACGCTCGTCTCGTGGACGTTCAACCCCGCAATCAAAAGCAGCGGCGCCAATGTGTTGACCGTCAGCCGACGTAATAAATCGCTATACTTCTACGTCAACGGTAGGCAGGTGCTCAAGCATGCTGACGTAAAACTCTCCGGCAACGGCGTCGGGTGGATACTCACAAATGACGTTCGACGAGTTCACGTCAACTATATCCATATACGTCAGCCGCTCCATGCAGTAACGAATGTTGCAGAGATGACCGTTTCGGATCGTCAGCGACTCACAGCTAATGTAAATTCAACCGCTGAAGAGTTTGGTCCGGTGATCAGTCCCGACGGCACCAGGCTGTATTTTACCCGTGACGATAACCCCGGAATTCAGGGGCTACAGAAAGACGACATCTGGTATTCAAGATTCGAAAACAACCAATGGGGACCCGCCGTAAAAATGCCCGCACCATTGAATAACAATGGTAACTGCGCAGTCGTTTCCGTGAGTGCAGATAACCAGACGTTGTTGCTGCGCGGCGACTACGATGATGACACGAAAACAGTCAGGGAATCGCTTTACATTTCGCACCGCCGCAACGCGGCATGGGAAAAACCGATGAAGTTGGTCATCAAGGGATTCAAAAACAAGGACAACGACGAAGACTTCTGCCTGTCGAATGACAAGACGATTTTGATTTCGTCTATCGAAAATAATACATCCCTCGGTGAACGCGATCTTTATGTGTCATTCCTTCAGCCGGATAACACGTGGTCGGAGCCGGCAAACCTCGGCCGCGTGGTGAACACAACATCGAATGAGTTTGCGCCGTTCCTGGCCGCTGACAACGCAACGCTTTACTATTCTTCCTTTGGGTTTCCTTCCTATGGCAAGGCCGACATATACGTAACGCGACGCCTGGACGACACGTGGAAGAACTGGTCACCGCCGCAGAATCTTGGTCCGGTTGTCAATACCGACCTGAACGACCTGGGATTCACGCTTGCTGCAAGCGGGACCGAGGCATACCTCAGTTCGGAACAGAACACCGTCGGCAAAGCCGATATCTTTAAAGTGAAACTCCCGCCGCCATTGCAGCCTGAACCTGTTGTGTTGATCTATGGGACTGTCTATGATTCAGGAACAGACAAGCCGATTGGTGCCGATATCGTCTATGAGGATTTGACCGCCGATGAAGGGCGGGGGCGAACCCAATCCGATCCTGCAACCGGTGAATACAAGATCATTCTTCCATACGGTGAGCATTATGGCTTGAATGCCAGCCATGAAGGTTATCTGCCAGCCAGTGGAAACGTTGATATCGTTGAAGAGAAACCTTACCAGGAGATCCGAATGGATTTTCATCTCATGCCACTGCGTGCGGGTCAGAACATTGTGCTGAATAATTTGTTCTTTGTTGCAGGCAGTGCGGAGATCGTGATGAAGTCGTATGCAGAGCTGCGCAAGATGGTAGCGATTGTTAAACAGTATCCGAACATGAAGTTCACGATCGCAGGTCATACCGATGACGGCAATGGCGAGAACCCGCGTTATTTGCAAAAGTTGTCCGAACGTCGCGCGGAAGCGGTAAAAAACTACTTTGTCACGCATGGCATACACGCCGATCGAATTACTACCGTTGGCTATGGCAAAGACAAACCCGTTGCACCTAACGACAGCAATGAAAACCGTAAGCTCAACAGGCGAGTCGAATTTATTGTGGATTCGCTATGAGACGGCCACTGGCCATAACGATCCTGGGCTGGCTGTTTATTATCACGGGCGCGGTGGGAATTGTACGGCGTATTGGCGATTTCGATGCAGATGATCCGTTGTTCGGCAATGATGCAGTCTGGGTTATGATTGTCGGACTACTCGCTGCAGTGGGAGGTGTGTTTATCCTCCGGGGCGTGGCCCTGGGTCGCTGGTTGTTGATTGGGTGGATGGTGTATCACGTGATTCTGAGTACTGCTCACACGACAACCGAATTGATCATTCATACCGTATTCCTGGTGATATTGATCGTGGTTTTGTTCAATCGAAACGTGTCGTGGTATTTCAGATGATTGCCCTGGTGGGAGGGACCGGGTGTTTTGCCCCCGGGCCGTGTTGTTAAAATTTCATACTTTTTCTGCAACCTTTCCTCTGGTCCGGAGTCTTCTCTGTAATCCGGACAAACCCTCTTGTTATGTTTTCCAACTACTTCAAAATCGCCTTCCGAAACCTCCTGAAGAATAAGGGGTACACCTTTATCAACATTGCCGGTCTCGCAACGGGCATGGCAGTAGCGCTCCTCATCGGCTTGTGGATATGGGATGAACTCACGTTCAACCGGTATCACAAGAATTATGACCGGCTCGCGCAGGTGTGGCAGCACAACCTCTACAATGGGGTGAAGCAGTCCCAGATGGCGAACCCGCACCTGATGGCCGAAGAAATCAGAAACAACTTTGGCGCTGATTTCAAGTATGTTATTCAGTCAACGTGGAATTTCGGGAGAATACTCGCGGTCGATGACAAGAAATTCAGCCTGGCGGGAATGTATTGGGAGCCGGAAGTTATCGATATGTTTTCGATCCGGCTTTTGAAAGGGGATCCGGCAACGGCGTTGAAAGATCCTCATTCAATTCTGCTTTCCCAATCTGTTGCAAAGTCTTTTTTTGATGATATTGATCCCGTAGGTCAGACGATGCGGATCAACAACGAGACTGACGTTAAGATTACCGGCGTTTACGAAGACCTTCCGTACAACTCGCGTTTCCGCGACATGAATTACATTATGCCGTGGGAGCTTTACATTATCCAATCAGAGTGGATCAAAAAGATGGACGACCCCTGGGGTAGCAATTTCACACAGACGTGGGCGCAGATTGCCGATAATGCCGACTTTGATGAAGTGTCGGCAAAGATCATAAATGTGAAGTACAACAAAATGAAAACCGACTATGATCGCAGCTACAAGCCAGAAGTGTTTTTACATCCCATGAGCAAATGGCATTTGTATTCTGAGTTCAGGGAAGGTCGCAATGTTGGAGGGCGTATTGAGTTTGTCTGGTTGTTCGGCATTATCGGCATCTTTGTTCTGCTGCTGGCGTGTATCAACTTCATGAACCTGAGTACGGCCCGCTCCGAGAAACGTGCAAAGGAAGTCGGTATACGCAAATCGGTTGGTTCGATGCGGGCACAACTTGTCAGTCAGTTCTTTTGTGAATCAATAGCCGTCGCGATACTGGCGTTCATAGTAGCTCTGGGGTTGGTGCGTCTTGCATTGCCGCAGTTTAATGTAGTTGCCAACAAACGTATTGAGATGATGTGGGACAACCCGACGTTCTGGCTAATCGGGATCGGATTCACGTTGTTCACCGGTATTATTGCGGGAAGCTACCCGGCGTTGTATCTGTCGTCATTCCAGCCGGTTAAAGTACTGAAAGGCACATTCCGCGCGGGACGGCTCGCATCACTGCCGCGGCAGGTTCTGGTGGTGCTGCAGTTTACCGTATCGGTTACGTTGATTATCGGCACCATCGTTATCTTCCGGCAAATTGAATTTGCAAAAGATCGCCCGATCGGATACACGCGTGATGGCCTGATCAACGTCTACCTTCAAACCGATGATATTCACAAACACTTTGATGCGATCAGAAACGAACTGATCGGGCAAAACGCGATTGTCGAGATGGCTGAGGCGGCAAGTCCTACGACAGAGGTATGGAATTCCAACGGGGGCTTTACATGGACCGGCAAAGATCCCGCACTTGCGGTGGATTTTCCCAATACGGCGGTAAGCCACGAGTTTGGAAAGACGGTTGGCTGGCAATTTAAAGACGGGCGAGATTTCTCACGCGAGTTTGCGAGTGATTCGAGCGCATTCGTGATCAACGAAGCCGCGGAGAAGTTTTTGGGATTTGAAAATGCAGTAGGTGAGGTGCTCACCTGGAATGAGAGGCCCTATAAGATCATTGGCGTAGTCAAAGATATGATCGTTGAGTCTCCGTACGAGCCCGTGCGCCCGTCGTTGTGGCATATCGACCGCTATGATAATATAAGCCTGGTGCTTTTGAAACTCAATCCCGTGGTCAGTGCGCATGAGTCAATCAAAAAGATAGAGGCTGTTTTTACAAAACACAGTCCCGCTTCACCGTTTAATTATCAGTTCGTTGACGAGGAATACGCCCGCAAGTTCAGCAATGAAGAACGCATCGGCAAGCTTGCGAGCTTCTTCGCGGTGCTGGCAATTTTTATCAGTTCGCTTGGCATCTCCGGACTCGCCAGTTTCGTCGCTGAGCAACGTACCAAGGAAATCGGCGTGCGCAAAGTCATGGGTGCCGGGGTATTTAACCTGTGGGGACTGCTTTCAAGAGATTTCGTAATACTTGTGGCGATATCGCTGCTGATAGCGATTCCGATGGCGTGGTATCTTATGAGCAACTGGCTCGACAAATATTCATACCGGAGCACGATTTCATGGTGGATCTTTGCTGCAGCCGGGATCGGTGCGTTGGTTATCACGTTGCTTACGGTTAGCTATCAATCCATCAAGGCAGCGATGGCGAATCCGGTGAAGAGTTTGAGGTCGGAGTAGTGGCTTGAAAAGCGGTCTGCAGGGGAGTCTAAATCCGGATAATTGAGGGTTGGATTACAGGAGCCTATATAAGACTTAGTTCAATTTAACATAATATAAATTATATAACTCTTGCTTGTCTAAAATTATGTAAGCGATGAAGTTTGTGCATGAAAGTTTTTTGCCAACGCGCATGAATGCTGTCTTAGCCCCCTAAAAGACTGCACAAATTCCGAAAAACGAATTTGTACAACTAAATTAGGGAAAGATGACAAAAACAAGACGAACATTTACACCAGAGGATCGACTGAGCCTTCTTCGAGAAGCGGAGAAAGAGGGATTTTCCGAGACTTGCCGCAAGCACAATTTATCACCTGCCTTATTATCC
>JAEYWY010000023.1 GCA_023428695.1 Bacteroidota bacterium
CTTAAAAAGATCTGACTTAATTTACCAAAAGTTGTGCACTATGGTTCCCAAAAATTGTGCATCATGGTTCCCGAAAGTTGTGCATTCTTAATTGCCAAAAACTGTGCATTGTTGCTTCCCGACTACACCAATCGCATCCTGCCTACTCAAACTATCAAATTTGGTTTGTTTCAGAGAGTTAACAAGATCTTCAATAACATACACTTTAGGTCGTGCAGAACCAAAATCGTTATGCTTTAACATGGACTCTGCGTCAATCATCGCAGGGATTAAATCAACTATTGCTTTGTCCTCTTCATCCATGTATGCTTCACTTTCGAATCTTGAGCATGATACAGCAATCAGTAAAAAGGAAATATAAATTAATTTGACTTTACTGCCATTCATAATTGCGTTGTTGCGGGGGTATATAATACAACTATATCAATCCCTTCCTTCGAACCTCATTAGTTACTATATAAATCATCCTCTTGAGTCTAAAGGGTATATGTGATTGCGTGGTTTTAACTTTAACTCGTTGGTCATCATTGTAAACAATTTCAATGTCAAATCTCCAATCGTCGATAGCGCGGTAGACTTTGTTCGTGTCTAATTTGTTTATATAAGACCATTTGAACAAACTGTCGATCTGGCTCATTGTCGAAGGTTTGAGAACAAAATGCGTTTCTGCTGTCACTCTGCAGTTATTTATGGGCACAAACCGAATCAATCCATCGCCAGCCATTACCAACCTGAATTCAGGACAATCGCCAAAACAAACTCCGGCAATCAATTCCAAACTATCGAGTTTTAACTCTTTTGAGAATTCCAGGCGGCGTGAATAATATTTTCCAAAACCATTCGTGATTGAAAGGCTATCCTTAGTTAACGAGGCTATTCTTCTGTTCTTGTTGATTCTTCCGCCGAACTCTTCGACTACTAATGTGTCGCCAATAATTGAATACTTACCTTCCTGAATAAGTCCGTTATCGTGAATGGTATATAACGTGTCATCTTTAAAACGAAGACCTAGATAGTCATCGCCAAAATCAGAGTTCGTCCCTGAACACATCCAGTCGCCGTCAATCTTCGGACTCTCTACATTTTGCACATTTGAGCAACTCATAAAAAGAATTACAAAAATTAGCGGTCGAACAGTACTACTTGATGAATGCAGCCAAGGAAATCGATTTCTTACAACGCCTTCTAAAAGAGCCAAGATATTTACGAATGATTGCATCCTATTCCTCATCTCCCTCATCTAGAACATCGTCAAAACTTCCTTCAATCCTCGCTTCGCAAGTTTCAAGTCCGAGAAGATCTTGCTCCAGATAATGTTCCAATTTATCGAACACAGATTGGTATTTGCCGTCGGGATTTATATCTAGCGCCACGTATATGTCATTTGCCCGTTCGTAGGAAACAGACAGGTCTTTAAAGGAGTCAAGTATCTCCACCTGTTGCTCCTTAGAAATATCTTTATGGAAAAATAGCCGAAATGTTCGATGACCACTCGTTTCCACCAACTCTCTGATTTCTGGTATTGTTCCCTCCGAATCGGGGGTTGCTCGTACGATATCGTGAAAGTTTAGCCCATAAGCATAGAACGGGACGTTTTCGATTTTGTAAAGGTCATTACCAAGTGGCTCTGCCCACATTGACTCACCGCCTATCGCCCAATGATTGGGAAGGTCAATGTGTATACGTACTAATCCTTCATTCATATATCATCTCTAAAACTATAACGCACTTCGCGCGGCGATTACTTTGTCTGATATTTTTATGGTGACCCAGCTAAGAAGAAAGTAGTAAAGCAGAGTTAAAAATATTTCTACTGAATAAAATCTAAATAGACTATTTGGGATAAAAAAACCGTCATCGAAAATTCCGGTCATTGGACTAAAAACACTTACCACGTCGACGAGGTCTTGAGCGGTAATTTGAAGATAAGTCAGCTCCCAGGACGGAAAGTCTGCAACGAATTGCAGCTCTCCTGCTTCGATGGTTAGATTCTTAAAAAAAATGACATGAAATATTATTATTTGAATTACGGTGAAGAAGTAGATCGAAAACCTCCAGCGCTTTGTTAGAAAATAGCATAAAACGAATGAGCCGCTAAAGGCAAGCACTTGTATGCCAGCTTGAGATAGATGAAACGGCACATCCGCGGGAAAATATTGATCTTCCGGAGTTAATAATCTGCTTAGGCCGAGTCCTAGTAGGTTAAGGGCAAGGTCAATCAACGCCCAGAATAAAATAGGGAAACCGATTGATCTTCGATATTGTTGGAAAGCATCCATCGATTCAAAGTATTTTCACAACGTCGTCCATTTAAAACCTAGAACTTAATGTCACAGTTCGGCAAAATTTTTCGAAGCCGTTCCAGTTCTCCAGCCTCAATATTGTTTCCAGTTAATGCAAGTAGTCTCAACTTTTTCAGTCGGCCAATAGCAGCAGGAAGTTTGGTCAAATAGCAGCCATATAAAATCAACTCCTCAAGGTTGTGAAGCTCTACCACGTTCTCAATCTCTTCGAGACCAGGATTATCAGTTAAGTCCAGGGTTTTTAGTTTCGTAAGTGCCTTAATTTCTATTGGAACTCTTTGAATACTATTCACTCGTAGTTCAAGAATCTCTAAATTCCTCAACTTGCTTATATCGATTGGGATTGCCTTGAGTGCCCAGCATGTGGTGTCTCCCAATTCATTAACCAAATTTGCATCGCAATCCATTCCTGTGATTGTTAGTCTACGGAGATTCGTCATCTCAAAAACAGTTGGAGGGATCACACTAGAGTGAAGCTCTCGGGTCGAGAGTGAGTATACGGTTACTGTATCATGAGATGCGTGTGCTTCGCACGCGAATTTTGTCGTTACTGTTAGTATAACAAATAAGATTATGTCGCACCTCGTATTCATTTCAGTTCAACGTAAACACAACCTGTGAATTTAGTCGTTTCCACCGATTTCATGATCGGTACTTGTTTTTGCGGAGTCAATCACGACCAAGATTGCCACCAACGTCTTTTGACTTGTGCTCCTTGTTTGTTCATGGATGAGGTTTTGGCCTCATAAGTTTCTCCATCGTCTCCTTGAACTTTAGCATTAACGCGGCCAGCGATGTCGATCATCTTATTTATGATCTCCTCGTCCGGATTCTTAACTGTAACATTACCTGCTCTGTAGTCAAACCAAGCATAATTGTCCTCAAGTCCGTTTTTCGAATAAGAAGTCCAAACAGCCAGTCCGTTGTTTTTATACTTTATCCCTTCCCGTATTTTATTTGTTGAACTTGCCTGATCCTCAAGTCGCATTTCGCTGTCTGACGCAATGTAGGAGGTCCATTCATTTAGCTTAATTTCGTTTACCCCATCCTCGTCAAACCAGTTTTCTTTTCTCGTAATATGAATGTCGTACCCCATGCTTTAGTATTAATCGCTGGCAACACGACAATATAGGCATTTCTTTGCATTGGAGAATCAGGATTTCAGCGTTCAAGACTTCTTATTGTGCTTCCCACATCAGACTTAACTTCTGGCGCTAACCTACTTTCGGTTGGCAATGCATAGTCTTGTCAAAAGACTACGGCATAAACGGCACCTGCCTACGGCCTGCCTTCCAATTATTCCGTTTCCTGTTTGACAATCCAGCCACCCTTCAGTTGAGGAGCACCATAATTTAATTCTTATGATTATGGAAAGCACAAATGAAAAGAAGATCTTCGAAGTCGCGGAGATCCAACTCTCCTACAAGTCAAAAGTGAAAGCCTCCATGCGTCCCAAGATCACCGGATCGAAAGACGCTCACAATGTTCTTCGTCAATACTGGGACACTGACAAGCTCGAACTTGTTGAACAGTTCAAGGTCATGTTGCTTAACAGAGCAAACCAGGTCATCGGCCTTCTTGATCTTTCAACAGGTTCAACAACCGGAACCATCGCGGATCCACGTCTTATCTTCTGCACAGCATTGAAAGGTAATGCCTGCGGAATCATCGTTGCGCATAATCATCCTTCCGGAAATCTTTCAGCAAGCCAAGCCGACATCGCGCTTACTAACAAGCTTAAGGAGGCCGGAAAATTTCTTGAGATTCAGCTTTTGGATCACATCATCATCACGGCAGATTCTTATACGTCATTTGCAGATGAAGGGCTCTTGTAGCCCTTCATGAACTCTTTAATATATCACCAATTCTATTTCGAAAATTGATCCAGATATTATCATTATCAAAATCGGAGGCAATCAGCGCTTTTTTATAGTCTGATAAAACTGATTTTAATAGATTGGCAAACTTTGTCGCGTTAATCCGTTTCGTTGCCTTGTCGAAAAGTGGGCTTGCCTTACTGCGGGTTATACTCCATCCATTTTTAGTTTCAGCATTGTGAAGAATTCCGCAGCGAACATTTGAGTAAAAGTCATTTGGTGTCCCTCCTTGCTTAGACGTTGATAATTTTCCATCACCTTGTCTCGCTCCATCACCGAACTGCAGAAATCTTTTTTCAGTCGTAAAAAACTCTCCGAAGCATGCTCCACTCTGATCTTTAGTCGATCGGTATTTGGCTACCGTGAATGAAATATAGGTCTCAATTAAAAGACAGCAACTCGCCATGAGTAGAAAACCGCTCTTATAATCAGATTGGAATTTTTCGTCCGGATAGTCAAAAGATTTCAAATACCTTCCGTACAACCTGTCATAGATGAATTGTGCCAGTTGCTCTTTATCTTTAGCGGCCAGATTATCGGAAACTTTCCTAGCAGAAATTGCCTCTCCAGATGATGAAGTTGCTAAAATAATAGATGCGTTCATTTCTATATTTCCTTAGTGTTATATTCGTTCATTAATTCGGAGTACCTATAGGAACTTTGGTGAGCGAGAGAAGGAATAATTTGTGACATTTCGGTTAGAAGTATTTGCGTAACTTTATTCTCCAGCTCTGGAATGTTGCTTACAGCCATTTTTAATGTTTCTCCGATGTCAATTTTATCAATGTCGGTGTAAAAGTCAGTTCCTCTGTATGTTTGGATGACCAGGCTTTCCGTCCTTTCAAAGCCGATTATCGGTCTTAATGAAAATCCTCGATGAACAATTTTATTACGAATTGATGCAATGCTTCCGATCCAGGGATAAATATCTGGATCTTGGAGTTGTGTAAATAACATCGATATTTCTGGAATGTCATTCACAACAAAGCCTTTCCTCCTAGGTGGATATTTATAATCAGGCAACGAGCCGTCGTCCCTTATTTGTTGATTTTGGATTACGTCAACAATACACGCAAATAGATCAATAAGTGACTTTAATGATATGATGAATATATAACTATACTGGCGGAATTTCGATTCATTTGCAACCAGGTTAATATCAAATTCCGAGAGGTAGATTTCACGGTCTGGAATTGTGTCCCTTGACATTTGTTCACTGAAAAGCTTATATAATACCTCATATGAATCGAGCACAAATCTCCATTGATTGTAGTATGAAGTAACAAGTTCGAAGATTCGTGCGCTGAGCTGCGAGTGAGGATTTTGATTCCACAACGTCATTCCTAAGCTGCACAACTTTGACTCAATAGTTGTCCAATCGCCATTTCGAAGTTTAAGGTCGGATAAAGTGATCATCAGCTTTCCATTAACAATATTCAAGTTTGGCACTAAATAATCTCTTCGATGATTTTAAACTTTCCCTCAAACAACACTTCATCATCCCCTGCACCGGAATCTTCACCTTTCCAATAACTGTGCGCCAGTTCGTTCCATCGCTTTAACGAAAAGGTGCCGCCAATAAGCCATTTTTGGGCGGCTCTATGAATTTTAACTGCTCGACTTTCCGGGATTGCGACTTTAAAGATTCTCTGATGTCCGTTTGGTAATACATTCCTCCAAAACTCGAGGGACGCATTATTATCGGGAATGAGCCATATGCATCGAAGCCGGCTCGGTAACTCTGGATAAAACTCTCTCCTAATTGCTTCGAATGATAACTCCCGGCAGATTTTGAGTGAATTGCCTAGACTATCAAGTGTTTCTTGTAGTGTTCTTAAAGGATTGAAATGATATCCCTTCATCTGAACGGGCACGGGTTCATTTTTTACATAAGCGTTAAAAGCAGTTTTAGCGATCAAATGAACGTCATAGACACTCCCGTTTAGATCAATCGAGTCTCCAGCTTCTGCAAAGGAGCTCCAGAAGTGATTTTCTGCGCTTCCTAATTCAAACTCGTCGCCAACCTTCCAGCTGCATTGTTCATTCTTGTTGATATGATAATATGTCTTCATGATTTCGATGTTATTCCGATGAGTCCGTAGCAAGTAGTGGTATGATACTCTACTTCAAGCGGAACACCTCTTCCTGAAAGTACTTATAGAGATAAATCCGGTCAAACGGAGATTGATCAAAGGGAACACCCAAATGATGAAAATGAAAACCAGATGACTCGTGGCCAAAATTCGTAACCATAAGAAGCCAGTTTTCATCGTAGGAATCTCTGTAGTCTCCTAACCCCGCTTCTTTCCGTTGAAGTCTTTTTAAAAATTGTTCTTCTGGAAACGATTGTACGACATAAGCACCGATGATTTCCCACTGCTTGAAATCCGAGTACTCGTTGCTTATTATTATTCTCCGAAACTGAGGGTGAGGTCCAGGATAATCTTTTGTTTCAATTCTGAAAGATAAGTTCTGATTTGCCTCGTAGACCTTTGCGGCAAACTGAAATAGAAATTCACTGAGCAGGCGCTTATTCTGTTTCGTTATGGTTAGGCCAATATCTGAAAATTCCACAAGTACATTTAACTCAACGTTATATCGCGATGTGAACATCTGCCTTGCGCCTTCGACAATATTCTTCTGTTCTTCCTCCAGTTGCTTAAATTCAGGGTGAATGATTTGAGTGACTTCAACTGAAACCATCCTTTGTTCGAGTTGATGCCAAACCGTCATCGAAAGATCGGGAGGATCTTTGTCAACAGATCTTATATTAGTGACAACAAGCCTTGTTTCAGGATTCGCAAGAAATCTCTGAAGATAATACTCCTCCTTTTTTCGTTTTCCCAGTATGGACGCGGGCATTGTGCAAGATAATGCCAAGGCCTCATTTTTTTAGACCAAAGGACCGCTTTAATGCGAGACGACTCAGATTTTGAGGTACTCAATCTTGCTTTTACCTTTCACCAGACGCTTTTCATTTGATATGATTTCCAGGATTCCAAATAGTCCAGCTGGTTCACCACTTAGAGTCTGAGTCGATTCTTCAAATTTTGCCTTGTAGTCGGGCGTAGCTTCATGCTCCTGCTTAACCCACCCCTCCTCATCAAACTCATTCTTCTTCCACTTCCGGTTTTTGACTTCATATCCATCGCTGGTCTTCGTAATGATGATTGTATCTCGAAGCGTTGCCATTCCTACAGGCTCCCCAGTCCCCTCATGCCGGACTTCATAAGTTTTTTCCATGACGTACGTCCCGGCAATGTCATCGGAATTGGCTTGATCCTTTTTTGAGTTGCATCCAACGAAGAGGACTGCCGGTATGATGAGAAGTTTTATAATTTTCATAGAGGTGTCTTTTTTTGATTATTGAACAAATACTATCCCAAACTATTCTGATGTCGTAAAAATCAAAACGGCCAACTTGAAGAAAAGTGCTTATGTTAAAGTTGCAACATGAGTTAAGGTCAGGGAGTTAATCGCTCCCTGTATTTTTATTAATTTTCATCTTCGCATCCTTAGTCTTTTTTGTATTTAACTTCTTACGGAGAAGCTTCATATCATAGCTGACCTTGTTGTCGAGGATCTTTGCATAGTGCTGTGTCGTCTTGATGTTTCTGTGGCCGAGCATTTTCGAAACGCTTTCAATGGGTACACCATTAGATAGCGTTACCGTTGTAGCGAAAGTGTGACGAGCGCAGTGAAATGTAAACTCCTTTTCGATGCCGCAGATCTGTGCTATCTCTTTCAGGTATTCGTTCATCTTCTGATTACTGAATATTGGCAGCAGTTGATCTTTGTTGCTGCATCGGATATCATCTTTGTACTTGTCTAGGATTTCAAGCGGTATCTCTAGCAAAGGAATGCGAGACGGCGTTTCTGTTTTTTGCCGCTGAATTGAAATCCACTTTTCTCCATCGATCCCAATAATGATTTCGGAGCGCTTCAGCTTTTCGATGTCAGCATAAGCAAGGCCGGTGTAACAGCTGAAGATGAAAATGTCTCGCACCAGCGTAAGACGTGAAGTCGAAAAATCATGATGGTAGACTTTCTCAATCTCGTCATCCGATAAATACTCACGCACGACCTCGCGTTTGTTCATCTTCCAACCGAAGAAAGGATCTTTATCAAGCCAGCCATTCTTGATGCAGATGTTGATGATTTTCTTTAGGTTTCCGATGTACTTCACTGCAGTATTGTGGCTGCACTTCTGTTCTGCCTTCAGCCAGAATTCATAGTCGGTGACGAATTGATATGAGAGCTTGCGGATGTCAATGTCATCAACGTTGAACTTCCATTTCATGAAAGACTGCACATGAGTGAGCGCTGTCTTGTACCGCTCCAAAGTCCCTGGAGAGTAATCCGAGTGAAGGAGTTGTTCGACTTGACGATTGTGCTCTTTGAAAATGTCTACGAGTGATCTGTGCCGCTCGCGTCCACCGCCCAGGCGCTCATTGAATGCCTGGAGTGTTAGCGGTTCACCCTCATGAACAAGCTGGCGATGCACTTCATAGACTCTTGCCTGAAGTGTATCCAGGAACGCGTTTAACGTTCGCGCGTCTTCCTTTGTACCGGTAGCCCTACCAGCATCGTGACTCCATCGCTCCGGATTCCACGTTCGCTTTGTTGATAGTTCCAGCCGTTTGTTTTCAATGGAGATACGGAGATAGAGAGGAACGGCGGTTTTGGAGGTGGTTTTTCCGCTCTTGAAGAAGAACAGCAGACTAAATCTTGGTCTCATAATCCTGTTTTTTTGGTTGTACATCAAACTACTCGTACAGCCTCCGGAAAATCAAGATGTTCACTATTTGTACAACTTGATAATCAATCAGTTACAAGAAAACAGGTGAGTCGATTTTTCAGCTTTTTTCAGGACTCACCGGATTGCTCACCTACATTATGAGAATCCGTGAACAATTTGGTATGGTCCCTGAAAACAAAAAAGCCTGCTAATCAACGATTTGCAGGCTTTTAAGCTGTTATGATACTGTTTTTCGCAGAGGAGGAGGGATTCGAACCCCCGGAGCCTTTCAGCTCAACGGTTTTCAAGACCGCCGCATTCGACCGCTCTGCCACTCCTCTGTATAACCCTGTCAGCCGTTCAGCTTACAGATTCTATATAATGCCCTTTTCTTTAAGGTAATTATATCCGTCAATCGTTTTGAAGAACATTTCTCGCCTAAACGCTTCAGCCCTCGAGTCAAATTCTTCAAAGTAGTGTAGCATCCAAGGTTTCTTCGATTTGGTAGACCTGACCAAACCATTATTGTGCCTCTTCAGCCTTTTCTCCAATGAGCCCGTACTACCGTAATAATACGTACCAAAAGGAATGCTTTTCAAAACATAGCAAAAATACCTCATACAACGTGTCAAGCCTTTCAGCTCAACGGTTTTTCCCAAGGGATCCATTCGGACAAGACCGCCGCTCCCGATAGCTATCGGGACGACCGCTCTGCCACTCCTCTTTCCTCAGGATTGCCCGCTCGGCCACCCTGACCCATATCCGACCAAAACCTTCATCCCGGCCAAATTTGGGATTGCAAATGTATCAGTTTGTCCATTTGTTCCAAAAAAACCATGGCGAAATTGTTTTCAGCGAGCACGCATTATGTGGACTGGCTCGCGTACGGGTGCTGGTCCCTCACCCCTATTCAAACAGAATTAATCATGCATCGTCCGCAGCTTACTGGGCAGATACCCAAAATACTTCTTGAATGCCACCGTGAAGTGCTGCGGATTCTTGTATCCCGCGAGCGAAGCAATTTCGTGAATTGTCTTGTCGCCTTCGAGGATTAGCTGACGCGCTTGCTCCATCTTCAGCTCATTCACATATCCATAAATAGTGGTCTGGAAGGTGTCGCGAAAACCTTTCTTCAGACTGAACTCATTTAATCCCACAAGCTTTGCAAGCTCCCGAATGGAAGGGGGATTGTCGATGGATTTCTCGATAATGGCTTTCGCATCATAAATCGCGTCGACTTCAGGATTTCGTGCCACCCGGCCAGGACGATCCACGATGGGCAGCTCCGATTGCTCAACCTGTAACATCAGCAGCTCGAGCACCTTGGCTTCCAGGAAGAGCCGCTTCAACAAACCCTTTCGCGTACATCTCTGAATGGAATTGATCAACCATTTCATCGGTACGGTCATCTGAAATGCGCCGAGCTGCAGGTAGTTCTCCTTCCCGCCAAGGATCGAATTGATGAACTGCTCCTGCTGGCGGGAGTAATGGCTAAATAACTGCGCATAATAGGTGACCGGCATATTTATCTCCAGGACTTCAAGTCGTCCACCTTCAGGGTTTAGGGTTAGCCGGTCACTGAATCGATTGGTATAGTAGATTATGTGCTGCCCCGGCGCCAGGACCTTGTCGCCCTCTGCGCTTGCAAAAGCATGGCTACCCGCGAGGTTGAAAAACAAGCCCATGGTCTCGCCGGAATCCTGAAAGTCGGACGTGGTCTCCTGGGTGAGTTCAATCTGCGACTGCGAAACCAAAAAAGCATCGAAAAACGCGAAACTGGCGCTAATAAGCCCGCTTTGAGGACCGGAAAATGTCATCTTTCGTTTGATCAGACCGGCCTTAACGGTGAACTCACCGGGAATCTCCTGGGTGACAGCCCATTCCCGAATGTCGTCGGTGTACCGCTCGCCTTTAGAAACTCCTTTTTGCGTCACTTGATTTCCCGATTTCGTTACCTCAGAACCCTCGAATGCCGTTAATCTTGCATCCTATTTAAAATCAATCTAATTAAAAACAATGATAAGAATTTTACCTCAGTCAAGGTTGATTCTAACGCTCTTTTTGGCACTTCTGCTCATTATCCCGGCGTTCTCCCAGGAGAACATCGTCCGGGGACGCGTCTTTGAAGAAACCGGCACCGCCCTCGCCGGAGCAAATATCATCATTAAAGGATCGTCGCGGGGCGTTACCGCTGACGCCAACGGCAATTTTGCCATTCCCGCCAACCAGGGTGAAACGCTGGTGATCTCCTTTGTGGGCTATCAACCACAGGAGGTTCCCGTTTCTGCAAACAACTATCTGGAAATCCGACTGGACCTCGACACTAACCTCCTCCAGGAACTCGTGGTCACCGGCGCACTGGGTATTGAACGGTCTGCGCGTGAAGTGGGTAGCGGTACTCAATACATCAGCAATAAACAATTGAATCAGGGCCGGACTGTCAACCCAATATTCGGTATGGCCAGCAAGGTCGCCGGTTTACGTGTCAATATGTACGACAGCAAGGTTGACCCGCAGGTGCAAATCAACATGCGCGGCAGCCGCTCTCTAAGCCGCACTGCCGGCATCGACGGCCGCGGCGCAAATGAACCTCTTTATGTAGTCGATGGTGTTCCGATTCCATCTATCAGCCGCCTCAATCCAAATGATATTGAAAGCATCACAGTGCTGAAGGGCGCGAATGCTGCAGCGCTCTATGGCTCCGAAGGTGTAAACGGCGCCATCATGATTACCACACGAAGAGGTCGCGAGGACCGCGGTGAAGTTCAGTTCTCGCATACAACAATGTTCTCAAACGTCTTTCTTCTTCCGCCCGCGCAGAAAAAATACGGACAAGGTAACAATGGTGTTTACGATCCGCTGCAGTACGAATCCTGGGGTCCTGAGTTCGATGGTACGATGCGCGACTTCGGTCCTGCACTGCCCGACGGATCACAACCGCAGTTGCTATACGCTGCTCCTTCAAAAGACAATCGCCTTAATCTCTTCCAGACCGGCGTCAATGTTCAAAACGACATTTCATTCTCCGGTGGGAACGATAAATCAACGTACTTCCTATCCGCACAGAATGTCTCTGTCAAAGGTGTCATTCCCGATGATGAAAGCCGTCGCACCGGTTTCCGCTTCAATGGATCCCGACAAATCGGCAAGCTTAAAACATCATACAACATCAACTATGTAAACTTCCACCGTAACACAACACCTGACGGTCCGTGGATTGGTGCGTACCGCTATCCGGCAAACTTCGACTTCGACATGGTGAAAGACTGGGAGAATCCGATGTCGCCGGGGAACCCGCTGAACTATTTTATCAGTCAGGGTAGCTGGCTTCGGAATCCGTACTTTCTCATTGGAAGCATCCGCGATGACCTGAAGCAACACAACCTTAACGGGAAACTGGAACTCGAATACAAACTTGCTCCCTGGGCTAAAGTGATTCACCGTACGGGGTTGTACAACCTCAACGAACAAACACGCAACACGACACGGAAATTCGAAGCTCCGGGTACACGTAATACCAACGGAAGCGTGACTGATGGAACAAACACATACACCCGTGTGAACAGCGACCTCATGCTGATGCTGAGCAAAGATTTCAACAAGTTCACGACATGGCTATTGGTCGGACACAACCTGCGCGCCGATGATCGTAAGACGACAACAGTTGGTGCGAGCAACCTTCTCTATTCAGACCTGTTCAACCAGGGAAGCCGTATCGGTGAACTCAGCGGAGGCTCTGCGCTGACACAATACCGTTCTACCGCAGTCTACGGTGAAATGACAGTCGGGTACAACAACTACCTTTTCGTTTCATTCACGGGTCGCAACGACTGGGTCTCGGTACTAAGTCCTGAAAACCGGTCCTACTTCTATCCGGGTGTGAGTGCGTCGTTTGTATTCAATGAAGCGATCAAAGGACTGCAGGAGAGCGCATTCCTTTCACACGGAAAAGTTTTCGCATCCCTCAACAAGACCGGTAACGTAACGCTTACACCTTATCAGTTGAACAACAGCTATTCACAGTTGAATGGATTTCCTTTCGGAGGATTGAGTGGTTTCGTTCCGAGCTCAACGAGTCCGAACGCGGATATCAGGCCTGAGTTTGTAACTTCTTTTGAAGCCGGCGTACAACTGGGTTTCTTCGACGACCGCCTCCAGGTTGAGGGAAGCTACGTTTACTCCGATTCACGTGGTCAGATTTTCAACGCATCAACATCCCGTGCTACCGGGTACAACAGTGCACGTGTGAATGCGGGTCGTCTGACCAACAACATCATCGAGCTTGTTGTTAACGGCGATGTAATCGACGCACCTGGCTTAAAATGGAATATGGGATTCACATTTACCTACATCAACAATCAGGTGAAAGAACTGTATGAAGGCCTTAGCAGTATCAACAACTTCCGTCAGTCGTATGCCGTGATTGGCGAACGTTATCCTACGCTCCAAGTGAGCGACTACAGGCGTGATCCTCAAGGACGCGTTGTGGTTGATGCAAACACGGGCGATCCCATCGTGGCAACCGAAAACACAACGCTGGGTACACTGGTACCGCCTTATCAGATGGGTATAAGTTCAATCCTTCAATTCAAAGGTTTCAGCGTCTCTGCACAGTTTGACTGGCGGATGGGTGGCTGGCTCTACTCTGAGATCGTGCCCGCAATGTATGCAGCAGGTACCGATCCGAGAACTGCCGAGCACAATCGTGAACCATTCATCTGGCCGAACTCTGTAATTGAAACAGCTCCAGGTGTCTACACGCCGAATACGGAGCTGACCACATCCAGTGGTGGCCGCGCCTTCTGGAGCAAACAGGGTGAAGTACAGATCAACACAGCTGCGAAGTCTGACTTCTTCAAGCTTCGCGAGCTGAGCATCGCGTATACATTGCCTGCATCTTCACTGGGCTGGCAAAATGTAGTTCGTTCAGCAACGGTCGGGCTGGTAGGCAACAACCTGTTCATTATCCGTCACAAGGACAACAAGTATGGCGATCCGGAATACCTGTACAATAACACAGACGGATACCTCAGCTTCCGTCAGGTGCCGCCGTACAGAACGTATGGTTTCACTGTTAACGTCACGTTATAAAATATCGGGCACTAAATCATATGAAGTCAATATCAAAAATATTCATCACGGCCTTCATCACGCTCTCGCTGGTTGCATGTAGCGATTTCCTTGATGTGAATGATGATCCTAATAACCCTATTCGTGAGACACTGCCACTAAAGGCGAAACTTCCGGCCGCGCAAGTCGCCAGTGTAAACCAGGAAACAGGTGAACTGAATCAGATCGGTGCCTTATGGGGCGGTTACTGGGGAACAACCAATGAAGGTATCAGCATGTTTGTTGACCTGAAAACTTACAATGGTCCGGCTATACGCCACCAACGCGACGGAATTCAGGTTTGGGAAGACGTCTACACCACGATGCTTTATTACAAGCTGATCTGGGAAGAAGCCGAAGAGAAGGATGCTTCTATGTATGCCGGCATATCGAAAATTATGATCGGCTGGCATTTTATGCGCCTGGTGGATCTGTACAACGGCGTTCCCTTTGACGAAGCCCTTGCAAGTACTGCGTTTCCCACGCCGAAGTATGAAGATGGCAAAACGGTTTACCAAAAGTCGATTGACCTCATCACCGAAGGTATCGGGAATATCAAGTCAGCTGCCCCCGGAACAGAGGCCAAGGACGATGACCTTATATTCAAAGGTGACAAGACACTTTGGGCAAAGTTCGGCAACACGATCAAGCTGCGTGCGCTGCTTCGTCAAAGCCAGGTTGCGGAACAGGCCGGTTACATCACTGCGGAACTACAAAAGATTAGCAATGAAGGCAGCGGTTTCCTCGGAACGGGTCAGAATGCATTCGTTCGTCCCGGTTACCTGAATACGGCAGGTAAGCTCAATCCCTTCTGGGAGACGAACTACCGCACCGTTCAGGGAGTAAGCACCGCCAACCACCAGGATATACGCCCGACAGTATTCGCCATCGAACAATACGAGCGCCTGAATGATCCGCGTCTTGCGAATCTCTACGTTGAAGTTGAAGGATCCTACAACGGCGTACTTTTTGGCAACCCGAACACAGCTCCTGAGTTTGCGCGTACAAAGACATCAGCATTCAAAGGTCCCGAGGAAAATGGAGGTAGCCCTGCTGCATTATTCAAATCTTACGATCAGCCTTCGGTGCTGATGGCTTCCTTTGAAAGTCTTTTCCTCCAGGCAGAAGCTGCACAACGCGGCTGGATTGACGGTACAGCCAAAACATTCTACGAACAGGCGATTCAGGAATCATTCAAATACATGGAGGTCAGTACATCGGAATTTGCGGACTACAACAATCAGGACGCGGTTAACTTCGATCAGGCAGCTGACAAGATTGCGCGGATCATCGAACAGAAGTGGCTTGCCCTGAACAGCATCAGCAGCATCGAGGCCTGGAATGATTTCAGACGGCTTGGACTACCGGAGATTCCGAATTCGCTTGAGGCCCCGACTCCTACATCGAGGCCGTTACGGTTCATGTATCCGGAAACCGAACGGATGACCAACAATGAAGAAGCCGCCAAGATGGGCAGCGATGACATGCTGAACGATCCCGTATGGTGGGACAGATAATTGATTACTAGATTGCAACGGATAGGCACATCAGCGTAAAGCGCGATAACTATGGGAGAAGCGAAGAATAAGAGTACCTGGGCGAAAGTTCGCAAGTTTTTTCTCGACCTGCACCTTTGGATGGGGCTGGGCAGTGGACTGATCGTCATTGTGATTTGTTTTACGGGAACGGTATACACCTTCAACACCGAATTCCGCGAAGCCGCTTCGCCTCAACTGTACAATCTTGAAGTTCCTGCGAATGCCACTGCGTTGTCCGCGGAAGATATCATTGCCAGGCTTGAATCCGGCTTGAAGGGCAACGTGACCATGCTAAAGATTCCGGCTGATCCGGCGAGGCCGTGGCAGGTCTCGGTTAAGAAGCGCGAATCTAACGAAGTGGCTGGTGGTCCGTCAGGTGAGCGACGCCGTGGCGAAGGGAAACAACAGGAAACCAAAGGTCCTGAAAAGAATGGAGCAGACAAGAAGGCACCCGGGCCCCAACGCGGTGGCCGACCCAATATGGGTACGACGTACGCTGTAAACCAATACACAGGCGACATCATTGGTGACATTACCAACGAGAAGAACGGAACTACTGAATTCATGCGAGCTATGTTCAGCCTCCATCGCTGGCTTATGCTCGACAGAGTAGAGGAGCCCATATTCGGAGAGCTTCCCAATCGCACATTGGGAAGCTACATCTCCGGAACAGCAACGATCCTTTTCACACTTGGTGTGATTACCGGTATCGTAGTGTGGTTTCCCCGTAAGGTCAAGACCTGGAAGCAGGGCCTGCGCATCAAGTGGAGTGCAAACTGGAAACGCATTAACCACGACCTGCACAATACGCTGGCATTTTATTCTTTGATCTTTCTTTTTCTTATGGGAATCACCGGACCCCAATGGTCTTTCCCATCGTACCGCGAGGGATTGCAAAAGACATTGGGCACATATAACGAAGGACCGCGACCCGAAGCACCTAAGTCTGACATTACCAATGCGAATGCTGAAACACCCAAGCCACTGATTGCAGACTACCTTAAAGTAGCGGAGGGTACGTTGTCCTATAAAGGTGATTATACCATCACGCTGCCACAGGACTCAGCAGCTGCTGTAGGTGTGAACAAAACGCGCAAGGGATTCTTTGCTTCACCGGCGAGTGATCGTCTGATGTTAGATCAGTATACTGCCGACATACTTAACGTCGAAATATTTCGCGATAAGCCGTTCAATGAACGCATGGCGGGATCGATCAAAGCACTGCATACAGGTGAGGTGTACGGTACGTTTACCAAAATCATTTACTTCATCGCGTGCCTTATAGCGACCTCGTTACCCATAACAGGTACGCTCATCTGGATCAACAAACTCAGGAGGCGGAAGAAGAAGGCGGACAAGAAAACCGTGATGCGCAAGCCTGCGCAAGAAGCAGTATCCGCTTAAGAAATAAAGCCCTGAGTTTCCCGGGGCTTTTTTATTTTTCTGACGGGACTTTCCAATCAAAGGGAACACCATCGGTCATCTCTCTCCTTACATATTATCAAAAAGCCTTATTTTTATCGCTACACCTTTTCTTATCGATGTCCACCAAGACCCCTGCCAAGTCCGAAGTTCTTTTAAAGGGTGGCGAATACTTTGGTAATGAGGATACCCTTGCGAACTGGCTTGGTTTCATTACCGACCCCGCCAACCTGTCCCCGGGACTGCCGACTTTGGTATTGACATGCCAGGTGGACCGTCATAGTTATGTCACGCAAAAGGTGTACGTTTCCTTCGATGAGACCAGGCCATCTTTGAAGTCGCTTCGCGTGCAGCCGGAAGGCTTCGACAAATACTACTGGAAAGCCTTTCAGGACACCGACCCAAACAATGGAGAAGCGACTTCAACCCGTCCGGCGGAATGGATTCACAATCTGTTCATAAACGCCGAACTCGAAAATCTCGATGTCTCCTTTGCCAATACAGAATTGCCTGACCTTTTCGACTATCTCCCAAAACTAAAAACGCTAAGATTAAACAACTCGAAACTTCGTCGACTACCACAAAGTTTCTTCCGGATGTCGGAGTTGGTCAGCCTTGACATCAGCGGTTGCAATTTTGAACAAGTGCCTGCTGACCTTGGCGATATGCCTATGCTGCAACGGCTGGCATTCAGTCAACCCGTTATGCCTTCTGTTTTGAGCAGTCTTCACAGTCTCACCGCGCTCACCTGTAAATGCCCGGCGTTTGATGTTCCGCAAGAAATTACGCAACTCACTAATCTTGTATCACTTAGTTTATGTGACGTACGATCGGCACCTGAAAACTTTCTCAATTTCCGGAAACTGGAGTACCTGCATTTTTACACTGCAAAAGATTTCACTGATTTAAAATTTCGTGAAGCACATGTACCTGCGTTGACGGAACTAATCACAAATTGTCCCGCCGCTTTCGTTAAACCGCTCAGTGAATTCAGAAAACTGGAGCGCTTCACCGCCGGGCAAGGTTCGTTAACTGAGACGGAGCGCGATGAACTATGTAATTCTCTTAAACAACTTGACTCGCTCACACATGTGTCGCTTTCCGGATTGGGAATTACTGATATCGACTTTTGCCTGGCACATCCCAAACTCAGTCGCGCCGACCTGAGTGATAACAAAATCTCCCGCTTACCGGCAGACCTGACCAAACTAAGTGAACTGGAATTCATAGACCTGACCGGAAATGAAATCAAAGATGTTCCCATTGAACTTGAAGACCTATATCAATCCGGAAGGCTCCGGCTCGACAACAATCCAATCGAAACGTTCCCCGATCGACTTTCACGAAATAAAGTAAAGAGAGACCTCATTGAAAAAGGCGGTACTCATTTGATTACAATTGAAACAGGAGACTCGATCGTTGATTGGTTAACTTATCTGACAGATCAGTCAAACCTTCGGCCAGGCTTACCTGATTTCAGACTACAACTCATGCGTTCCGGGCGGGTTGATAATGATGTGTCAGTTGACGTTTCATTTGATCCGGATGTTGCTTCGTTGTCTTCACTTAAGATTCGATTAACTCAGCATTTGAAGAAATCAACAAGCATCTTTCTAAATAGAAACGCATCTGCTGATACGCCGAGAACGTGGATTCGCAATCTGTTCGAACATCCCGGCTTAAAAGAGTTGCACGTGCCTTTTATGATTGATGAACTACCGGACCGGTTCGATGCCTTAGGAAAGCTCGAGCACGCCGACTTCAGCGGTTCCGGTATTAAGAAGCTTCCTTTAAGCTTTTGTCGACTTTCCTCTCTGAATATGCTTACCCTGGATAATTCCCCACTGACTGAACTGCCCGGGAATTTCAATCTACTCTCAAATCTGGTGACACTGAGTTTGAGAAATACGCAGATCACGAAAATCCCCGAAGGACTTTTTTCCTTGCAGAGACTTGAAACCCTTTTTATGGATGGTACCCGAATCGACGACTTACCCGATCTGCTTGGTGGCCTCTCCGCGTTGAAGAATCTGTCATTAAACGCGGAGAAGCTTTCGGATTTTCCGTCAAGCCTCTTTGAATTGGTTGCGCTGGAGAATCTCCATCTCGACGGGCTTTCGATATCAGCTTTGCCGGACGAGTTCCATCACCTGAATAAGTTGAAAAGGCTAACATTACGCGGTAACTTTTCGGAACTGCCGGCGAGCTTGTTTGAAATAACAGCCCTTGAAGAACTTGATCTTAGCGGTGTACCGATCGCCAGACTGCCAGATCAATCCGTTTTACTGGTCAACCTGAAAAGGATTTCCCTCAACGGTACGGCGATTACGCATCTCCCGGAAAGTCTCTTCCGTTTGCCTGCGCTCGAATGGCTCAACGTCGCCGGTACATCGATCACTGAACTCCCGACTGAAATCGGTAAGCTGAAGACACTTCGTCATCTTTCCTTCTCCCAGACCTGTCCACCGGAAGTGTGGCCGGAGCTTTCCGAACTGACTTCGCTTGACTGCTATTGCCCCGATTTTCATGTACCGGTTGAATTCTCGGTTCTGCGTCAATTGAAAAACCTTCGTTTGAAGTCGGTGACCCATGCCGAACACGATGCTTTGAATCTTCCTGCACTCGAAACGTTGGAACTTAAGCGCAGCACAAACTATACTCCTTTCACCATTAAGGCCGACCTTCCAAATCTGAACGAGCTGACGACAAATTATATTGAATTGTTCTATCCCAGCATCAAAGACGGTGCATTAAAAAACAGGAATGTTAGAATAATAACCTGATCGCTACGACTACCTATGCCAATATCCACTGAGATTAAATTGAATATTGACGAAATGCGCGAGATACTTCGGAAAGGCGCAACCCATGAATTGAGCAATGAGTCCGGTGAATCCTTTCTCGTGTGGATGAATTTTATAAGCGATCCGCTTAACCTGGAGCCGGGTCTCCCCGATTTGAAAATAGTTGCCGACTCCCTGACAATGGATGAAAGCGCAATCATGGTTTCCTTTGCAGAAGAAAGGGCATCCATTCGCTCTCTGGAACTCCAGTTTCAATACCACCACCACTTCATCGATCTTGTAGTGGACAGCGATTTCGATCAGGATGAAACCACTCAGCTCACGGAGCGTTGTACCACAAGACCACAGTACGTTCGCAAATGGTTGACGAATTTGTTTTTGCATTCCGGACTGGAGAAATTCCATCTGCAAAGTATCGATCCCGGACGATCCGACCTGGTCGCTCTCTTTGACGAAAAGATGAAAGTTTCAAAAGACTCAAGATTTAAGCTTACGCTGATTCCGTGATGACCATGCGGGAGATTCAGGTAAAAAACCTATTGATCATTGTACACTTCAAAGACATAGCAGGGCCAGCTGACACTACCTTTGTAAAGACCTTTAAAGTACCACGGTCTGTATGTCGCCGTTATGTACAGGCTTTTCCCAGGGTATTTTGACGAAACGTAACGTTGCTGTTTACTTTTTAGGCCGAGATAATAACCTTCTTCGACAAACGTGAACCCCAACTGCATGAATTCGTCGTACAACGAATCCCCTAGTGCCTTCGTGTGCAGCGTATGCGCGGTCCGCCACGTCGCTTGTGGACTGACATCAACATAATAGGTCGACAGCGGCATGACGAGTTCCGCTCCTGTTGTGTCAACCACGACCGACCGGTGCAGGGAAGCGAACTCGCCTTTAGTTGCGTGAACGAAATCAGAAGAGAGATCTTTCATGAATAACTGAATACAGGGCAACCCATCGCAGTCAGCGAGGTTGATCAGCTCGACCGCCGATAGATAATCCCGCTTTGGCGCATAGGCCTCCATCTGCTTTTGATCTTCCTCCTGCACAGATTCGAGTTCTTCCATCGTGACCGCTCTGTCATTTGAAGGATTCCCACAACCACCCAGGCCAAGGACAATGAAAAGGGCGGAGGCGGTAATTCGATACGAGTTCATTTTCTATTGTTTGATCCTGTAAAAGAGCATAGCTGCAGTGTCGGCATTATTTTGTGTCAGATTCATGACGTCGACCTTTCCGTTCGCCGATCGCGTGAGGTAAACACCATGGTTTATGATAGTGTCACCGTTGTCGCTCACCGCCACGAGTTTGAGATCTGAATTTATGTTGTACAAACCCGTATGCCTGATGGTATCGTTATCCGGCCGGGTCACGACTGCGTAGTTGAATCGCCCGTCACGTTTGAGGCGGAATTGAATAATTGCATTCTTATTCGCCTGTCCCCAGCTGCCAAGGTGGGCGTCACTGTCACCGAGGTCCTCGCGGATGATTTCCTGATCGTGAACATCTTCGCTAACGCGATCATAACATTCGCGGACGCTGAGGAATATTGCGACCACCAATCCAAGGAAGATAAGTCTACGGTATATCAAGATATATAAGTTGTCTTTGTCAATTTACAAGAAAGTCCGCGCAATTCCCCGGGCATTTTTAGTCCCGCGTCGCACCGGAATAGTGCTTCATCCTAAAATCCGCTCATCACGTCCATTTTTTACAGCGTCGGTGCTGATAATTGTATCAATAACACTTAATATTGTTCTCAGGAGCTGTATGGCTCAGCCAATCAGCCTTAACTCTGTTACTTATCGGCATGAAAACGAAATTCACTTTTGGTTTCCTGTTATGCATTGTGCTTTCGTGTACGAAGTCGGCATACGCACAGGACAAATTGTATTCCCAGGCATTTCCACTTCGGGACGTCTCGTTGCTCGAAAGCCCTTTCAAACATGCGCGGGATCTCAACATAAAAGTGCTCCTTGAGTATGATGTAGATCGCCTGCTTTCACCCTACCTGAAGGAAGCGGGATTGAAACCGAAAGCATCGGGGTATCCAAACTGGGAGGGCCTCGACGGTCACGTTGGTGGCCACTACCTTTCAGCACTGGCGATGAACTATGCTTCAACCGGCGACGCGGAATGTAAGAAGCGCATGGACTACATGATCGCCGAGCTTAAAACATGTCAGGAAGCAAATACGAAGAACCACGCCGCGTGGGGGAAGGGTTATGTCGGCGGTGTGCCGAATAGTGCGCAGATCTGGTCAACGCTGAAAGTTGGCGACTTCAAGGCCTATCATGGAGCATGGGTGCCGTGGTACAACGTTCACAAAATGTATTCCGGTCTCAGAGATGCCTGGACCTACGCTGGTAATGAAACTGCCAGGGACATGTTTCTTACATTTTGTGACTGGGCCATTGACATAACGTCACGGCTAAGCGAAGATCAAATGCGCGAAATGCTGGCCATGGAACACGGCGGCATGAACGAGACGCTGGCTGACGCCTACAAAATCTCCAACGACACAAAATACCTCGAAGCGGCAAAACGATTCTCGCACAAAGCGTTACTCGAACCCCTATCAAGCCACGTTGATAATCTTGACAACAAGCACGCTAACACCCAGGTCCCGAAAGCAGTAGGCTTCGAACGCATCGCTGAACTTTCGCACGACAAACCCTACGCGGATGCAGGTAGCTTTTTCTGGGAAACGGTCGCAACAAATCGCTCACTGGCATTTGGCGGGAACAGCCGAAGAGAACACTTCCCGGCAGTCTCCGCATGTGAAGACTTTGTCAATGAAGCCGAAGGTCCCGAGACGTGCAATACCTACAACATGCTTAAACTTACGGAGAACCTGTTTCGCATGAAACCTTCTGCGCACTACGTTGATTTTTATGAGCGTGCACTGTACAATCACATTCTGTCAACTCAACATCCACAGAATGGTGGCTACGTATATTTCACGCCGGCACGCCCGAGACATTATCGCGTTTACTCAACACCAAACGAAGGCATGTGGTGTTGCGTTGGTAGCGGGATGGAAAATCACTCAAAGTACAATCAGTTCATCTTCACCAGACTGAATGATTCGTTGTTCGTGAATCTCTTCATACCCGCTGAAGTAAACTGGTCTGAGAAGAAAGTAAAACTCAGCCAGCAGACGCAATTCCCCTTTGAAGAAGAAGTGAACATTAATGTCACAGAGGGACGCTCAAAGTTTACGCTGATGATTCGTTACCCCTTCTGGGTAAAAGAAGGCGCGCTGAAGATTTCAGTAAATGGAAAAGTCTATTCTCATTCATCGACGCCGTCATCGTACGTCGCGATTACACGAAACTGGAAGAAGGGTGATCAGGTTAAAGTACATCTTCCGATGCACACCCGGATCGAACGCCTGACAAACGTTCCGAATTACATCGCTTTACTTCACGGACCCATTCTACTTGGAGCAAAGACCGGCACCGAAGATTTGAAAGGTCTGTTTGCCAACGACGGACGATGGGCGCACATCGCCAGCGGAAAGCGCCTTCCCGTTGATCAGGCTCCCATCATCATCGAAGACAATCTTAACGAGATTGGTCGCAAGTTGAAGCCCGTTGCCGGGAAACCGCTCACATTCACAACGGAGAATGTCGAAATGGTGAACTCAACACCACTGGTGCTCGAACCATTCTTTCAGATTCATGATGCGAGATACATGATGTACTGGCTGGCGCTAAGTAAGGAAAAGTATAAGGCGTACCTTGATTCCCTCAGCCAGGAAGAAAAGAAGAAGCTCGCGATCCAAAACAGGACGATTGATTACATAGCGCCGGGTGAACAACAACCGGAAGTTGATCATTCGATGGAGCATGACAAATCACGCTCAGGTTCGGCACATGATGCATTCTTCAGAGAAGCTTACGATGGAGGAAATTTCAGCTATGTTCTTTCCACAGAAGGAAAGACGGAGCTTATGCTGATGCTTCGTTACTGGGGAGCCGAATGGGGTAGCCGGAAATTTGAAATTTACGTTGACGATCATAAGCTCATCGAAGAGGACAATACCGGTCGATGGAATCAATCGAAATTCTTTGACATCACTTATCCAATTCCAGCAGAAGTGCTTCAAGGGAAGGAAAGCATCAGGGTGAAATTCCAGGCGCTGCCGGGAAGCACGGCCGGAGGCATTTATTATGTTCGTGTGCTCAGCAACGAAAAATCAGAACCCGGACCTTAACCTGATATTCTATCATACTATCACGCGGATACTGACGATCTAAAGCCCAAAACCGTACTTCCCACTCCATTTGGCGCACTTCTTGCCGTATACAAGGTGATCAAAACCACCTTGTTATGCGAACGATTAGTCAACCTTCCTGGCAGGGCCGGATGATACTCTCCGGCGTCGCCTTTTTCCTTGCTATCCTGAATGTCGCCGCCCAACGGCAGGCTGACATTACCTACGTGAGCATCGATCAACCCCTGACAGGAAACCCGCTGGCCCCGGCGCCCGAAAAAAAAAGCAGCGAAGTTGTTTCGCCTTTCTTCGACATGTCGGATCCGGAATGGCAACTGGCTAATACCGTTCACGAAAATATGCTCAGTAAGCAAGACCAGGAACAAGTCGAAGCGCAACGGCGTGAGGCCGCCGCAAAACGTGAACTCGTCAAGTCGCATTATAAAGCATACGCGTCCTACCCTGAATCGATCACAGACGGATGGCACAACGCCATCGCAACTGACAACGTGAACTTCTGCCGGGACGTAAAGGTATACATCGAAGACAATCGTGTGAACAAGTTCGTTGTCGATAATTACACGCCGGTGAAATTCATCGCCGCCGGTAAAATCCAGAATGGCAAGGGACTACTCACACTAAAAGATTTTAACGACAACGAAATCGGACTCTTTGAACTGTATTTCATCTACGACCTCGATGAACCCAGCGTAGCCCAACCACCGATCGAGCCGGGATACGTTACGTTTTGGTCAGACATGAAAACGTTCGCACATATTCAACTGACCCTCGAGGGCGATCGCACTGAACCGTTTACGATTTCATTCGCAAACATGCCCGAGCCATTCGCCAACGGTACGGTTAGTCGAGTATTGAAACCGGGAACGTACTCGTTCAAAGCAGCAGGACGCGGTACGATCGACTGGGAGGGCACCTTCGAAGTCAGGCCCAACCAGTGCGCAATGATCCGACTGGGCCGATAGTCAGTCTCATGACCCAAGTAAGATGTTTCTTTCAGAAAAAAAGGCCGCCCTGCATATCAGGACGGCCTTCATTATTGATTGTCTGGTTTACTTGATTTTAACAACCTTTTTTGCCACGACTTTTTTCGCAGTTACAATACGAACAATGTAAAGACCCGATGGCCAGTTGTCTCCGAATGTATAATCATTATTGCACGTCAGGGTAAGTTCTCCCGTTAATGCCTTAGCGCCATTGTCAATCACCGACATCCGGAACGTTTCACCTTGTTCACCCTCGACCCGCAATGTAAACCGTTCGCGGAATGGATTGGGGTAAGTCGACACGGACTCCTGTTTTTCTTCAACCACTTCAACAGGCAAAGCACGGGCAGTCGCCGCGAATGTTTCAAGTTCCTCGATCTCTTCACCGATGGCGAACAACTCCCGGCCTACGAAGGCTTCATAACCTGAGAAATAAACGTAAGGCCCGGATGCCGTGATCTCCCGTGGTTCCCCTTCAAGCACGTGTGTGTATGTTCCGGCGCTGGTTCCATCGCTTTGCCAGATCCGGTACGTTCCGGCGTTGTTCACTGTGCCGAAGTAGATCTCGCCGTTTAAAACAGCAACCTTAGCTTCGGGAATCGGTTTATTCTGACCGAGGTTATAAACCATTGATGTATTGTTGGATTTCCCTGCGGATTTCCAAAGCTCGTATCGGTCATCAAACTCGACGACGAAATACACGATCTGGCCGATGGCACCCAGCACGAAGCCGGGATGCGAGGTTTGAAATTCGCGGATCGCTTTCGTACCATATGAAGTACCCGTGCTGTAGAACAACGAAACCTTATTATTGTCCTTCACACTCATAAAGGCAAGGGCGCCACCATTCGTGATCAGATTACTCAGATCCCTGAGCGAGTCGTTGTCGTTTGTTCTAAGATCAAGCACCATTCTGGTTCCGGAAGCTTTACCGTTGCTTCGCCAAAGCTCAAAGCCGTTGGTACCGTCGTTGGCGATGAAGTAGAGATTTCCTTTGTAGTTGATAAGATCGCTTATCTGGCTTGATGCCGGGCCGGGATTGACGTCCAGTACCATGGCGGTGTTCTTGGCGATACCTGATGTTTTCCAAAGTTCGTCACCGTGAGTACCATTATCGGCGCAGAAGTAGGCGCTGTTTCCAATCGTGTACAAATCGCGGACGTTACTTCCCGTGCTATCAGGATTGATGTCTGCAAGCAGATTGGTACCGACTGAAGTGCCATCCGTTCGCCAGAGTTCCTTGCCGTGAGTTGGTGTGTTAACAGAGAACACAACGCCGCTTTGCGTTGCTGAAAATCCAGACGCAGCGGTTCCGTTAAACGTGGTGGTAAGATCGCGTACCATGGTCGTGCCTCCAGTCGTACCATCGCTTTTCCAGATTTGCTGACCCTGTGGACCACCGGCTAACCACAACTGGCCATTGATGTTTTTCAAATCCCTGATTGCAACAGTACTCACGGTGATTGCAAATCCTGACTCGCCGTTGCTGCGGAATAATCGCGGATTACCCATTGCTCCGAAATAGAGTGTGCCGTTGAAGTCTGTCAGGCATATCGGTTCTCCACTTCTGGGCTGAGCCCACTGCGTGACGGTCACAGTCCCCTCTTCGGTACCGTCTGACTTCCAAAGGTTGCCGGTTCCAAAGAACAGCAACTGGTTGTTCACGTTTAGCAGCAGTGGATAAGCGTAGAGTCCCTCGCCTATTCGGCGCTTGATGATTGACGTACCTTCAACAGTTCCATCCGTTACACAAAGACCCGTGCCTGTCTGACCGTCGTGATAGGTAATGAAATAAGCCAGGCCATTAAGCTCTTTAACGGTCGGATCCAACCAGCTGAAATTGTATTCCCATTGCGTTGTGAGCAAGATCGTTCCTTCCTCGGTTCCGTCGCTAACACCGAGTCGGGTACCGTACATTTCCGCAAACGAAATAAAGTACAACTTGTCGCCGACGGCATAGAAATGCTCAAGGTGTTTGATGGCGTAGCCGTATTCACTGTCGGGACCTGGCGTAAAATCTTTTACCAGTACAGTTCCGGTTTCAGTGCCATCGCTCTTCCATAATTCAGTACCGTGTATGCCATCGTCGGCGTGGAAGTAGACGATACTTCCAACGGGAGTGAGTTCGCCGAGGTCGTTATTGTCTATCGGGCCGATCACTTTTACAAGTGATGTACCTGACGTCGTGCCATCGGATTTCCATAAGTTGACTCCATTGGTTCCATCATCAGCGAAGAAGAATATTGTTGAACCCGTCGAGACCAACTCAATCGGAGAGCCGTCTCCCGAACCGGGATTGATATCTTTTAACAGTTGCGTCCCCGCGCCGTCGCCATTCGTTTTCCATAACTCGGTTCCGTTAGTTCCATCATTCGCAGCGAAGTAGAGCAAGTTATTGTGAGCTACGAATGAGGACGGATTACTTCCGTCGGAGCCGGGACCAATATTCAAGACGAGAGAAGTGCCGGCTTCGGTTCCGTCGCTCTTCCACAGTTCGCGTCCATTCACGCCATCGTCGGCTGTGAAGAAAAGGGCGCCGTTGACGTCGATGAAATTTTGAGGAGAGCCGCTGTCAGGACCGGGACGAATGTCTTTAACCCTGTACGTACCTCCTGCGGTACCATCGGACGTCCACAGTTCAAAACCTTCGCCTTCTGTGTAGGCGGAGAAGAATACTGATTCACTTACAGCGGAAAGGTTCGAGATGTATTGGGCGTTGGCGACATGCACGGTGCCGGTCGATGTGCCATCGCTCTTCCAAAGCATGGAATCATAGATGACAAAGTACGACACCGAACCAGAGCGAACATGAAATTTGAAGTCTTCGGGGTAGTATCCGGTACTATTGCCGTAACCGAGATCAGCCACCAGACGGACCTGTGCAGAGCACAAGAGCGAAGTTAGAACAAGAACTAACGTTGCTGGAATGATCGCATAGCTAACTTTGCGATGATACCATTTCTTGAGAGGGTAGACATTTTTTTTCATATAGACAGTTAAGAGGTTTACATATCAAGTCATAAGCATTGCCAGAATTTGGGTTTAGAGTGAAACATATGTATGCATGTTGCCCTGATCGAAATGCATGAGACAATGGTCTGGCATTGAACAAGGGTTTCTAATACGTTCAAACGATTGACGGGGAGAATACAATTGTCCCTTAAAAGCTGTTCGATTGAAATTGCTGGCTAACATCTTCGAAGGATCCGAATACGATATTACTCAAAAAAGACTTCCGTTGTTCTCACACCGGCATGAATATAAAGGTGTTGCCACTCGTAAGTAGAATGAAGCTCATTCAGGTCGTATGTCGCTAATACAAATCCGTTCTTAATAGGTCTTTTTCCAGGCAATTTCTTCCTGTGATTCGGGAATAATCAATGTACAGTAAGTGGAGGGAGAGTGGAGGAAGAGTGGACAATCCGAACAGCATTCCGTTTCGGATCACACTATCATATCATCGTCGCAACACCTTTACGAATTCTGCAATGTCGCTCCCTGCAACGTTGTGATTACTGCAATCGCGCTTCCCTTAAGCAAATGAAAGGATCGCGAAAATCACAGGCACACCGGCGAACGCGGCCTCTTTTCGCGTTAGTAAATACAAACAATTCAACAATGGCAAAGGTATTCGATAACATGCTGATTTCCGGGTTACGCGGCAAGCTTGGAAAGCAACTCGTGTTTCGTGTCGTGAATGGTGTCACGATCGTAAGTCATGCGCCGGAAAAGCCGGACCCGAAGAAAGAGACCGAAGCACAGCGCAAGACGCGCACAACTTTCAGGGCAGCATCACACCGGGCAAAAGCACAAGTTATCAATCCTGAACGGATGCGTTACTACATGCGGCTCGCGAAAAACTGGAATCTGACGAACGCATATACCACGGCAATCAAAGACTACAAGCGCGACGTGCAAAAACACTACGCGTCAGCCGAAACGGTCGAACATCACAGGCAGCAAAACGCCCACAGAGGCGTAGCCTCGATCGATCTTGTAAGGACGGCCTTCAGTCCGTCCGTTGCGAAAGAGTGAGCACACCGCTTACAAGCCACATCCGCCGATTCGTGTACCAATCACTCCAACGAAACCCCAGAGGC
>JAEYWY010000014.1 GCA_023428695.1 Bacteroidota bacterium
ACAGTGCCATCCACGTCAAAGTAATCGCCGGCGATGTAGAAGGTAGCCTGAGGCAGTGCAATAAGGCGATCACCTCCGGCTGTCACGAAGGGTGATTTGTTGGTATTGTTACCTTTCTGAAATTTCAAGAGCCAGCGGTAGACATCGTACTGGGCTTTGCCGTTGAGTATCGGATTCCAACCTTCATGCAATTGCGCTGGCACAAGGGAAAGCTGTGGGGTATACGCACCGGCGGGGCTACACTCCAAAATCGCATTCACAAGATTAACAGTAAAATGAGGCTTTACATTCGGATCGTTCTCGCCATGAAACGCCCAAATCGGAATGTCTTTTAATTGACACGCCCAGGCAATATCTGTCACGCCTGACATTGGTGCGATCGCTGCTAACTTGTCCGGATAATTCGCCGCATAGTTCCAGGTCCCATTACCTCCAAGACTTATGCCCGACATATAAATCCGCGACTCATCGATATTATAGTTATCCTTGACATATTCAATAACCTCATCAACAAGCGTCTCCGGCCAGGTTTGGTTGTTCTTTTCAAACACATCAAAATCGCGCGGGAGTTGCGGACTCACGACCACCAACGGAAGTGACGTATCCCAAAATCCTTGATGGATGAGTTTGCTAGGCAGATCCTGATCAGCATTATCCGTAAGAAGGTTCAGATTCGTTCCTTCGTTGGCAATCCCCGATCCGCCATGAAGGAAAATTAATACCGGTGAAGCCGCGCCGTCGGGATCGTAAGACGGTGGCGTATAGACCCACATGCCTGTACCCGAAGGCGTGTAGTCTTCTTCTTGTTGCGCAAATACAGATGAGGCTAATAAAATAGGCAGCAGCAAGATTATTATCTGCCGAAACAAACTGTGTTCAGGAGTAACACACATCCTTGTCATAATCCAGAATCTAATTGAGGGTAGATTAGTTTGAATTACTAAAACGAGTCCGACAAGTCTGTATCATGAACATGTCGGCAACGCTCGAAGGTAAGGAAAAATTATGGTTTAACGATTTTCTGAGATTCGTTTATCAGCGCAAGGGCAACGCCGTTCGTCCAGCCGAATCCATCCTGATTTGGGTACTCGCCGCCGCCGGCTACCATGGTGGTATCAAACACATTATACTTCTCCATCATTTTTCCGGTGGCCTGATATACGCGCTCATTCTGGCGAATCCAACGTTTGCGGATTTCCTCGGCAAGCGACTGCCGTCCGTAATTCATCAGACCCTTATAGGTCATCCACTGTAGCGGTGCCCATCCGTTGGGGGCGTCCCATTGTTGATCGGAGTCCGTCAACGTAGTTACTACCCCTCCGGGTTTTAGAAATTCATTCCCAATAACATCCGCAGCCCTGCCCGCCATTTCCGGTGAGGCAATTGTAAAAAAGAGCGGATAAATTCCGGCAAGACTTTTCACCGGCGATTTCCTGCCCTTAACAAAATCGTAATCCAGAAAGTACCCCGTCGCATCGTCCCAGCACCAGGTCAGGATTGCTTTTCTCCGCGCATCGGCGCGCCGCGAATACTCCAGGGCTTCCTCACGCATACCCTTGCCGTTGTATCCGCGCGCGATCATCATTTCAAGATGATAAAGCAACGAATTGAGATCAACGGGTATGATGTTCGTGGTCTGTATCGTTGAAAAAGTTTTTCCATCTTCAAACCACCGCGTGCTGAAATCCCATCCCGACTCGGCAGCGGAACGGATATCGGTGTACACGTCAATCGGATCGCGCCCCGATTCCTTCGCCAAATGAACATCTTCCTTATATGCTTCAGGTCTCGGCTCCGGCCTGTTATCAAAGTAACGATTCATGACTGAGCCATCAGGCATCATCACGACATGTTCAATCGCATCGCCGGCTTTCTTTAGTCGGGTTGCTCCGTCCATCCAAAACTCATACTCACGGCGAAGCTCGTGCAGGTATTTCGTCGGCGCTGTTGAATCGTGGTCTTCCAGCAACCGGACCATCAGCGAGAAGTAGGGCGGTTGCGATCGCGACATATAATAATTCCGGTTGCCATTTGGTATGAAACCGAGACTGTCAATCAAAAATGCGAAGTTGGTCACCATATCGCTGATGATGTCAAACCTGCCCTGAACCTGAAGTCCAAGCATAGTAAAGTAGCTGTCCCAGTAATATATTTCCGAGAATCTTCCGCCCGGAACAATGTAGTTATCGGGAAGTGGGATGAGCGACGAGTTTGCGTGATGCGTATCGGCGTTGCGCGTAAGTATGGGCCACAATTTTGTGATGTGTTCCTGCATCGTCGCCAGCGTATCGGTCTCAAAGCCCGACGCAGGGCGGTCCGGAAGATCAAAGTTCGCCTTTACAAATTCCTCCAGGTCGAACCCGGATCTGTTCTTTGCATCATGATAGTCTTCGAGAATCTCGCCGATTGGTCGTTTCGGCACGCAGTCAACGAACGTTTTTGAATCCGGGAATACAGGTTTGAGCTGAACGTCACGGAACAGTTCGGTAGCGTAAAAATCTACCGGTACTTTCTGGAGGTCGTTCATACACGAAAACAGGAACAGAGGAACAAGTATTATGAGCGCCCTCCTATTCCGCATGGGCGAGGCCTTCTTTGCGTGTTCTGACCCTGTCGTAGATGAAATTTCCAACTGCCCGTCCTTCGTCTACGCCGATCTCCACTGCAGGTCTGTAATGGATGCCGCCGTAAAGACGACTGATCGCTGCTTCTTCAGCCGCATGATAAAATGAATTGAATCTGCGTGCTGTTAATCCGAATTCGAGTTCGGTAGAATCAGTAAATGCAAAGTTATCTCCAAACAGCCGGGTGAGGGTAACTGCAGAAGCATTTGATATCACGCTATGTCCGCTCGTGTGTTCCGGGAACGGAGGTGTCTGCAACAGCGGAACCCAGTTTTCGTCAATGTATTGATTGATATACGTTTCAGGGCGAATAAGGCGGCTGCGGTATTTTTCATCCCAGCAGGAAATGAATCCTTCCTGCAACGCAAGCGATACACGAAGGTATGCTTCCGCGGACTTCATAAAGTCAGCTTTGGATTGTTTGCAAACCACGCTCGTAATATTCATCCAGTGTCCACCCGGAGAAATCTTTTTGGTTGCGAACATCACGTGACCTTTCACATTCATTACAAACGGATTGCAGTCCCAGAACAAGGCAATTTCGCGTTGTTCATCAGTGAGATTTTTTCCAACCTCGTAAACCTCATAAGCTTCCTTATAAAACTTACTGTTCTTGTCCGTTGAAAATGCCGTGGGTGGTGGAGGTGTAAACTGCTGAGCCGAATCAAGCGCGACAGTGCGAATCTTGTTCCAGTGTGGTTCGATCGCGTCCATGTACGCAGGCGGTGTGGGTTTCCAGGTTCCGGGATCTTCGACGTCGATCGTGTACTTCGGAAATGAGCGTGATTGTTTGTAGTTGTCATGCGACGACCATTCCATGATGTGATCAGCAACGGTATTGCCATATGCAATAGACCTTTCAATCACCGACGACGGCATCCCGCATTCTTTGTATTCCTGGATAAGACCCGACATAAAGGCATCCATCTTTTCTTCTGAAAAGACCAATGCCCGGCCTACTTTCAGCGCAGCCTGTACAGAAGCGAGTTCGAAACAATATTCGGTGCCGGGATCCGGCTGCGGTACGGGCTCAAGCCCTTTGAGTTGCCCCGCCATTGACTGGTATTGCGGGTACTGCGGCAGTGCCGCTTCATATGCAGCAACGGACATATAGGAATAAATACGGGCTGCAACGGGAGGCGAAAAGATATCGTGTACAATTACATCAGTGACCTGTTTAACAGACCGATGGAGGAAAACCGGGTTCTGTGATTTTTGCCTCCACATTGAGCTGTCTTCATTCCCACAACCCTGGAGAAACATCACGAGGACAGCGATCAGGTAGCAACACGACTTCGACATATCAGGCAAGCGGTTTGGTTAGGATTAATACATCAGGAAAATTAAAAGGCTATATACTAAATAACAAATGATTTCAGTCATATATGCCTCACTTTGCGTCGAAGGTCTGCTCGTTTACACCAACGCCCGTTATTTTCAGCAGTTTCCATTCGCGTGGAAGAACAGCTTTTTGCCGGGTAATGCCTTTTTCAGAAATCGACAGTCCGCCAAAGCCGAAAATTACGCTTTGCAGCATCCCGCCGGCACCGGTCGCGAAATAGGGATTTGTTCCTCCTGCCGTCTCAGCAAGCACGCCAAAGGGCGGCACCTTATTCGGCTGATAACTCTTCTTAAACAACTCATACGCACGCCCGGCATCACCCAGCCTGGCATGGAGAGTCGCAAGCACCGATACTCCCATCGCCGGACCCTCGGGTGACATGCGCTGTTCGTAATAGCGTAAATCCTTTTCGATCTGCGTCCGGTCTGTGATCAGCCCAAGGGGAAACGCCAACAGATTAACATCGGCTTGCTTGATGTCCACTCCATCGTAAGTCGCGTTCTCGCGCGTGGTTCCATCGGAGAACTTAAGGATCGGGATGTTATCGGCTACGTGATTCCAGTCTGTGTCAGGTTGAAGGCCAAGCTCTTTCGCAGCAAGCGTGGCATAACGAAGTACCGTTATCGCCATTCCGTTTGTAAACGCGTTGTTGTCGATGTTCTCCTGCCATTCGTTGGCGCCGATTACGTTGTTTATTTCATATCGTCCCGGGCCTTTGCGTTCGACGCGGCTTGCCCAGAAATCGGCAACTTCCTTCAACACGGGATACCCACGCTCCCGTAGCCATATCCTGTCGCGTGTGACTTCATAGTACTTCCAGAAAGCCCACCCGACGCAGCCGGTGATGTGGTGCTGAAACGGTCCGGTGAGCGCCCATACCGGTGTGTCTTCTGATCCTTCGTCAGATGATTCCCAGGGAAACATCGCTCCTTTATAGCCATGCGAAAACGCATTCTGCCTGGCGGCGTCAAGGCGCTGATACCTGTACTCAAGCAATGATTTTGCGATTTCTGGCTGGAGCACAAGCAACGGCGGATACATCCACAATTCGGTATCCCAGAATACGTGACCGTTATAACCCAGCCCGGAGAGCCCCATGGGCGACAGACTGTATGCCGTGCCTTCACGTGCAAAAGAGTAAAGGTGGTACAGTGCAAATCGTATGTCGCGCTGGCTCTGCGGATCGCCATCAATTATGATATCGCTCTTCCATAATTTCTCCCATTCGGCGCGGTGGCGTTCCAGTAAACGCTCCGTTCCTTCAAGCTTAGCAAAGATGGTAAGGCGTTCGGCCTCGTTAAGGGGATCTTTATAATGTTCCGTTGACGTCGCGGAGGCGACTACGGAGAAACGATACGTCTCCCCTGCTTTCAGGTCTTTACTGAACTTCATCAAGTGCATGTTGTAGTCCCAATCCTCGTGAATGAGGTCGGGTTCCTGCCCATGCGGTTCAGAGAAGATGATGCTGTTACTAGCGGCAAGCGTATGCTTTCCGGAAGGACTCTTTCCGTATGATGTAAGCAGCGGAATCGTGACATGTGGCCGGTCTATTTCGCTGTAGAGATTGCGTATATCCGTAAGGTGGTCAGGCGCCTCTATTACGCTCATCGGTGTAATGCGCACACCAGTCTTTGCCCGGATCTCAACAATGGCCATCGCCGTGTATGGCAGATGACGCAATGCCATAATGGTGTGCGATACTGACAGCTTCTCACCGACGCTGAATTTTGTTGTGAGCGAGGCAGTCTTCATGTCCAGGACCTGCTTGTAGTCTGAAATGTCTTTTCTTCCGATTCGTCGCCCATCGACATCAAGGTTCATATTGATGTGATTGAACGTTTTAAGAACGTTCGACACACGTCCTCGCTGATAGTAGTCATAGACACCATTGAGCACGACGTCTTTTACCCGCATCGGTTCAGCTGAGGAAACGAGACCGATCATCCCGTTCGCGACTGTAGTGCCGTAGTAGTTGGAGGGGTCGATGTTTGCCGCCGGGATCGTCCATTGCTCTTGTTCCTGTGAATACGAAATTCCAACGGCAGTTGAAAACAACACTAGCAATACAATTTCAAGCCGTGTTCGACAGAGGATACGGGTTCGGAAGTTTGTATTGATTTCCATAAGACTGAAATAGTTGACGATTATTATTCTAACCGGAAAACCGGAGTTTATTCAATCAATCGGAATGAAAATCTCAGCCTTCCATTTCGTTTCATTCCACCCGAGATTCGGATTATCATGGAATACCTCGACAGGCATTCCGCTCAGCCTGAAGCCATTTACTTTCGCATGGTCAATCAGTTCATACCATGCGCGGTCAGAAGTGATGTAATTTCCGAAATACTCCGCCTTTAGCGCCCTGGTTTCCGGAAAACGAATGTACTCAAAGAGATCAGTTTTCGGGAGGGAATCCGTTTCCTTAATCGGAAAACAAAAATCAAACGCAAGTCTGCCGAGGCTGTGGTTCCATTCCGTTATTCGAACGGATGGCGGTCCGTCCGGGACCAGCTTATTCTCACTGACAAATACACTGAGGGGCAGAAAATCCTTCATCATACCGTTGGCCTTGTCAATCTGATCTGCAGTAATGCTTCGACAAACGCAGAAGGATGCGTTCAAAGTACTTTCGCCAATGATTTGCACTTTGGTAAGATCAAGATGCGTGGTGATCACCTGGTGAAATTCATTCATAAGTCTGATCCCCTCCTTTTCAATCGGAGGCAAACCAAACGGCACGAGTAACTTGTTAAGAATATCGTGATCCGGCTCTGACATTCGAACAGTAATTCGCGTCGTTGAATCGTCGTCGCGCAAAAAGCTCCAGTTATATGTGTAGGCTCTGCCGTTCACTTCAATACGCTGCGATGCGTTATTAAATGAATCGACTTCTACGATCCTTGAATCATTCAGAGACCTGGACCAAATCCTCAACGTTTCAATCACGTCGCCGGGGTGCGTCTTCACGCGCATAGAAACCGTAAAAGAATATGGCATCCACAGAAAATAACAGAGCAATAAAATAACGACCACCGTCAGAGCGGCAATGAGATACTTTTTCATGTTCACTGCTTCGTGAGTCGATATGTTTGCGCTGCACCGTTGTTGATCGTCACGACAAGATGAGGAATTCCATTTATCCTGATGATGTTCAGACCTCGCGCTGACTGGTTTATCAAATTGAGACCGGCGTGTCTTCCTTCAATCAACTGTCCATCGCTCCGCAGTAGCGCGCCACCAAAAGATCCGTACCTGCCGTAGAAAGGCTGCACACCAAAATAATTTCCGGCAAGAAGAACATCTTCCTCACCATCATTGTCAAAATCGTACTTCAGCTGAGTCATTACCGGAGCGGTTTGAACCCAAGGCGGAAATGCAACAAACACAAATTTTCCATTGCGATTTTCGAGATAGCCGGAGGCAAGTTCATGCACATGAAATTTCATTGTCTTGTCGAGCTCCTGTTGCGAAAAAACCTCGTTGATTGTCTTGCCTGCGAACAGGTGATACGACGGAAATTTTTTCCTCAGACCCGGAAGTTGTGAACCAAGCACATCCAGGCCATCAATCGGATAGTATTTGCCTTTTTTCGCTATTGCAATGATTGTTTCAGATTTACCGTTATTGTCAACATCGCCGTAATACATTGTCATTGGCGACTCAGGAGACGCGGCGAACTTTGTGTTCAGCCCCCAGTTGCCTAATATGTAGTCGTTCTTACCGTCCCGATTAACATCGAAAACAGAGACCGACTGCCAAAGCCCGTTTAGCGGACTGTCCAGCATATCCACCGGCTCGAATACGCCACGCTCATTCCGAAGAAATACAGGTTCCATCCATTCTCCGACAACCACAAGATCCGAGTCGCCGTCGCCGTCGAAATCATCCCATACAGCATCGGTGACCATTCCAAGTTTGTCGAATACCGACTGCTGAACGGGTGTAAACTTCCCTCCGTCATTTCGCAAAAGGTATGACCGCGGAATCTTGCCAAAGTCATTTGAGACGGACTCATTACCCACAAACAGATCGGGATCACCATCGCTGTCAAAGTCAAAAAGCCTGACGCACGACGCGTTTTCATAATAATCGGCAACGCTTTCGACCAAAAACGTATCGGCGGAGGAGATGTAAACTTTGTCCATTAATGGTTCGGCTTTCGCATAGAAATCAGCACCACCCGTCCCAACAAAAATATCAGCTTTTCCATCGTTGTTGAAATCAGCAATTACTGCGTCAACAACTTCATCGATCGAGTCGCGAAGGAGAACTGCAGATTTTTCCCGCATAAGTTTCTTTTGCGATTGAATAAACAACTGAGCAGGTATGCGTTTTGACCCGCCAAAATAGATGTCATCCAATCCATCGCCGTTCAGGTCACCAACGGCGGTTGCCGGTCCGCGGTCAGATTGCTGATAAGGGAGCAACTTCAGTCTGTCGAAGTCTGTGTACAGGTCTTCACGATGAATAAAATCAAGCAATGAATCTCCGGTTGGTTGAAACAACAAGTTTCTTTTCCGGATGGTGGAAGGTCTTGTTATTCCGCCATCGTCAGTGTATGTAACAACCAGTTCCTGATTGATTTCGGGACCGTAAAGGACCTGGTGTTTTTTGTCGGGCCACACAATTACAAGAGAATCTGCCTTACCGGATTTACCCAAGCCGAAATGGACTACTGGTTCGGATGATGCCTGGTAACCTCGGGCAGTGTACATTTCCTTCATTTGCAGAGTGCCCTGGTCATAATAACAATAGACCCGCGCTCCTATCCCGAATTCGTTTGCCCCCTTATATTTCAATCGTATCTTGAGGTAATTTGATGATGCGTTGGTTTCGTTGATCAAGATCATTGGAGGCGCATCTACATTGTTGATGATGATATCAAGATCACCGTCGTTATCAAGATCGGCAACCGCGCTCGCCGTGGAACATGTATTCAAGTCGGGGAGCCAATCGTGCGACATATTTTGAAATGAAAGATCGCCGTTTCCCTTGAAAACATAGTTCTGCACACTTCCCGATGGCATGAGGGCCAAAGCCTGCTCGTCAACGAGTTTCGTAGCAGTAATGGTATTAACAACCTGTTCGTTCGATACATACTTGATGTAGTCAAGATCGTTGGGTCGGCGCGGGATACCATTTGAAACGAAAAGATCCTGATGCCCATCGTGATCAAAATCCGCGAAGAGTGCACCCCAACTCCAATCGGTAGCGGCCACGCCACTTAGCAAGGCGGTCTCCATAAATGTTCCGTCACCCTGGTTAATATGCAACATGTTGCGCTGGTATTGATAACTGTAGCCGTACTCATCCGTACGCATTTTTTGAATATTGATGTTCTCCTCGCCTTCAGACCGTTTCAGAACCGTCTCGTCATCCGCCAGCATATCAAGTGTAAGCAGGTCCGGCAACCCATCATGATTGATGTCCACAACGTCATTTCCCATCGAGAATCTGCTCGTGACTGTAAACGCCTTCCTGCCGCATTCCGTGAATGTTCCGTCCCTGTTGTTCAGATAGAAGTAGTCATCCTCATGAAAATCATTTCCCACATAAAGATCGGGATATCCGTCATTGTTGAAATCAGAGACCGCCACGCCGAGTCCATATCCGATGATGCCACCGAAGATACCCGCTTCTTCGCTGACGTCCGTGAATTTACCGTTGTCGTTGCGCAGAAGTTTGTCGCCCGACTCGTACGACCGAATTGTTCTGGCTGAGGAATGGCCAAACGATTTTGGTGTATGAAGTGCATGGTTGACCAAATACATGTCAAGGTCGCCATCCAGATCATAGTCAAGAAAAGCAACGGACGAACTATATGATTCGAAGTCTAGTCCGTACTCGGCAGACATTTCAGTGAATGTAAGGTCCCCGTTATTGATATACAGTTCATTGTGCCCTGTGAGGTGTTTGACCCCGACCACCGCGCAAACGTAGATATCAAGAAGGCCATCCCCATTAATATCTGCCATCACGCTGCCGGTATTCCACGTGCTTTTGCCTCCAACTCCCGCTGACTCCGTGATGTCCTCAAATTGAAGATTGCCTTTATTGAGGTAAAGCCGATTTGATACCTGATTGCCGGAGAAGTACAAGTCGGGCAGACCGTCGTTGTTGATGTCCCCGGCTGCCACGCCGCCACCGTTGTAGAAATACAGGTAATCAATAATATTAAAGTCCTCCGAGGGGCTTAATGTGTTGGCAAAATCAATTCCCGCTTCCTTCAGCTCACGTTCATGAAAAAGCCTTCTGTTCTTTTGACATCCGAACGCAAACAGTGCGGCCAATATGATGGAATACCTTAACCTCAATGTCGTGTGATATTATTCGCTCAAACTGAAGATCCGTGGCTCGCCGTCTCTAATCGCGGCAATCAAATAGCGCTGCCCCTTTTTATCAGAGAAAATCTTAAGATGCCTGATCTCTCCACGGACGTACAGTCCTGATTTAGTGAAGTCAGTCCAGGTAAAGTCAAGTTTGCCACCGTTTGTGAGAACATGACCGAAACTTGCGTCCTGCCGGGAAAACTGAGGTTTCATTTCAAAGTTGTTTCCACCAAGTACAATATCCGTTTCGCCGTCCTTGTTGAGATCGCTGCAAATAATCGCGCAGACACATGACCATTGAACGCGTTCAGGCAGTATGATTTTTGTGAATCTGCCGGAACCTTCATTGATGGCGAGTATCGTCTCGGAGTGTGTCGCATTTTTGACGATCGATTTTGTCGCGACCGATTTCGAAAATATTTCGTTTATCGTACGTTTCGCATATTCTGCGGCTTTCAGGTTTTGCTTCTTAAGTTCTGGTATCTGCGATGTGAGCTCCTTCTTCATGTGTATTGGATAATCACCCTCGCCTACCCTGCATGTTATTACCTGTTCAATAGTACCGTTCTTGTCAAAGTCATTTACCCACAACCTGATCGGTTCGTCAACGGTCGCCACATACGGAATATTAAGACCCGAATTACCCAGGACCAGATCCATGTCACCGTCGCCATCCAGATCTGCGATCTCAACGGCTTTCCACCAGCCGCTGAGTGAGTCGAGACTTGACTTCCAACGGCTCAACCGCCTCCCGGAATTCAAGAATATTGCCGGAGAACCCCAGTCGGAAACGGTAACAAGATCGGGTCGTCCGTCACCATCCATGTCCGCCCATTTCGCATCGGTGATCATTCCGGCATTGTTTATGTCGTATGCGTACCGTTCGGTTCCATCTGTAAACGACCCTTTGCCATCATTGATTAAAAGCATGTGAGGCGGATCTATGCCGAAAACTCCCGGCACACTTCGGGACCCGACAAAAAGGTCCGTATCACCATCGCCGTCAAAGTCACTCGCAGACAGAACCGAGATGTTTGTTTTTGCTGAAGGAATCTTCTCAGCACTGCGTGTAAAAGCACCTTTTCCATCATTGAGATATATTCTCGTGAGGTAGTTATTTTTTTCGTCCTCATTGTTTCCACCCGATCCCACAGCAAGATCCATGTCTCCATCGCCGTCAACGTCCAGAAATGTTGCTGCCGTGTCTTCGAAATCCCGGTCCGCATTAAAGGAAGGGATTGAAATTGAATCAAGAACTCCATTTGCACGGTGTCGATAAATCACCCCGGATTGACCTTTCGGTCCCCCGATGAAAATATCTTCGTTACCATCGTTGTCAACGTCCGCTACGGCAACTGCCGGGCCTTCTCTCGATAAAAACTGGGTGATTAGACCTTCCTGATCGAAGTCGTTAAAACTATCTTCCACCACCGGTCTGACGGTTTTATTTTTTACTTCGCGCAACATTGGAGTAGAACCCGGCGGCGACACTTTGCTCGCGGGGGTCACGGCATCAGCCTGGGATAAGACAAGACGTTGATTTGATTTGACGTCGGTCAGGATTGTTTCGCGCCCGTCGGGCCATTGCACACGGATTGAGTCCACTTTTGAATGTCTGCCGAGACCAAACGTAAGGACATAATCAACAGATGACTGAAATCCCCGGGATGGCATTTGATCCTGAAACAGGATCGCGTCACCTAAAAAGCAATGAATTGTCGTTCCGATAGCATTGCGATTCTTTTCACTCCCCTTCAATTCAAATTGAAGGTAGTTGTTACCCGATTTCTGACTGGCTTCATTTCTGAATATGAATGCCTCCATATTCACATTATTGACAACCAGATCGAGGTCACCATCGTTGTCAAGGTCTCCGTAAGCGCAGCCATTCGAAAAACTTGGAATTTCAAGCCCCCACTCTTTTGACGCATTCGAAAATGTGAGATTGCCTTTGTTTCGATACGCATAATTTGACAATGGAGTGGACGGCATCTTAGAGATAATCTGATTGACGTCTGCCTTTTCTCCGGTGAGCACGATATTCTGAATGACCTCATTAGCTAAGAATGATACAAAATCAATATCCGTTAAGTCATGAATTATTCCGTTGGTAATATAAATGTCCTTGTAACCGTCGTTGTCCATATCCAGGATCAGGCCAGCCCAACTCCAATCCGTTCGTGCAACACCACTGTAGTAGGCAATCTCAGAAAAGGAGCCGTTGCCATTGTTTAACTGCAACGTATTCTGAATGTACTGTTGATAGAAATCCCGGCTTTGCTTCAGCTTGAAAACATCGTAACCTTCAAATTCCATCACTCGCTTTGCCCGGTCCTCCGATTCAGGCATCATGTCGGTGATGAAAATATCAACCAAACCATCGTTATTGATGTCAGCGATATCCACTCCCATAGCGGAAAGGCAAAGGTGCGAAGTCCAGTTCTTGATTTCTTCGGAAAACGTACCGTCGCGCTGATTTATGTAAAGGTAATCGCGTTCGTAGAAATCGTTTGTCACGTAAATATCAGGGTATGCATCCGCGTTGATATCACAAACCATAACGCCCAGTCCGAAGCCAATCAGGCTTCCGTAAATTCCTGCTTCCTCACTTACATCTACAAATTTTCCGTTATCATTGCGCAACAATACGTCACCAACACCGCGAAAAATCTCAGGGACGTTTTCCCAATCGCTCGCGCGCTTCTCCCGGTCGCCGGCATATCCAAGACTACTAACCGGTATGTTACTATTGTTTAGAAGGTAGGCATCCAGGTCACCGTCCTTGTCGTAGTCGAAGAACGTCGCATGGGTAGAAAATCCACTCTTGGCGAGATTATACTCAGCAGCCCGTTCCGTAAATGTCAGGTCACCATTGTTGATATAGAGGTCATTGTCATGATTGTTGCCCTCCATATTGCCCGCGCTACTTACGTAGATATCAAGAAACCCGTCGTTGTTAATATCCACCATCACGACACCTGTTGACCATGGCTTGTTTCCACCGACGCCGGCACGATCGGTAATGTCTTCAAATACGAAATTTCCTTTATTCAGGAAGAGCCGGTTCTTCTTCATGTTTGCCGACATATAGATGTCTGGCAATCCGTCATTATTGATGTCACCGATGGCTACGCCGCCCCCATTGTAGAAGTTCCTGTATTTGAAAATGTTGAAGTTCCGCTGATTCTCAATTGCATTAACGAAGTCAACTCCGGTTTCGCCGGATGACAATTTTGTAAACAACGTATTTTGTGGGAGAGCTTGCGACTCGGGACGTTGCTCGCACGCAAGCAAGACAAACGCAGACAGGAACAGAAAGGGAATTACCTTCCTGATCCGGCGCCGTCTCATTCCCAGTCTGTAGGTATAAAGTTTATCTCCAAAAAAAATCATGTCATCAATTCTCGAACAACTTCAAAGATAGCCGATAAATTGAATTCGGCAGCGAACAAATATATCAAGTGCGCAAAGATCTTTTCAAGGAAAATTCCACGATGATTGCTGGTCTATCACAAAAAAAAGAGGGCATATCGCGCCCTCCTTTTTTGAATGTGATACGTTGTTAGTAACCCGGATTCTGAACAAGATTAGGATTCGACAAAAGTGCGCTTGACGGGATCGGGAACAGGTCAGTGTGACCATCACCTGCATCCTTGAATTCCCATGCGTCCTTGAATTTACCAAAACGGATCATGTCGGTCCGTCGAATGAATTCAAGATACAGTTCCCTTCCGCGCTCATCCAGCATTTCGTCCTCGGTAAGGTTTGCAAGCGCGGGCGTGTTTTCGCGCATTGCTCTCAGGTCATTGACTTCACCAAGCGCTCCGGCAGCGTCACCAAGGCGAAGCATGGCTTCCGCTCTCATCAAATGCGCATCTGCAAAGCGAAAGATAACCGTTCCAGAAGTAAAGGATCCATTGGCCGGCGAGTATTTCAAAAGCCTGATACCTGTGACTTCGTTATTACCGACCAACCCAGGTAGTTCCTTGGTGAAAACCAACGGTGCGCCGGTTCTGTTTTGGAGCGCAACAGCAGCACCATCTATCCAACCGTACATCTGGCCAAACTGAAAACCAAACCCAAATCCTTCATTGTCTGCGTTTGTAGACGCAAGCGTCTGCGTATAGCCACGACGTTCTTCCTGGCCGCTGCCAAGGGAGTTCGTCTCGGATGGACCGTCGAACTTATCGTAAAACTCGGAAAGAGTTGTAAAACCATTCCAACCACCGCCAGCATTCGTGGCGCCATCTACTACATTCGGGATGCGCTCACCCTGATTGTAGTGAAGACTGTTCCACATTTTCGATCCGACGTCTGTTGACAATGCCCAGATTACGTCAGTATTCGTGTACGATGGACCGACGAAAATATCGAAGTAGTCAGACTCAAGCGCGTATCCATCAGCCTCGATCTCGTCAACAAGGTCTATTACGTCCTGCAAATCACCATCAGCGTAAGCACCATTATACACCGCAGCATTTAGCTTCACCCTTGCGAGCAGGAACTTTGCGGTTGCCTTGACGGCGCGCGTTTTGTTTGCTGCAACCGGGTTGCTATCCGGCAGACCTGCAATGGCCTCTTCCAAATCCTGGACAATAAAATCATAGGCTTCAGTCCTTGACATTACCTCGGGAATAACGTCGGGACCATCGGTAGGATTTCTAAAAGGAACTTGTCCGAAGCAATCCATCACAAGCCACATGTTATACGCTCTCATGAACTTCGCGTGAGCGACCTGTTCCGCAGACGCATTGCTCAGCGGATCGATGATTTCGGTTGCCCTCAGAACAGCGCCGTTCTTATTGTTCCACAGATTGATGATATCTCTGTGCGTCGGACCCCATGTATGCGCGTGCAGTGTGCGCCATACCCCGTTGTCACCCCAGTCCGTACCACGGGTCGGAACCACCTGTTCATCTGTTGTGACTTCACTCAGTGCGTACAACTCTTCCTGCGTCGCCATTTGTCCGCCTCCACTCAGGTTATTATAGAGCGCATCCACCGAAGATGCAGGATTCTCCACACCATTAAAAACCGCAGACTCACCTTCCGTAATCAACGAATCTGTCTCATCGATATCAAGGCTACACGCCCCGAGGACAGCTCCGATTGCAAGGGCGGAAAACTTGAATCTCATATTTATCAAATTGGTCATCATTTTCTGTTAATTTTTTTTTGAACCGAATCTTAGAATGAAGCATTCAATCCGATCGTAAACGTACGAGGGCGGGGATATGCACCATAGTCGATGCCGGCAGTGGGCAGTCCGTTGAGCAGGCTGTAGTCTGCAGGACTTGTACTTACCTCCGGATCGAGACCACTGTAGTCAGTTATCACGAATAGATTCTGGGCATTTACGTATAACCTCAGACGCTTGATGAAACTGCCTGTCTCAAATGGCATGTTGTAACCAAGGGTAACAGTCTGCGCTCTGAAGAAATCGCCCTTCTCAAGAAAACGAGTCGACACGGCGGCTTCTGCAGCTCCTGACTCACCACTTGTAAGCACGTCCTTGGTGACGTTACGCGCATTGTTGATAGAACCCGCTGTGAAGAACGCGTTGCGCGTATTGTTGTAGATATAGTGACCAAACTGACCGGCGAAGTACATCGCGAAATCAAAGTTTTTGTAACGCGCGTTAAGAGACAGCCCCGTGTTCCAGGTAGGTAGCGCTGTCTTACCAATGAAAATCTGGTTGTCACCTATAGGCTGGCCGTTTTCGTCAAAGCCCTCAAAGATCCGAAGGTGATAGGAGAACAGCGGATGTCCTCCGGCAAGACGTTGTGCGTACGCCCCGGTCAGACCCTGACCGTAAATCGTTCCGGCATCAAGAACGCCGGAGAAATCCTTGAGTTCGTTCTTGTTGTGTGAAACGTTACCACTAATACTGAATGTGAAGTCGTTGTTCTCAACAGCAACATATGAAAGCGCAAGTTCCCAACCCTTGTTCACAACTGTCGCATCCAGGTTATCAAAAATCTGATTGGCGACGGCAGGTTGTGCAGCATTGCGTCTCAACAGCAGGTCTGTTGTGTTCTTAATGTAGTAGTCAATGCTACCACTCAGGCGATCGCTAAGGACTCCAAAATCAATCCCGAAGGCCGCTTGCGAGGTCGACTCCCACTTAAGTCCCGGGTTGACTGAACCTTGTGCCGCTACCGCAGGTACTGTAATCTGTCTTGCGGACCCCAGCCCGGCATCGGCATAACGCTCACGACGAATAAATTCGCCATAGCCCAGACCACTTTGGTTACCCACGACACCATAACCCACGCGAAGTTTAAATGTATTGAATACATCCGGCATGAAATCCTCTTCGTCGAGCCTCCAGGCAAACGCACCTGATGGAAATACTCCATATCGGTTATCGCTACCGAACTTAGACGAGCCGTCTATACGCAGCGTCGCAGTAAGTATGTATTTATCCGACAACGTAAAATTACCACGCGCAAAATACGACTGCAGGTAGTCTGTGTTATCGTAGAAATTGGCAATGATTCCGTCAACTGTTACGCCGGCGGGGCGGGCGAAATAACTTTGCGAAAGTGTCCCCTCGCCCAGGTCAAGTCCACTGACGAATCCACCTGACGCTTCAACGCCATCACGCAAATCGCTGGAAACACCCCAATTGTTATAGTCGGAGAAAAGTGCAGAGGCAGCGCCATCACCGGCGTCAAATGACCGTCTTAGTTCGGATTCCATTGCTCCGAAGTCTGAATAATTCGCAAAACCCCGTGCCGTACTCCAATGATATTTGTTCCTGAAACTTTGAATCGAGTATCCACCGACAACATCTATGACAAGATTGTCAGTCGACTTGTTATAATTCAACGTCAGTTCAAGCAGATTGCTCGTCGTGCGGTTTTCATTTATCTGGCCTAATCCGTAACCGGCTACGCCATCGCCACCGTTAATCGCATCGCCCGAGAGCAAAGTAACTCTTTCTCCAACTGACAAGTCAAGACCGTAAGTTGCCTTAGCCGTCAGGCCGCCACTGATTTTATAATCAGCGGAAAGATTTGTGATAATCCGGTCATTCTTGCCCTCACTTTGGAAATAAGTAAGCATGTTGACCGGGCTCCGGTTTCCCCCCGTATTGAAGTCTGGGTCGGTTGGCCAGGTTGGGTTCGCCATATAGGCGGCACCGAGCAGGTCACCGGTAGACCCCGCGTTTCCGCTTATGGGTGGATCCTCACGCTTGACGTTGGAGTACGTTGCGGAAAGATCAAAATTTAACTTGTCACCGAGAAACGATTTAGATGCATTGACCTTGCCGGTAAAGCGCTTCATAAAAGAATTCTCAAGAATACCTTGCTGATCTTCATATCCTACGGAAGCGCGGATAGCAGATGTCGCAAACCCTCGTGCGTATGACAGGTTATGCTTGTGCGATACAGAAGTTCTGGTAACAAAATCCTGCCAGTCGGTGTCGGCACCAAAATCCTGTGCGTCGGCATCGCCTCCGAAGTCGTCAACAGCATTAAGAAACTCCGTACGATCAAGTAAGTCATAACGATTTGCGGGCTTGGAGATACTAACACTCGAGGCAAGGTCCAACGTGCCTTTATTTCCTTTGCCACTTTTTGTTGTAATGATAACAACGCCGTTGGCGCCCCTTGATCCGTAAATTGCTGTTGCAGACGCATCCTTAAGAATGTTGATGCTCGCAATATCACTGGGGTTCAAAAAGTTCAAGGGATTGGTATCCGCTTGTGTACCATATCCAACATCGGCCGACGCTGGCTGCGTACCGCCACTGAGGGGAACGCCATCAACCACGAACAGCGGGTTATTATTTGAACGGATTGAACTCGTTCCACGAATCCTGAGCTCTACGCCGGCACCAGGTGCACCACTCGTCGTCACCATCTGAACACCAGCGGTCTTGCCCTGGATGAGTTGTTCCGGCGACGAGATTACGCCGCTATTGAAGTCCTCCGCCTTCACCGACGCCACAGCTCCGGTTGCATCGCGCTTGGTAACTTCACCATATCCGATCACAACTACTTCCGACAACGCAGTCACATCCGGATCAAGCACTATATTCAGGTTGCCCTGGCTTCCTGCTGAAAGCTCCTTTGCCTGATATCCAACGAATGAAAACACCAGAATTGCATTCTGTGAAACAGTGATGGAATAAGAACCATCAGCGGCGGTCACTGTTCCATTGCTTGTTCCTTTTTCAAGAATGTTTACTCCGGGAAGGGCGCTTCCGTCATCTGCCGCCGTCACTACACCTGAAACTGTTCTGCTCTGCGTCCACCCTGCGGTGGCGATGAAAAAAAGCAGAACCGTCAAATACCTGCTGAACAGATAAAATTTTGTCATACGGTTTTTTGGTTTGGGTTATATATGCTAAAAAGTCTTGCTGCGGGCTGGTTTGAATGTTCCCACAACAATTCAGTTAATAATTTAGACAGATCCGGCCATACGAGCACAACCAATTTTGCAAAAATTTCATCGGAATCGGATTCGCAATCGTTTGCAGTAATTATTTCCCCATTTACATAGCTACCCGGTTAAAATTTTTTCAAAAACACAGCTAATTTCATCCACCAACTTCTATATCATGCGCGCCCTTTTGTTCCGCCCCTTTCTAATTGTTTTCATTGTTTTCACCGCTCCTTCCACCTATTGCCAGCAACCCGAGGTCTTCCCACCACATTGGTGGACCGGCATGAAGCACCGGGAAATTCAGCTCCTCATCAAAGGAAATGACGTTGCTTTCAATACAAGTACCGTCTCGCTCTCCTACCCCGGCATCAGCCTGCGTAAAGTAACTCCGCTCGAAAACGGCAAATACATCGCCCTCGATCTTGCCATCGACGAAAACGCTGCACCGGGTACTGCGACAATCGAGTTCAGAAAAGGCCGCAAGACAATGCGTGTACCCTGGCCGTTAAAGGCGCGCGAATCCGAACGTAAAAAAGGCCAGGGTGTTACCGCTGAAGATTTCATTTACCTGATCATGCCGGACCGTTTCAGCAACGGCGACCCTTCTAATGATAAAATCAAAGGGATGCGCGATCAATCCCTTAACCGTGATTCAATCTTCCACCGACATGGCGGCGACATCCAGGGAATAATCAATAAGCTTGACTACCTCCAAAACCTCGGTGTAACGGCATTATGGCTGATGCCTGTCCTGCAAAATGATATGCCGGACCGGTCGGAACACGGATACGCTATCACGAACCATTATAAAGTCGAACCCAGACTGGGTAGTGCCGAACTCTATCGAAAACTGAGTGACGAACTGCATCGTCGCGGAATGAAACTTATTCAGGACGCTATCTATAACCATGTCGGACTTTATCACATCATGGTTCAGGACAAACCAACATCAGATTGGCTGCATGAATGGCCATCGTACACCGGAACGACTTACAAGGATCAGCCATTGATGGACAGCTATGCTACCGCCGCCGACCGAACGAGAATGAGTGATGGCTGGTTTACACCGATGATGCCCGACCTCAATCACAGTAACCCCTACGTTGCGAATTATTTGATTCAACATGCCATTTGGTGCGTCGAAGAGTTTGGCGTCGACGGCTGGCGCATTGACACGTACATATATAATGATCTTGAATTCATGAACCGATGCAATCAGGCCCTCATCGACGAATACCCTGACATCACAATGTTTGGCGAAGCATGGGTGCACGGTGTCGTTAATCAGGCATACTTCGGCAGACATAAAATGGATACTGAGTTCAAGAGCAACCTCCAGGGGCTTGCCGACTTTCAATTGAATATGTACGGCATTGAGCAAGCCGTTAACGAACCATTTGGCTGGACAAATGGCGTAAACCGTCTCTATCAAACACTCGCAAATGATTTTATCTATGAGGACCCCATGACAAACGTGATCTTCCTCGACAACCACGATAAAAGTCGTTTCTTTTCCGTGGTTGGTGAAGATGTTCGTAAACAAAAGATGGGACTGGCCTGGCTGCTCACATGCCGTGGTATTCCGCAACTCTATTATGGTACGGAAATACTAATGAAAAACTTCTCAAATCCCGACGGACTGGTCCGTCTCGATTTCCCCGGAGGATGGCCTGGCGACAAAGTCAACAAGTTTGTGTCCGAAGGAAGGACTGCTCAGGAACAGGATGTTTTCGAATGGACACGCAAGCTTGCCAACTTCAGAAAGTCATCGAGTGCGATCAAGACCGGAAAATACACGCATTACGTTCCTGAGAACGGCGTGTATGTCTACTTCAGGCACGACAACAATCAGACTGTGATGTGCATTATGAACAGCAGCGACAAGGATGAATCAATTTCACCGGAACGATTTGCCGAATATTTGAAGAACTTCAGACAAGGTGTTGAAGTAACAACCGGAAACGTTGTCGGCTTGAAATCTTCGATCGCGATACCGGCGAAGTATGTAATGGTTCTTGATTTGAAGTAATTGAATCAGTTTTTGGCGGCGGGGAGTGCTACAAAAAAACTTGCGCCCGCTCCTGCTTCACTTTCGCACCAGATGCGACCGTTCATCGCCTCGACGAACTTCTTGACGATTGATAATCCGAGTCCGGTCGATGTTTCGTTACCTGTCGGTTTGGCGCTGAGCTTCTGATATTTTCCAAACAGTTTTTTCTTATCACTCTCGGTGAGCCCGGGGCCTTCGTCTTTAACCTCACAGACCAACTTGTCGTCACGTCTTGTCAAGTTCACATATACATTTTTTTCGCGAGGCGAAAACTTGATTGCATTCGACAATAAATTTTCGAAAACCTGTTCGGAATAACTTTTGTCGGCATGCGCAATCATCCCTTCGGCAACAGCACAATGCAAAGTGATGTCCTTCTGAGATGCCGGAATTCTGTGACGTTCGACCAATTGCGAAAGCAGCGATGACAGGTCAACGTTGTCAATAGAAAGGTTTAATTTTTTGGATTCGATTGCTTCAACATCCAGGATCTTCGCGATCATATCCGAAAGGCGACCGGAACTTTTCTCCATCATGTCAATGTAGCTCAGCGCCTCCGGCGACAAGTCTGTCGATGTGATGCGCATAAGGTTCAGCAGTCCCTTGATCTGATTGAGCGGGCTTTTCAAATCGTGCGCTACGATTCCGATCAGGTTATTCTTTTCGTTGTTCAGTGTAAGCAGCTCTTCATTTTTTCGAAGGATTTCGTCCTTTTGCGTCTTCACCTCACGATGCATTTTTGTGATTGTTTCGTTTGCCTCGTGCAGGTAATCAGACTGATCAAGAAGTGACTCCTTCTGTATCTCGAGCTCCTCATTCTTTCGGAGCAATTCTTCACGAACTTCGGAAATCATCTGTTGCTGTTCCATGAGTTCGCGGTTCTTGAGACTGATCTCCTCGTACGCCTCTTCCAGCTTCGTCGTGATGAGCAACAGGTCCTTCTTCTTATATTCGAGGAGCAGATTGTCTGAACTGAGTGTCTCTTTCGATTTGTTGAGTTTTCCAATTCGAACCTCCAGACGCTGCGTTCGCTTCCGGAGTTCCTGTTGAAATTCCGGGAAAAGTGAATCCGCGATCTGCCGAATCTTTGCCAGATTTTTGAGAACCTTTTGGCCTTCTTTTTTCAAATAACGAGACAACTTTACATCGCCCTCGGCCAAAGCCGTTGCCTCAGCCTCGTCGAATACCTTTTCCAACAGGCTTTGGTGTTTCCCGACTTCCTTCTGGATGCTCCGAACGTTCTTTATCGACATGCGACTGAACTGATAACGTTGTCAGACAAAACAACAAGTTTATTGTTATTTATGAAATTCCCAAGATATAAAGAAGGTCTCCCGGAATCACGGGAGACCTCAGAGCTCAGATTAGGTAATATAAATTTAGGTTAATGAATTTTTCAATCGATGCTGAGCAACTTACTCCGCTCCGCGACCATTATTCCACTCGAGCAACAGGACTCCGTACGGAGGCAAATCAAGCTGATCAGCGTTCTCAACAACCCGATTATTCAGCACATCCCTCACAGCCCCTGTGCCATTCATGTTGTCCGCAAATCTGCCGGTATCAAGCTTAACATCTTTATTGTTTCCATTAAGGATAACCATGACAGTTTTCTCGTCGTTTCGACGGAAATACACATAGACGTTGCCGTGTGGAATGTAGTGCGTAAGTCTTCCGCTGTGAATCACGGTTTGATTCTTCCGCCAGTGCAGCAGGGTTCGCAGGAAAGCATGCGCTTCTTCCTGGGCGTCGGTGCGGCCTTTCCGGTCAAACGCATTCACCGGATCCTCAGCCCAGCCACCCGGAAAATCAAGTCTTACATCCGGATGATGTGCGCCGTCGCCATCCATCAGTATCTCGCTGCCGTAATAAAGCTGCGGTACCCCACGCGTTGTAAGCAGGAACAACATCCCCTGTTTGTACTTGCGAATGTCCTTCTGGCAAAGGAAAAAGAATCTGCTGACATCGTGGTTGTCAAGGAAAACGACGTTGTTGTTAGGATTCGGATAATTAAAGTCCTTGCAAAGCAGCGTATACAATTCCATCAGGCCCGAGTCCCATCCCGGCTTGCTATTCAACGCCCGCGGTACTGCGAAAAACATCGGGAAGTCCGTCACGGAAGGCAGGTGTGATTCATAGCCGTCAGCGTTGCCCGCACCCTTCTGCCAATACGCCGTAGTTGCAACATCGTCGATCCACACTTCACCGACGATATTGAACGACGGATACGCATCCATTACCTGGCGCGCCCATTCTGCCATGAAATGTTTGTCGGGATACGGGTATGTATCCATTCGTATCCCGTCAATCCGGGCATATTCAATCCACCAGATCGTATTTTGAATAAGGTACTTTGCGAAAAGCGGGTTTGATTGGTTTACGTCGGGCATCGTTGTGTCGAACCATCCGTCATTCATGAGTTTCGCGTCAGCAGATGCGTGGTAAGGATCGGAAACAACAGTAGACCTGTAGTTGGATCGCGTGAACTCCGGAAACTGGTGTAACCAGTCTTTTTGCGGCAGGTCTTTCACGAGCCAATGCTCGTTACCGATGTGATTCATCACCATATCCTGGATCACCTTCATGCCGCGCTTGTGACAATCGTCGATCAGGGCAAGGTATTCTGCATTGCCGCCAAAACGTTTGTCGACGGCGTAAAGATCGGTAATTGCGTAGCCGTGATAACTCGACGACCGTTGATTGTTCTCAAGTACAGGATTCAGCCAAAGTGCAGTAACCCCGAGATCCGTTATGTAATCAAGCTGTTTCCGGATGCCCTGAATATCGCCACCGTGGCGACCAAATGGTTTCGCGCGGTGGGCACCTTCATACATTCCCGGAACCGAATCATTTTTCGGTTCTCCGTTTGCGAATCTGTCGGGCATGATGAGATACATTACATCGGAAGAATTGAATCCCTGTATACCGGCACCATCATTCACCCTGGCCTTGAGTTCGTATGTCAACTGCGTTGCCTTTTTTCCATGCCTGATTGTAAACGGAATGACACCCGGCTTTGCTTCCGGAGAAACTGTAAGGTTTACAAAAAGGTAATGCGGATTCTCAACTTTTGTGACTTCACCGAGCGTAACGCCGGGGTACTTCATCTCCACGGTGCACGATGAAAGGTCCGTACCCTTTGAGTACAGAAGTATCTGAAGCGAATTATCCTTCATTTCAGTCCACCAGAACGGTGGCTCTACACGGTCAAAAACGATTTTACCGCGCTGCGCATTCCCTTCAAACGCAAAGACAAGGAGTGCAACGATGCTTAACGTCCTTATCATGATCTAGCGTGTTTTCACGACCTTGATTGTTGCTCGCGCTCCGTCACTGTTCTCGCACGTAAGCAGATAAATCGCAGGCGCCAGCGTACTGATGTCGTATTCGTCATCGGCAATCTGTGACATCGGTACCGGAACGCCGCGCAGGTCAGTCAGCCTCACCGTTGTTCGCGGCGGCTTCTGGACAAAAAGACTTCCGGTCGTAGGATTGGGATATGCACGAACCTTTGTTGCCAGCCGTTCATCGCGCTCGGCAGAGGTAATGGGACCCGCTCCGATCGGAACGTCCGTGTACAGTTTGTATTCGCCAGCCTTTAGCTGAACCTGGAACGGCGTTGCCGTAACGTCCACCGGAGCGCCTCCGTTGTAGTAATCATACCAAACACCCGTGTGAGGGAAGCTCACCGCGACAACCTGTCCCTGCATTTCCATGTTTGCGACAGCCTGTACATTCATTTCGGCCGTCGATGATGGCGATGTAGTGTAAGGGGAGTTTTTTACCGTGACCTGTTTGAGCAGAGACGTGCCCGCAGTGATGGTAGCATCACCGTTGGTGAAAACGCTGTACGTGGTGTGTAACCTGATCAGGTCTGCCGTGAACAGGTACAGGCTCGCCCGCGCAGGGTCATTGCGATACTCCCAATTAACCGGGTTCGGACTAACTCTGCAATTGTCGTTTACCGTACCATCTGTACAGGTGTTAATACTGTAGTCATAAGCAAGCTCGCCAAACTGCCATAGCATCTTTGGTCCGGGTACCGTATAAAACAGAACCGACGCCGCTTTGATACGATCAATCGATGTGTTTTTATTCTTGACCGAATAGGTGCCCTGGCCGTTGCCGTACTGGATGTTTCTATACATCAGCCTCTCTTCGTCGTGACTTTCCATGTAAGACACGAGGTGTGGGTAATTCCATCCGCGACCTTTGAAACTTGTCCCGCTGATATCGGAATTCTCGCTATAGCCCATAGTCACCTGGTTGTAGGCGTGATTCATGTTACCCCACAGCATCATGCCTTTGCCCTCATCGGCACGGTATTCCGCGAGCTCTTTCTCCTCGGAGTTGACCGCGAGATGTTCAAGGATAATGATTGCCTTCGGCGAATGTTCCCAAATACGATCAGCCATCCTTTTCAGGATCGCGATACGGCTTGCATCGTAGTTACTCCACGCACCAACATTTGTCGGATTATTGGTTTGTGTAAACCCTTTCGAAAGATCAAAACGAAATCCGTCGATGCGATACTCATTCAACCAGTAATGGTTAACGGTATCGAGGTACGCCTGCGTGTACGTGCTCTCGTGATTCATGTCGAAGAATACGTTGAAGGGGTGCCTTGCATCGGGATTGAACCACTTGTTGGCAGGTTTCGGTTTACCAGCTCCAAAGTCGAAGTCCATCATCACATACGGATTCGGCATGTCCTGGTGGTTCATCGCGATGTCGAGAATGACTGCGATGCCTTCACCGTGGCATTTATCGATGAATGCCTTGAATTCGTCCCTGGGACCATAGTATTTATCAGGAGCGAACATGAACGCAGGGTTGTAGCCCCAGCTTTCATTTCCATTGAATTCCATAATCGGCATGAGTTCGATGGCATTGACGCCGAGTCGTTTCAGATAGCTGAGTGTATCAGCGAGATTCTTATACGTTCTGCCGTTGCTTCCGAAAAAATCACGGATGAGAACTTCGTAAATCACGAGGTTTTCCTTGTCAGCTATGTTGGCTTTTGGAAACTCCCATTGGTATGCCTCCTGACCTGTCTGCAACACGGCAACCCGATTGAAGTACCAGCTTGAAGACAACGCCTGTTGGGGAAAAGCTTTGAGATTGGGATACACCGTTGCGGGAATGTACTGGTCGTCCGGATCGAGAATCTTGTCGGCATATGGATCCGCGACATAAACACCGCCGTCAAGCAGATATTGAAAGCCATATTCGGTGCCGGGTGTAAGTCCATTGATTGTGATCCAGAAGAACTCGCCGTCTTTTTTCATTTGATATTCCGGGCTTATCTCCCAATCGGTGAAATCGCCACGGACATAAACCGTTTTCTTGTCTGGTGCCCATAGGCATAACGTTGCGACGGTTTCATCAGCGTCATAGTTGATCCCGGCAATTATACCGGTCGGTCTTTCCGCTTCCGGACTTGTCGCCGGATAATATTCAAACGAAGTTTCACGCGTAATTCCGCCCGAGGTAGCAGTGATGCGTACCTCCCCTGTCGCGATCGGTCCGGCTACCGTGTGATCATATGTGTAGTTACGGATGCCGTCCTGTTCGTCAATGAGTACATCGTTGACATAAAGTTTGAAATCTGCATCAACGGGGGTCTCCGCTTCAATCACTACCTCCTCACCAACATCGGTGAACACCGGAGTCTGTGCCGGTGAAATAAGCTTCACCTGGAACGATCCGTCCCAGAAATCGGCAAGGTAATCACTGGTCTGACCGTTCGGCCAGTCGTTGGCCTTGAGCAACATGCCGATCTTCGTTTCGGTCGCGATGCTTGTCGTGAAAAAGTCAGCGGGCGTAAACGTGATGGTAAAAAGCGTCCTTCCGTCAACGACACTCTTAGTGAACTTTGCAGCATCGGCACCAGCGGTTGCAGGATTGATATTGAATTTCGCATCAATATTCTTTCCCGGGATCCACACCCATATCCAGGCATTGGTCAGGGTCGCAAGCGAAGTTCCGGTCACGTCATAAGTGACAGTAATCGGATCGTTGTGTCGGAAGAGCGCCGGCGTAACCGTCGGGTTCAGCGAAACAGTCTGCGCGGATACAGCAAACGTTGTGAGAAAAAAGAATAGGATGTAGAGTTTCTTCATTCAGCAGGGGTTATATGGAAAGGAAACAGGGGCCCTCGTCGAGCCCCTGAATCGTGATGTGTGTAATTTGTCAGTACTTCACTTTGCTCCACGTTGGATTCGCAGGATCGCTGAAGTCCAACGTGATCGTGTAGATGCCAGCCTCGGCCGGAATGTCCGAACCATCAAGTTCGAGGGTACCATCGCCGCCGGTGTCGCCATAGTTGGTTCCCCAATCATTGGCGTCGCGGAACTTAAACATTCCATCAAGCAACTGGACATTCTTAAGAATCCACACGCCTTCGTTTCTCCAGTCAGGTGTGAATTGAGCATCCGGACCAGCCCCACCCCAATCGTTGTAAGCACTTCCGACAAGTCCCCATATACTCGGGATTGGTTCAATAGAAATTGTCAGGTCCACTTCGCTGAACGTAATGAGATACTTCCCTGCGGTGACCGTCATATCAGATCCATCGAGTTCAAGTGTTCCATCTGCGCCTGTGTCACCGTAATTAGTTCCCCAGTCGTTGTTTTTCCGGATCTTGAACTGGCCATCCAGGAGTTTTACAACCGCTCTCCATTGGTTGGTAGCGTCGTCGTAAGTGAACGGAAAGTCAGGGCCTGCGCCGCCCCAGTCGTTGTACGCCGAACCGACCACTCCCCATGTGAATGGTTCGATGGTGTAGGTGTTTGACTGGGTATTCCAAGTGATCTTCTTGTGACCCGCGGTGACTGCAATATTGCTTCCACCAGCATCAAGCGAACCATCTGCTCCGTCGTCTCCATAATTGTTATCCCAGGCGTTGTTCTCTCTGAACTTGATTTCGCCATCGAGAAGTTCGACGTATGCGACCAGCACATTCGGAGTGCTGGTTGCAAAGAACGGAGCGTCAGGGAACGCACCCCAGTTATTGTAACCCGAGCCAACTACGCCCCATGTCGTAGACAGATCGAGGAACGCCGTGTAAGCAGTTGCATCTAGTGTCACAGGTTCTGAAATGATGCTGAACGAAGGCGAAAGACGTGATTCAACACGGATTGCCAGACCACCTTCCTCACCCGGTTCAAATCCAAGATTGATCAGGTGTTTGTTCAACTCCTCAACCTTGAACGTCTTGCTCAGGTTGGCTGCATTGTTAACAGCAATTGCTGCACTGAAATCTCCACCTTCTTTGTCAAGGAGAACGAAGTAAGTCGGAGAAGCCGAAAAGCCGTAGTCCGGTTCAGGCCAGGATACCGTAAGGGCATTCGTTCCCTCCGTTTCTTTCGTAAGCACGATAGCCGTTGCAGAAATCTCCGGATCAACAGTCGCATCCGAATTGAGGGTCACCAACTCCTCCTCTGAACACGCAACAAGCATCAAAGGAAGAACCCCCAGCAGGATATTTTTTATTCTTAGTAGTTTCATCTCTTTAAGTTTACAGGATTAATAACCAGGATTCTGGTCAAGATTTGGATTAGCAGCCCTATCTACTGCCGGAATCGGGAACAGGTTCAGGTGCTCAGGCGTGCCAGTGCCTTCAGCAACATTTCCTTTCCACGGCCACAGATAGCTGGACCCCGTGAATTTCCCGAAACGAATCAGGTCAGTTCTGCGATGTCCTTCCCAGTACAGTTCGCGTGCTCTCTCATCAAGGATGAAATCAAGCGTCAGATCACTCTGGGAAATGTTTCCGGATGCGTCACCATAGGCACGTTCCCTGATTTCATTAACGTACCCGACAGCCTCGGTAATCGTACCACCGGTTCCACCTCTCAACACAGCCTCAGCGAACATGAGGTATGCATCAGCAAGACGGAACATCGGATAGTCGGTATTCACAAAGTCAGCGTGATAATTCGGGACAATCTCACCCGCAAGTGTTTTGTTCCGGAACTTCGTCATGGAGTACCCTTCTGTGAACTGTGCGATGTCCGCAATTTCCAGTGTCTGTCCGTCAGTCCAGAACAGCGCACGTGAGTCAGTTTCTCCAGAGATGTCGTCAAACTTCTCGACGAATGCAGATGTTGTGCGAATTCCACCCCATCCACCACCTGTACCAAACAGATCGTAGGCAGGCATACTTCCGCCAATTGGCGCGTGAATAAGGTAGACCATTCCGCCAAAAGACTGTGTACGCTGGCTGTCAAACGTGATCGGAAAAATCATTTCGGTGCTTTCATGGTTATCAGCCACAAAGTTGTGCAGGTATTCTTCCGACAACGCATAGCCCGCGTTGATAACTTTCTTGGTTGCGGTAACCGCCTCCGTATACTTCGGTGTACCGATGTAGACTTCAGCATTCAGGTACAGTTTCGCCTGCAGCATCCAGAGCGCTGCCTGATCGGCGCGGCCATACTCGAACCTGGGAGCACCCAGTTCGCTTTCGATTGCAAGCAATTCCTGTTCGATATACTGAAACAAGTCTGCGCGGTTTGTTTGCGAAGGGAAAAACGAACCAGGCAAATCAGCTTCCGTAATGAAAGGCGGATTTCCGAAAAGATCTATTGCATGGTAGTAAGCGAGCGCGCGGAGAAATCTCGCTTCCGCGTGATACTTCCGGATGTCAGTATCCGTGTTTCCAGCAGTGGCTCTGATGTACTCATTTGCCAGAGCAACAGTATACATGATGCGCACATAAACAGCCCCGATAAATACATCGGAAGGAGTCCATGTATGCCAGTGGAAATCTTTGATCGTTGCGTCGTTCCACGCCATCACGGCCTCGTCGGTCGTGAGTTCCTGGCAATTCCAGTATTGACGGAGGTAGTTACCAAAACCTTCGTCTATCCCGTCAATATCAGGTTGGCCAGACGGTCCCTGCTGCCCACTAAGAGCAAAGGTTGCGTATAACTTTGCCAGGCCTTCCTTGTATGCAAGCGGTGAATCGTACACGGAAGCAGCATCTTTTACCCGATCGCCAAGTGGCTTAGGATCGAGTTCACTGAAGCAGGAGCTCATCAACACAGAGAGTCCGAGTCCCGCTGCAAGTAGTGTTTTTATATTCGAATTCATATCAATCTCTTAATACGTAATGTTAAGTCCAAATAAGAATGTACGGGGCCGTGGATAAAGGTTGTTATCGATTCCGTTGGAATGTTCCGGGTCAATACCACTGTAGTCGGTGATTACAAATGCATTCTGCACCGTGGTACTCAGACGAATCTTCAGTTTGTCATTCACGAGGTTGTCAAATGTATACCCAAGGCTGATGTTGTCCATCTTGAAGAATGATGCGTCCTCAACATAGAAGTCTGACCAGTATTGCTGTGCATTGAAATTGCTTTCCTTAATGGCCACCGGCACGTTACTGAAGAAGCCGTTCTGGTTATAAAGCTGATTATTCACGGCATTGGCCGACAACACGTTGTTGTAAACGTAATTGCCAAGGCTTACGCGGCCTGAGAATGAGAAATCGACCTTCTTGTAATTGATTCGGGAGTTGATACCGATCAAATAATCAGCCATTGGTTTCTCATGGTAATACTTATTATTCTCATTGCTGATAACTGATCCTCCGAGACCTGTCCTGTCAACATAAAGACCTTCAATGGGCATTCCGTTAGCATCGTATACCTGCTGGAAAGTAAAGAACGTGAAGGGTGCCTCTCCGACGATATGTCTCTGTATATTGTTACCAACACCACCCGATATTCCACCGGTCGAAACAAAGAAATCAGGATCGTCGGTCTTCGTGAGCTTCGTAATCTCACTATTAAGCCGTGTGAAGTTCACGCCAAAATTCACATCGACGTCTGCGGTTCTTACCGGATTGTAATTCAATCCGATCTCATATCCGGTAATTTTCATATCACCGACGTTGGTGGTGAGAAAGTTCGAAAAATTGCTCCCCGCGGGAACCGGGACACTACCAATCAGATCTTTTGTCTCGCGACTGAATACGTCAAACGTTCCGGAAATCTTTTCTTCGAGCAGCCCGAAGTCCAAACCAACATTGAATGTCGAGGTTTCTTCCCACTTGATTTTGGCGTCATACGGCGCCGGGCGGTACGTGTAATAGAACTGGTCGCCGAACTGATATTGGGCGGTAGATGTACTTTGCTGGAATCTTGGCAAATAAGGATACGGGTTAGAGCCGATGTCCTGTTGTCCTGTGATACCGTAACTGATACGCAGTTTCAGGTTTGAAATTGCAGGAACGGCTGCAAGAAACTCTTCATCGCTGATTCTCCAGCCAAATGACGCTGCCGGAAATAAACCTGAACGATGTTCCTTGATGAAACGCGATGAATTGTCATTACGCAGTGTCAGTGTGAGAAGATACTTGTCGGCAATAGAATAGTTGATTCTTCCGAATATCGAAAGCAGGTCCGTCGGATTCGGGATGTCTTTCAACGGTGCATCCAGTACATCGTCATCGTTGGTATCATCTCCGTAAATCACAGAACCGTCTCCTCGGGTGCGGAATGACTGGCCGTTTCGCGTGAACGATTGGAAGGAATACCCCGCAGTCGCTTCGAGTTTGTGCACTCCAAACGATTTGGTGTAGTTGAAATAGATATCAAACAATTCTGATCTGTTCTCCGCTGAATAAATATCGTTCAGACCAGGCCCGTCTCTCAACGTGAAAGCAGCGTTCACCGGTCTGATGTTATACCCCTCTGTCTTTATGATATCAAAGCCGGCATTCACGTTGACTTTCAAATCAGGAAGGAACTTGAAACGATAATCCAACTGAAGGTTACCGATATGACGATCAACTTCAGCTCTGTTGTCCGTTTGTTCGATGAGTGCAACGGGGTTAGCCGGAGCAAGTTGAGTTGCCTCTCCGTCTGGATCCATGATTCCACCTGGAAGATCTGACGAGAGCTGCGTCCATGTGAAGTATCCTCCGTACTTCGTATTTCCATTCATTACAGGCTGGGTCGGATCGTATGTCACCGCAGAACCAACTGCTCCCTCACTTCCAAAATTGTTCTTTGAGAACGAGCTTTTCAGATTTGCAGACACGTTAAGTGAACCGTCGAAAAAACTCGGTGTCAAAGAGATGTTGATTGAATTCCGGCTTACGTCAGTGTTGCGCAGAATACCTTCCTGTTTTGTATATCCATAAGACACTCTGTACGGAAGGATTCCGTATGTTCCACTAACGCTCACGTTGTGGTCATGGGAAATCGCCGTGCGATAAATTTCCTCCTGCCAGTCTGTATTCTCCGGGCCCAGGCGCGTCAATGCTGAAGCACCAAGACCGCTCACGGATCCCTCATCAACTTTCGTGTTAATGTATTCGCGATACTCGTCGCCAGTCAACACTTCTACCTTCTTCGCAAGCATGCTGACAGAAAGTGTACCGTTATACTGGATCGTTGGTTTGCCGGAAGAGCCTTTCTTGGTCGTAATGATGATGACACCATTGGAAGCACGTGAACCGTAGATCGCTGTTGCAGAAGCATCTTTGAGAACTACGAAAGACTCAATGTCGTTCGGGTTGATCGCTGCAAGCGGGTTAGCTGTACCTCCGATACCGTTGTTGTCCACAGGGAAGCCATCGATGACAATCAAAGGATCGTTACTCGCATTCAGTGAAGAACCTGCACGAATCCTGATTGTAGATCCTGCGCCAGGTGCACCGCTGTTGGAAATCACGGACACACCGGCCACACGTCCAACAAGCAGATCCTGTGGAGACGTCAATACACCTTTGTTGAAATCCTTGGTTGAAATCGAAGTGAGCGATCCGGTCACATCCTTCTTCTCCTGCTGGCCATAACCGATAACAACAACTTCGCCGAGAGCCATGACGTCAGTTTCCATTGAAATATCGATGGTTGTTCTACCTTCGACTGAAATTTCCTGGGTGGCATAACCGACGAATGAAAAAACGAGAACCGCATTTTGCGGGACGGTAATGCTATAATTCCCCTCCGCATCAGTAACGGTACCGTTGTTCGTACCCTTTTCAAGAATACTTACACCGGGTAGTCCGGTTTGGTCGTCACTCGCGATAACACGTCCTGTTATCCGCGATGTCTGGGCCCACGTCGTACTGCACCCCAACAGGAGCAGAACCACGAAAACCCCTTTTACTAAGTAAAAATTCCTCATGAGTTTATTGGATTTTTGGTATTTAAGTCGTCAACGTTTGTGCTGACAGCAGTGAAAATATCCCCGGTAGCGATACGAAAACCGAAAAAGGCAAGAAATATTCACGAAATCGCACCCGTAAACGGACGCGCAATCGATTGCGACGTTCCGAAAAAAGTTGCGCAACGGTTGCGGTAATTCCGGAATTACTTTTTAAACTTGTGGAAACTACAGCTGCTTATCCCCACGGGAAGTTTTAAAATCAATCAGAAAAATGAAGTACAATCAGGTAACAATTAAAGACATCGCCCGTGAACTCGGGATCTCCCCCTCAACCGTTTCCAGGGCCTTAAAAGATCACCCGGACATCAGCCCGGAAACAAAAAAGGCCGTGAACGAACTTGCCGAAAAACTCAACTACCAACCCAATATCGTCGCACTCAGCCTGCGACAGAGCAAAACCAATACGCTCGGTGTCATTATCCCTGAAATCGTACACTTCTTCTTCTCAACAGTCATCAGTGGTATCGAAGATGTAGCCTACAGTGCCGGATACAATGTTATTATTACACAATCCAACGAATCACTGCAACGCGAAAAAACCGATATCAAGGCGCTGTTCAACAGCCGCGTGGATGGTATGCTCATTTCATTGTCACGTGAAACCAGCAGCTTCGAACACATCGAAGGTATCCTCGCCAAAGGCGTGCCTATGGTATTCTTCGATCGCGTTTACGATACTCCCAACTCAAGCAAAATCATCGTCGATGACCTCAGCGGCGCAAAAGACGCAACACAACACCTGATCGACCAGGGCTGCAAGCGCATCGCTCACCTCGAAGGTCCTCCGAACCTTGATATCACCAAACAACGCCTCAACGGATATCTCGAGGCATTGAAGGAAAACAACATTCCTGTATACGAGGATCTGATCATGTCTTGTCCCCTCGGTACCATTGAAGAAGGTAAGATCGCTACCGAAAAACTTCTTCAAATGCCGAATCGTCCCGACGCAATCTTCTCTACCAACGACCCTGCTGCCATGGGCGCCATGCAGGCCATCAAAGAGGCGGGTCTCAAAATCCCTGGCGACATTGCCGTTGTCGGATTCAGTAACTGGTTCTTCAGCGCTTTGATGGATCCGCCGCTGACTTCTGTTGATCAGCCCGGATTCGAAATGGGTCAGGAAGCTGCGAAACTTCTCATCCGCCAGATCGAAGTAAAATCAAAAGACAACCGCGAGCCGGAACCCGAAACAAAAATTCTGAAAACACGCCTGATTGTTCGCGACTCATCGCTGAAGAAGGGGAAGGTTTTTAAGAAGTAGTTGAAGTTCAAAGTTGAACGTTGGCAGTTTTCGATAGCTGTTGCGCGTGGATCCCTTCAGGGGGTCCAAAGGGTGTGCGGAGGAATCAGCGTAATCAAATCAGCGTCATCATTCAATCAGCGTCAATCTGCGGTCTCAGATGAATTGGTACTGTGCAGCCAACCGTATCAGCGTCGCAGTATTCTTAACCTCGAATTTGGTTAGCAGGTTCTTGCGATGTGTATCTACCGTAGTGCTGCTGATAAACAACTTCTCGGCAATTTCATTGTTCGTGAGTCCGTCGGCGATGAGGGCCAGCACTTCCTTTTCGCGGCGTGTCAGGACAGGGATCGGTGTTTCAAGATTCTTCTTTACGGCTGCAGCCGCCTCCGGGCTGAGAAACTTTCGCCCCTCAGTCACGGCCTCTATCGCTTCAATCAATTCGTCACGCGTTGCATTCTTCAATACATATCCGGACGCACCACTGTCGATCATTTTTTGAATATAACTCTGCTGATTGAACGAGCTGAGACCAAGAATACAGATCGCGGGATACTTCTGTTTCACCTCGCGGCAAAGGTCGATTCCGCTCTTGTCAGGAAGGTTGATGTCCATAAGGATTACATCGGGGCGTTGCTGCTGCAAAAACGCCAGGCACGATGCGGCATTCATTGCATGACCCATCCATTCAATATTGCTCTCGCCTTGCAACAAAGAGCGAATACCCTCCACAACCATATAATGATCGTCCGCAATAAATATCCTGATAGCCATTAATTCGCAAATTCAATATGGACGGAAGTACCCTTTCCCGAACCGGACCTGACATCAATTTTTCCATTCAGAAAATCAACCCGGTGCTGAATGTTTGCCCAACCAATACCTTTCGCATTGTTGAGCATGCCAACATCAAAACCCTTACCATCGTCTTCAACAGTCACAGAAATAAGTCCGTCGGTTCGCGTCACCTGAACGATAGCATTCGACGCCGAGGCATGTTTCATGGTGTTGGTTATCAACTCCTGTACAATTCTGTACACTGTAATGGAAATCGTCTTGTCAATCGTCTCACCTTCTATTCCGATGGACTGATAACTAACCTGCAACGCACCACTCTGGTTGATGCTCGAACAGTAATCCTTCAGGGCTGTATCCAACCCGAAAGTGACCAATGCTTCCGGCATCATGTTGTGTGCCACCCTGCGCATCTCTCTGATAGAGCTGTCTAGCATATCCATGCTGCGCTCAAACGCCTGTTGATTCTCAGGCGTCATGCTCAGATTTCCTTTCATAGTGCTGAATGAATGTTTAATACCGGCAAGCATTCCTCCCAGTCCGTCGTGAAGGTCTTTTGCCAGTCGTGTCCGCTCCTGCTCCTCTCCCATGAGCACCGCTTCCGTCGCAGCAAGTCTCTTCTCGGTTTCAAGCTCGGAAATTCGTTGTGCCTGGAGACGCTGTTTGTGCGTATAATTCTTGTAGGTCAGCAAAAACATGGCCAGTATCGTCAGCGTTGCGCCTATCAATAAATAATTGAACAGATTCTTCTGACGAATGGATAGTTCCTGCAACTGATGTTCAGTTTTCAGGTTCCGGATCTCGTTTTCCCTGGCTTCCGCCTGATAACGCATTTCGAGAGCAGCAATCTGTTTGTTCTTTTCCTCCGAGAGAATACTGTCGTTAAGTGCGATGGATTTTCGGAGATAACTCAGCGCATTCTTCATATCCCCGTCCTTTTCATACCACGCAGCCAGTCCGTCGTAAGCGTGCTTTCTCCTTGTGTTTAATCCTGCTCCTTTCGCCAACAGAACCGCCGAATCAAGGTAGACCTTCGCTTCAGGAAACCTGTTCATGCCAGACAGACTCTTAGACAGGTGAATCATTACTTCCGTGGCGAGGTGTACGTCATCCAATGTCTTCGCAAAACGCATGGATTTTCTGAAAAAAGAAACGGCATCGGAATAGTTCTTCAAATTGCTTGCAACCAGACCTCTGCCATAAGAGTAATGCTGGGAATACGAGTCATTCTCCAGCTTGGCGACCAGGGGCTCCGCTTCGTCAAGCGCACGCGACGCACCTTCAAACTGTTTTCGATTGATGAGCTCAGTGGCATAATTAATGGTGGCAAAACACAATACGTCCTCATCATTCGATGCTTCCGCCGCCTTGAGCGCCTTCGTAATGTATTCCAGGGAACGCACTGTATCGGATGTATTCTCATACACCGAGGATATATTGGAATAAAGCGTGCATAAAAAATTCTGGTCGCCAGACCGTTCGAACACCTTGACGGCTAAAAGGTAAGATTCCAGCGACTTGCCGTAGTCTGCGAGCTTATGATAATTATTGCCCATATCCCAATACAAGATACCCCTGTCTCTGCGGGCAATGTATGATGAATCACCATCCAACAATTGACGCAACGAATCAGCATACGCAAATGATTGTTGAAAATCACTACGGTCGCCGTAATATTTAACATGCATCATTAATGCCTTTCTTTCGCCAGCGCGATAATTGAGCTTCCGGCTAAGTGCAAGCATTTCTCTAAGGTACGGCTTGTTATTAGTGGAGTTATACAACGTGAACCTCAGGTATTGAAAGATCGCCCTCACCCTCATGGTATCCTCTGCCGGATACTTGTCAATGTTGGCCTTCAGACTATCCATGACACTGGCAGGTTGTCCAAGCACCTGAATGCTTAGAAGTAATGAGCATATACCTGCAGCGATTCGCATTATCTATGAAAATACCTTCTTTACTCCCGACTTACAAATTAACTGAATCGCCTCCTTTGGAAACCTCCCCTTTTTCCATGATTTTATGGCCAGACGTCTGACTTTATGACCCCTGGCATATACAGATAACATCTTTTCGATTGATATTTACATAAACCCGGATGGCCAGACGGGATCGAATTCCTGACTTCACTCCAATCAATTGTCCCAATGAATATACGTTTGATCCCGCTGGTGATGATTCTCCTTCTGGGCTCTCCCCAACTGGCCGCCCAATCCACTGTTGAGTCGGTACCCAATCAGAAGCGCATAGACGGAAGTTACGTCTCCAATCCCGATGGCATTCTGAAGAAAAAAACCGTTATACAAATCGATTCCATATTAACCTCGCTCGAGAGAAAACAGTCTGTACAAATCGCCGTAGTGGTCGTGACGTCCATTGGAGATAAAGACGTTTTTGAATTCGCGCAAGCACTCTACAACACATGGGGCATCGGAAGGAATGATAATGGATTACTTATTCTATTGGTAAAGGATATTCCAGCAATCCGTTTTCACACCGGCTACGGTATTGAGGGATCGTTGCCCGACGTTATTTGCAAAAGGATTCAGCGCATGCATATGATTCCCCAGTTCAAACTTGGAAACTACGACCAGGGAATGCTTGATGGAATCATTCAAATTGAAAAGATCCTGACGAGTCGGGCCACCGACGAACAAACAGCGGAGTCAAACGAGGCCGGCAACTGGGCTGGATTTGTCATACTCCTTTCAATTGGGTTTGCGCCTGCTTTGCTTGTCGCGTTCATCGTGAAGACAAGCAAGGGAAAATTCAAAGGATCGAAAAAATCAAAGGAGTATCCTTATCCGGAAATGTTGCCGGCAAAATGGGTGTGGCTCTTAGAGTTCCTGGTCATACCTGTATTGATCATCAGCTTGTTTGGTGTAAGCGCAAACGAAAACCCAATCGGGATGAGCGTCCTGTGTCTATATGGCTATTTCCTTATAACGGTGTTTCATCGACTCATCAGGACACAGAAGGTAATTAACAGATTTCTGAGGATTCAGGACTATTATGAGATCGTCGAATTTCTGAGGAAACAACAATGGTATTGGCTCGTCATGGCATTGGTATTCCCGTTTCCACTCGCGCTCTATTTCCCTTATCACGTGTTGCGCAAACGCATTTACCGGAATCATCCACGTAAGTGCAAGGACTGCACCGGACGTATGACCAGGCTGACAGAACAGCAGGAAGATGAGTATCTCACCGAAGGCCAAAAGACCGAGGAGAAGATACGATCCGTCGATTACGACGTATGGCAATGTCAATCATGCCGTGCCGTTGAGATGTGGTTCTACCTCAGCAATAGTTCAGAATATGAACCGTGTCCCAGATGTAATACCATTGCATACCATTCCATCAGCAGACGGACCGTGGTAGGTGCTACGTATTCGTCCAGTGGGTCTGGTGAGGAAGTTCACGGCTGTAAGTTCTGCCGGTATCAGCGAAAGTCGACCTATTCTATTCCCCAACTGGAACATAGCACCTCGACCTCTGGCAGTACCTTCGGAAGTAGCAGTAGTTCTTCTTCGGGTGGAAGCTGGGGTGGCGGCCGATCAGGTGGCGGTGGCGCCAGTAGTACGTGGTAAACTCTTCTCCCCTTTTTCCATGATTTTTGTGCGACGGTCAAAACTCCTGTTTTTACAGGATTGAAGGCGGCGAATTGGTGAAGCATTTTTACAATGTCATTCAGCAACATGCCCCTATGAACAAGAATCTGCTAACAATGATCCTGGTTTCAATGCTCGTCTTGCCGGTGCATTCTCAAACGAAACCTAAATCCAAAGAGTCCGAATCGGCACCTACGCAAAAGGAGATTGAAGCACTAATGCGTGAGGCCCAACAGGAGATGGAGAATCTCGATCCGGAAACAAAGCGCATGCTGGATAGCATGGGCATGAAACTGCCTTCGTTCCAAAACCTTCCGGCAATGTCGGATCAGCAACTCGCCGAGGCCGCAAGAGAAGACGGCAGACTATTTCCATCGAAGAAAACAAACCTGATAGCAAAGCTTCCCAAGAAGACACTCTCGAATTCGGAACTGGCATCATTCGTAAAAACGACAAACGCATCAATTAGCGGACTAATCACGGCAAAGTCGAAGGAGCTTGCGGACAAGACCGCCAACGCATTTAAGAACGATCCACATTACGGAGGGATGATCGCATCGACTGCCAACGGAATGTGGATACTCGGACTAAAAGAACCCGCATTGTATCTGATGGGTAAAGCGACAGAGGTCTTGCCTAACGCGGACAACTACAACAACTATGCGGCATACCTCACGATGATGGGTGCAGGTCATATGGCAATACCGGTCCTGGAAACCTTGAGTCGCGCGCACAAAAAGAACAGCACGATTCTGAACAATCTCGGACAAGCCTGGCTTCAGCTTGGTGACGTGGACAAAGCCACCAGATATCTCGACAGTGCGATCCAGGTATACCCGTATCATCCACAAGCGAACTATTCAAAGTGTCTGATCCTGGAGTCTCAGGGAAAAACAGCAGAAGCCATCGCAGCGATAAACAAGTCGCTGAAACACAGCGTGACGAAGAGCAAGCAGGATAAGCTGTCGCAGCTTGAAAAGAAGCAGACGCAGCATCAGCGCTTCTACATACCACGTACGTATTATTCGGTGTCATTCAACCTCGGTGCCTACACCGCCGTATTGCCAAACCGTTATGCTCAGGGTATTGGAACAGATGCCCAAAAAGAATGGGATCTGGCGCGCCAGCAACTTAACGAAGAACTCGCCGGGTTGAACGCAGCGATCCGGATCGCTGAAAAGCAGGCAGAACAGGAACTAACACGAATTCAAAAAAACACCAGTCGGACCAGGGTTGTTACGTTTTCACCGCACTACTACAGAGCACTCACCGTTCCTGCACCCATGAGCCTGATCGATGAACAAAAATTCGAAAAAGAGGCCAGGGAAGATGCCGCGTACCTCATGGAACATGCATCATTGAGATCCGAATTCTGGAAGGCACTGGAAAAGGACCATGAACAACATAATACCAATGATTGTGGCGAAGTACCAATCGTTAAAAAATACATCACTGCCATCAATACATTAAATGAAACCTATCGGACAAAGAAATTGCGAGCGTGGGCCAGTGATGCTTACGCCATGTACAACTACGTTACTTCCGTTGCGCCTACAA